>CAWIFK010000011.1:0-95789 GCA_963835385.1 uncultured Actinomycetota bacterium
CCTGAGCACCTGTGGGAGCAGGTGAGGGTTGAGGTCAACGTCGCCGACCGGTACGTCAACATCGTCGAGGTTCGCCCGCCTTGGGACGGTGTCGGCGAGCACACCCGTTTCCCGATCGCCCGGCTGCGCTACACCAAGGCGACCGGCCAGTGGGCGATCTGCTGGCGCGACCGGAACCTGAAGTTCCATGAGTACAAGCGCAAGCACCCGACCAGGAACGTCCACGCGCTGCTCGACTACATCGACAACAGCGGCGACCCGATCTTCTGGGGATGACAGGCAACCGGGAAGCAGCCCTTCGGCTCGGTGTCACTCGAGGATGACGTCGAACTCCTCAGCGACCTCGCTGACGACTCGAGCAACGTCCTTGAGGAAACGGTTCTGGTCGGGCGATGCGCTCACTGTGGGTACCGGGGCGCCGCGGTCATAGACGTCGTTGCGATGATCCGCGCGCGCACAAAGGTTGAGCCGGGCCCCCTCTGCGCGTAGGCCTCCTGCCAGCCAAGCCGCACGTCCTCGCCCATCGCCGCTTCGACAGCGCGACGAGCTTGTTGGTCATGGAGTTGGACATCGCGTCGATGAGAGCCTGCTTCTCGTCGTCGCTCGGCTCGCCGTTCTCCCAGCGGACCGGACGCTGCAGCATCAGGTACACCTGACGCTGCAGGTTGTAGCGCAGGTCTGCGACAGGCTTGAGGCTGTCGTACTCATCACTCCAGCCTTCGGCCAGGCGACGAGTCAACGCTTGACCGCGTCCAGTGTTCCTTGGGGGCGTCGGGGTTGACATCGAGCCCGAAGAGACCGTGCCAGCGCGTGTGGAAAGTCTTGGCCGCTTCGGTGACGGCAAGCGACAGATTCATGCGGTCGAATACCGGACGGCTCGGCCCGGTGTCCGCTGCCTGCTCCGGGTGCCCCAACACCGTGACGAGGGCGTCGAGCTGCTGGATGGTGCGAGCACCGAGCTTCCGCTTGCTATCGAGCTTCTCCTGGATACCGCCTACAAAGAATCGAGCGTTGTCCAGCCGCCTGCGGAGCACCCGCTCTGCGGCGGGCCGAGCTCGTCGCCGATCGCCTTCAAGACGTTCTCCACGGAGGCGAGCACGTGCTCTTCCCGCGCGCTGAACGTTGGCAGGTTGTCGCCCTGACCTGATCGAAGTGCGTGAAGGCGATGTGCAGCTTGGCTGCATTGCCGGACACGGCAATGCCCTTCAGCGCCGCAACCGGTGCGGCCTGCATCGGCTGCGCGGCGTTGTCGACGAGCAGGACGGCGTCAACCTCCTGGAGCTGAGTGGCGACGTGGGTCGACAAGGTGGCAACCGACTTCGGCGTATGTCCGAGGCCTTCTCCATCGACGAGGACCAAGCGCATCGGCTCAGAGGCCCACTCGGGCTGGAATGGACCGCTGACACGGATGCCGTTGACAAGGGGAGTCAGCAATCGGCCAAACAGCTTGGCGTAGTTGCTCGAGAACGGGCCACCACCTTGATGAAGGCTGCTCGGTCATCGGACTCCCAGGACCACAGCACGGCCAGCCCTGTCGCTTTCCTTCAGGTCTCCGACCTCGAGCGCGACGAATCGCTTCTCGATTTCATCGACAAGCGAGTCCACGATCTGGTGGAACTCGTCAGACTGGCGCAGATCGGCATCGAGGTTCTCCTCGATGAACTCGGCCAGAACTCGTTCGTCCTCCTCGACGTCGGCGAGGTTCTCGATCACGTCGTCTGCGTGGCGGGCGACGACAGCCTTGACCCGATCGACGGCATCCGCCACGACCTGAGCGGTCGCGGCGAGATCGACGTTTCCGTACTCGTTCGGGTCGAGGTCGTCCTCGTCCCCCTCGTCGTCATCGGTGACGAGGTCATCGTCCGCGGAGTCGTCCTCGATAGCGGTAGGGCCACGGCCCAGGACGTAGCTGAAACGGAAGCGTTGGTTGACATGGTCAAGAAGAAGACGAGCGATCTCCTCATCACTGCGCTGGCGATAGACAGCGAGAGCAGCCTCCGAGACGTTCTCCGTCAGGTAGTCGATGACCTCGTCGCGGGGCGCGAAGGTCACGGCGGCTCGATAGATGGGTTCGTCAGTCGTGATGAGCCCGTGTCGGCCACCGTGGTCTTGGCTGTCGAGGTGGACGGGAAGCGCTCTGTCGCAGGGTCGGTCCCCAGAAACTGCCGGACGAGGGTCGTCTTGCCGGCGCCTGTGGTGCCGAGCAGGAGCACGGTCCGATATCCGTCATCACTGGTGGGAAGCGGGATCAGGTGCTCGGCGAAGCTCAGCGAAGTCGGTCTGGGTAGCCTCGAGACCGTCGTAGAAGATGTCGACGATCCGGGCGTCAAAGCGTCCCGCCGCGGTGGAGCGGGCCGTCGGCTCCCACAGAGCTTCGGTCCGAAGCATCTCGTTCAACTGGTCAACGAGGCGGTTCGCCTCAGCCTCGTCCGCAGTGCCGAGCCCGCGACGAACCCGGCGGCCCGGCTTACCCGTCGATACGTCGTGACGAACGGGGTGGCGGAAGATGACCGCCCAGCTATCGCGCCCCTGGCTGCGACTCTTGGTCGCGGTGTAGTACTTCATGCCGCCTCCATCCGTTGTTCCAGCGTTGTACCGCACCCAGCATGAGGCAGGTTGCGGCAGGTGTCAACCAGGCTAGGAACAACCACGGAACAACGCGGCGTGTGCGGATGGACGCATGCCTCGCGCCAGGTGCCCCGACGTCGCGGGCGTCTACCCAAGGGTGCTGCATGCGTTCACTCAGCCGTCCCGTCGCGCACACGCGTGGGCGCCCACGGCGGTGGCGAGGGTGGACGACTTCCCCACTCGCTCGAAATCCGTCCAAATCTCGCTAGTCTTGACCTCATCGGCGGACTTCCGCCGTACTCAACTCAAAATTGCGCTGGTGCTACCTCGGGTAGCACGCCCCACCTGGAAACGGTGCCCAACGGGAGGCAACGGGAGCGGCAAAACCGCCTCTGACCCGTGGAAACAGTGAAACGGAGCGTCAAATGACTCTGGTTCAACTCCCCCCTCGCGCACCCGCTACGAACGGCCCTTGGGCCCGGGACATTGACCGGGCCCGAGGGCCGTTCCTGGTTCGTGGAGCTACGCGCGGTGGCCGAGATGGATGAGCGGCCAGCACCCGGCGGTGCTCTTCCTCGGAGTCGGTCAGTCCGAGTTCCGCGATGAGTTGCCCACGTGCGTCTCGACCATCCGGCCCGAGCCCACGTGCGTCTCGACCATCCGGCCCGAGAGCCACAGGCGGCGACCGATGCCGACGCGGGTGTATCCCTCGGCCCTCGGGGACGGGACGTCACGCTCCAGCGCCGTCAGCAGCACCCGTCACGCCGTGGGGAGAGCAGGCGGGTGACGACCTCGGGATCCAGGGCGAAGCCGCCCGAGCGACCCGAGCCAGTGCGTCGAGGAACTGGCCTCGAGCCAGCGCGGACCCGACCACGAGCCCGGGCGCCCCCTCACGATCCCAGCAGCTCGCAGATCTTCTGGTCCAGATTGGTGGTGTCCGGGAAGTCGAGCCAGAAGGGGTGGTGGCCCGCCACCAGCTCCGGGTCGGCGCTGATGTCGATGAGCTCACCGGTCTCGAGGTCGAACACCAGGGTCAGCGAGCCGCTGGCGATCCCCACGTCGATCGCCTGGACGCCCCGGTGGGGGCGGAACAACCGGACCTGGATCCCGGTCGACTTGCTCTGCAAGGTGTCGGTGACGGTGCCCGCCGTCTCGTCCACGACCCTGGAGAGGAGCTGGTCGTTGGCCACGGCCCGGTCCCTCTGGTAGAGCAGGCGCTCGCCGGTGCTGAAGTCGTACCAGTCGTAGCTCTCGGCAGCTCGCGCCGTGACCGTGTCGTCGGACCAGATCGACACCGTGGCCGTGCTGGTGCCGACCAGCCGGACCTCCAGCCCGCACACCTGCAGGAAGTACGGGTCGGGAGCCGAGGTCCCGCTGTCGTAGGGCTCCTCGACGACGGCGGTGTCCACGAGGTGGCGGCCAGCCGCCGCGGCACTGGCGTCTCCGGCGGCGGCCGACACCGCCGCGGTCGTCACCAGCAGCAGTGCCAGGAACCGACCGGCGCGTCCGCGTCGATCGGGCCGGAGCCGCCTCGTCCTCGCCGTCTCCGTCATGGCGCTCTCCGTCCTCGCCGTCTCCGTCATCGTGGCCTCCGTGGTCGTGGTCGGGTTGCTGCCGTGAACCGGGTGCGGGAGTCACGCCGGTTCGAGCAGCCTGGTCTCGGTCCCTGACCCTGACGTGAGGCCGTTGCCTGCTCGTTGCGCCTGCCACGCCCGGCCCGCCGCGCCGCGCCGCGACGGGAGCCTGCGCCGAACAGAGACCCAGCTTCCCGAATGCGTTGCTGGCCAGGGGGATTGCAGCGCTTGCACCGCCTCGGTGGAGGCGTTGCCGCTGCAACGTTGGTGCAACACACTGGCCGTAGCGTCCCGCGGGTCGGGTGAGGTGACGGCTGATGATCGAGTTCCGGGTGCTGGGACCGCTTCAGCTGGCCGCGGGAGGCCAACCCGTCGAGCTGGCAGGGGAGAGGCTCCCCCGACTGGTGGCTGCTCTGCTGTCGCACCGCAACCGGCCGGTCCCCGTGGAGCGACTCCTCGAGGCGGTGTTCGGGGATGCCCCGACGCCCAAGGCTGCGGCCACGTTGCGCACCTACCTCACCCGGTTGCGCAAGAGGGTCGACGACGGCTCGCTTCGCATCGACCGGCAACCGGCGGGCTACGTGCTGTGGGCGCCCGACGACCAGGTCGACGCCGTGCAGTTCGAGCGCCTCGTCGCCCGGGGGCGCCGGCACCTCGAGCGGGGCGACGCCTCGTCTGCGGTGCCCGTTCTGCGCAGTGCGCTGGAGCTCTGGCGCGGTCCGGCGTACCCCGAGCTGGCCGAGGTCTGGTGGGCCCGGCCCGAGTGCAGCCGCCTGGACGACCTGCGGCTCACCGCGGTCGAGCACCTCGTGGACGCCGAGCTCGCCTGCGGGAACAGTGCAGACACGGTGCCCCTGCTGCGGGAGCTGCTCAGCGAGGACCCGTTCCGAGAAGGGCTCGCGCTCCGTTTGATGCGCGCGCTGTACGCCAGCGGGCGACCGGCCGAGGCGCTCGTGGTGTACCAGGACCACCGGCACGCGCTGGTCGATGAGCTGGGGATAGAGCCGGGTCCGGAGATGGTGCGGCTCGAACAGCAGATCCTGTCCAGGGCGCCCGATCTGGCACCCGATCCCGACCGGGGCCAGACGCTGCGGGGGTACCGGCTGGGCGCGCGGCTCGGCAGCGGTCGACTCGGCACCGTCTTCGCCGCCCGGCTGCCCGGGCTGGAGCGTGACTACGCGGTCCGCATCTACCGCGAGGACGTCGCGGACGACCCGGACGTGGTGGGGTCCTTCGAAGTCGATGCCCGTGCGGCCGCCGCAGTGGACAGCCCGACCGCGGTGCCGCTGTACGACGCCTGGCGCGAGCCCGGCCTGGCCGCTCTGGTCATGCGCCGCATGCCTGGCGGCACGCTGCGGGACCGGCTGCAGGGCGGCGCCCTGTCGGCCGCCGACGCGGTAGCCGTGGCCGAGCGGGTCGGTGGCGCGTTGCTCGACTACGCCGCCCGCGGCCTGGCTCACGGGGACGTACGGCCCGGCAGCGTGCTCTTCGACGCCGAGGGCGGGGCGTTCCTCGGCGACCCCGTGCTCGGAGCTGCCCAACCCCGGGCCGACGATGCCGGGTCCTACCTCGGTCTGGTCCGCGCGTGCCTGGAGGGCTGCTCGGGGGACGGCTGGGCCAGCCCTCCGGAGCTCGACCTGGAGCCGGGCGACGCCTCCGTCGAACGCACCGTCCTGGCCGTGCTCGACCGGCTGCACGTGCGACAGCGCGAGCCCGCCAACCCCTATGTCGGGCTGCGGCCGTTCCAAGAGGTCGACGCGCCCCGCTTCTTCGGGCGACGCGAGCTCGTGGGACGGATGACCTCGATGCTCGCCCGTCGGGACCCCCGGCTCCTGCTGGTGGTCGGCGGCTCGGGTAGCGGCAAGTCCAGCGCCGTCCGGGCCGGGCTGTTGCCGAGCCTGCGCCGCGCGACCGACACGCGCTGGCTCATCACCGTCATGCATCCCGCCGACCAGCCGCTTCTCAACCTGGTCCACGCCTTGCGCCAGGTGGCGACGAGGGCGGTGGACGAGGAGATCGACGGGCTGGTCGCGGACCCGTCGGCCCTCGCCCGAGTGGCCGCCCGGGTGGCTGCCCGGACGACGCCGGAGGGCGGTCGGCTGCTGCTGGTCGTGGATCAGCTCGAGGAGCTGTTCGCGCTCAACGACAAGGACACCCAGACAGCCTTCCTGGATGCCCTCGCCACCGGGGTGACCAAGGAGTCGTGCCCGCTCACCGTCGTCTCCACGATCCGGTCGGACTTCTTCGACCGGCCGCTCGACCACGCCCGCTTCGGGCCCCTCCTCGGCGACGCGGCACTCCCGGTCTCGGCGATGTCCCCCGCCGAGCTGGAAGAGGCGATCACCGGTCCGGCCGCGGGCCGGCTGGTCGTGGAGCCGGGCGTGACCAGCGAGCTGGTCACCGCGGTGGTCGGCCAACCCTCCGCGCTGCCCACCCTGCAGTTCACCCTGCACGCGCTCGCGGAGCGAGGGGGATCCCGGCTCACCCAGGAGGACCTGCGCGGGATCGGGGGGGCGGGGGGCGCCATCGGCGCCCGTGCCGAGCAGCTGTTCACCTCGCTCGGCGAGCGCGACCGGCAGGTCATCCGGCGGGTGCTCGAGCGCCTGGTGGTGGTCGGCACCTCCGGTGACGTCACGCGACAACGGGTCGGACGGGTGGAGCTCGTCGACCTCGCAACCGACGACCGGTCCAGGGTCGACCAGCTGGTGGAGAGGTGGATCTCGGCCCACCTGCTCACAGCGGACCGGCGCGCCGACACGCGCGAACCGACGGTCGAGCTCGCCCATGAGGCGCTCGTGAGGCTTTGGCCGCGGTTGCGGGAGTGGGTGGAGGCGAGCAGGACGCGGCAGCGTGCCGTGGCCGAGCTCGTCCTGTCCGCCCAGGAGTGGCAGGCACTAGGAGAGGACCCAGGGGCGCTGCTGCGCGGCGCCCGCCTCGACCAGGCGCTGCAGTACGCCGAGGCGGGGCCGGTGCCTCCGGTGGTCGAGACCTACCTCGCCGCGAGCGAGGGGCAGCGCGCACAGCAGGTGCAGGCCGAGGCCGCGGCCGAGCACGAGCGAGCGCGCACGACCCGACGCCTGCGTCACCATCGCTGGCTCCTGGCCGCCGCTCTCGTGGTCGCGGTCGCCGGGGCGGGGCTGGCCGTCGAGCGGGGACGGACAGCCGACCGCAACGCCGCTGCGGCAGAGGCACGTGCACACGCCGCGACGGCCGGTCTGCTGGCGGCAGCCGACGACGTCGGGCAGTCAGACTGGCCGCTCTCCCTTCTGCTGGCGACCGAGGCGCGACGGCTCGACGACTCACCGCTCACCCGCCGGGGTCTGCTGACGGCACTGACCACCCCCGGACCGGTCGGCACCACCGTGCGGAGGTCCCGGGCGGGGCTCCAGGCGGTTGCGGTCGACGCCTCCGCCCGCACCGCGGCCACCGTCGACACCGACGGTCACCTCGAGATCGTCGACCTGCGCTCGGGGCGCGTTGTGCAGGGTCCGTTCGACGTCCCCACCTTCCCCTTCGCCGGCGGCGTGGACACGGCCGGAGGCATGACCGCCGCCGGCGGGCTGTCGGTCGACGGGGTCGGCGCCGTGGTCTACCGGCGAGGCCTCGACCGGCCGTTGGTGCGGCTGCCGACCCCCGACGGCGAGGAGTCGAAGGTCGCCTTCAGCCCGGACCGTCGGCTGCTCGCGGTGACCAGCCACGGGCTGGTACGCCTCCTGGACACCAGGA
Source organism: uncultured Actinomycetota bacterium (assembly GCA_963835385.1). Classification (GTDB taxonomy): domain Bacteria; phylum Actinomycetota; class Actinomycetes; order Propionibacteriales; family Nocardioidaceae; genus Nocardioides_B. The sequence goes on from CAWIFK010000011.1 coordinate 7,869, forward strand.
CCTGGACCGTGCAGCAGCGGCTCCGCACGGGCAACGAGGACCCGCTGGTCTCGCTGGCCTGGAGCGCGGACGGGTCCCACGTCTACGCCGGCGCCTCGCCCCGGATCTACGGGTGGACGGTCGACGGGGACCGGACCGGACCGGGCGGTCGGTCGCGGCCGACGAGCAGCACTGCGCTGCCGAAGTCGGACGACCCCTCGGCGATGGACCTCGCGGCTCTCCCCGGACGCTCGGGCCTGGCCGTGACCACCTTCGACGGCGCCACGTTCCTGCTGGCCGAGGATCCGTTGCGGGTGATCGAGGGCCCGCTGCTGCACGACAACGTCACCCTCGCCCTGGCCGTGTCGTCCGATGGCCACCACCTCGCCGTCGCGGGCTCGTCGTCGGCGGAGGCCTGGTCCATCTTCGCCAGGCCGCAAGGCCGCCCCGAGCGCCAGACCACGGTGCCGGCTGACGCGCTGGACCTGGCGTATCTCCCCGGGGGCGACCTCGTCACCGTCGGTGAGAGCGGAGCCCTCACCAGGTGGGACGTCGCACCGGACAGCCCCGTAGTCAGAGGTCTTCCCCGGCTGGGGCCGGGCTTCCCGACGTTCAGCCGCGACGGCGATCTTCTGGCAATGGCCGGGTACGGCGCCGGGGTACGTCTCTTCGACGCTGCATCCTTGCGACCGCTCGCTGCGCTGGACATCGCGGACCCGGAGCGGGTCTCGATCTCCGGGGTGTCCTTCCTCCCGGACAGCTCGGCGGTCTTCGTCCTGGCGTGCCCGGAGTCGGACCCGTCGATGCGGGCGTACTGTCCCGCCGAGCTCAGCGCGTACGACACCTCCACGGGAAGACGCCTCCAGGGCCCCGTCGAGGTGCCCGACATCGCCCCGTGGTCGACCACCCTGGTCTCCACGAGCTCGGACGGCCGATGGGTGGCCACCGGGCACGTGGGTGGGGCCGTCCAGGTTCGACGCACCGCAACGCTCGCCCTGGCCGCCGAGCCGGACGAGATCTCCGGCGGCCCCGACGTGGCACACGTCGTCCAGGTCGACTTCGCGGCCGACCGCCCGTTGCTCACCGCGTCCACGGGCCTCCGGACGGCCGTCTGGGACCTCGACGGCAGGAAGCCGAGCCCGGTCCGCGCCGCGCGTATCGGGATCCCCGCGGCCTTCACGCCCAGCGGTCAGCTCATGACGAGCACCCAGAGCGGCACCGTGCAGCTGCGGGACCCGACGTCGTTCGCCGTCACGGCGGAGGCGGACGGGCTGCCGTTGTCCGTGGTTCGGCCGAGCTTCTCCGACGACGGGACCCTGATGGTGACCTCCGACGACGCCAGCGGCGCCGTGCGGCTATGGGCCCTGCCCGGCCTCGAACCGTTCGGTGGCCCCTTGCCGGGTCCCTACTCCGCGGTCCGTCCGGACGGACGTTGGGTCGTCGTGGGGGGTGACGCGGCGGGCCGGCTCGACCTCGACCCCGATGCGTGGGAGAAGGCCGCGTGTGCCACCGCCGGGCGGAACCTCACGCGCGAGGAGTGGCGGCGCTACTTCGGTGGCCAGGAGTACCGGCAGACCTGCCCGGACAGTTGAGGCAGATGCCTCACGACACGCCCAGGCCGGGGCGCCGAGGCTTGCCTCATGACACGAACCCCACCGCAGCAGGCCGTCGCGGAGTGGTCGGCTGACCCCGACTGGTCGACGGCGACAACGAACGATTCACCGGGTACGGCGTGATGGGGGCCGTTCGCCACGGGCCACCACCTCGCCTTCCGCGACATGCCGGCGAGCCTCCCCGTCCAGGAGGCGCCTGACTGAGCCGGCACGCGTTGCCCACGGCGGTCGGCCTCGGGGAGTGGCAAGGTTGCGGCCATGGTGCGGCTGATCCCGGAGGAACCGGCGTTCACGACTTCGTCCGAGCGTCAGGTCTGGGAACGGCTTCGGGACGGGTTGCCGCCCAACTGCATCCTCCTGGCCAACGTGCGTCTGACCGACCAGGACAAGGACCACGAGGCGGATCTCGTCGTGCTGATTCCCGAGTCCGGGATCGTGGTGCTCGAGGTGAAGGGCGGCTCGGTGTGGCACGACGAGGGGGGCTGGTGGATCCGCCGCGGCGAGGGCGACGAGCGGTGCTGGCCGGTCGACCAGGCCCGCGACAGCAAGCACGCCCTGCGGCGGTACGTCGAGCAGGACCCGCGCTGGGGCGGGCGAGGTCATGTTGCGTGGGGGCACGGCGTTGTGCTGCCGCACAGCGAGCTCGGTAACGAGTTCTCAGTGCCAGACCTGCCGCGGTGGGCGCTGCACGACAAGCACGAGACGGCCGACCTGCCCGCGCGGGTGCGCGACAACGGGTGGGCGCTCGCGCATGGTCACCCGACGCCGAACCAGGACGACATCGAGCTCGTCGCCGAGATCCTCGCGGGCGCCACCACACGTCGTACGACGTGAACGCGGAGGGCGAGCGGGACCGTCCGGCGGGTCGGCGGCGACGAGGTCGCACGGCGGCTCGGGATCCTGAGCTGAGACAGAGGAGGGGCGATGGCGCGCTGGGTCTGCGACTACTGCGGGGAGACCGGCACGGTCCCCGAGGGCGAGCCCGTGGAGTCGGTCCAATGCTCGACCTGCGGGGAGCCGGTCCTGCCGCTACCCGACTGATTCACCTGCCCGAGTTCGGATGGGGCCCTGGCCCCATGTCTTGCGCGATGGTGACGTTCGAGATCACGGGTGATCCGGAGACGGCGTTCGAGCGGGTCGACCGAGCATCGAGGCGGTACGGGCCGGCGGTCAAGGGCCGGCACCTCAACAGGCAGACTCCACTGCATCGGCCGGGGCTCACGCTCATCTCCGGTTGGCAGCAGCCGGGTCTGCCTGTCGGTATGCCGCCGCGGACGACCAGGTGATGCCCACGCGGGGCTTCGCCCATGCCCGGGTGTCGTGGCGAGCCTGCGGAGCGGTGCAGGGGTCAGTGAACCGCGTCGAGGTAGCCCATCATCCGGTTCAGCAGGTCCGAGGCCCGTCGCAGGTCGGCGGAGGCCTCCGGGGGCTCCTCGTCCAGGACGGCGAGATCGGCGGTGCGCCAGCCCGGCCGGTACTCGTCGGCGAGTGTCGCCGCGACCCGGCTGGCGAAGCGCACTGCGCGCGGCTCGACCGTCCACACCACCTCAAAGCGGCGCCGGGAGTCGCGGCTACCCGCCTGGCCGGGTCGCTCGACGGCCGCCATGCACGCCGGCAGGTCGAAGGTGTCGCACACGACGATCCACTCCCGGTTCAGCGGGGCGTCACGGGGCAGCGCCACCTCGATCGGCAGACCGGGGCGCGGCGGCAGCGGGTCGTGCAGGTCGGCGAAGACGACGGCGGCCCGCGCGGTGCGAGCCAGCTCCACCCAGCGCGCGTAGGACTCGCGGAGGAAGACGTCGCGCTGGAAGCCACCGAACAGCAGCGGCTCCTCCGCCCGCGCGCAGCTCTCGTCCTCGATGGCATGGCTGAGCGCCACGAGGCTGCGCTTCGACAGCAGCTGCGGAGTCAGCTCCGGGTGCCGGCGCCGGAGCTCGGCGAAGACCGACCGGGCCTGGAGCGACTCGCTGGTAGCCCGCCGCACCGCGGCCTCCAGGGCCAGTCCCGAGCTGCGGTGGCGCAGCACCTCCAGCACCGCGGAGGCGTCCTGCTCGACGTACCTGCGGTGTCCCCCGGCGAGCCGGATCGGGCGCGGGAACCCGTAGCGTGACTCCCAGCTGCGAAGCGTGGCCGGCGGTACGCCGGTGCGCTCGGCCAGGTCGCTGATCGTCATCAAGTCTCTGTGTGGCGACGACGCCATGGGCGGCGTACCTCCTCACCGTGTCTAGATTTTTCTCGAAGTCTTGCATACATTGTTACCAGGACCCGTCACGACGCTGGAGGACCCGGTGAGCCCACGCACCACAGACGAGGCCCTGCGGAGGCTGCTCGACGAAGGACGGGCTCGCGCGGTGGCGAGCGGACCCGAGCACGCCCGGCTCTGGGAGGCCCTGGCCACTGCCACCGAGGGCGGCAAGCGGTTCCGGCCGGCGCTGGTGACCGCGGCCCACGACGCCCTCGGCGGCACCTGCTCCGCAGCCGCGATCGAGGTCGGTGCCGCGGTCGAGCTGCTCCACACCGCCTTCGTCATCCACGACGACGTCATCGACGGTGACGACCGGCGCCGAGGACGGCTCAACGTGAGCGGGACCTTCCGGGCGCATGCCCTCGACTCCGGGGCCGCCTGCGAGGGCGCGGACGACCTCGCCCGCACCGCCGGCATCCTCGCGGGGGACCTGGCGCTGGCCGCTGCGATCCGCACGGTCGCCACCTGCGGGGCGTCGGCCGAGGTGGTGCACCAGCTGCTCGACCGCTTCGACGCCGCGCTGCACACGACAGCGGCAGGCGAGCTCGCCGACGTGCGGCTCTCCCTCGGGCTCGGTACGGCGTCGCTCACCGAGAGCCTGGACATGGAGGAGCGGAAGACCAGCGCCTACTCCTTCGCGCTCCCGCTGCAGGCGGGGGCGCTGCTGGCCCGAGCCGGCGAGACCACCGTCAGCGCGCTGGGCGAGGCCGGCCGGAGCCTCGGGATCGCCTTCCAGCTGGTCGACGACCTCCTCGGCGTGTTCGGTGACCCGGCGCAGACCGGCAAGAGCGCGACCAGCGACCTGCGCACCCGCAAGCAGACGCCGCTCCTGGCCCACGCCCAGTCCACCCGGGAGTGGGAACAAGTCCGGCGGTACGTCGGCCGCGACCTGACCGACGAGGAGCTGTCCGAGGCCCGCCGGCTCCTCACCACCTCCGGCTCGCGCCGGTTCGTCGAGGACCTCGCCGAGACCCACCTGGCCACCGCCCGGGCGGCCGTCGAGCAGCTGGGCCTCCCCGCGGACCTGTTCGCCGCGGTGACCGCGCGTCCTGCCGAGCTCGTCGACAGCAGCGAGGTCGCGGCATGAACCTCTTCCTCTTCTCCCGACGCCCCGCCCGGAGCCTGTACGACACGGTGTCCGAGGGCAGCGCCGCGGTCGTCATCAGCCAGTACTCCAGCTCCTTCGGGCTCGCCTCCCGGCTGCTCGCCGAACCCGTGCGGACCCAGGTGCGCAACGTCTACGCCCTGGTGCGGATCGCCGACGAGATCGTCGACAACCCCGACCCGGACCTCGGGCACGAGCCGCGGGCGCGGATGCTGACCTGGCTGCAGGACGACGTGCGGCACGCCCTGCAGACCGGCTACAGCGCCAACCTGGTCGTCCACGCCTTCGCGCGCACCGCGATCGGTTGCGGGATCGGCGAGGAGCTCGTCGACCCGTTCTTCACCTCGATGAGGATGGACCTGGAGACCGTCGTCCACACCCCCGACAGCTTCGATCGCTACGTCTACGGGTCCGCGGAGGTCGTGGGTCTCATGTGCCTGCGGGTCTTCCTCGCCGGGGACGGGACCGGCGACCGCTCCGCCGACTACGACCGGCTCGCCCCGGGGGCCCGACGGCTCGGCGCCGCCTTCCAGAAGCTCAACTTCCTCCGGGACCTCGCGGAGGACCACGACACGCTGGGCCGCCGCTACTTCCCGGGCCTGGACGTCGACCGGTTCTGCGACGCCGACCGGGACCGGATCCTCGACGACATCGAGGCCGACCTCGACGCCGCGGCCGCCGTCGTCCCCGAGCTGCCGACCAGCAGCCGCCGGGCGGTCCGGGTCGCGCACGCGACGTTCGCCGAGCTGGCCGTCCGGCTCCGGGCCACCCCGGCCGCGGAGATCCGCCGCAGACGCGTCCGGGTCCCCGACGCCGTGAAGCTCCGGCTGGTGGCCGGCGCGATCTACGGGGGCCGCTCGTGAGCTCGCTCCTGCCCGACCGCTCGACCCGTCGAACAGCGTCGGCGGGACAGGGATCGCGCCGCGTCGTGGTCGTCGGCGGCGGGATCGCCGGCCTGGCGACCGCCGCGCTGCTCGCCTCGCGCGGTCACAGCGTCGACGTCCTGGAGAAGAACGACGCGGTCGGCGGCCGCGTCGGCAGCGTCGAGCGGGACGGGTTCCGCTTCGACACCGGCGCCTCGTGGTACCTCATGCCCGAGGTCTTCGAGCACTTCTTCGCCCTGCTCGGCACCTCCGCCGACGCCGAGCTCGACCTGACCGTGCTCGACCCCAGCTACCGGGTCTTCTTCGAGGGCCACCCCGACCCGGTCGAGGTCCGCCCCGACCGCGCCCACAACCGGGCGCTGTTCGAGTCGCTGGAGCCCGGGGCCGGCGACCGGTTCGACGCCTACCTCCGCTCCGCGGAGGAGACCTACGACATGGCGCTGCGCCGCTTCCTCTACAGCAACTTCGACTCCCCGTCGACGTTCCTGCACCCCGACGTGGTGCGCCGCTCGGCGAAGCTGGGCCGGTTGCTGACCCGGTCGCTGGGCAGCCACGTGGCGGCGCAGTTCTCCGACAACCGGCTGCGCCAGGTGCTCGGCTACCCCGCGGTGTTCCTCGGCTCGTCGCCGAGCCGGGCGCCGAGCATGTACCACCTGATGAGCCGGCTCGACCTCGGCGACCGGGTGCTCTACCCGCAGGGCGGGTTCACCCGGCTCATCGAGGTGATCGCCGCGCTCGCCGAGCGGCACGGGGCACGTCTGCACACCGGCGCCGCGGTCACGAGCATCCTGACCCGCGACGGCTCCGGACGGGGGCGTCCTCAGGTGAGCGGGGTCGAGTACGCCGCCGGCGGCGGCGACCGCCGTACCCTCGAGGCCGACGTGGTGGTGGGCGCCGCCGACCTGCACCACCTCGAGACCGGGCTGCTCCCTCGGGAGCTGCAGACGCATCCGCAGGAGGCGTGGCGGCGCCGTTCCCCCGGGCCGGGCGCCGTGCTAGCGATGCTCGGTCTGGAGGGACGCCTGCCCCAGCTGGCCCACCACTCGCTGTTCTTCACCTCCGACTGGGAGCGCAACTTCCGCGACATCTTCGGTCCCGACGCCCGCGTCCCGGACCCGGCGTCGATCTACGTCTGCAAGCCGTCGGAGAGCGACCCCACCGTGGCTCCCGACGGGTGCGAGAACCTCTTCGTGCTGGTGCCGGTGCCGGCCGACGTGGCCATCGGCCATGGCGGCGACGACGGGCAGGGGTCCGCCGCGGTGGAGCGGGCGGCAGACGCGGCGATCGACCAGGTCGCGGCCTGGAGCGGCGTGCCCGACCTGCGCGATCGCATCCGGGTGCGGCACACCGTCGGGCCCGAGGACTTCGCCGACAACTACAACTCCTGGCGCGGCGGGGCGCTCGGTCTCGAGCACACGCTGCGCCAGAGCGCGTTCTTCCGGCCGGGGAACGTGTCGTCCAAGGTCGACGGGCTGCTCTACGCCGGAGCAAGTACCGTCCCTGGGGTGGGGCTCCCGATGTGCCTGATCAGTGCCGAGCTCGTCCTCAAGCGGTTGACCGGCGACCGGTCGCCGCTGCCGGTGCCCGGATGAGCCTGCAGCACTGGTCGTACGTCGCCATGCTGGCGTTCTGCCTGGTGGGGACGCTGCCGCTCGTGCCCGCGTTCCGGCTCGACGTGCTGCGGCAGCCGCGCCGGCTGCTCCTCACCGTCCTCGCGGCCGGCACGCCGTTCCTCGTCTGGGACCTCTACGCCACCGCGGCCGGGCACTGGTGGTTCGACGCGGCCCAGACGCTGCCCTGGCGGGTGGCGGGGCTGCCGCTGGAGGAGGTCGCCTTCTTCGTCGTGATCCCGCTGGTCTCGGTGCTGACCTACGAGGCGGTGCGCGCGGTGGGCCGGCGCGACCATGCGCGGCGTCCGGGCCGGCCGGGGCAGCCGGGGCGGTCCGATGAGCGTCGGGGGGTCCGATGACCTACACGGGCATCGCGGTCGTGGCGGTGCTCGCGGCACTCGCGCTGGACCGGTGGGGAGCGCGCACCCGGCTGACCACGACGCGGGCGTGGTGGGCGGCGTACGGCATCATCGTCGTCTTCCAGCTGCTGACCAACGGCTGGCTCACCGGCCGCCGCATCGTGCGCTACGACGCGGACGCCATCATCGGCAGCGGCCGCCCCACGCTCGTCGGCGACGGTCGGCTCGTCTACGCGCCGGTGGAGGACCTGGCCTTCGGCTTCGCCCTCGTCCTGACGTCGTGCGTGGTGTGGGTGTGGCTGGGCCGCCGCAAGGGGAAGGAGGCGACATGAGCACCACGACGCGGCTGCAGGCCATGAAGCCCACCGACGTGGGCGTCCCCGGTCCGAGCAGCCTGGACATGGCACGTGCGTTCCGGTCGGTCCGCGCCGATCCGCTCTCCTTCCTCGTCGAGGTCTCCGAGCGCTTCGGCGACCTGGTCTCGTTCCCGGTGCCCGGCCCGCCCGCGCTGCTGGTCAACGACCCCGCCGCCGCCCGGCACGTGCTGCAGACGTCGGCGCGCCACTGGGGCAAGCAGACCGTGCAGTACGCCGCCCTGGCCCGGGTGACCGGTCCCGGGCTGCTCGCCTCGTCGGAGCCGAACTGGATCGAGCACCGCCGGCTCGCCGCCCCGGCGTTCCACCACCACCGGCTCGAGGCGGTGAGCGAGCAGGTGCGCGCAGCCGCCGACACGGCGATCGCCGCCGGCCTGGAGGGACGCCCCGTCGCCACCGGCGCCGTGGTGGACGTCGCTGCGCTCACGCATCGCATCGGCCTGGACGCGGTCGGGCGGGCCCTGTTCTCCGCGGACCTGTCCGGACAGGCACAGCAGCTGCTCGACGCCACCAGCGCGGCGGCGAACCTGGTGGTCCGGCTGGGCCGGTCGATCCTGCCGACCGCGGCCTGGACCCCGACGCCGACGAACGTGCGGCTGCGCCGGACGCGCCACCGCCTGGACGCGATCTCCTCCTCCCTGATCGCGCAGCGACGTGCCCGCGGTGGGCTCCCGTCTGCCGGCTCCCACGGCGACGACCTCCTCGGCCTCCTGCTGGACAGCGACCTGAGCGACGCCGAGATCCGCCACGAGCTGGTCACCATGGTCATCGCCGGCCACGAGACCGTGGCCGCGGCGCTGGCGTGGACGCTGATGCTGCTGGCCGAGCACCCGGCCGCGCAGGACCGCGTCCGCGCCGAGCTGGCCGGCCATGCCGGACCCGTGTCCCTGCTCGGTCACCGGGAGACGCTGCCGTGGACGCGGGCCGTCGTCGACGAGGCGCTGCGGCTGTTCCCGCCCGCGTGGGCGCTGTCGCGGCGCTCCGACCGCGACGACGTCATCGGCGCGCACCCGGTGCCCGCCGGCACGCTGGTCATCGTGAGCCCCTGGCTCCTGCACCGGCGCGCGGAATCGTGGCCGGACCCGCTCGCGTTCCGGCCCGAACGGTTCCTCGACGGTGCCACGGCGCGCACCGGCTACCTGCCGTTCGGGCAGGGGCCACGGTTGTGCATCGGGCGGGAGTTCGCGCTGGGCGAGATGGTGGTGGTGCTGAGCCGGCTCCTGAGCTCCCACCGGATCGACGTGCCGCAGGGCTGGTCGCGCCCCGCCGCCCAGGCGCAGGTCGCGGTGCACCCGCGCGGCGGCATGCCGCTGATCGTCGCTCGCGCGCCCGGCGCCCGGCATGGGTGAGCTGGTCCTCCTGCTCGTGCTGCTGGCCGCCGCCGGCAGCGCCTTCTGGCTGCTCGCAGACCTCCGGACGGTGCCGCGCGGCGGTTCCGGCGGGGACGGCGCCCGCCGCGACCGGGTGGTCTCCGTCGTCATCCCGGCGCGCGACGAGGAGGCGACGCTCCCGGCATTGCTGGAGTCCCTGCAGCGGCTCACGGTCGGCGTCCGGGACGTCGTCGTGGTCGACGACGACTCCCGGGACGCCACGGCCTCGGTGGCACGCTGCGCCGGAGCGCGGGTCCTCCCCGCGGGGGACCCGCCACCCGGCTGGACCGGCAAGGCCTGGGCCTGCCATGTCGGCGCCCGGGCGACCGACGGGGACCTGCTGCTGTTCCTCGACGCCGACACGGTGCTGGCCCCCGATGCGCTGGACGGCCTGCGCGAGCTCCACGACCGGCACGGCGGACTCGTGTCGGTGCAGCCGTTCCACCGCGTCGTCCGGCCCTACGAGCAGCTGTCGGCGTACTTCAACGTCGTGTCGGTCCTGGCCAGCGGCGCGTTCGGCCGCCGCCCACCCGGTCGCCCCATGGCGTTCGGGCCGTGCCTGCTGACCTCGCGGGCGGACTACGCGCGCGCCGGCGGGCACGCCGCCGTCCGGGCGGCGATCCTCGACGACGTCGAGCTCGCGGCGGCGTACCACCGGGCCGGCCTGCCGGTGCGGTGCGCCGTCGGCGGACCGGCGATCCGGATGCGCAGCTACCCCGGCGGGCTGCGGCAGCTGGCCGACGGGTGGACGAAGAACTTCGCCTCGGGCGCGTCGGCGGCCGCTCGCGGACCCGCCCTCGCCGCCGTCGCGTGGGTGAGCGCCCAGCACGCGGTCGCCGTCGGCGCAGCCCTCGGCGCCGCGCAGGCGGTGACCGGCCAGGAAGCCCCGCTCGCCTATGGCGAGCCGGCCCTGTGGGCGGTCGCCTGGGTGGCGGTCGCCTGGCAGCTGCGCTCGATCCTGCGCAGGGTCGGCTCGTTCACCTGGTGGACGTGGGCGCTGTTCCCGGTGCCCCTGCTCGCCTTCGACCTCGTGTTCGCGCGATCGGCCGTGCTCACCGTCGTCCGGCGTTCGGTGCGGTGGCGCGGTCGCGAGGTCGACGTGGGCACTCACGGGTCCGCCGAGGAGGGGATCTGATGCTCCGCCCCGTCATGCCGCAGGCGCTGACCGTCCTCGTGGACGTCGTCGTCTGGGGGCTGATCCACTCCGCGACCGGGTATGCCGCGCACCGCTTGGACGAGGGCCGGCTGAGCCGGGACGGATGGCTGCTGCGCCCGAGGCGGTTCGAGACGGCCGGACGGTGGTACCGGCGCCGGCTACGGATCGAGCGCTGGAAGGACAGCCTTCCGGAGGCCGGCGACCTCTTCCGGGGCGGGGTCAGCAAGCGCCACCTGCCGGGCTACGACGCCGCCGGGCTGGAGCTGTTCGCCCGTGAGACCCGGCGCGCCGAGCTGGGGCACTGGTGGGCCATGTGCTGCGGACCGGTCTTCCTGCTGTGGAACCCGCCGCTGGCGGCCGGACTGCTCGTCGGCTACGGCGTCGTGGTGAACCTGCCGTTCATCGCCATCCAGCGCTACAACCGGTTCCGGATCCAGGCGCTGGTCGAGCGTCGCTCCCGTCGATGCAGCGCGAGGTAGAGCAGGAGTCGCGGCGGTCCTCGCGGCACGGTCCGCTGGCCCAGCTGCTGATCGCCTGGTCGCCCCTGAGCGCCATCCTGCTCGCGTACGCGATGGCGCACTGGATCACCGACCCGCTCGAGGGCCGGTCCGAGGCGACGACCAACCGGCTCGGGTTCGGCCTCCACGTCACCGCGCCCGCCAGGCTGGACCACGCCGTCTTCGGGGCGGTCCCCTCGGTGTGGCTCCAGGAGCGCCTCGTCGACGGGTCCGCGCACTGGTACGACGCGGCCGCGGCGCTCGTCTACGTCACCCACTTCGTCTCCATCCCGCTGCTCACCGGCGTCGCCTGGTTCTGCCTGCGCGACCGGTTCCGCGCCTGGCTCGCCGCCGTCCTCACCTTCACGCTCGTCGGGGTCGGTGGCTACGTCGTCTATCCCGCTGCACCACCGTGGCTGGCCTCGCAGTGGGGCGCCATCGGCGACGTGGACCGCATCTCCAACCTCGGCTGGGACTACCTGCACCTGGGAGTCGTCGGACGGCTGACCGCACTCGGGCAGGAGAGCAGCAACCCGGTGGCGGCGATGCCCTCACTGCACGCCGGTGCCGCGCTGCTCGTGGCGCTGTTCCTCTGGCCGGCGGCGACCACCCTGTGGCGCACCGTGCTGCTCGGCTACGTGCTGGCGATGGCGCTCACGCTCGTCTACACCGGCGAGCACTACGTCGCCGACATCGCCGCCGGATGGCTGACCGCCGCCGTGGCCATCGCCGTCGCGGGCACCGTCAGCCGCCACCGGGCGACTACTCGGCAAGGTCCCGGGTGAGCAGCACCATCATCACGAAGGTGCGGAACAACCGGACGGGGTCGTCGTCGGTGACCTCCACCACCGTCGGCGCGGAGCGGCTGACACCGGTCAGCCAGGTCGCCGTCTCGGCCAGGTCCGGGTTGCGGAACGCGACCGACACGGTGGCCGGCAGGTCGATCGCCGGTGGCCGCGCGTCGGCGAGCCCCCGGACCGCCGCCTCCGCCTGCCGGCGGATCAGCTCGCAGGCCGCGGTCGGGTGCAGGCTGTCGGCGGCGAACCGCGAGACGCCGGCCTTCACCACCGCGGCGTGCACGCCCGGGCTGACGAGGGCTGCTTCCGCCGCGGTGACCTCGTCCCCGGTGACCAGGACGACCGGTACGCCGTGGCCGAGCGCCACCAGGGAGTTGATGCCGGACTCGCCGACGACCCGGCCGTTGAGCCGCACCTCGGCGATCGCCCGGGGGTTGTAGGTGTGGGACAACGGCGACGACGTCGACATCGACCCGTGGTAGGAGACGAAGAACGCGGCGTCGAACGAGCTGTCGAGCCCCTGCATCATGTACATCGGCTTGTGTCGTCCGGACAGGTAGCGGGCGCTGCCCGCAAGCTGGTCCGGCCTCAGGTTCCGCATCGAGGAGTGGGAGTCGTTCACCAGGAACTCGCCGGCCCCACCGGCCAGTGCGCCCTCGATCGCGGCGTTGACCTCTGCCTGCAGCAGGGTCCGGTAGTAGTCGTAGTCCGGCTGGCCGATCAGGCACTGTGACCAGTCGACGACGCCCGCGGTGCCCTCCATGTCGGAGGAGATGAAGATCTTCACCTGGTGTTTCTACTCGACGAGGACGGCGAACCCGGTCCGCCACGGCGGCCATGCTCACCCGCCGCCACGGCGGCCCTGCTCACCCGGCGACGTAGGGGATCGTCTGCGGCCCCTCGGGGAGCACGCAGACCCGGGCGTCGGGACCGGCGGCATCGAGCAGCTCCGCGACCGTCGCGGCGATGTCGTGGGTCTGCTCGAGGTGCGCCTCGGTCAGCGCCTCGTCGGAGAGGTGGGAGGTGTGCATGATGACCCGCGCCTTCACCTGCAGCTTCGCCTGGATCTGGACCTGCCACTGGTCGGGCACCGTCTCGGCGCGGCCCTCGATCGCGTCGAGCAGAGCCTGCGGCGACTCCGCGGAGGCGAGCACCTCGCGGTAGGAGCCGTGGTCCGGGAAGCCGTCGCGGCACTCGGCGGCGCAGACGATGGCGCCGCCGGGCTTCACCACGGTGGCGGCCGCGGAGATGCCCTTCACCGCCTGGTAGAGGTTCTGGTCCAGCGGATAGCCGGAGTTCGTGGTGACGACCACGTCGAACAGCTCCGGCACCGGTGCCATCGCCAGCCGGTGCGCGGCCGCCCGGGCCGCCTCGTGCATCGGCCCCAGCTCGCCCGCGAAGGCGTCGACGATCTGCTGGTCGCGGTTGAGCACCACGTCGAGGGCCACGTCGACCTCGCCGGTGGCCGCCACCACGGCGCGGATGTCGTCGTGCACCGGGTTGCCCTCGCAGACGCCCCAGGTGGCATCGGGGTGCCCGATCCGGGCCGCGTCGTGCAGCGTGAGGACGGTCCGGAGACCGGCCAGTCCCGGCGCGACCATCTTCGGGCCGCCGCTGAACCCGGCGAAGAAGTGCGGCTCGACGAAACCGGTGGTGATCCGGACGTCGGCCTCCACCCAGTGCCGGTTCAGCCACACCGGTACGCCGTCGCCGTGCTCACCGCGCCACACCAGCGACGAGTCGTCGCGGGCGTCGTGGTTCAGCACGCGGATCGTCTCGGCTACGTCGGGGCCGAGCATCGCCCGGATCTCGGCCTCGGTGTTGCCCCGGTGCGTGCCGGTGGCGACGAGGATCGTCACGTCGTCGAGGTCCACGATGCCGTCGAGCTGCTCGAGCACGGCCGGGACCATCAGGTGCCGGGGCTGGGCGCGGGTCCCGTCGCACATCGAGATCGCCACCGTCCGGCCGGGGGCCACGAGCTCGCGCAGCGGCGCGCCGCTGACCGGATGCTCCAGCCGGTCCCGCAGCAGGCCCCGCGGGTCCTCCGCGCCGGGGTCCACGTCGGCTCCACGACGACGGTCCGGTCGTCGGGCAGGTCGACCAGCAGGCCGGTCTCGCCGTACGCCAGGCGCACCTTCATAGCCCCCACCATCCTTCCGGCGACGATCCGAGCGCCGTCGCCTCACCGACAGACTAGGCCGCCGGCCGCACCACGTCGTAGCGCGCGCACGCGAACTCCCCGCTCTGCGCCAGCTCGGTGAGCCGCAGCTCGACGTGGCGGGGCAGCAGCGGCGCGCCGGCGCCGATCGTCACCGGGGCGATCGAGACGACCACCTCGTCGAGCAGGCCCCGGTCGGCGAACTGGCCCGCGAGGTCGCCGCCGCCGACCACCCAGAGGTCCCGGCCTCCGGCCGCCTGCGTCATCGCGGCGTGCACGTCGGTGACGTCGTCCTGGGTGAACCGGATGTCGGCGCCCTCCCACGGCGGCAGTCGCCGGTGGGTGAACACCCAGCACGGCTGGTCGTACATCCACCGGTCGGGGGAGTGCCGCTGGATCCACTCGTACGTCGAGGCGCCCATCGCCAGCGCGCCGATGCCGGCGATGAAGCGGCCGTAGCTCATCGGCCCGTCCTCGTCCTGGTGCCGGGTGAGCAGCCAGTCGAGCGAGTGGTCGGCGGTCGCGATGAAGCCGTCGAGGGTGGTGGCGGTGTAGTAGGTCGTGCGGGTCATCGCGTCAGTCTCGCGGACGTGCACCCGCTCCGTCTGATCGTTCTTGCGCAGCAGGGCATTGCGTGGCCTCACCCGCCGTGGAGCACACCCCGGCGCCGGCGGTACTCCTCCTCGTCGATCTCGCCGGCGGCGAACCGGTGGTCGAGCAGGCGCTCGGCGTCACTGGGAAGCGACGCGGACGGTGCTGCTCCGGCGGAGCCCCTCGTCCCCGGGATCTTGCCCAGCAGCGCCAGCAGCGCGACCACCAGGATCGCGACCAGCAGCACGAGGAGGATGGCCATCATCAACCAGCCGGCCCAGCCCACGCCGTCGTGCATCTCGTCGTAGCGGCCGTACATGATCGCCACCTCAGCTCGTCGTGTCGCTGTCCCGAGCATCGCTGCGCCGTACTGCTCGGCCGCAGGGCCCTCGGTCACCGGCTGCCGGCCATTGGTCCCGGTGACCGGCGGCCCCTACCCGCGGCTGAGCCCCTGGAGCGCGCGGTCCACCAGAGGGGCGAGATCGCCGCCGTCGCGAGCCCAGCGCTCGACCGCCAGCGCGAGCGCCGCGGCGCAGGCCGCGGCGAACGCCTGCACCTCGAGGTCGTCCACGGGCCGTCCCATCCGGGGCGCCAGGGCTTCGGCGAACGCACCCCGGGAGGACACCGTCTGCTCGTGCACCCGCGCCCGCAGGGCGGGGACCGACAACATCAGCTCGGTGCGCGACCTGACGGTGCCCATCTCGTCCGCGGGGACCAGGGCGAGCGTCGTGGCGAGGCCGCGGCGAACGGCGAGGAGCGGCCCTTCGCGAGCGGGCCGCGCTGCGACCGCGGCGGTGATCATCGGGTCGTAGTCGTCCGCGACGACCACGTCCTCCTTGGTGGGGAAGTAGCGGAAGAACGTCGCGGGGGAGACCTCCGCCGCCGCCGCGATCTGCTCGCACGTCGTCGACTCGTAGCCCTGTTCCGAGATCAGCCGGAGTGCCGCCTGCTGGATGGCCGCCCGGGTGCGCTGCTTCTTCAGCTCACGCAGACCCGGTGCCATGCGTCCCATTATCGGTGCCGGTTTCCGCCGGGAGCCGCAGGGCGAGGAGCACGCCGCCCAGCAGCAGTCCGGCGGCGACGAGCAGAGCCAGGTCGCGACCCCCGGCCACCGCGGCGCCGGCCGACGCGCCGGCTCCGAGTAGCGCGTCGGACCGGGCGGTGGCGACGGTCGCGAGAAGGGCGATCCCGACCGCCCCGCCGATCTGCAGCGAGGTGTTGTAGAGCCCGCTCGCGGCTCCGTCGTCGGTGGACCCCTCGCCGCCCGGGACGGCACTCACCGTCAGGGACACGAAGGCGAGTCCGAGTCCCGTGCCGACGACGACCAGGCCCGGGAGCAGCCCGGACCAGAATCCGACCGGTCCCGCGGAGATGCCCAGGGTCGCGAGCAGCACCAGGCCGGTGCCGGCCAGGCCGAGCCCGGTCGCCAGCACCGGCCGGGCGCCCCGGCGGGGCACCACTGCCGATCCCGCGCCGGCACCGACCACCAGCCCGGCGACCAGAGGCAGGTAGGCGTTCGCCGCGGCCACCGGTGAGTACCCCTGGACCTGCTGCACGTGCAGCGAGACGAAGTAGAACGTGCCGAGCAGGGCGGCGCCGGTGAGCATGGCGCACCCGTCCGAGACCAGGACCGCGCGGTCGCGCAGCAGCCGCCGCGGCACGAGGGGAGCGGTGCTGCGCCGCCAGGCGGCCGCGGCGACGAGCACGCAGAGCGCG
The DNA here is from genome assembly GCA_963835385.1 of uncultured Actinomycetota bacterium. Taxonomy (GTDB): domain Bacteria; phylum Actinomycetota; class Actinomycetes; order Propionibacteriales; family Nocardioidaceae; genus Nocardioides_B. Next base: position 24,323 of record CAWIFK010000011.1, read on the forward strand.
CTGAGGAGAAGCAGGCCGAGCGAGCGAGGGGCGGTGAGCCCGGCGTCGATCGTCTCGTGCAGCGAGTAGATGACGACCACCAGTGCCAGGGTCGCGGCGAGCGCGCCGGTCGGCTCGATGCGGATAGAGCGGTCGCCGGTGCCGCCGGGCAGCAGCACCAGCACGGACACACCGACCGCGGTGGCGACCACCGCGTTGCCGGTGAAGATCCACGTCCAGCCCCAGTGCTCGGTGACGACGCCGCCGACGACCAGACCGACCACCGCGCCGGCGCCGGTCACCGCACCCCACAGACCGAGCGCCCTGGTGCGCGCGGCCGGCTCGGAGAACGTGTGGACCAGCAGGCTCATCGCCGCCGGTGCCAGCAGTGCCGCGGCGACACCCTGGCCGGCGCGGGCCAGCACGAGGGCGGCGCCGGAGGTGGCGCCCGCGCCCGCCAGGGAGGCGAGGACGAACACGCCCACACCGGCGAGGAGCACCGCCCGGTGCCCCAGCCGGTCGGCGAGCCGGCCGCCGAGCAGCAGCAGGCCGCCGAAGCAGACCAGGTAGCCGTTGACCACCCACGGCAGCGCCTGCGCGGACAGGTGCAGGTCCGCGGCGATGCTCGGCAGCGCGATGTTCAGCACGACGTCGTCGACGTCGACCAGGAGCTGCCCGAGAGCCAGGGCGGCGAAGGCGGCCCACGCCCGGGCTGCCCAGGGCGCTGCGGTGACCGGGCTGAGGGTGGTGGCCGACTGGGTGTGGCTCATGTCGTCCTCGATCCTGATAGTAACTATGAATTGATAGTGACTATCAGGATGGTGCCTGTCAAGAGGGTGTCAGGTGTGGACGTCAGGTGACCGGGTAGCAGGAGGCCATGAGCGAGCCGGCCAGCACCGATCCCGCGCAGTCCTCAGAGGCCGTCGACGCCGTCGTGATCGGTGCCGGCCCCAACGGCCTGGTGGCCGCCAACATGCTCGTCGACGCGGGCTGGTCGGTGCTGGTGCTGGAGACCCAGGACGAGGTCGGCGGTGCCGTGCGCAGCGGTCGCGACGTCCACCCGGACTACGTCCACGACACCTTCAGCTCCTTCTACCCGCTTGCGGCGGGGTCACCGACGATCCGGGCGATGGGGCTGGAGCGGCACGGCCTGCGGTGGTCGCACGCTCCGGCGGTCGTCGGCACGCCGTTCGCGAACGGCTCCTGGGGGATGCTGCACCGCACCCGGGAGGAGACCGCCGCGGGCCTCGAGGAGCACGGCCGCGGCGACGGCGACGCCTGGCTGGAGCTGTGCGAGCAGTGGGACCGGATCGGCGACAGCGTCGTGGGGGCCTTGATGACGCCGTTCCCCCCGGTGCGGCACGGGCTGGGCGCGCTGGCCAAGCTGCCGCGCGTCGGCGGCCTGGACTTCGTCCGCGACCTGCTGACCCCCGCCCGCACCTTCGTCGACCAGCACTTCACCGGCGAGGCGGCCAAGATCCTGATCGCCGGCAACGCCGGCCACGCCGACATCCCGCTCGACGCCGCCGGGTCGGCGCTGTTCGGCTGGCTCCTGTGCATGCTCGGGCAGGACGTTGGCTATCCGGTGCCCGAGGGCGGTGCGGGCATGCTGACCCAGGCGATGGCGCGCCGGTTCGAGGCCGAGGGCGGCCGGATCCGGACCGGCTGCCGCGTCAGCGGGATCGACGTACGCGACGGGGTGGCACGCGCGGTGCGCACCGAGCAGGGGGACGTGGTCGGCGTACGCCGCGCCGTCGTGGCCGACGTGTCCGCCACCGCGCTCTACGGCGGGCTGGTCGGCTGGGACGACCTGCCGCGACGGCTCCGCAGCCGCATGGAGCGCTTCGAGTGGGACCCGGGCACGGTGAAGGTGGACTGGGCGCTCGACGGGGCGATCCCGTGGTCGAGCGCCCCGCCCTCCGCACCCGGCACGGTGCACGTCGCCGAGTCGGCCGAGGACATCATGGCCAGCCGGACCCAGATCACCGCCAACGCCGTACCGGCCGAGCCGTTCCTCCTCCTCGGGCAGATGGCGGCCGCCGACCCCGGTCGGGCCCCCGACGGCTGCGAGTCGGTCTGGGCCTACACGCACGTGCCGCACCACGTCCGCACCGACGCCGGCGACGGCAGCGTCACGGGGGCGTGGGACGCCTCCGACGTCGAGCGCATGGCGGACCGCGTGCAGGCCCGCGTGGAGCGCTACGCCCCCGGCTTCGCCGACAGGGTCGTGGCCAGGCGCGTGATGGGTCCGCACGAGATGGAGCACCACGACGAGAACCTGGTCGGCGGGGCCCTCAACGGCGGCACGGCCCAGCTCCACCAGGAGCTCGTGTTCCGGCCGGTTCCGGGCCTGGGCCGCGCCGAGACCCCGGTGCGCCGGCTCTACCTCGGGTCCGCCTCCGCGCACCCGGGCGGCGGCGTCCACGGTGCCTGTGGGGCGAACGCGGCCCGTGCCGCCCTCGCACACGAGCGCATCGCCGGAGTAGTGGCGCTGGCACGGGGTATTACCGGGGCATGAGTACGACGAAGCGCACCATGCGCTGCAGCCCCGAGGACGTCTTCGACGTGCTCTCCGACGGCTGGAGCTACGTCAACTGGGTGGTCGGAGCGGCTCGGGTCCGCGACGTCGACGACGACTTCCCCGCCGCGGGGACCAAGATCCACCACTCGGTCGGGGCCTGGCCGCTGATGATCAGCGACGACACGCAGGTGGAGCACGTCGATGCTCCGCGCGAGATCCAGCTGCGGGTGCGCGCCTGGCCGACCGGCGAGGGGCGGGTGAACGTCACTGTCGACCGGACCGGGGAAGGCTGCGAGGTGACGATGGTGGAGACGGCCGAGTCGGGGCCGGCGAAGCTGATCCCGCAGATCCTTCTCGACCTCCTCCTGCGCCCGCGCAACAACGAGACGCTCAGGCGACTGGCCTTCCTCGCCGAGCGCGCCTCCGCCCGCCCCCGCTGACGACTGCCTGCCCGGCAACGCCGCCGCCTCGTTGCGGCGGGAGCAGTGGTCTGCAACTTCGACCGCATGACGGGTCCGGCTTGGTACCTTCCCCCACCTGGGGGATGGGCCGGAAGAGCTCGACACGGGGGTGGGCTCCGTGGCGCGGGTGCAGCACCTCCTCATCGGGAGGTGCTGCACCCTTCCTCGGCGGGACGGCGTCACGCACCGCGGGTGAGCGGTCCTAGCCTGCGTCCCCGGAGCCGCTGGAGGTGGCCAGCTGGGGGTTGCCGAAGGTGGCCGGGGTGTCGACGAAGGTGAACCGGTCGAAGGGCCACACGACCGCCCAGACCTTGCCGACCACGCTGGACTCGGGGATCGTGCCGCCGCCCTGCAGGTCCTGGTGGTAGCGCGAGTCCTCGCTGTTGGAGCGGTTGTCGCCCATCACCCAGAGCCGGCCCTCGGGAACCGTCACGTCGAACGGCCGGTCGGAGGGCGGGTGCCCGGGCAGGATGTAGTCCTCCTCCTCGAGCGGCACGCCGTTGACGCGCACCCGACCCTGCTTGTCGCAGCACGTCACCCGGTCCCCGCCGATGCCGATGACGCGCTTCACCAGGTGGCCGCCGGTGGGGTACAGGCCGATCTTGGAGAACGCCTCCTGCAGCGGGTTCAGGTCCACGGCGCCGAGCGGCCCGAGCCACTGACCGCCGGGGTCGGAGAAGACCACGACGTCACCGCGGTCGACCCCGTCGTCGCCCCAGTAGGACCACTTCTCGACCAGGATCCGGTCGTCGTCGACGAACAGCGGACGCATCGATCCCGAGGGCACGAAGAACATCTGCACGAAGAACGTCTTGACCAGCGCCGAGACGGCGAGGGCGAGCACCAGCAGCAGGATCGTCTCCAGCCACACCGGGACGCGTCTTCTCGCAGGGCTGCCCGAGGGTGCGGTGGCGCTCATGCCGACGAGCGTAGGTCATGGGGCTGTGTGCGCATGGACTCGCGTCGCACCGGGAATCGTGAGGCCATGACACGCGCAGAAGATGGCCGACCCGGTGTGCTCTTCGACGTCGACGGAACGCTGCTCGACACCAACTACCAGCACGTGGTCGCGTGGGCGATGGCCTTCCGCGACGCCGGTCACGAGAACGTCGACATGGCTGCGGTGCACCGGCTGATCGGCCGCTCTTCCACCGAGCTGGTCGCCGAGCTGATCGGTGACAGCGACGACGAGGTCGTCGAGGGGCACTCGCGCCACTACGAGCAGCTGCGCGAGCTGCTCGAGCCGCGGGTGGTCGCGGGTGCGCCCGAGCTCGTCGTGCGGTGTGCGGAGTCCGGGCTGCGAGTGGTGCTGGCCACCAGCGGGTCGGAGTCCGACCTGAAGTGGATGGGCCCGGCACTCGGTGTCGAGGAGCACGTGTACGCCGTCACCACCGCCTCGCACGTCGATGCCTCGAAGCCGGCGCCGGACCTGCTCGAGCTGGCGCTGCAGGAGAACGAGCTCGACCCCGGCCGGACCGCGATGGTCGGCGATGCCATCTGGGACGTCGAGGCCGGTCGCCGGGCCGGGCTGCGGTGTGTCGCCGTGGCCAGCGGCGGGCTCGGCGCCTGCGAGCTGCGTGACGCCGGCGCCGACGAGGTGTGGCGTGGGGCCGGCGAGCTGATGCGGCACTGGGACGAGTCGCTGCTGTCACGGCTGGGACGGTGACCCGGGCGGCCGCGCACCGGCCCAGGAGCTGACCACCAGGGGTGTCGACGCAGCTGCGTCCGGTGATCGGGGTCAGCCAGGCTCGCCCATGTCGGGCATGCCCTCCACCTTCGGGGTGCTCTCCTTCTCCCGCTCGGCCTCCTCGCGCTGCTCTGGGGTCTGCGCGAGCGGGTTGTCCTCCGAGGGCCTCAGGTCCTCGGGCAGGTCATCGTCGTCCACCAGCCCCACCTCCGGCGTCTCGCGCGGCTCTGTGCTCGCCTGCTCCGGAGCGGGGCCGGTCTCGGCGCTCTTGTCGTTGCTGTCGGGGCTGCTCTCGCTCATGGACCACCGGTACCCCTGGGAGCGGCTGGCGAACCGCCGTGCCTCCGGACCCGGGGCGCCGCCGCACCAGGGTGGGGACGGGGCGCGGCGATGGCCCCGCCCGACGCCTTGCGGCGTGGACGGGGCCACCGGTTCTCCACCCAACCTTGGCCCCGGGAGGCCAAGTGCGGACCTGCGCGGCGCGGAGTGCGGCGCACCGCGCAGGAGATCGGGTCACATCTGCGGCATCAGCACCGAGTCGACGAGGTAGACCGTCGCGTTGGCGGTCTGCACGCCGCCGCAGATCACGCTGGCGTCGTTGACCATCAGGTTGTCGCCCTCACCGGACACCTCGACGTCGCCGCCCTGCACCGTGGTCTGCGTGGTGCCGGCGATCTCCTCGGGCGTCATCTGGCCGGGGACCACGTGGTAGGTCAGGATCGAGGTCAGGGTGTCGGCGTTGGCCGGCTTCGACAGGTCCTTCACGGTCTTCTCGGGAAGCTTGGCGAAGGCGTCGTCGACCGGTGCGAACACGGTGAACTCGTCGCCGTTGAGGGTGTCGACCAGGTTGACCTTCGGGTTCAGCTCGCCGGACACGGCTGCCACCAGGGTGGTCAGCAGCGGGTTGTTGCTCGCGGCGACTGCGACCGGGTCCTGGGCCATCCCCTGGACCGAGCCGGCGCCGTCCGGAACCGCCTCGGCGTAGTCGGCGCAGCCGGGCCCGACGAGGTTGGCGGCCGGGTCCATGGTGTCGCCCTCCTCCATGGGGGACTGCTCGTCCATCGGCGACTCCTCCGTGGTGGCCGAGGACGAGGTCTGCTCGGCCGGCTCCGCGGACGAGGTGTCGTCACTGCCGCAGGCCGCGGACAAGGTGAGGGCGGACATGACCGCAACGGCGGCGAAGATCTTCTTGGTGCGCATCGTGGGTGCTTCCCTTCGGCTGAGGTTCATTGCCTTGCTACGTATGGGGATTCGGGCCGGCCGTCACCCCGGATTGGTGCGAGTCGGGAGAATCTGGACCCGTTACGTGACCGTGACGTCGACGCTGTGCCACCCGGTCGAGCCGTCGGGGGCGATCGGCGCCCGCTCGCTGGTCTGGGTGTATCCGGTCGCGTCGGTGGCGCGGACCTCGAGCTTGTGGTTGCCCGGTCGCGCGTCCCACTGCCAGACCCACTGGCGCCAGGTGTTGACGTTGTCGGGGGCGCCCAGGTCGGCCCGCAGCCACGCACCGCCGTCGACGCGCACCTCCACCGTGTCGATGCCGCGGTCCTGTGCCCAGGCCACGCCGGCGACCGGCGTGCGGCCGGGCGCCACCCGTGCGAAGGAGCGAGGTACGTCGATGCGGCTCGAGGTCTTGATCGGGGCCTTCTCGGCATAGCCGCGCGGCGTCCAGTACGCCTCGAAGTCGGCGAACCGGGTCACCTCGAGGTCGACCAGCCACTTGGTGGCCGACACGTAGCCGTAGAGCCCGGGCGTGACCATCCGCACCGGGAAGCCGTGCTCCAGCGGGAGCGGCTCGCCGTTCATGGCGACGGCGACGAGAGCCTCCACGTCCGGATCGGTGAGCACCGCCAGCGGAGTGCCCGCGGTGAAGTCGTCCGCGCTCGTGGACTTCACCGCGTCGGCACCGGCCCGGACACCCGCCTCCTCGAGGAGGTCACGGATCGGCACCCCGATCCAGGTGGCGTTGCCGACGTACTCCCCGCCGACCGGGTTCGACACGCAGGTCAGCGTGATCCGCTCCTCGACCAGTCGGCGGTCGACGAGGTCCTGGAAGGTCAGCTCGAGCTCCTGGTCCACCATGCCGTGGATGCGCAGCGTCCAGCCGTCGAGGGGGACGTCGGGCACGCGCAGCGCGGTGTCGACGCGGTAGAAGTCCTTGTTGGGGGTGAGGTACGGCGTCAGGCCGGGGATGTCGAGGGAGGCGCCGGCCGGCACCGGGGGCGCCGCCCGGTCGGGTGAGGGCACCATGAGGTCGGCGCGGGACGCCGCAGCGGCGGAGTCGCCCAAGGCCCGGGCGGCGATGCCGCCCGCGGCGGCGACGGCCCCGACGGCGGCCGCTGCGCGCAGGAACGCCCGGCGGTCGAACGACGCCGGCAGCCGGTCGCCCTCGTGGCGATCGTCGGGCGCGCCGCGGCCGATGAGGAGCCGGTGCTTGCCGCCGGCCTCGAGGATCTCGCGCTCATCGGTCGCGGTGCTGGCCGTGGTGGCGGTGCTGGCGTCGCGAGTGCGCGAAGCCGGCTCCTGCACCTGGTCGCCGTGCCGGTCGGACCGGAACGGGCGCAGCAGCGCGAGCAGCGCGCCGAGCCCGACGGCGACCAGGGCGAGCACGGGCAGCAGCCGCAGGGCAGGGCCGGCCGTCGCGGCCCTGTCGGTGAGCGCCGCTGCGCCGGCCACCCCGCTGAGGACCAGGAACATCCCCACCGCGGCTCGGGGGCGCCGTACTCCGATCACGCCGGCCACAGCGGCGAGGACCGCCACCGCGGCGATCACGCCGCCGATGAGGACCGGCTTGTCGGCGCTGCCGAAGGTCTCGATCGCCCACTCCTTCACGGGACGGGGCGCCTCGTCGACGGCCCGGTTCCCCACCGCCAGGAGCGGCGAGCTGACGCCGTCGACGAGCGCGGTGAGCGCCTCCGAGGCGGCGACAGCGGCAGCGCCGGCAAGGAGCCCGGCGAGCGCGCCAGCGGTCCTGGTACGGGAAGAAGCAGACATGTGAGGTGTTCGGGACGTACAGGGCACCGGATGGGTGAAGGGGTCGCGCGCCGGGACGATGACGGCGACACTTGAGGTCCACGGGGAGGCATCGATGACAGCAGCGCGGCGGGGGCGGGACGGACTGCGCGCGCTCGTGGCTGCCCTGGTCGCCGTGTCGGTCCTGGCCGCCTGCGGCGGTGAGCCCGCCGCGGGCCGCCCCGTCGAGGACGCCCCGGGCCCGGCTGCTGCCCTGCCCTCCACCGCTGCACTGGCCTCCCCCTCGGCGCCGGCGCCGGCCGCACCCTCCGCGCGGGCGCCGGCCCGTGCCGCCTTCTCCGTCCCCGACCCGGGGCCGCTCGACAAGCGGCTGCTCAGCGCCGACGTGCTGATCACCAGCGCCGAGCCGATCCCGGCTGCGACGACGCGCCGCATCCGCGCGCTCGAGGGAGTCGACGCGGCCCTGCCGCTGTCGGTGGCCTCGCTGTCCTCGAACGGCCGCACCCTGAGCATCGCGGCCGTCGACCCGGGCGAGTTCCGCCGCTACGCGCCGTACCCGTCCGCCCGTGCCGACGTCGTGTGGTCGCGCGTCGCCGGGGGCGAGGTGGCGGTCGACCCGTCCGTGGGCAAGAGGCTCGAAGAGCCGGCCGGCTACCTCCAGCTGGGCACCCAGCAAGGCGCGCCCGAGGTGCACATCGGTGCCTACGCCCCCCTCCCGCGCCGGATCTCGGCGGTGGTCTCGGAACCGCGCGGCGAGCAGATCGGCATGGTCGCCGACAACGCCCTGCTGGTGTCCACCGGGCGGTTCACCCCCTCGCGGGTCACCCCGCGGATCCAGGAGGTGCTCGGCCGGACCGCCACGATCCAGGTGCTCGCCTACGAGTTCGACCTCGACGTGCAGACGGCGGTCCTCACCGGCACCAGCGCCGCGGAGGCGGTCGGCACCTTCCGCTACACCCCGCTCCCGAGTGGACGGGTCGTCCCCGACCCGGGGTGGGTCGCGGCCAACATCCGGACCGAGACCGTCCCCCTGCTGGGTGAGGTGACCTGTCACCGCGTGATGATCCCGCAGCTGCGCGCGGCACTGTCCGAGATCGTGCAGCGGGGCCTCAGCCCGGAGATCCACCCCGGCGAGTACGCCGGCTGCTACTACCCCCGGTTCATCGGCTACGACCCGGCCAAGGGCCTCTCGCTGCACTCCTGGGGGATCGCGGTCGACCTCAACACGCCCGGCAACCAGCGCGGCACCGTCGGGGAGATGAACCGGCAGGTGGTGGCGATCTTCAAGAAGTGGGGCTTCGCCTGGGGCGGCGACTGGAACTACACCGACCCGATGCACTTCGAGCTGGCCTCGATCGTCCGGACCGGTTGAGTACGGCAGCACGCGGTGGTCGAAGTGCAAGAGTCCGGAGTGCTGCGCCGCGAGCCTCCCAGCTCGATGGCGCCGAGGACGTAGCCCCACGCGGCTCCGCGCCGCAGCAGAAGCGCGGCCGCGGCGTACAGCGGGACGAGCCAGGTGAGGTCGAGTGCTATGCCCCAGACGCAGTCTGGTGTCGGTCTCCACCGGCGCGGGATCCGTCGGCCGTTCCGGCGGTATGTCGCCCGTCTGGACCGGTGTCAACGGAATGTCGGCGCACCCTCGTAGCGTCGTTCACATGATCCAGACAGACGAGGCAGGAGCCGCAGCCGCCACGCTGGCCGCGTGGCGGACGGTCCTTGCCGAGACCGACGCGGAGGGGGCCACCGACGCCGGCTGCGTGGACCTGCTGCGCGGGCTCGAGGACCTGAAGGCGGCGGCCGCGGCGGCGCAGGCCCGGGTCACCGCCGTCCTCGACGCCTCGCAACGGGCGCAGCAGGAGGCCGCCGGGGTTCCCGCGAAGCGGCAGGGCGCCGGAGTGGCGGCCCAGGTGGGGCTCGCGCGACGCGAGTCCCCGGTGCGCGGCGCTCAGCACCTGGGCTTGGCGAAGGCGCTCGTGCAGGAGATGCCGTACACCCTCGCCGCGCTGGCCGCGGGGCGGCTCAGCGAAAGGCGGGCGACCCTGCTGGTGCGGGAGACGGCCTGTCTCACCCGCGAGGACCGCCGTCGCGCGGACGCGATCCTGTGTGCGGACCCGTCCCGGCTCGAGGGCCGCGGGGACCGGGCCGTGGCCGGTGCAGCACGCGGTGGCCGTGCACGCCGCGCTGGCCCGAGCGGCCGACAGCGGTCGTGCCGCCGGCGACGCGCGGACGCGCGGTCAGCTGATGGCCGACACGCTGGTGGACCGTCTCATGTCGCCCCCGGCGACCGTCCCCAACCGCGGGCCGGCGGCACCGGAGGTCACCTGGGCCGGTTGCGACCCCGCCAACGCGGCTCGCGGGTCCGGGAGCACGGCCCCCGCCACCACCCCGGACGGCTTGCCCCCGGGCGTCGGCCTGGGTGGCCGGTCACGGCTGGGTCACTGCCCAGTGGGCCCGCGACCTGGTGAGCGGCGCTGCAGGGACCACCAAGGTGTGGCTGCGCCGCCTCTTCACGCACCCGTCCACGGGGAGCTGGTGGCGTCCGAGTCGTCGCGCCGGACGTTCCCGCCCGGTCTGCGCGGTCAGATCCGGACCCGTGACCAGGTGTGCCGCACGCCGTGGTGCGACGCGCCGGTGCGCCACATCGACCATGCCCGCGGGCACGAGCACGGTGGCGCCACCTCCTTCGAGAACGGGCAGGGCCTTTGCGAAGCCTGCAACTACGCCAAGCAGGCACCCGGCTGGCGGGCGTCGGGGCATACCGACGCCGCCGGTCGGCACCACGTGCAGACGGTGACCCCGACCGGTCACCGGCACCTCTCTCGACCACCGGCCCAGCCCGGCGCGCCCCAGACGGCTGCGCCGGCGAACCCGGCGAGTCCACTCGAGGCGCGGCTCCGCGATCTCATTCTCACCGCCTGACAGCGGCTGCCCGCCTAGGCTGAGGAGTACAACCACCACGGGGATTAGGGCAGGGGAATGCGCACGTTCTGGCTCGCAGTTCTCTGCAACGCGCTCTTGGAGCTGGGCGGGGTCCTCGGTTCGGACCAGAACATGTGGCAGTACAAGTCGCCCGCCTACCCGTTGATGTTCCTGCTCGGCTCGCTGGTGCTGTGGGCGGTGGTGGGTGCGGTGAACACCCTGGTCGGCAGCTTCGCGGTGACCGCGGCGGTGGTGCTGGGCCTCACGGCCGCGGTCTCGGTCATCGACCAGGAGAAGCTGCGCCTGCGCCGCGAGCCACTGCTGCCCAGCGACTGGCAGTACGCCGGGGCTCCCGGGTTCCTGGCCGACATGGTCGGGCGTCGGCTCATCCTGCCCGTGGCCGTCGCGGTCGCCGTGCTGGTGCTCATGGCGGTGTTCTGGGCGGTCCGCGCGGCACGACGCCGCTCGTCGCAGCGTGACCTGCGCCTCATGGAGGGAGGCTCTCCCGCACCGCTGCGGCAGGCCACGGTCCGTGGGCTCGCAGGAGCCTTCTGTCTGCTGTTCCTGGTCCAGGCGAGCACCTTCAACTCGTCGGGAAATGTGGTGCGGCTCACCTACGACGCGCTCGGGGCCAACTGGAAGGCGTGGAGCCAGGAGCGCAACTACCTCGGCAACGGCTTCGTCGCCGGCTTCCTCTACAACCTCGACGTCCCGGACATGGCCGTCCCGCCGGGCTACACCAGGACGGAGATGGCCAGGATCAGCGACCGGTACGCCGCCGAGGCCGCCCGGATCAACGCCGACCGTGACCCGGCCGCGCTGAGCGGCACCAACGTGGTGCTGGTGCTCAGCGAGTCGTTCTCGGACCCCCTGGCACTCGAGGGCGTCGACCTCGACGAGGACCCGATCCCGCGGGTGCGGCTGCTCCAGAGCACCGTGGGGGGCCGGATGCTGGCCCAGAGCATCGGCGGCGGCACCGCCAACATGGAGTTCGAGGCGCTGACCGGCATGTCGATGGCCTCGTTCCCACCGCAGCTGGCCGTGCCGTACCAGATGCTGGTTCCCAACTACGACCACTTCCCCTCAGTGGTCCGGTGGATGAAGGACACGGGGCACAAGGCCGTCGCGCTGCATCCGTTCAGCACCGAGATGTACCGCCGCCAGGACGTCTACCGCGCGATGGGCTTCGACGCGTTCATCCATGACGCGACGATGACCCACCGGAGTCGCCTGGGCCACCACGGGTACATCTCCGACGGGGCCGCGTTCGCAGAGGTACGACAGCAGATCGAGCTCAGCGACCAGCCGCTGTTCCTCAACCTGGTCACCATGCAGAACCACCTGCCCTACGAGGGTCGCTACGACGACCCTCTGGCCGCGACCGGACCCGACGGCGAACCGATCCCCGAGATGGGGCAGTACCTGCGCGGCCTGGCGTACTCCGACCAGGCGGTCGGCCGGTTCCTCCACGGTCTCGCGCGCTCGCCGGAACCCACCGTCGTCGTCTTCTACGGCGACCACCTCCCCGGCATCTACCGCCGTCCGATCCTGTCCGCGAACAGCAGGGCGAGCCTGCACGACACGCCCTACTTCGTCTGGGCGAACACGCCCGGCACCGTGGACACCCCGCCGGTGGTCAGCCCGTCCCACTTCGTCGACCTGGCCCTCGAGCGGGTCGGGGCCGAGGTCTCGCCCTACTACGCGCTGCTGCAGGAGCTGCGCGCCGAGCTGCCCGCCGTGGACGCCGGACTCCGCTACGACGGGTCCGGGGAACGCCTCACCGGCGACCCGACGCCGGAGGCGCGTCGACTGCTGCGCGACTACCGGCTCGTGCAGTACGACCTGTCGGTGGGGCACCGGTGGAGCGAGAGCGCGATGCTGTCGTCCCCGCCGCATGGTTAGGGTCGGTCCATGCGTGCGATCCAGGTTGTCCGGCTCGAAGGTCCCTCCGGCGTCGAGGTGGTGGAGGTCCCCGACACCGCCGCGCGGGCGGGGGAGGTGCTCGTGGAGGTCCGCGCGGTCGGAGCCAGCTTCCCCGACCTGCTGCTCTCCCAGGGGCGCTACCAGCTCAAGCCCGAGCCGCCGTTCGTGCTGGGTGTGGACTTCGCCGGCGTCGTGCGCTCGGCGCCGGAGGGGTCCGGCTTCGCCGAGGGAGACCGGGTCGCGTGCGTGCTGCCCCACGGCGGCGGGGCGGAGCTCGTCTCGCTCGCACCGGACAGCGTGTTCCCGCTCCCCGACAGCGTCTCGTTCGAGGCCGCCGCGGCGCTGCCGATGAACTACCTGACCGCCCAGTTCGCCCTCGCCACGCGCGCCGGGCTGCGCAGCGGCGAGACCGTGCTGGTGCACGGAGCCGCCGGCGGAGTGGGGACCGCGAGCCTCCAGGTGGCCAAGGGGTACGGCGCCCGCACGATCGCCGTGGTCTCCAGCGAGGAGAAGGGCGAGGTGGCGCGCAAGGCCGGAGCCGACGAGGTGGTCCTGGTCGAGCAGTTCCTCGGCGCCGTCAAGGAGCTGACCGACGGGAAGGGCGTCGACGTGGTCGTCGACGTCGTCGGCGGTGACCTGATGACCGACTCGCTGCGGGCGCTGGCGCCGCTCGGCCGGCTGCTGGTCGTCGGGTTCACGGCCGGCTCCATCCCCGAGGTGCGCGTCAACCGCCTGCTGCTCAACAACATCGACGTGCGCGGCGTCGGCTGGGGCGGCTACGCGATGGTGCGGCCCGGCTTCATGCGCGCGCAGTGGGACGAGCTGCTGCCGATGCTGGAGCGCGGCGTCGTCGACCCGCCGATCGGCGCGCGGTACCGCGTCGAGGAGATGTCCCGGGCGCTGGACGACCTCGCGCAGCGGCGCACCGTCGGCAAGGCCGTCGTGACGTTCAGCTGACCCGGAGCACCCGCGCCTCCCAGGGCCGCAGCACGGCCGCCTCGCCGGCCTCGTCGTAGTTGCCCAGCACCAGCGCCGCTTCCTCCCAGCCCTTCACGCGGTCCAGGTCGGGATGCTCGAGCGGCAGCGGGGAGCCGGAGAAGTTGGCGACCACGAGCAGCACCCGGTCCTCGAGAGCCCGCGTGAAGGCGTAGAGCGTCGGGTCCTCTGGCGCCAGCATCGCGAACTCGCCGTGCACGACGACCGGGTCCTCGTGGCGGAGCCGGATCAGCCGCTGGTAGTGGCTGAACACCGACGCCGGGTCGGCGACCTGCGCAGCGGCGTTCCACTCGCCGTGGTCGGGATTCGCCTCGATCCACGGCGTCCCCGTCGTGAATCCGGCGTGCTCGGTGGCGTCCCACTGCATCGGAGTGCGGGCGTTGTCGCGGCCCATCGTCCGGATCCCGGCCAGCACCTCGTCGGGCTCGGCGCCGTCGGCGGCGGCGTGCGCGTAGAAGTTCAGCGACTCGACGTCGCGCACCTGCTCGAGGCTGGTGAACCCGACGTTCGCCATCGCGAGCTCCTCGCCCTGGTAGACGTACGGCGTCCCGCGGTGCAGGTGCAGCACGGTGCCGAGGAGCTTGGCCGACTCGACGCGGAACTCCCCGTCGTCGCCGTAGCGCGACACCGCGCGCGGCTGGTCGTGGTTGTTCCAGTAGAGACTGTTCCAGCCGCGGTCGGCCAGCGCCTCCTGCCAGCGGCCGAGGGTGTCCTTGAGCTTCACCAGGTCCAGCGGCTGCACGTCGAACTTGTGCACGCCCTGGTCGACGTTGACGTGCTCGAACTGGAACACCATGTCGACCTCGCCGCGCGAGGGGTCGGTGTACAGCAGGCCGTGCTCGGTGGTGACGCCCGGAGTCTCCGCGACCCTGAGGTACGTCGACCCGCGCGGCGCGAACACCTCACGGTGCATCTCGTGCAGGAACTCGTGCACCCGGGGGCCGTCGGTGTAGAGGGGCGCGCCGTCGCCGTAGCGGTGACCCGGCCGGACCTCACCGTCCGGCAGCCGCCCGGACGTCAGGTCCTTGGAGATCAGGTTGATGACGTCCATGCGGAAGCCGTCGACGCCCCGGTCCAGCCACCAGGTCATGAGCTCGTAGACCGCCCGGCGTACCTCCGGGTTCTCCCAGTTCAGGTCGGGCTGCTTGCGGGTGAACAGGTGCAGGTAGTACTCGCCGGTGTCCTCGTCGTACTCCCACGCCGGCCCGGAGAAGAACGACTCCCAGTTGGTCGGCTCCGCTCCTGGTGTGCCCGGCTCGTGGCCCTCGCGCGGCGGCGCCCACCAGAACCAGTCCCGCTTGGGGTTGTCCTTCGAGGCCCGGGACTCCTCGAACCACGCGTGCTCGTCGGAGGTGTGGTTGACGACCAGGTCCATGACCAGCCGCATCCCCCGCTCGTGGACGCCGGCGAGCAGCCGGTCGAAGTCCTCGAGCGTGCCGAAGGTCGGGTCGATGCCGCGGTAGTCGCTGATGTCGTAGCCGTTGTCGTCCTGCGGCGAGGGATAGACCGGGGACAGCCACAGCACGTCCACCCCCAGGTGCGCGAGGTGGTCGAGGTGGTCGGTGATCCCGTTGAGGTCGCCGATGCCGTCGCCGTCGGAGTCGGCGAAGCTGCGCGGATAGATCTGGTAGACGACGGCGCTGCGCCACCACTCGTCGCCGGTGCTGTCGCCGCGGTGCTCGTGCTCGCTGCGGTCGGTCATCCCAACGTCACCTTTCCCTTGTAGTCCGGGTGCTTCTCGACCCAGTCGACCAGGAACGGGCAGGTGGTCCGGGTGTCCAGACCGGCCCCGGTCACGGCGTCGAGGACCGACTGCGCCAGCTGGCTGCCGACCCCCTGCCCCTCGACGGCGTCGTCGACCTCGGTGTGGAACAGCACCCGCACGCCGCGGTGGTCGACGTACTCGACGAAGCCCACCACGGCGCCGCCGGTGCCGTCGCCCGCGTCATCGAGGGCCTCGTAGCGGTTCTGGTCGGGGTTCTCGCGCACGGTGATGCTCATGGCCCCGATGATGGCAGGCGGCCGGACCGTCGTGTCGAGGAGGATCTCCCGGCTAGGGTGGCGGGCGTGACGATGCTTGACGATGCCCGCGACGGCATGGACCCCGACATCCGGCCCCAGGACGACCTCTTCGGCCACGTGAACGGCCGGTGGCTGGACACCACCGAGATCCCCTCCGACCGCTCCGCCTGGGGCTCCTTCGTGGTGCTCGCCGACGAGGCCGAGCAGCGCGTGAAGGCGATCATCGAGGAGCTCGCCGAGGGCAGCCCTCACGAGCCCGGCTCGAACGCCCAGAAGATCGGTGACCTGTTCGCCAGCTTCATGGACGAGGAGCGGGTGGAGGCGCTCGGCGCAGAGCCGATCCGCGCCGACCTCGACGAGCTTGCGGGGCTCGGCTCCCACGAGCAGCTCGCCGCCTTCGTGGGCCGCCTCGAGCGCACCGGCGGCGGCGGCTTCTTCGGGGCGTACGTCGACACCGACGACCGCAACTCCGAGCGCTACCTGGTCAACGTGCTCCAGGGCGGCCTGGGGCTGCCGGACGAGTCCTACTACCGCGAGGACAAGTTCGCCGAGATCCGCAGCGCCTACCTGGCCCACGTCGAGCGCATGTTCTCGCTGGCCGAGGTGCCCGACGCCGCCCGCGCCGCCCAGCGGGTGCTGGACCTCGAGACCCGGCTGGCCCAGGGACACTGGGAGCGGGCCGCCACGCGCGACGTCATCAAGACCTACAACCTGCGCACCTTCGCCGAGATCAAGCAGGCCGCCCCGGCGTTCGCCTGGGACGCCTGGGCCGCTGCCCTGGGCGCCGACGACCGGACCCTCGCCGAGGTCATCGTCCGGGAGCCGAGCTACCTCGAGCACCTGTCCGCGGTGGTCGAGCAGGCCGACCTCGAGGACTGGAAGGCCTGGGCCGCTATCCGGGTGGTCCGCTCGGCCGCGGCGTACCTCTCCTCGCCGTTCGTCGCGGAGAGCTTCGACTTCTACGGCAAGACCCTGCAGGGCACACCCGAGCTCCGGGCCCGCTGGAAGCGCGGCGTGGCGTTCGTGGAGGCCTCGGTCGGCGAGGCGGTGGGCGAGGAGTACGTCGCCCGGCACTTCCCGCCGCGGGCCAAGGAGATGATGGACGAGCTGGTCGCGAACCTGATCGAGGCCTACCGGCGCAGCATCGCCGACCTCGACTGGATGACCGAGGAGACCAAGCAGCGGGCCTACCGCAAGCTGGAGACCTTCCGGCCGAAGATCGGCTACCCCGAGACGTTCCGCGACTACTCCGCGCTCGAGGTGCGTCACGACGACCTGATCGGCAACGCCCGCCGGGCCGCGGCGTTCGAGCACGACCGGCAGCTGCGCAAGATCGGCTCGCCGGTCGACCGCGACGAGTGGTTCATGCTGCCGCAGACGGTCAATGCCTACTACAACCCCGGCACCAACGAGATCTGCTTCCCGGCGGGCATCCTGCAGAAGCCGTTCTTCGACGTCGACGCCGAGCCGGCGGAGAACTACGGCGGCATCGGCGCGGTCATCGGCCACGAGATCGGCCACGGCTTCGACGACCAGGGCTCGCAGTACGACGAGCTCGGCAACCTCAACGAGTGGTGGACCGAGGCGGACCGCCAGGCGTTCGAGGAGCGCTCGAAGAAGCTGGTCGAGCAGTACGACGGCTACGAGCCGCGCGACCTGCCGGGCGAGAAGGTCAACGGGGCGCTCACGGTCGGGGAGAACATCGGCGACCTCGGCGGCATCACGATCGGGCTGAAGGCCTACGAGATCAGCCTGGAGGGTCGGCCGGCGCCGGTCGTCGACGGCCGTACCGGTGCCCAGCGGGTCCTGCTCAGCTTCGCGCACGTGTGGCGCACCAAGCGTCGCAAGGAGCAGATGCTCCAGCTGATCACCACCGACCCGCACTCGCCGGCGGAGTTCCGCGCCAACATCGTGCGCAACCTCGACGAGTTCCACGACGCGTTCGGCACCGGGCCCGGCGACGGCCTGTGGCTGGACCCTGCCGAGCGGATCCGGATCTGGTGAGTCAGGCGAGCACGGCGAGCAGCGCCAGCGCGTAGGCGCACTCGGCGTCGCCCGCGACGTGCCGTGACACCAGGCCGTGCGGCTCGCGGACCTCGACGGCGTAGCCGAGCTCGGTGGAGGTCAGCCTCCGGAACGCCGGCCCGAGCAGCGCCCGCAGCTGCGACTCGTGCGGCAGCCACACGACGCTGTCCTGCTCGATCGAGTCCAGCGCCCACTCCGTCGTGCCGTTGAAGCGCACGAGGCCGGTGCCGTTGACCTCGACGGCGTCGATGGTCATCTGGCTGACCACGAACACGTCCCCGTCGAGGTCGCGGCCGGGGATCGCGAACCGGTCCCCGGACTCCGGGTGCCAGGCGACGCCGGCGTCACGGATCCGGAGCGCGAGGTCGAAGGAGATCACCGGTCCAGTGTGGCGCAGGCCCGGTCATCTGCCCGGTCGCCGTCGACCGGCACCGCCGGCCTGCGGCGCGGCAGCAGGGCGGCGGGCACCAGGCACAGCGCGACGAGCACCGTCGCGACGGTGAAGGAGGAGCCGAACGCGTCCGCCATGTCGGCGAGCGCCTGCGGCACGATGCGCGGATCGGGCAGCGAGGCGACCCCCTCCGGGCTCTGCACCCGGCACCAGCACCTCGGCGTCGAGCCGGGTGCCGGTCTCCGGTGTCGTCGAGACGCCGTACAGGAACAGCGCGAGGCCGGGCCGAAGCGGTCCGCGGCCCAACCGGTCACCGGCGACCAGCAGGACCTCGCGGTCGAGCCCGGGCGCGTTGTCGGGCGGAGGGGTCACATCGCCGGAGGCGCGGAGGTCGGGGAAGACCCCGGCCGAGTCTAGGAAGGAGGGACGCCGCCCCGCATCGGGATTCTGTGGACGGGGTGGGTGTTCTCGCTCACGCGCCGACGGCCGCACGCACCGCGTCAACCAGCCGTGCGTCGTCCGGGGTGACGCCGGGGGAGAACCGGGCGAGCACGTTGCCGTCGCCGTCGACGAGGAACTTCTCGAAGTTCCACTGGACGTCGCCGGTGCGGCCGTCCTCGTCCGGGGTGGCGGTCAGCACGTCGTACAGCGGATGCCGGTCCGTGCCGTTGACCTCGACCTTCTCGGTGAGCGGGAACGTGACGCCGTACGTCGCGGAGCAGAACTCCGCGATCTCCTCGGGCGTGCCGGGCTCCTGGCCGCGGAACTGGTTGCAGGGCAGGCCCACGACCGTGAACCCGCGGCCGGACTGCTCGGCGTGGAGGGCCTCGAGGGCGGTGTACTGCGGCGTCAGCCCGCACTTCGAGGCGACGTTGACCAGCAGGGCCGGCCGGCCGCCGGTGATCTCGCCGAGGGTGGTCGGGGTGCCGTCGAGGCGCGCGATCGGCGTGCTGAGGAGATCCATGGCGCCGAGGGTACCCAGGACCGCCACGCCCCCACGGTGCTCGCCCCGGCCGGCGGAGGTGGTTGGCTGTCGGCATGGACGTTCTCCGCACCCCCGACACCCGCTTCGCCGAGCTTCCCGACTTCGGCCACGAGCCCCGCTACGCGCAGGTCCCCGACGGCGACGGCGGTGAGCTCCGCATGGCGTACGTCGACGTGGACCCCGCGCCGGGCGAGGGCGCCCCGGTCGCGCTGCTGCTGCACGGCGAGCCGAGCTGGTCGTTCCTCTACCGGCACGTCATCGACCGGCTCACCGCCGCCGGGATCAGGTGCGTGGCGCCGGACCTGGTGGGCTTCGGCCGCTCCGACAAGCCGACCGCGACCACTGACCACAGCTATGCCCGGCACGTGGAGTGGGTCCGGGCGCTGGCCTTCGACGTGCTGGACCTGCACGAGGTCACCCTGGTCGGCCAGGACTGGGGCGGGCTGATCGGGCTGCGGCTCGTCGCCGAGAACCCGGACCGGTTCGCCGGCGTCGTCGCCGCGAACACCGGGCTGCCCAGCGGCGACCACGGGATGCCGGAGGTGTGGTGGCGGTTCCGGCGTGCGGTGGAGAAAGCCGAGCGGCTGGAGGTGAGCCGGTTCGTGCAGTCAGGGTGCGCCACCGAGCTGCCGGCCGAGGTCCTCGCCGCCTACGACGCGCCGTTCCCCGACGAGTCCTTCAAGGCCGGTCCGAGGGTGATGCCGACCCTGGTGCCGACCGCGCCGGACGACCCTGCGAGCGAGGCCAACCGGGCCGCCTGGAAGCGGCTCTCGACGTGGGACAAGCCGTTCCTGTGCGCGTTCAGCGACGGCGACCCGATCACCGGTGCGATGGCGCCGATCCTGCAGCGCACCGTGCCGGGCGCCGCGGGCCGCGAGCACCCCGTCATCGAGGGCGGCGGCCACTTCCTGCAGGAGGACGCCGGCCACCGGCTCGGCGAGGTGGTCGCCGACTTCGTGACGCACCTGGGCAGCGAGCAGTCACCGTGAGTCTCACCTCGACCACGCTGCGCGTCCCCGGGCTGGTCCTCGTCGAGCACGAGCTGCAGGTGCCGCTCGACCACTCGCGGCCCGACGGGGAGCAGATCACCGTCTTCGCCCGCGAGGTCGCCGACCCCGTGGGGCGCGACAAGCCGTTCCTGGTCTTCCAGCAGGGCGGCCCCGGCAACGAGGCCCCCCGGCCGACCCGTATGCCGACCAACCCGGCGTGGCTGGACCGGGCCCTGGCCGACTACCGCGTGCTGATGGTCGACCAGCGCGGAACCGGCCGCTCGACCCCGGTCGGCACGCTGCCGGGGCTGACGCCGCAGCAGCAGGCCGACCGCCTGGTGCACTTCCGGGCCGACGCGATCGTGGCGGACTGCGAGCTGTTGCGCGAGGCGCTCGGCGTCGACACCTGGAGCGTCCTGGGCCAGTCCTTCGGCGGCTTCTGCGCGCTCCGCTACCTCTCCGCGGCCCCGCAGTCGCTGCGCGAGGTGTTCTTCACCGGCGGGGTGCCGCCGGTGGGGCGGCCGGTCGACGAGATCTATGCGGCGACGTACGACACGATGCGCGAGCGCAACCGCCGCTACCACCGCACCTACCCCGGGGACCACGGCCGGCTGGAGGCGGTGCTGGCGCGGTGCGCGGCCGGAGAGGTGGTGCTGCCCTCCGGTGACGCGATGACGCCGCGCTGGTTCCGCCAGGTCGGCAACGTGCTGGGGATGAGCGACGGCGCCGCGCGCCTGCACTACCTACTGGAGCTGGACCCGTCCTCCCCGGCGTTCGCCCACGACCTGGCCGCGATGCTGCCGTTCGGCTCGCGCAACCCGCTCTACGTCGTGGTCCACGAGGCCTGCTACGCCGACGGCGGCACCACCGGTTGGTCGGCCCAGCGCCTGCTGCCCGAGGACTTCCGCGACGACCCGACGATGCTCACCGGCGAGCACGTGTTCGCCTCGGTGCTCGAGGACGACAGCGCCCTGCGGCCGTTGCGCGAGGCGGCGGAGATCCTCGCCGAGCACCAGTGGCCGCGGCTCTACGACGAGCGGGTGCTCACCGAGGTCGACGTCCCCTGCGCGGCGGCCGTCTACGCCGACGACGCCTACGTCGACCGGGTGTTCTCCGAGGAGACCGCCCGGCTGGTGCCGACGATGCGGACCTGGGTGACCAACGAGCTGGAGCACAACGGCCTGCGGGTCGACGGCGAGCGGGTCCTGGACCGGCTGATCGGCATGGCCCGGGGCCGCCTGGCTTAGGAGCCGCCGGAGCCGGGCGCGGACGGTTGCTAACCTGTCGAGCCGGTCGACCCGACCGTCCACGAGGAAGGCGCGCCGATGGCCGAGGAGATGAAGCAGCTCGTCGCGGACCTGCACGAGCGGCTGGCCGCCGTACGACGGGGCGGCTCGGAGTCCGCACGGCGCAAGCACCTCGACCGTGGCAAGCTGCTGGCGCGCGAGCGGGTGGACCGCCTGCTCGACCCAGGGAGCCCGTTCCTCGAGATCAGCCCGCTGGCCGCGACCGGGATGTACGGCTCCACCGACGGCGTCGAGGCCGTCCCGTCGGCCGGCATCGTCACCGGCATCGGCCGGGTCGGCGGCCGCGAGTGCGTTGTGGTGGCCAACGACGCGACCGTCAAGGGCGGCACCTACTACCCGGTCACCGTGAAGAAGCACCTGCGGGCGCAGGAGGTCGCGCGGGCGAACCGGCTGCCCTGCGTCTACCTCGTCGACTCGGGCGGGGCCTTCCTGCCGATGCAGGACGAGGTGTTCCCCGACCGCGAGCACTTCGGCCGGATCTTCTTCAACCAGGCCAACCTCTCGGCCCAGGGCATCCCGCAGGTCGCCGCGGTGATGGGGTCGTGCACCGCCGGCGGCGCCTACGTGCCGGCGATGTCCGACGAGACCGTGATCGTCAAGGACCAGGGCACGATCTTCCTCGGCGGCCCCCCGCTGGTGAAGGCGGCGACCGGCGAGGTGGTCACCGCCGAGGAGCTCGGCGGCGGCGAGGTGCACGCTCGCCGGTCCGGCGTCGTGGACCACCTCGCCGAGGACGACGCGCACGCCCTCTCGATCGTCCGGTCGATCGTGGGCACGTTCGAGCGCCGCGAGCAGCCGAGCCTCGAGCGGCACCCGGTCGAGGAGCCGGCGGAGGACCCGGCGGGCCTGTACGACGTCGTCCCGACCGACTCGCGGACGCCGTACGACGTGCGCGAGGTGATCCGGCGGGTCGTCGACGGCTCGCGCTTCCACGAGTTCAAGGCGCTCTACGGCGAGACCCTGGTCTGCGGCTTCGCGCGGGTCTGGGGCTACCCGGTCGGCATCGTGGCCAACAACGGGATCCTGTTCTCGGAGTCCAGCCTCAAGGGCGCCCACTTCATCGAGCTGTGCAACCAGCGCGGCGTGCCCCTGGTGTTCTTGCAGAACATCACCGGGTTCATGGTCGGGCGCGAGTACGAGAACGGCGGCATCGCCCGCGACGGCGCCAAGCTCGTCACCGCGGTCGCCTGCTCGGTGGTCCCCAAGTTCACCGTGGTGATCGGCGGCTCGTTCGGTGCCGGGAACTACGGCATGTGCGGGCGCGCCTACGACCCGCGGTTCCTCTGGATGTGGCCCAACGCGCGGATCTCGGTGATGGGCGGCGAGCAGGCGGCCTCGGTCCTCGCGACCGTGCGACGTGACGGCCTGGAGGCGCGCGGCGAGTCGTGGAGCGCCGAGGACGAGGAGGCCTTCAAGGCGCCGATCCGCGACCAGTACGAGCACCAGGGGTCGCCGTACTACTCCACCGCCCGGCTGTGGGACGACGGCGTGATCGACCCGGCCGACACCCGCCGGGTCCTCGGCCTGGGCCTCGCGGCGGCCGCGCACGCCCCGATCCCCGAGCCGTCCTACGGCGTCTTCCGCATGTGACCCGCGCCGGGTCGTTGAGAAGGGACCACCAGTGATCTCCACCCTGCTCGTCGCCAACCGTGGCGAGATCGCGCTGCGCGTGATCCGGGCCGCCCACGCGCTCGGGCTGCGCACCGTCGCGGTGTACTCCGACGCCGACCGGGAGGCGCCGCACGTCCGGGCGGCCGACGTCGCGGTGCGCATCGGACCGACGCCGGCGTCGGAGTCCTACCTGTCGATCGAGGCGATCCTCGCCGCCGCCGAGGCGACCGGCGCCGACGCGGTCCACCCCGGCTACGGTTTCCTCTCCGAGCGCGCCGCGTTCGCCCGCGCCGTCACCCAGGCAGGCCTGACCTTCGTCGGCCCCTCGGCCGCGGTGATGGACAAGATGGGCCGCAAGGACGTCGCCCGGGAGATCGCGGTCGCCGCCGGCGTCCCCGTCGTACCCCGATTCGTCCTCGAAAGCGAGCCGACCGCGAGCGGAGGGACCGCGGACGAATCGGGGTTCCCGGTGCTGGTCAAGGCGGCCGCGGGCGGCGGCGGCAAGGGCATGCGGATCGTGCGGGACCCGGCCGACCTCGACGAGGCGCTGGCCGCCGCACGGCGCGAGGCGCGCAGCGCGTTCGGCGACGACACGATGCTCCTCGAGCGGTACGTCGAGGCCGGCCGGCACGTCGAGGTGCAGGTGCTCGCCGACAGCCACGGCAACGTGGTGCACCTCTTCGAGCGCGACTGCTCGGCCCAGCGGCGGCACCAGAAGGTCATCGAGGAGGCGCCCGCGCCGGCGATCTCCGACCGGGTCCGCAGCCTGCTGCACGACTCGGCCGTGGCGCTGGCCCGCGAGGTCGGCTACGTCAACGCCGGCACCGTGGAGTTCCTCGTCGCCGGTGAGCCGGGTGCCGAGGAGGCGTACTTCCTGGAGATGAACACCCGGCTCCAGGTCGAGCACCCGGTCACCGAGCTGGTCACCGGCCTCGACCTCGTGCAGCTGCAGCTGCGGATCGCGGCCGGCGAGCCGCTGCCGTTCACCCAGGCGCAGGTGACCTGCACCGGGCACGCCTTCGAGGCGCGCGTCTACGCCGAGGACGCCTTCAACGGCTTCCTCCCGCAGGCCGGGGTCGCCGAGGTCGTCCGCTGGTCGCCCCGGGCCCGCGTGGACGCCGCCCTCGAGCCGGGCCAGGTGGTGGGCACCTCCTACGACCCGATGCTCGGCAAGGTCATCGTGCACGGGCCGACCCGCGAAGCCGCCCGGCGGGCGCTGGTGAGCGCCCTCGACGACACCGCGATCCTCGGGCTGACCACCAACCTCGGGTTCCTGCGCGGCCTGGCCGCCTCCGACGCCTTCCGCGACCACGAGGTGCACACCGCCTGGCTGGACAGCCACCCCGAGGCGATCCGCCCCGGCGGCACCGAGGTAGCCGCCCTCCTGGGGGCCTGGTCGCTGGCACGCGCCCAGGCGGCCGACGACACGCCGTTCGGCACCGCCGACGGCTGGCGGCTCAGCGGACCGGCCTCGCCGACCCCCGTCGAGCTCGTCGTGGGCGACGAGACCGTGCTCTTCGAGGTCGGCGCAGCCGCCGTGGCCACCCCCGAGCGGACGGCCCGGGTGCATCCGGTCGCCGCGGACCCGGGCGTGCTGCGGCTCGAGGTCGACGACCGGATCCACGAGGCGGCGGTGCGGGTCGGCGCGCACGCCGTCGAGGTCGGCTACCTCGGCCACACCTACGTGTTCCAGCGGCCCGACGCGTTCGGCCCCGGCGCGCACGCCGGCACCTCGGACGGCAGCGTCGCCGCGCCGATGCCCGGCACCGTCCTGTCGGTCTCGGTGACCGAGGGGCAGAAGGTGGCGGAGGGCGACGTGCTCGGTGTGATGGAGGCGATGAAGATGGAGCTGTCCCTCAGGGCTCCGCTCGACGGGGTCGTCACCAGCGTCGGAGCCGGCGCCGGGGACCAGGTGGCGCTCGGTGCCACCCTGTTCGTCGTGGAGGAGCAGTGAGCATGCGTACACCCCAGGTCGTCCCGGACCCGAGCCTGCCCGCGCAGGTGACGATCTACGAGGTGGGTCCGCGCGACGGGCTCCAGAACGAGCAGGGGCTGGTCCGGACCGAGGCCAAGGCGGAGTTCGTGCACCGGTTGGTGGACGCAGGGCTGCCCGTCATCGAGTCGACCAGCTTCGTGCACCCGCGCTGGGTCCCCCAGCTCGCCGACGCCGCAGACCTGCTCGACCTGCTGGTGCAGGACCTGGGTGACGCGGCGCTCGAGATGCCGGTCCTGGTCCCCAACGAGCGGGGCCTGGACCGGGCCCTGGAGAAGGGGGTGCGCCACGTCGCGATCTTCGGCAGCGCCACGGAGACCTTCGCCCAGCGCAACCTCAACCGGAGCCTCGACGAGCAGCTCGAGATGTTCGAGCCGACCGTGTCCCGGGCTCGCGCGGCCGGCCTCGACGTCCGCGCCTACGTCTCGATGTGCTTCGGCGACCCGTGGGAGGGCGACGTCGCTGTCGAGCAGGTCGTGAGCGTCGGCAAGCGGCTGTTCGACCTCGGCGCCTCCCAGCTGTCGCTGGGCGACACCATCGGCGTCGGTACCCCCGGGCACGTCGTGGCGCTCCTCGACGCCTTCAACGCCGCCGGCCTGCCCGACGACGTGCTTGCCATGCACTTCCACGACACCTACGGCCAGGCGCTGAGCAACGCGAGCGCCGCGCTGCGCCACGGCGTCACCACCTTCGACGCCTCCGCCGGCGGGCTCGGCGGCTGCCCCTACGCCCAGAGCGCCACCGGCAACCTGGCCACCGAGGACCTGGTCTGGATGCTCGACGGTCTCGGCGTGCAGCACGGCGTCGATCTCGGGCGGCTGGTGGAGACCAGCCTGTGGATGGCCGGTGAGCTCGGCCGACCGAGCCCCTCCCGTGTCGTGAAGGCGCTGGAGGGGTAGGGCAGAATCGGCGCATGACCCGTCGCGTCTTCCTCCACGTCGGGGCGCCCAAGACCGGGACGACGTACCTGCAGGACCGGCTCGCGCTCAACCGCAGCCAGCTGGCCAAGCACGGCGTCCACTACCCGCTCGGCCTCCAGTCCAGCCACTTCAACGCCGCCCTGGACCTGATCGACCTGTCCTGGGGCGGTCAGCGTGAGGGCGCGCGCGGCGAGTGGGGGCGGCTGACCGACCGGGTCCGCAGGCTCGACGGCGACGTGATCATCTCCCACGAGATCCTGGCCGGCGCCCGGCCCGCACAGGTGCGGCACGCGATGGACACCCTCGACGGCAGCGAGGTGCACCTCGTCTACTCGGCACGCGACCTGGCCCGGCAGATCCCGGCGGAGTGGCAGGAGGGCGTGAAGCACCGCCGCGCCCGGTCGTTCGGCAGGTTCCTCACCGACCTGCAGTCCGCCAGCCGCAGCAAGCCGAGCATGTGGTTCTGGAAGGTCCAAGGGCTCGTCGACGTGCTGACCCGCTGGGGCGCGGGTCTGCCGCCGTCGCGCATCCACCTCGTGACCGTGCCGCAGGCCGGCGCTCCGCGCGAGCTGCTGTGGGAGCGCTACTGCGACGCCTTCGAGCTCGACCCCGGCTGGGCGCCGCAGCAGTCCGGCCGCGAGAACGCCTCGATCGGTATCGCCGAGACCGCCCTGCTGCGCAAGCTCAACCGGCGGCTCAAGCAGGCGGACATCTCCGGGGAGGACTACCGCACCCTGGTTCGGCAGCTGATGGTGCACGACACGCTCGCCCACCGGCGGGGCATGGAGCTCGCCACGCTGCCGCCGGCTGCCTTCCCCTGGGCACAGGACCTCGCCGAGGAGTGGATCGAGTGGGCGCAGGGGTCCGGCGTCCGGGTCCACGGCGACCTCGAGGACCTCCGCCCCGTCGCACCGCCCGAGGACCGGCCCTGGCGCAACCCGGACCGGCCCGGGCGCGCTGCCATGGTCGACGCCGCACTCGACGCGCTCGTCGCGGTGCTCGACGAGGCGGCCTCCCGACCTGACCCCAACGAACAGGTCAGCGCGAAGATCGGCCGCGCCGCCCGCCGGCTCCGCGGCCAGTGACCTCGTCGGCCGAGGAGGCCGCGTGGGCCTGGGTGGCCCATCTCCGCGCCGGGGGCAGCAGCCGCTGGCGGGACTGGCACCTGTCGTACGGCGGGGACGCCGCCGCGCCGCCCGACCGGCCGCTCGACCGGCTTCCGGGCGCCGGCCAGCTGGAGGTGGTCCGGCGGCTCGCCGAGACCGCCCTGGCCCCTGGGGCCGACTTCGCCGCCCTCGCCGACCGTGCCCTGACCCGCACCGGCCCCGGACGCGGTCTGGCGGAGCTGCCGCTGCCGCTGCACCGTTCCGGCGGCCCCGCCGCGGGGCCGGTCGTCGGCCCCCGGCCGGTCGACCCCGGCGACGTACCGGTGCATGAGCTGGTACGCATCGCGACCGGGCTGCTGGCCGAGCTGCTGGTCGAGCTCGACCCGCAGGGCGACCCGGGCCACGAGGAGCGACCCGACCCGGCCCGGTGGCGGCTCAGGCGCAGACGGTACGTCGTCGGCGGTACGCCGATCAGCGCTGCGGCCGTCCGCGGAGCGCTGCGCGCGGCCGGTCACGTCGAGGGCGGCCGCCGACCGACCGTGCTGCTCCTTGCCGCGCCGCTGGACAGCGGGCTGGCCGAGGTCTGGTCGGCGCGCGTGCAGCACAGCGGCACCGCGAGCTGGCCCGGGCTGGTCCGCCGCTGGTCGCGCCGTGAGAGGTTGCCCCCGTCCCTCGACGTCCTGTCCCTGGCCCGGGAGTGGCGGGCGCGGGTCGGCACCGACCGGGTGCACGTCGTGATCGGTGAGCCCTCCGCCGCCGCCGCGGAAGCGCTCGGGCTGTCCCGGGCGCCCGCCGCCGTCGCGTCGCGTCCGTCAGAACAGTGGTTGACGCCCGCCGAGATCGACGTGGTCCGCCGGGTCAACCAGGTGCTGTGGGTGCGGGTGCCGCCCGAGCGTGCCGAGCCGCTGCGCCGGCAGCTGCTGGCGACCCTGGCTGCGCGGCCTCCGGCGGCCCGCAGCCCCCTGCAGGTGCCCGGTGCGCACGCGGGCTGGCTCGAGGAGCAGGCCGCGCGCCTGCGTGTCGGGCTCGCCGCCGACGGCTACGCTGTCCACGGCGACCCGGCCGGACTGACACCGCTGCATGACGGCCCGGACCGACCGGTGCCCGACCGGGTGCTCGAGCGGCTGCTCGAGTCGGTCCTGGCCGCCGCCGGGATGCCGGCAAGCGCAGCGGTGCGAGCACCCCGGGAGAGGGATCGATGAGCGGCGGTCACGGCGAGCGCAGGGTGCTGATCCACGTGGGCGCGCCGAAGACCGGCACCTCCGCGGTGCAGGACGTGCTGTACCGCAACCGCGAGTCGCTGGCGGCCAAGGGGCTGCTCTATCCCGCCGGGCGGCACGACGAGCACTTCCTGGCGGCCCTCGACCTGATGGAGCTCAGCTGGGGCGGCCTCGAGCGCCAGGCCGTCGGCGCCTGGGACCGGGTCGCCGCTCAGGTCCGCGACTGGTCGGGCACCGCGGTCATCTCCCACGAGATCCTGGCGACCGCGACGCGGCCACAGGTGGCCCGGGCCCTCGAGTCGCTCGGCGCCTCGGCCGACGTGCACGTGGTGATGTCCGTGCGCGACCTGGTCCGGCAGATCCCCGCCGAGTGGCAGGAGAACGTCAAGCACCGCAGGGTGGTCAGCTACCACGACTTCCTGGCCCGGATCGCCGATCCGGACCGCGACAGCACCCTCGCCTCGTGGTTCTGGGGGGTGCAGGAGGTCCCCGACGTCCTCGAGCGGTGGGGTGCGACGCTGCCGGCCGACCACGTGCACGTGGTGACGGTGCCGCGCCCCGGTGCCCCCCGCGACCTGCTCTGGGAGCGATTCGCAGCGGTCCTCGGCATCGACCCCGCGCGCTTCGCCCCGACGGGGGAACGCTCGAACCCGTCCCTCGGCGTACCCGAGACGGCGTTCCTGCGGCGGCTCAACCGGCGGGTCAACGACGGCGTGCTCGTCAACGAGGACTACCGGCACTTCGTCCGGGAGATGCTCGCGCACCGGACCCTCTCGCGGCGGTCCGGCTCGCCCCGGCTGGGCCTGCCCGCCGACGTGCACGCGTGGGCGGCGCAGCTGTGCGAGGACTGGATCGACCTGCTCGCCGTGCGCGGGTACGACGTGGTGGGCGACCTCGCCGAGCTCCGGCCGGAGCCGCTCCCCGACGGCCCGCCGGACTTCGTCGACCCGGACGCCCCCGACGAGGCGCAGGTGGCCGAGGTCGCGACCGAGGCCGTCGTGGTGACGCTGCGGGAGGTCGCCCGGCTCGCCGCGGTCGAGCGGCGGCTCACCGATGACCTGCACGCCCTGCACCGCGAGTCCGGCCGCTCCCCGAGCCTGTGGTTCCGGGTCAAGCGGCGGCTGGTCCACCTCGCCGACGAGAACCGGGTCGCGGCGGTGGGTCTGGCCGCCTACCGGCGGCTGCGGGCCAGCAGCTCGCGGTCGGCGTAGCGGCCGATCTGCCACGTGGAGAAGCCGTCGGCACCGGCGCCGACCAGGCCACCGACGACCGGCACGCGTCGCGCGACGGTGGTGGCGACGCGCTTGCCGGCGACCTTGGTCAGCAGCTCCGAGGCGACCTCGGTGGCCATCACCCTGTTGAGGTCCGGGTCGTGGGTGGGCGCGGTGGCGATGGCCATCGGCGGCGCGGGGATCTTCTTCTTCCGCACCAGCGACTTGACCGCGTCCTCGCCCAGGACGCAGGCGAGGATCGCGTTGCGGGTCCGGGGGTCGTCGAGGTCGTAGTCGCGCAGGTGCGCGATGCCGGCGACCATCCGGCACTGGATCAGCGCGAGACCGGTCACGTTGGCGGGGATCGCGACGGCGGCCGTGATCAGCCCGCCGATGTTCGTGACGAACCCCTGGGCCCCGGCGTAGCGGACGTGGTTCTCGATCACCTCGTGGACGGCCTTCTCACGGTGCCCGTCCTGCTCGGCGAGCTGCTTCTCCGCCGCGAGGGCCGCCGCCGGGAGCGGGCCGGCGCCCACGATGGCACGGTGCAGCGCCTCGTGGACGAAGCCCGAGGTCATGTCAGGGGCCAGCCGGGCCACCCGCGGTGCCACCGTCTTGCCGATCGTGCTTCCGATGCCCATGTGCACTTCCCTTCCCGATGGTGCGACCCTAACGACGTGGGGCAAGGTGGACGCATGGGACGTGTGCCGTCCGACCTGCCGTTCGACGCTCCGGTCGAACCACCGCCGTCGCCGTGGGTGTTCCCCGATCCGGCGACGGTGGAACCCGACGACCTCGTGGCCATGGGAGCCGACCTGGAGCCGGGCACCCTGCTCGCGGCCTACCGTGCGGGCCTGTTCCCGATGCCCGCCGAGGGGGTGGACGGGATGCTCTGGTGGTCGCCGCTGGAGCGCGGGGTGCTGCCCCTGGAGGGCCTGCGGGTGTCGCGCTCGCTGCGCCAGTCGGTGCGCAGCATGGAGATCCGGGTCGACACGGCCTTCGGTGAGGTGGTCGCCGCCTGTGCCGACCCCGCGCGTGAGGGCGGCTGGATCGACGAGCCGATCGCGGCGGCGTACTCCCGGCTGCACGAGCTCGGGTGGGCGCACTCGGTGGAGGCCTGGCGCGACGGCGAGCTGGTCGGCGGGCTGTACGGCGTCGCGGTGGGCGGGCTCTTCGCGGGGGAGTCGATGTTCCACCGCGCCCGCGACGCCTCGAAGGTGGCGCTGGTCGGTCTGGTGGAGCTGCTCTCCGACGAGCACACCGGCGACCGGGTGCTCGACGTGCAGTGGCAGACCCCGCACCTGGCCAGCCTCGGCGCGGTGGCGCTCCCGCGGACGGCGTACCTGCGGCGGCTGCGCCGCGCCATCGACCTGCCGCTGCCGGCGGCGTTCAGACGACGTGCGGTGAGGAGCCGGTCTCGCTGACCATCGGTCGGGAGCCGGCAGCCCAGTCCAGCATGCCGCCCTGGAGGTTGACCGCGTCGTGGCCGCCGCTGCCGAGGTAGGCCACGGCCTGCGCCGAGCGGCCGCCGACCTTGCAGACCACGAGCATCTGCTGGTCGGGGAGCTCGTGCAGGCGACGGGGCAGCTCGTGGAGGGGGATGTGCTGGGCTCCGTCGATGTGCCCGTGACGCCACTCGATCTCCTCGCGGACGTCGAGCACGTGGAGGTTCTCCGGCAAAGGTTCGGGCAGGTCGCCGACGTGGACGGTCGGGATCGATCCGTAGCTCATCGCTTCACCGTAGTAGGGCGGCGGCTCACTTCAGCAGCCTGGACATCCGCCGGTCGGCGAGCGCCTTGCCGCCGGTCTGGCAGGTCGGGCAGTACTGCAGCGAGGAGTCGGCGAAGGAGACCTGCCGGACCGTGTCGCCGCAGACGGGGCAGGGCTGCCCGGTGCGGCCGTGCACGGCGAGGTTGCTCGTCTTCTCACCTTTGAGGTCGGCGGCGTGCAGGCCCCGGGAGCGGTCGACGGCGTCGCCGAGGACGTTCTTGATCGCTGCGAACAGCGTCTGCAGCTCCTCGTCGGTGAGGCTGTTCGACGGCTTGAAGGGGGAGAGGCGGGCGGCGTGCAGCAGCTCGTCGGAGTAGGCGTTGCCGATGCCCGCGATCGTGCCCTGGTGGCGCAGCACGCCCTTGATCTGCGCCCGGCCGGCGTCGGCGAGGATCCCGCCCAGCACGTCGATGGTGAAGGCCTCCTCCAGCGGGTCCGGTCCCAGGCTGGCGATGCCTGGGACCTCCAGCGGGTCGCGGACGACGTAGATCGCGAGCCGCTTGCGGGTGCCGGCCTCGGTGAGGTCCAGCCCCGAGCCGTCGTCGAGGACGACCCGGGCGGCGAGCGTGGACTTGTTCGACGGCTTGGGGGGCACCTTCGGCACCTCGTCGCGCCAGCGCACCCAGCCGGCGCGGGACAGGTGCAGCACCAGGTGCAGGCCGGCGGCGCCGATGTCGAGGAACTTGCCGTGGCGCGACACCGACTCCACCAGACCACCCGAGAGTGCCGAGAGCGGCGGGTCGAAGGTCTTGAGCGCACTGAACTGCGCGACGTCGACGCGGGCGATGGCGCGGTCGGTCAGCCGGCTCGCCAGGTCCAGCGCGAGCCCTTCCACCTCGGGCAGCTCGGGCACCCGGCCAGTGTAGGAGCGGCCCGCGGATCGGGCGTCGATACGCGTCGCTACGACTCGCTAGCGAAATCTACGGTTCGTGCTAGAGACGCCGATAGAGTCCGATCGTGGATCCCGTACGCAACCCCTATGCGCCCGGCGCCGGGCAGCGACCACCCGAGCTGGCCGGCCGCGACCGCGAGCTCCAGCAGTTCGAGGTCACCCTCGAGCGCGTGGCCGCCGGACGACCGGAGCGGTCGATGGTGCTCTCCGGCCTGCGCGGTGTCGGCAAGACCGTGCTGCTCAACGCGCTGCGCAGCCAGGCGGTGAAGCGGGCGTGGGGGACGGGCAAGATCGAGGCGCGCCCCGAGCAGTCCCTGCGACTGCCGCTGGCCCAGGCCGTGCATGCCGCGGTCCGCGAGCTCGGGCACCGGCACCGCGACCCCGACCGGGTCGACGCGGTCACCGGCGTGCTGAAGTCGTTCGCCCTGCGCACCAGCCTCGAGGACCGCAAGGGAGTCCGCTGGCAGCCGGGCGCGTCCCTGGGGGCCGACGTGCCGGCCGCCAAGGGCCGGGCCGACTCCGGCGATCTCGAGCTGGACATGATCGAGCTCTTCACCGACGTGGCCGACCTCGCCCGCGACCTCGGCGTGGGGGTGGGCGTCTTCATCGACGAGATGCAGGACATCTCCACCCTCGAGCTGG
This sequence comes from uncultured Actinomycetota bacterium, assembly GCA_963835385.1. Taxonomy (GTDB): domain Bacteria; phylum Actinomycetota; class Actinomycetes; order Propionibacteriales; family Nocardioidaceae; genus Nocardioides_B. The sequence continues at coordinate 56,866 of CAWIFK010000011.1, forward strand.
CGGCGCTGTGCGGCGCCTGCCACGAGATCAGCCAGCAGGGCGCACCCCTGGTCGTGGTCGGAGCGGGCCTGCCGCACCTGCCCGTCGCCCTCGCGACCAGCAAGTCCTACGCCGAGCGGCTGTTCCGGTACGTCGTCGTGGACCGGCTGCCGCGCCAGATGGCCGACCGCGCCCTGCTGGTGCCCGCCGGGACGGAGGACGTCGACTACGAGCCCGACGCCCTGGACGAGCTCTACCGGCTCACCGACGGCTACCCGTACTTCGTGCAGGCCTACGGCAAGGTCACGTGGGACGCCGCGGTGGCCTCCCCGGTCCGGGTGGCCGACGTCGCCGAGGCGGCGCCCGAGGCCGAACGGGAGCTGGCCGTCGGCTTCTTCGGGGCGCGCTATGACCGGGCCACCCCGGCCGAGCGCGACTACATGCGCACGATGGCCGACCTCGGCGCCGACAACGACGACGGCGCGGTGACCACCGCCGACATCGCGGCTGCGCTGGGCCGCAAGCCCCAGAGCCTCTCGCCGGCCCGGGACGGCCTGATCAAGAAGGGGCTGGTGTACTCCTCCGAGCGCGGGACGGTGGCCTTCACGGTCCCGCACTTCGGCAAGTTCCTGCGCGCGCAGCGGCTCTAGGGTGCCACGATGGGGCGCATGCACCGCGTCGCCGGGCGGCCGCAGGTGGTCGCTCACCGGGGCTCCAGCGCCTCGACCGCCGAGCACACCCTGGCTGCCTACACGTGCGCCCTCGACGAGGGCGCCGAGGCCCTCGAGTGCGACGTCCGGCTCACCGCCGACGGGCACCTCGTGTGCGTCCACGACCGGCGCGTGGACCGGGTCGCCAACGCACGCGGGGTGGTCTCCACCATGCAGCTCGACCAGCTCGACGAGCTGGACTTCGGCTCCTGGAAGCACCCGTGGGCCGACCTCGACGACGAGGCCCCCGAGGTCGACGAGCGCGCGCGCCGCGTGCTCACCTTGCGACGGCTCCTCGAGACCGTGCGCGACTACGACCGGGTGGTCGACCTCGCCATCGAGACCAAGCACCCCACGCGGTACGCCGGCCTGGTGGAGCGCAGGCTGGTGGAGCTGCTCACCGAGTTCGGCTGGGCGGGCGCCGACTCGCCGGCCCGCGTGATGAGCTTCTCCTGGCTCGCGCTGACGCGGGTCAAGAAGCTCGCACCGCAGCTGGAGGTGGTCTTCCTGCTGGACCAGCAGCAAGCCTGGCTGCGCGCCCGGCAGACAGCGGAGGCCGACTTCATCGCGGGGCCGGGAATCGGTTTCCTGCGCGAGAACCCCAAGGTGGGGGAGCGGTTGAGGAAGCTCGGGCGTCGGGTCCACGTGTGGACCGTGAACACGGCCGCGGACCTCGACCTGTGCCTGGACCTGGGCGTCGAGGCGGTCATCACCGACCGGCCCGCCATGGCGCTGCGGCACCTCGACACGCGGCGCGCCTGAGTCGCGACCGGGGGGTTGCGCGGACGTGATCCGCTAGCCTTCCGAATTGGTTTGCTCTGCCGGGGGGTTGGGCAACCTTGCCTCCGACATGTCGACGAAGTCCCCTGGGGGTCGGGTGAGTACGAGCTCGCTGCGAGCCGGACGTGCGCCTGTGCGGCTGCGCGTCCCGTTCGCCGCGTCCTCAGTCGGTGTGGCCCGGCACAAGCTGAGGGACTGGATGCAGGAGGGCGGGTGCTCGGCCCGCACCGTCGACGACGCCCGGATCGTGATCTCGGAGCTCGTCGGGAACTCCGTGCGGCACGCCCAGCCGCTGCCCGACGGCGACATCGTGGTGACCTGGCAGCTCGAGCAGCGCGGGCTGCTGATCTCGGTGACCGACGGCGGGAGCGGCACCCGCCCGCGCACCGTGCATGCCCCGGCCGGGGCCCTGGCCGGCCGCGGAATGGCGATCGTGGAGAGCCTCGCGGTGACGTGGTGGGCCGACAAGAAGCAGGCCCGGTCGACCGTGCACGCGATCCTCGAGGTCTGAACCCGCCCGAGCCTGCGTAGGCTCACGCCCCATGGGCAAGAAGTCGCGCACCAAGTCTCCCGAGGCCGCTCCCGTCACCGGTGAGGTCGGCCCCCGTCAACCCTGTCCGTGTGGGTCCGGGCGCCGCTACAAGGCCTGCCACGGCAGCACGGACGGTCCGCCGCCGACCTTCGTGGCCAAGCCCTTCGACGGCCTCGGCGGGGAGGCGGACCTGATCGCGCTGCGCGAGTTCGTCCCCTCGGCCACCGCTCCGCTCACCCTGGCCGCCGACGACGAGCGCTCCGTGGTCCTGTGCTCGCTGCTGCCGATGGCGGCCCCGGCCCTGGTCCGCCAGGACGGCACCGTCTGGCTCGGCCTGCAGGTCCAGCACAGCTTCGGTGACCCCAGCCGCGACCTCGCCGCGGTGCTGGAGAGGGCCCTCACCGCCGATGCCGGCGAGGTGGTCGGCCTGACCGACCCGCCCGGCGACGGCCCCCGGCTCCAGGACCTGCTGGCCGACCGGCCGCTCGAGGTGACCGTGCACGACGGCTTCGACTGGTGGGTGGCGGACGTCGACGACCCGACGGGCTCCGTGCGCGCCTCGCTCGAGTCGGCCAACGCCGCGGCCGCGCCCAGCGCCCGGCTGGCCTCCGTGCAGGCGGCGTACTGGACCCGGATGGGCGCGAAGGAGCACCTGCGGTGGGTGCTGCCGCAGGACGAGGACCGGCTGCTGACCGCTCTGGCACGCTTGCACGCCGGCGGCCGGGACGCCCTGGTCGACGGCTCCCGGTTCGTGGGCATGTTCAGGGCGCACGGGCTGCTGACACCGGTGTGGGACCTTCCGGTCGGCACCGGCGCGGAGGTGCTCGAAGAACCGGCCGTGCGGTTCGCAGCCGACCTCGAGGCCGCGTTGGTCGATGATGCGCCGCTCACGCCGGAGCAGCGTTCCGCGCGCAACGGGCTGGCGAACCGGCAGCTCACCATCAGGTGAGGGCGTCGGCTGGACGGGCGGGTTAGCCCCAAAGGACTAGACCAGCGGACGCCGTACATCGTGATCCGCCCCATATCGGCACTCACGAGTTGATCAAGGCGTCAACTGACTCTAGATTTGTCAGTGCCCGGTCGTTGTTGTATCCCCCGTCAGCAACGGCCGGGCTTTTCTTTTCTTTTTCTTCTCTTCCCGTGCTGGGTCTTGGTGTGGTCCACCCGCCCTGTGATCGAGCACGTCAGGGCTCTCCCTGTCCGCTCCGGCCTCATCCGCCAGCGGTGAACGGATGCCTCTGGAGCCCAGCAAGTCGGACGTTCGGCAGCCGAGGGGCTGGTTCTCCCAGTCACCTCGGCATGCCACCCTGAGGGCCATGGAACTGGTCACGCCCCGACTGCTTCTTCGGGAGTACGCGACCAGCGACTTCGACGCTGTCCAGAGGTTCGCCTCGGATCCGGCAGTGGCGACCTTCGTGGCGTGGGGCCCCAACAGCCCTGAGGACACCGAGGCGTTCCTGGTCGAGTGCGCGGCCGAGCAGGCACGGTCTCCCCGGACCAGCTACACGTTCGCGGTAACGGATGCAGGAAGCGAGCCGTTCGGATCCGTGGGCCTGTACCTCGGAGAAGGCGCTCGTGACGCGGAGCTCGGTTTCGTGATCCGGCCCGACCGGTGGGGATCGGGCTACGCGACGGAGTCCGCCCAGGCAGTGCTGCAGTACGGCTTCGAACGCCGTGGCCTGCACCGCATCTGGGCCACCTGTAGGCCGGAGAACCGTGCGTCGGCCGCCGTCCTCGAACGGATCGGCATGCGCCGTGAGCGGCGCCTGACCGACCACGTCCTCATCCGCGGCCGCTGGCGGGACTCACTGCTGTACGCGGCGACTCCGCTCACGTTGGCGTAGGAGGCTCAGCCGGCCGGCAGCGGCTCTCGCGAGACCGGGCACGACATGCAGCGCGGCCCGCCACGACCGGAGCCCAGCTCGGAGCCGGCGATCGCGATGACCTCGATCCCCGCCTCCTCCAGGCGCGTGTTGGTCTCGATGTTGCGCTCGTAGGCGACGGCCACCCGGGGCGAGAGCGCGAGGGTGTTGTTGCCGTCGTCCCACTGCTCGCGCTCGGCGGTCACGGGGTCCAGGCCGGTGTCGATCTGGTGCAGGGTGTCGATGCTCATCGCCTTCGCCGCCGCCACCAGGAACGGCTCGGCGGCCGCCGTCTCGAGCACCAGGTCCGCGTCGGTGGCGCCGTTGCGGTCCTTGCAGGTGACGGCGTACGCCTGGAGGCTGTCGGCGACGTTGGGGTACATCACGATCTTGTCGACGTCGACCATCGTGCACACGGTGTCCAGGTGCATCGTCGCCCGCTCCTGGGCGATCGGGACAGCGAGCACGATGTCGGCGAGTCCCGCGCCGAACAGCTGGCGGGCCAGCCGCTCGGCCCCGGCCGGGGTGGTCCGCTCCCCGACACCCACGGCGACGACGCCCGGGGCGAGCAGCAGTACGTCGCCACCCTCGACGTGCTCGCGCTGCCAGCCGTGGATCGTGGGCGTCCCGGCGAAGCGCGGGTGCTCGGTGTAGATCAGCTCGGTCAGCTGGGTCTCGCGCTCGCGGGCCGGCATCGCCAGCGAGGTCACCGCCACCCGGTCCCGGACCCACACGCTGGAGTCGCGGGTGAACAGCAGGTTCGGCAGCGGGTCGATGAGGAAGTCGTCGCTCTGCAGCAGGCTGGTGACCAGGCCGTGACCGCCGCGGACCTCGTCGTTGCGCACGCCGGCGGTGAGGAACGCCGCCAGCTCGTCGGGCGACTGGTCGTGCAGCGCGGCCGTGAGGTAGGTCCGCAGCGTGTCGCCGAGGTGCAGGCTCGCCATCGCCCCGGCGATCGCGTGCTCGCGGGCCGCCTCGCTCGCCATCGTCTCGGTCAGCAGGTCCATGAGGTACAGCACCTCGACGTCGCGGTCGCGCAGCGCCGAGGCGAACGCGTCGTGCTCGTCCTGGGCCCGGCTCACCCACGGGACGCCGTCGAAGAGCAGCTTGTCGTTGTTGCGGGGGGTCAGTCGCTTCAGCTCCGGTCCGGGTCGGTGGAGCATGACCGTCCGGAGCCGGCCGACCTCGCTGTCCGCGCCGTGCGTCGCCTGCTGGTTCTCCATGAGGCGAACCCTAGACCGTCGACGGCAGGCGTGATCAGGCGGCGAGGATCTCGTAGAGCGTGATCGCGGCCAGCAGCAGGCAGACCGCGGCGCCCACGTAGTGCAGCACCGAGAGCCGCAGGTGGCGCAGCAGCAGGCGCCCCATCAGCACCGCGAGACCCGACACGGTCAGCAGCGCCGCCCAGGCACCGACGAAGACGCTGAGGTGGTCGTGGTACTTCGCGACCAGGCTGATGGTGAGCAGCTGGGAGAGGTCGCCCCACTCGGCCGCGAAGAGCACCAGGAACGACGCGACCACGGCTTTGAGGAACGTCTTCGGCTCGGTCGCCCGGGCCGCGTACTCCTGCTCCTGCTCCTTCTCCTCCGCGTCGGCGCCCGGAGCGGTGCGGAACAGCACCACCGCGCCCACCAGGAAGATCAGCAGCGCCACGCTCTTGATCAGCAGGTCGGGCAGCAGCGTCGCCAGCGCGCCGGCGGTGACCGCGACGACGGTCTGGACCAGGAACGCGAGGCCGACGCCGATCCACACCGCGAGCGCCCGGTAGCGCGTGGAGAGCACGAGCGCGGCGATGAAGGTCTTGTCCGGCAGCTCGACGAGGAAGATCGTGCCGAAGGTGAGGGCGGCGATGCCGAGGTCCACGGCTACAGCTCCTGGGCGGCCGCCACCGCCGCGGCGAGCACGTCCTTGACCGGGCGGCGGGTGCGGGTGGCGACGCGGGCCACGTCGTCGTACTCCGGCTGGGCGTTGACCACCTCGCCGTCGAGCAGCGCCAGCTTGACCGCCACCTCGTGGCCGGCCACGGCGACGGTCCGGACCTCGCGCTCCAGGGCCGTCTTGCCGACGGCAACCTCGCGGACGCCGATGGTCGAGGTCTGCCGGAACACCGCGGTGCGCACGGCGCCGACCCGGTCCTGGCGGACCAGCACGTGCAGGCTGTGCGCCGGGCGGCCCTTCTTCATGAGGATCGGCGTGAGCCACGCGTCGCTGGCCCCCGCCGCGAGCAGGGCGGAGAGCACCTCCGGCCACAGCCGCGGGTCGAGGTCGTCGACGTTGGTCTCCAGCAGAACCGCGCCACCGCTGCCACCGGGGCCCGACGCCGCCGGCGCGGCGTCGACGGGGTCCCCGACCAGCAGGCGTACGACGTTCGCGTGGCCCTCCGGGTCACGGCCACCAGCGCCCACCCCGACGGCGTCGACGCTCATCATCGGCTGCGCGCCGAAGCCGGTGCCGTTCGCCACCAGCAGCGCCGCGCCGGTGGGCGTGCACAGCTCCATGGCCGGCGACCCCGTCGGCCCGGCGTACGACGGGGCGCCGCGCAGCAGCTCGGCCACCGCCGGTGGCGGGACCGGCAGGTCACCGTGCGCGCCGCGGACCCGTCCTGAGCCGACGGCGACCGGGGAGACCACCAGCGCGGCCAGGCCGAGGTGCGACAGCCCGGCGCACACGCCCACCACGTCGGCGATCGCGTCCAGGGCACCGACCTCGTGGAAGTGCACCTGCTCGGGCGTGGTCCCGTGCACGGCGGCCTCCGCCCCGGCGAGCCGCTCGAACGTCGCGTGCGCGCGGGCCCGGACCGGCTCGGCGAGCGGCGCGTCGGCCAGCAGGCGGGCGACGTCGCGCCAGGTGCGGTGGGTGCGGCTCTCGGCGACGTCGACGTGCACCCGGGTGGCGGCGAGCCCGCCGCGGGTGACTGGCTCGACCCGCAGCCCGACCGCCTCCGGCGCGACCGCGGCCACCGCGGAGCCCAGGACGTCGAGCGGCACCCCGGCGCCGACCAGTGCCCCGAGCAGCATGTCGCCGCTGGCACCGGCGGAGGCGTCGACCCAGCCGATCACGCAGGATCGCCGGCCCGGTCGTGCTGGCAGGCGGCTCGTGCAACCCGGGCGGCGAACACCCCGGCGCCGTACCCGTTGTCGATGTTCACCACCGTGACTCCCGGCGCGCAGGAGTTGAGCATGCCCAGCAGCGCGGCGACCCCGCCGAACGCGGCGCCGTAGCCGACGCTGGTCGGCACCGCCACGAGCGGGACGCCGGTGAGGCCGCCGACGACCGAGGGCAGCGCACCCTCCATCCCGGCGACGACGACCAGGCAGTCCGCGCGGGCCAGGTCGCCCCGGGCGGCGAGCACCCGGTGCAGCCCGGCCACGCCCACGTCGTTGACCCGGTGCACGGCGGCGCCGTAGACGCGGGCGGTCAGGGCCGCCTCGGCGGCCACCGGCGCGTCGGAGGTGCCGGCCGAGACGACCGTGACCAGGCCGCGGACCGGCGGCAGCGGGCCGAGCGTGACGGCCCGCGCGACGTCGTCGAGCGCGGCGTCCGGCAGCTGGGCGAGCACCGCGTCCCTGGCCTCGGGGGAGAGCCGGGTGGCGAGCGCCGCCCGGTCGGGATGGGCGGTGTGCAGGCGCGCCAGGATCTCCACGACCTGCTCGGGGGTCTTCCCGGCGCCGTAGACCACCTCGGGGTCGCCCGTCCGCTCCGCGCGGCCGGTGTCCAGGCGCGCGTAGCCGAGGTCCTCGATGTGGTCGCTCACGCGGGCGAATCTATCCCGCCCTAGGCTGAGCGGCATGCCCGGAGTCCCTCCCGCCCGCTACGCCTACCTCGGACCCGAGGGCACCTTCACCGAACAGGCGCTCCGGTCGCTGCCGGCCGCGGCGAAGGCGGACCTGCAGCCCTGCTCGACCGTGACGCTCGCGCTCGACGCGGTGCGCGGCGGCGAGGCCGACGGTGCGGTGGTGCCGATCGAGAACTCCGTCGAGGGGTCGGTGCCGGTGACCCTCGACGAGCTGGCCACCGGCGAGCCGCTGATGATCACCCGTGAGATGACGGTGCCGATCGCCTTCAGCCTGATGGCGCGCCCCGGCACCTCCGCCGACGACGTACGGCGGGTGGCGACCCACCCGCACGCCGCGGCACAGACCCGGCGCTGGATGGCGCTGCACCTGCCGCACGCCGAGGTGGTGCACACCAGCTCGACGGCGCAGGCGGCCTTCATGCTGACCCGTGACGACCGGGAGTGGGACGCCGCGATCTCGGCGCCGGTGGCCGCGGAGCACTACCGGCTGTTCACCCTCGCCACCCGGATCGCGGACAACCCCGACGCGCTGACCCGGTTCGTGCTGGTCTCCCGCCCGGGGCCGCCGCCACCGCCCACCGGTGCGGACAAGACCTCGCTGGTGGCGTTCATGCGTGAGGACCACCCGGGCGCGCTGATGGAGATCCTCGAGCAGCTGACGATGCGCGGGGTGAACCTGACCCGCATCGAGTCGCGGCCGACCGGCGCGGCGCTGGGCAACTACTGCTTCTCGGTCGACTGCGAGGGGCACGTCGAGGACGCCCGGGTCGGCGAGGCGCTCATGGGGCTGCGACGGGTCTGTGCCGACGTCCGGTTCCTCGGCTCCTACGAGCGGCACGACGGCATCGCACCCACGATCCGGCCCGGGACCTCCGACCGCGAGTTCCTCGACGCGGGCGCCTGGCTCGCGCGCCTCCGCCACGGGGGCTGAGCGGCAGCCTAGGATCGGCGCCGATGAACGAGACGCTCCTCGCGGTCCTGGCCGTGCTCGCCCTCCTGCTGGCTGCGGCCGCCGCCGCGCTCGCCGTGGTCGCGCTGCGCCGCACCGGCTCCCGTCGACGCACCCGCCGCGACACCGACCTGCCCGACGACGTGACCGGACTGCGCGCGGAGGTCCACGCCCTGCGCACCGAGGTCTCCGACGCCCTGCGGCACCTCGCCGTCGTCCGCTACGACGCGTTCGGCGACATGGGCGGCCACCTGTCCTGGTCGCTGGCGCTGGTCGACGACGCCGGCGACGGGGTGGTGCTCACCTCCATCCACGGCCGCAGCGACGCCCGCACCTACGCCAAGAACGTCGCGCAGTGGAGCTGCGACCAGCCGCTGTCGCCCGAGGAGCAGGAAGCGATCAAGTTCGCCCGCTCCGCAGCCTGACGCCGCCAGGCCACCCCGGCACAATGGAGGGGTGACCGGGGACGCCCACCACCAGGTGGCACAAGGGGGTCACCCGCGCCTGTCGAGCGACGACGCGGTCCGGCTCTACGCCGCGCACCGGCTCGCGCTGGTGCGGCTCGCGCTCCTGCTCGTCGGCGACCTGCCCACCGCCGAGGACGTCGTCCAGGACGCGTTCGCGGGGTTCCTCGGCCTGCGCCGGGCGCCCGAGGACCCCGACGAGGCGCTGGCCCACCTGAGGACGTCGGTGGTCGAGGAGTCGCGGTCCGCGCTCCGGCGCGGCGGGTACGTCGCCCCCCAGGACGTCCCGGCGGACTCCCGTGGACTCCTCGCCGAGGAGCAGCGGGAGGTGCTCGACGCGCTGCGCGAGCTGCCGGCACGCCAGCGCGAGGTGCTGGTGCTGCACCACTGGTCGGGGCTGAGCGAGTTCCAGGTCGCCGAGACGCTCGGGATCAGCCGCGGCACCGTGAGGTCCCGCGCGAGCCGGGGGATCGAGGCGCTCGAGAGGATCATGGAGGAGCGCCGATGAGCAGGCACACCGAGGACCTGCTCGGCTCGGCGCTGCAGGCCCGCGCCGAGTCGGTCGTCGGCGAGGACCTGCGCCCGTTCGAGGTGCCGGAGCCGGCGCCCCGCCGGAGACGGACCCTGGTGTGGGCGGTGGCGGCGGCCGCGCTCGCGGGCGTGCTGGCCGCGCCCTTCGTGACCGGCTCGGACCCGCCCCCGCGGCCGCCGGCGCCGGACCCTCCCGACGGCGCGGTGCGCATGGACGTCGACGGCGACGGGGCACCCGACCTGACCTGGGTCTCCTTCGACGCGGCCGCGCACACCTGGCTGCTGAGCGCCGACCTCGCCGACGGCCCGACGGCGACCTACCAGGGACTGGCGCAGGCGCCGCCCCAGGTGGTCGGCCAGGCCGACCTCGACGGCGACTTCGCGGCCGAGGTCATCGTCCGGGTGTCGGGCAACAGCACCCGGCTCCCCGAGTTCTTCCGGCTCGCGGACGGCAGGCTCGTGCATCTCGACACCCCCGGCTCGGGCGAGCAGGTGCACGGGTGGTCCGCCGACGCGCCCGGCAACCAGTTCACCGTCATCCGAGGCCGGCTCTACACCTGGCGTCTGGACCCCGGCGCCGACCAGGACCTGCGGCGGGTGCCGTTCTGGTCCTGGCAGGTGCGCGGTGCGGCGCTGCTGCCGGGAGCGGCGCAGGTGCGGTGCGTCAGCGACGCGAACCCGCTGCCCTTCGAGTGCTCGCTGATCCCGGCCGGGCAGACCCTGCAGACGACGGCCGACCTCGACGGCGACGGAGCGCCCGACGACGTGCGACTCACGTTCACCGCGACCGACACGGCCGGCGCGGTCGACGGCTTCCGCGTCGAGGCGGACCTGTCCACTGGTGGCACGGTCGAGACGCAGGGACCCGCCGGTCCCCGGCCGACCCTGCTCAACCCGCTGTCGCTCGCCGGTGACGAGCGCCAGCAGGTGCTGGTCCAGCAGTCCCGCGGCGGGTCGACCTCGCTGTCGCTGTTCGGCCTGGGAGAGAGCCGCCTGGTGCTGCTGGACCCGCCGGGTCGGCCGGAGCTGGGCTCCGGCACCGACGAGCAGGGGCGCGCGTTCCGGTGGCTGGCGGCACCCGGCCGCCTGGTCACGATCACCACGCCGGAGGGCGGCAGCCGGCAGGTCGAGGGCTTCGAGTGGACGGTGCGGGGCACCTCGCTCGTGGCGACCCCGCTGCGGGGCCAGTGCCTGCCCGGCGGGGACGGCTACCTTCCCCGGCCCTGCTGACGCCTCACTGGTCCCGGTGGCCGCAGGGGCCGTCGGCCCGGACGTCGAGCCGGGCCGACATGACGTCGATCGCCACGGTCGCCAAGGTGCGGTGCCACAGCACCGGGTCCATCGAGCGGTCCGGGTGCGCACAGACGGCGCCGGACCCGTCGTCGACGCGGTCGTGGTCGGTCATCGCCGCGACCACCTGCCCGGGGGTGGACGGTGGGCCGGAGGCGAACGCATCGGCCAGCTTGGTGCGGCGCACGGCGCTGCCCCGGCTGATCGTCGCGGCGAGGCAGCCCGACCGGCCCTCGGGGGACACGAAGTGGTTGGTGCGCACCAGCAGGCCGTCCTCGGGGTCGAGCCGGCCGGGACCTCCGGGGAACAGCTCGATGGTGGCGGCCGCCCCGGCACGGTCCAGGACCGTCAGGGAGGTCGACGCGGACGTCGGCGCCTGAGCGACCTTCCACGCGTCGTCGAAGGACTGCGCCTCGTCGAGGATCCGCCGGCTCATGAGGTGCACCGGGTGCCCGATGGTGCCCTCCGCGATCCGGTCGGCGTCGTTGGCGTGGTGCAGCATGTTGAGCATCACGCCGACGCCGTACGCGTTCACGCCGATCTTGCCGAGCATCCCGAACTCGGTGACGGTCTCGACCACGCGGCCGTCCGGGTGCGGGATCGTCCAGTGGAACCAGCCGTCGGACATGGCGTGGTACCAGTCCCAGGTCTGCACCGCGAACGGCGCACCGCCCTGCGGCAGCGAGACCACCGAGGAGCACTCGCTCACCCCGCTCGGGTTGGCCGCGACCAGCAGCTCGGTGCGGGCGTTGATCGCGGCGATCTCCCGCACGGGCCGGCCCGCCCCGGCGGCGATCCCGCTGATCTCCTCGGCCTGGGCCGGCGCGAGCTCCTGGATCGAGGACCAGGCCCGCTCCGCCCACAGGTCCACGTCGAAGGGGCGCGACCCGGCGCGGGCGGCGAACAGCCGCCGGTACGCCGCCACGGTGCGGTCGATCTCGTCACGGAAGCGCTCGCCGAGCTCGGCGCCCCGGTCGCGGGGCTCGAGGACGGAGGAGGTGAAGCTCACGACTGAGGGCACGAGGCCACCGTAACCCGCGGGTCAGGCAGGGACCCGGACCAGCAGCCGGCCGTGCCGCACCTCGGCGCGCAGCTCGCGCCCGGCGCCGATCGAGTCGCCGTCGAGCTGGCGGGGGGTGTCGTGGAGGGCCCGCACGGTGACCGACCGGCCCGTCATCCGGTTGACGGTGTCGTCGGTGCGCCTGCCCTTGCTGAGGATCCGCACGGCCAGCGGGATCCAGGACAGGAACCGGCGCGGGTGCAGGATGACGACGTCGAGGATGCCGTCGTCGATCGCCGCGTCGGGCAGCAGCGGCATCCCGGCCTGCAGGTAGCCGACGTTGCCGATGACGACCGTGCGGGCCCGGTGCCGGGTCCAGGGAGCGTCGTCGACGGAGATCTCCACCCGCACCGGCGCGAACATGATGTTCTTGACGCCCGAGACGATGTAGGCCAGCCAGCCGACCTTCGCCTTGATCTGCTCGTTGGCGCCCTCCATGATCGCGGCGTCGAACCCCATCCCGGCCATCACCAGGAAGTGCTCGTCGGGGCCGATGCCGTCGCCGGAGATGGCGACCAGGTCGATGGCGCGGTCCTGGCCGTTGAGCGCGACGTCGATCGCCGCGTTGAGGTAGAGCGGGATGTCCAGGTTGCGGGCCAGCAGGTTCCCGGTGCCCGCCGGCACGACGCCGACCGGGATGCCGGTGCCGGCGAGCTCGGCGCACACGGTGCGGACCGTGCCGTCGCCGCCGCAGACGATCACCAGCTCGGCGCCGTCGATGGCGGCCTGCTCGGCCATCGAGCGGCCCGGGTCCTCGACCGTCGTCAGGTGCCACGTCGGCGGGGACCAGCCGGACTCCTCGGCCATCCGCTCGACCAGCGCCCTGAACTCCTCCACGTCCTCGACCTTGATCGGGTTCAGCACGACCGCGAGCGTCCGGGTGCGGGGCAGCGGTCCGGAGAAGGTCTCCTTCGGCCGGGCCCGGGGCGCGGGGTCGTAGACCAGCGTGGTGGCGAGGACCCAGAAGGCGCCGACGGCGTAGCCGGCGACCACGTCGGAGAGGTTGTGCACGCCGAGCAGCAGCCGGTCCGCGCCCACCACGGCGACGACCGTGAGCGCGAGGACGAGGATCACCCGGCGCTGGTTGCGGCGGCGTACGAGCAGGCTCGACAGCACGATCGCGACCCCGGCAGCGGAAGCGATCCCCGAGGAGTGGCCGCTGGGGAAGGAGTAGGAGTCCAGCACGTGGATCGGGTCCTGCCAGACCGGGCGCGACCGCCCGATGGTCTGCTTCAGGACGGTGGTGGTCAGCGACGCTCCGCTCATCACCACGATCGTCCAGATCGCTGCGCGCCGGTGCTTGCGGAGCACCAGGAGCACCGCTGTGACGGCGGTGTACGTCGTCATTGCGACCGTGCCGAACGCCGCCTCCACGAACAGCAGGGCCGCGAGCAGCCATGTCTGCAGGGCGCTCCACCGGTAGATGTCGCCGCCGACGCTGCCGTCCACCTCGTCGACCTGGGTGAGGTCGGCGGTGACCAGCACGCACATCGCGACCACCACCAGCGCGCTCACCAGGGCCCACCCGCCCATGAGTCGGCGGGCACGAGGGCTGAACGACACGAGCGGCTCCTGGCGAGGGGGGCGGGGACCGGCCAAGTATGACCGCCGGGTCGTGCCCGACCCGGAGCGAGGTGGTCCGTGACGCGCGCCTCTGCCCACGCAGCGCCGGCCCCGTCGTTAGGCTGGTCCGGTGATCGACCCCCGAGCCCTCCGCGACGACCCCGACCGGATCCGTGCAGCCCAGGCCAAGCGTGGCCTGTCAGCGGACACCGTCGACGAGGCACTGGCCGCCGACGAGCGCCGCCGGGCCGCCATCGTGGAGTTCGAGCGGCTCCGCTCCGAGCAGAAGCAGCTCAGCTCGAGGATCCCCCGGGCGCAGGGCGAGGAGAAGCAGGACCTGCTCACCCGGACCAAGGCGCTCTCGGCCGAGGTGAAGAAGGCGCAGGCCGTGCAGGACGAGGCCGAGGAGGCCTTCCGCGCCGCGGTGCTGGCGATCCCGAACCCGGCCGCCGAGGAGGCGCCCGCCGGCGGCGAGGACGACTACACCGTCCTCGAGCACGTCGGCACCCCGCGCGACTTCGCGGCCGAGGGGTTCGAGCCCCGCGACCACGTCGAGCTGGGCAAGATCCTCGGCGCCATCGACATCGACCGCGGCGCCAAGGTCTCCGGCGCCCGGTTCTACTACCTCACCGGGGTGGGCGCCGACCTCGAGTTCGCGCTGGTGAACATGGCGATGGACCAGGCCCGCGGCGCGGGCTTCACCCCGATGGTGCCGCCGGCGCTGGTGAAGCCGCGGGCCATGGAGGGCACCGGCTTCCTCGGCCAGGCCGCCGACGACGTCTACCGCATCGACGGCGAGGAGATGTACCTCGTCGGCACCTCGGAGGTGCCGCTCGCGGCGTACCACTCCGACGAGATCCTCGACGGTGCCTCGCTGCCGCTGCGCTACGCCGCGTTCAGCCCCTGCTTCCGCAAGGAGGCCGGCTCCTACGGCAAGGACACCCGGGGGATCATCCGGGTGCACTGGTTCGACAAGGTCGAGATGTTCTCCTACACCACTGTCGAGGACTCCTACGCCGAGCACGAGCGGCTGCTGGGGTGGGAGAAGGAGTGGCTGGGCAAGCTCGAGCTGGCCTACCGGGTCATCGACACCGCCGCCGGCGACCTCGGCCTCTCGGCGCAGCGCAAGTTCGACTGCGAGGCGTGGATCCCGACCCAGGGCCGCTACCGCGAGCTCACCTCGACCTCGAACTGCACCGACTTCCAGGCCCGGCGCCTCGACGTGCGGGCGCGGTTCCCCGACGGCGCGGGGGGCGGGACGCGGCACGTCGCCACCCTGAACGGAACGCTGGTCGCGATCCCGCGGACCATCGTGGCGATCCTGGAGACCCACCAGCAGGCCGACGGCTCGGTGCGGGTGCCGCAGGCGCTGCGGCCCTACCTCCAGGGCCGCGAGGTGCTCGAGCCGGTCCAGGGGACGCACCGGTGACCTTCCGGCCGAGGCTCGTCGCGCTCGACATCGACGGCACCCTCTACGCCAACGTGCCGAGCACGGGCGCCGTGGAGGAGAAGATCAGCCGGCCGGTGTACGACGCCGTGCAGCGCGCCGTCGGCGCGGGGGCGCACATCGTCTTGTCGACCGGGCGGTCCGCGTTCGGCATCACCGAGGTCTGGGACCAGCTCGACCTGCCACGTGGGGACGACCAGGTGCTGACCGTCGCCAGCAACGGGTCGGTGATCTTCTCCTACCCGCCGATGGAGATCCTCTCCACGGTGACCTTCGACGCCCGCGAGCTCGTCGAGCGGCTGCTCCAGGAGATCCCGAACGCCGCCGTGGCTGTGGAGGAGGTGGGGGTCGGCTACCGGCTGAACCGGCCCTTCCCCGACGGCGAGATCACCGGGGAGCTGACCCTCGAGCCGGTCGAGAGGCTGGTCGCCGAGCCGGTCACCCGCGTCATCATCCGCGACCCGCACTCCTCCGAGGAGGAGTTCGTCGAGATCGCGGAGAAGCTCGGGCTGCACGGCACGAACTACTTCATCGGCTGGACCGCCTGGCTCGACCTGTCGCCGGAGGGGGTGTCGAAGGCGTCGGCGCTGCGGGAGGTCGCCGCACGGCTCGGCGTCGACCGGGCGGACGTCCTGGCGATCGGCGACGGCCGCAACGACACCGAGATGCTGCGCTGGGCCGGCCGCGGCGTGGCCATGGGGCAGGCGCCCCTGGAGGTGCAGGAGGCGGCCGACGACGTGACCGAGACCGTCGACGCCGACGGTGTCGCGCTCGAGCTCTCGCGCTGGTTCTGAGCCGGTGGTCAGGCTCGTCGCGACCGATCTCGACGGCACGCTGCTGCACGCCGACGGGACGGTCACCGCGCGCACCCGGGCGGCGCTCGCGGCCGTGGAGGCGCGCGGCGCCGCGGTCGTGTTCGTCACCGGCAGGCCGCTGCGGTGGATGGACGCGCTGTGGGAGCACGTCGGCGACCACGGGCTGGCCGTGTGCTCCAACGGCGGCATCGTCTACGACGTGCCGGGTCAGCGGGTGCGCACCGCGCGGACCATCCCGATCGGGGTGGCGCTCGAGGTCGCCGCTCGGCTGCGGGAGGGCATCGCCGGCACCGCGTTCGCCGTCGAGCGCACGAACGGGTTCGGCAAGGAGCCGCACTTCCTCGAACGGCACCCGGTCCCGGCCGGCCTCGCGGTCGGTGCGCTGGAGGACCTGCTGGACCCGCGGACGGTCAAGCTGCTGGCGCGTCACGAGGAGCTCGGGCCGGAGGAGTTCTGGGACGCCGCGGAGAAGCTGGTCGGCGACCTGGTCACCACCACGTGGTCCTCGGCCGGTGCGCTGGTGGAGATGAGCGCCGCCGGCGTCACCAAGGCGTCCACGCTGGCGCTGCTCTGCGACGAGCTGGGCGTCGGCGCCGACGAGGTGGTGGCGTTCGGCGACATGCCCAACGACCTCGCGATGCTCGAGTGGGCGGGCACGTCGTACGCCATGGCCAACGCCCATCCCTCGGTGCTGGCGCTCGCCGACCACACCGCGCCCGCGCACGACGAGGACGGGGTGGCGGTGGTCCTGGAGGAGCTGTTCGGCCTGTGAGCGGCGGCGGGAACCGGTCGGGCCTCCCGGGCGTCGGAGAGGCATGAGACCTGTGCGGATCCTGGTGGCCGTCGCGGTGGGCGTGCTGACCAGCCTGGTGCTCGCCGTCCCGCCGGCGTTCGCCTGCTCGTGCGTCGCGGCCGGTCCCGCCGACTTCGCGAGTCGCGCCGACGTGGTGCTGGTCGGCACCGTGACCGGCGTGAGGGACTCCGGTGGCCGGTCGACCGCGGCGCCGGTCCTCTACCGGGTCGCCGTCGAGAGGGTGCTCCAGGGGCGTGCCGGTGCGGACGTCGAGGTCCGCAGCGCCCGGTCCAGCGCGTCCTGCGGCCTCCAGGGCGTCGTGCCGGGGCGCCGCTACGTCTTCTTCGCCGACCACGGGAGCGTCGAGCGCTCCGCCTCCGGTGGGCTCTGGGCCGACCTGTGCGGCGGCACCGCCCCGGCCACCCCGCGGTACGTCGCCGCGGTGGCGGCCGTGGCCGGTGGGGCGCAGGTGGCGGACGGGTCCGGCCTGCCGGACGTGGCCGCTCCCCCGGTGGACCACGGGTTCCCGGTGGCCCGGACCGCGGCCGGCGTCGGGGCCGGGGTGGCCGTCGTCGCGATCGGGGCCGTGCTTCTCCGTCGGAATCGGGGTCGTCACCCTCCTCACGGTGGAACACTGTGAGCAGGGAGGTCGTCAGTGGCGGTCGAGGTCGGGCAGGAACGCTGGGGGCTCGTCCTTGCGTCCGCCACCTTGGCCGCCGTGGTGGCGCTCGACGTCCGGTTCGGGTCCTCGGCGTTCAGCGGCTCCTACGCCATCGCCGCGGTGCTCGCCGCCGCTCTGCTCTCGGTGCGCAGCACGGCGACCCTGGGTGCGCTCGCGGTGGCCCTGGCGGCGGTGTCGGCGCTGTGGAACCAGAACTTCGGCACCGTCGACTGGGAGCTGCGCATCGCCCTCGCGGCGGGCATGTCCGCGATGGCCGTCTTCGCGGCGACGGTACGCGTGCGGCGCGAGCACGCGCTGCGGCACATGACCCTCATCGCCGAGACCGCGCAACGCGCCGTGCTGCGGACGATGCCGAGCACGGTGGAGTCGGTCGGGTTGGCCGCCCGCTACATCTCCGCTACCCGGCAGGCGCTGGTCGGTGGTGACCTCTACGAGGTGGTGGCCACGCCGCACGGCGTCCGCGTGATCATCGGCGACGTCCGTGGCAAGGGACTGGAGGCGGTGCGGCTGGCCGCGACCGTCATCGGCGGGTTCCGCCAGGCGGCGTACCGGCGCTCCTCGCTGGTCGCGATCGCGGAGGACCTGGACGCGGTGGTGCGGGCGGTGGCCGGCGAGGAGGACTTCGTGACCGCCCTGCTCGCCGAGTTCCACGACGACCACACCGTGACGCTGGTCAGCTGCGGGCACCATCCGCCGATGCTGATCATGCCGGACGGCGAGGTCCGCCTCCCTGCGGCCGCGGACCCGGTCCCCCCGCTCGGCCTCGGTCCGAGGCCGACGCCGGTGTCGTCGGGCTGGCCGACCGGCTCGCGGATGCTGTTCTACACCGACGGCCTCGTGGAGGCGCGCGACAACCACGGGACGTTCTTCCCCCTGGCCGAGCACGCGCCGGCGCTGCACCTGGGCAGCCTCGACGAGGCGCTCGACCACCTCATCGCCGGGCTGGTCCAGTACACCGGGCACGACGTCACCGACGACCTGGCCCTGGTGATCGCGGAGAACCGCGCGCCCGGAGCGCTCTAGGGCGCAACCGAGACCTCTGCGGCCCGGTGCCGCATGTCCTCTTCCGAAATCCGCCGATCCGCGCGAGAGTGTGCAGCAGATGTGGCCCAGGTCACCCCTGTGGCCGGCGAGGAAGGCGGAGGAGCGATGTCCTCGAACGATGCGGTCGGTGCCACCCACGAGGCGCTGACGACCCTGGCGGCGGCGGTCCTGCGGGTCCGCAACGAGTACGGCGACACCCTGGGGGTGCGCCGGCTGGTCACCGACGTCGACCGGCTGCACGCCGACCTCGACGAGCTCGGCGACCCGCAGCCCGGCCACCGGCCGCACGTCGACAAGGCCGACCTGTTGGAGATCCCCGACGACCCCTACGACGAGAGCATGTGGCAAGACGCCCAGTCCGAGGCCCAGCGGGCGCTCTGAGGAGGGGCCGTGTCGACAGGCATCCGCAGCCGGGGTCGCGCGCAGATCGACGCGCGGACGCTGCGCCGGGACCGGTGGTGGCTCTCTCCCGCAGCCACGTTCGTGGTCTTCACCGCGTTCGTCGTCTACGCGACGTGGCGGGCCTTCTCCGGCGAGCACTACTACTCCTCGCCGTACCTCTCGCCGTTCTACTCGCCCTGCCTGACCGCCGACTGCGTCGAGGGCTCGAGCGACTTCGGCCGGCCGTTCGACTGGTGGCAGCTGTCCCCGGCCCTGGTGATCCTGATCTTCCCGCTCGGTTTCCGGATGAGCTGCTACTACTACCGCAAGGCCTACTACCGCGCGTTCTGGCTCAGCCCGCCGGCCTGCGCGGTCGCCGAGCCGCACGGCGCCTACACCGGGGAGCGCCGGCTGCCGCTGATCCTCAACAACGTGCACCGCTACTTCTTCTACGCCGCGCTCCTGGTCGCCGGCATCCTGACGTTCGACACCGTGCTGGCGTTCCGCGACGAGGACGGCGACTGGGGTCACATGGGTCTGGGCACCGTGTTCTTCGTCGTCAACATCGTGCTGATCTGGGGCTACACCCTCGGGTGCCACTCCTGCCGGCACGCGGTCGGGGGCCGGCTGCGGCACTTCTCGCGGCACCCGGTGCGCTACCGGGCCTGGACGGCGGTCTCGCGACTCAACTCCCAGCACGGCCGCTGGGCCTGGCTGTCGCTGTTCTCGGTGGCCCTGCTCGACCTCTACGTCTACCTCCTCGCCACCGGCACCTTCTCCGACCCGAGGTTCTTCTGACATGACCGAGCGGCACCCGATGACCGGCAACCGGATGGACCCGGGGGAGGTGGGCCCCCAGGGCGGCACCGAGCGGCACCGGTACGACGTCGTGGTGGTCGGAGCGGGTGGCGCCGGCCTCCGGGCGGCGATCGCCGCGCACGACGCGGGCGCGAAGGTCGCGGTCGTGTGCAAGTCGCTGCTGGGCAAGGCGCACACCGTGATGGCCGAGGGCGGGATCGCCGCCGCCATGGGCAACGTCTACTCCGAGGACGGCTGGCAGGTGCACTTCCGCGACACCATGCGCGGCGGGAAGATGCTCAACAACTGGCGGATGGCGCAGCTGCACGCCCAGGAGGCCCCGGACCGGGTCCTGGAGCTCGAGGAGTGGGGGGCGCTGTTCGACCGCACCGAGGACGGCCTGATCTCCCAGCGCGACTTCGGCGGCCACCGCTACGCCCGCCTGGCGCACGTGGGCGACCGCACCGGCCTGGAGATGATCCGCACCCTGCAGCAGCGCACGGTCGACCTCGGGGTCGACGTCTTCATGGAGTGCACGGTCACCGAGCTGTTCCGCGACGAGACCGGGGGCTCCCCGCGGATCTCCGGCGCCTTCGCCTACTGGCGCGAGACGGGGCGGTTCGTCGTCTTCGAGTCCCCGACCGTCATCCTGGCCACCGGCGGGATCGGCAAGTCCTACCAGGTCACCTCGAACTCCTGGGAGTACACCGGCGACGGGCACGCGCTGGCGATGCGGGCCGGCGCCAGCCTGATCAACATGGAGTTCGTGCAGTTCCACCCGACCGGGATGGTCTGGCCGCCCTCGGTCAAGGGCATCCTCGTCACCGAGTCGGTCCGCGGCGACGGCGGCGTGCTGAAGAACTCCGAGGGCGAGCGGTTCATGTTCGACTACATCCCGGAGTACTTCAAGGCCGAGACCGCCGACACCGTCGAGGAGGCCGAGGGGTGGTACACCGACAAGAAGAACCACCGGCGTCCCCCCGAGCTGCTGCCCCGCGACGAGGTGGCCCGCGCCATCAACTCCGAGATCAAGGCCGGGCGCGGCTCACCGCACGGCGGCGTCTTCCTCGACATCGCCTCACGACGTGACGCGGAGTTCATCCGGCGCCGGCTGCCCTCGATGTACCACCAGTTCAAGGAGCTCGCCGACGTCGACATCACCGCCGAGCCGATGGAGGTCGGCCCGACCTGCCACTACGTGATGGGCGGGGTCGAGGTCGACGCCGACACCGAGCAGAGCATCGTCGCAGGGCTGTACGCCGCCGGCGAGGTGGCCGGCGGGATGCACGGGTCGAACCGGCTGGGCGGCAACTCGCTCTCGGACCTGCTGGTGTTCGGCCGGCGCGCCGGCCACAACGCGGCGTACCACTCCCACCGGATGCGCGAGGGGCGGCCCGACGTGACCGAGGAGCAGGTGAAGGCGGCCTCGGCCGCCGCGCTGGCACCGTTCGAGATCGCCCAGGACCCGGGTCACCGCGGCGAGAACCCCTACACGATCCAGAAGGACCTGCAGGCGGTCATGCAGCGGTTGGTCGGGATCATCCGCACCGCCGAGGAGCTGCGCGAGTCGCTGGCGGAGATCGCGAGGCTGAAGGAGCGCGCCCGGCACCTCGAGGTGGAGGGACACCGCCAGTACAACCCCGGGTGGCACCTCGCGCTGGACCTCACCAACATGCTCGTCGTCTCCGAGTGCATCGCCACGGCGGCGCTGGAGCGCGAGGAGTCCCGCGGCGGGCACACCCGCGACGACTTCCCCACGCCCGACGACCACTGGGGCGCGCTGAACCTCGTCCTCACGCTGCCCGGCGGCGACGTGAACGCACCGGTGCAGCTGCGCCGGCAGCCGCTGCCGGTGATGCCCGACGACCTGATGACGCTGTTCGAGCAGTAGGAGAGGCTGATGGGCTACGACCTGAAGATGCGGGTGTGGCGCGGGGACGCGTCCGGCGGCGCCCTGGGCGACTACGTCGTGCCCGTCGAGGAGGGCGAGGTGGTGCTCGACGCGATCCACCGGCTGCAGGCCACGCAGGTCGGCGACCTGGCGGTCCGCTGGAACTGCAAGGCCGGCAAGTGCGGCTCCTGCAGCGCCGAGGTCAACGGGCGCCCCCGGCTGATGTGCATGACGCGGCTGGCCGACTACGACGAGAGCGAGACGATCACGGTCACCCCGATGCGGTCGTTCCCGGTCGTGCGGGACCTGGTCACCGACGTCTCCTACAACTACGAGAAGGCCAAGCAGGTGCCGGCCGCGCGGCTGACCCCGCGGGACCCCGACGGCAAGCGCCGGATGATGCAGGCCGACGTCGAGCGCGGCCAGGAGTTCCGCAAGTGCATCGAGTGCTTCCTGTGCCAGAACACCTGCCACGTCGTGCGTGACCACGAGGAGAACAAGCCCGCCTTCGCCGGCCCCCGGTTCTTCCTGCGCTACGCCGAGCTCGACATGCACCCGCTCGACACCCACGACCGGAGGGCCCTGGCCCAGGACGCCGCCGGCCTCGGGATGTGCAACATCACGAAGTGCTGCACCGAGGTGTGCCCGGAGGGCATCAAGATCACCGACAACGCGATCATCCCCATGAAGGAGCGGGTGGTCGACCGCAAGTACGACCCGGTCGTGTGGCTCGGTGAGCGGATCGGCCGTCGCCGAGGCAGCGACCGGGGCAGCCGCACCGAGTCCTGAGGCCACCCACCCCCGGGTACGGTCGACGGCATGGCACAGCTGAGCGATGCGGAGATCGAGGAGGCCCTGCGGGGTCTCGACGGGTGGGAGCGCGACGGGGACTCGATCGTCCGGTCGGTGGACGCGCCGACCTTCATGGACGGCATCGACCTCGTGCGCAGGGTCGGCGACGCGGCCGAGCACGTCGACCACCACCCCGACATCGACATCCGGTGGCGCACGGTCACGTTCCGGCTCGCGACCCACTCCGAGGGCGGTGTGACCGGGCGCGACGTCGACCTGGCCGGCGTGATCGACACGCTGGTGACCGCCCTGGGTGCCTCAGCCCAGAGCTGAGCCGGCTGCGCGTCGGCGACCCGTCAGAGGTACATCCCGCTGCGCCCGGAGTCGTCGCCCGCCTCGCCGGCGGCGCGGGCGTGCTGGGCCGCCTGCAGCGCCTCGTCGGAGGGCACCATGCCCGGCGGCAACGCCCGGCGCATCTGCTCGAGCTGGGCGCGGGCGGCCATCTGCTGGGCGTAGATGGCGGTCTGGATGCCGTGGAAGAGCCCCTCGAGCCACCCGACGAGCTGTGCCTGGGCGATCCGCAGCTCGGCGTCGGACGGCGTCTGGGAGCTGAACGGCAGGGAGAGCCGCTCGAGCTCCTCCACGAGCTCGGGGGCCAGGCCCGCCTCGAGCTCCTTGATCGAGGAGTGGTGGATCTCGGCGAGCCGGGTGCGGCTGGCCTCGTCGAGCGGTGCGGCCTTCACCTCTTCGAGGAGCTGGCGGATCATGCTGCCGATGCGCATCACCTTGGCCGGTTGCTCCACGAGCTCCGAGAGCTGCCGCTCGGTGTCCTCCTCCCCGTCCTCGGCGTCCCCGGGGCCGAGCATGACGACACGCGGGTCGTCGTCGGGTCCGGGCTGTCCGGGCTGGGGCTGCTGGTCGCTCATGCTGCCCACCCTACGAGGTGAGCACGATCTTGCCGACGTGACCGCTGTCCTCCATCAACCGGTGCGCATCGGCCGCCTGCGCCAGCGGGCGGGTGGTGTCCACGAGGGGACGGACGCGGCCGTCGGCGACCAACGGCCAGACGTGCTCGACGACTGCGGCGCAGATGGCCGCCTTGTCCTCCGGGGACCGGGAACGGAGCGTGGTGGCGACGACGGCCCCTCGTTTCGCCAGCAGCCTCGCGATGTCGAGCTCGCCCCTGGTGCCGCCCTGCATGCCGATGATGACCAGCCGGCCCTCGGTGGCCAGGGCCTCGACGTTGCGCCCGAGGTACGAGGCACCCATGTTGTCCAGGATGACGTCGGCCCCGCAGCCGTCGGTCGCCCGCTTGACCTCCTCGACGAAGTCCTGGTCGCGGTAGTTGACCAGCAGGTCGGCGCCCAGCGACCGGCACACCTCGAGCTTCTCGGCCGAGCCCGCGGTGGTCGCGACGCGGGCGCCGAGGGCGTGGGCGAGCTGGATCGCCATCGTGCCGATGCCGCCCGCGCCGCCATGGACCAGCAGCGTCTCGTCGGGGCGCAGCCCGGCGACCATGAACACGTTCGACCAGACGGTGCAGGCCACCTCCGGCAGCGCCGCGGCACTGACCAGGTCGACGCCGTCGGGCACGGGCATGACCTGACCGGCCGGGACCAGCACCTTCTCGCCGTAGCCGCCGCCGGCGAGCAGCGCGCAGACCTCGTCGCCCACCGACCAGCGGTCCACGCCGGGACCGACGGCGCTGACCACGCCGGAGCACTCCAGGCCGAGTACGTCGGAGGCGCCGCGAGGCGGCGGGTAGTACCCCTGGCGCTGCAGCAGGTCGGCCCGGTTGACCGCGGTCGCGACCATGTCGAGGACCACCTCGCCGGGGCCCGGCTCCGGGTCGGGCAGGTCGGCGAGGGTGAGGGCGTCCGGCCCTCCGGGGTCGGGAGCGATGACGGCGCGCATGCCCCGACGCTAGCCCAGCCGCCGGCTCACTCGACGTCGACCAGGTCCTCGTCGTCGACCTCGACGTCCTCGAAGACCTCCTCGTCGGTGTGCCCGTCCCAGTTCTCGGCGAGCGCGGTCGCGCGGGCAGCCAGCTCCTCCACCTTCTCCGGGTTGCCGCCGGCCAGGGCGGCGGCATAGCCGAGCAGGTAGGTGGTGATCGGGGCCGCCGGTCGTTCCACGGCGTGCGCCGCGTCGCGGGCCAGGTCCAGGACCACGCCCTCGTCGACCTCGGCGTCGATGTCGAGCACGTCGCACAGTTCGTCGATCCAGTCGTGCAGATTCACCGCACCAGCGTCACCCCGCGAGCGCGATCTGGCAAGCACCTCGGCGGAGACGACCGCGAGTCAGCGCCCCGGGCGCTCGGTGAGGTCGTCCCAGGTGTCGACGTCGTGCGCCTCGCCGGGGGCTGCCGCCACCTCGGCGAGCCGCAGCGGCGCGAGCAGCCGGCGGACCGGCAGACCGTGAGCGGCCGCCCGGGCGGCCGGCCGCACCCGCTCCAGGGCCGAGCGGCGGTAGACCGCGCACAGCGGCTGCCGGCGTCCGTCTGCGTCGACGAGCAGGGCGCCGTCGATGCCGTCGGCCCCGTGGACCTCCCTCACCAGCCGCACGAAGGTCCGGGCGGTGACCCGGGGCATGTCCACCGCGAGCACGCAGACCAGCTCCGGCGAGCTGAGCAGGGCGTCGGTGCCGGCCAGCAGCCCGGCCGCCGGCCCTCCTCCCGGCGGCTCCTCGTGGGTCCAGGCGACCGGCCGCGGGGTCGGCGGCCGCGCCCCTGCGGCCGGTCCGACGACGACGACCTCCGGCGCCGCGGCGAGCGCGTCGAGCGCGCGGTCCAGCAGGGTGGCGCCGGCGAACGTGAGCGACGCCTTGTCGGCGCCGCCGAGCCGCCGACCGGTGCCGCCGGCCAGCACGACGGCGCCCAGGCGCGGCGGTGCCGACGCCGGCGGCGAGGGTGGGGCGGCCATGTGACCGAGTCTGGCAGGGTGGGGTGGTGGCTTCCCTCACCGTCTCCTTGCTGCAGTGGGCGTCGAGCTCCGACCCGGCCGAGAACCTCCGCGCGCTCGACGCTCTGCCCGAGCAGGTCGCGGCTGCGTCGCGGCCGGACCTGGTCGTGCTGCCCGAGGCGTTCGCCCGGGACTTCGGGCCGGCCGGCTCGGACGTGGCGGCGGACGCCGAGGACCTCGACGGGCCGTTCGTGACCCGGCTGGCCGAGCTCGCGGCCACCCTCGGGACCACGCTGGTGGCCGGCATGTTCGAGCGCAGCGACGATCCGCAGCGGCCCTACAACACCCTGGTGGCGCTCGGGCCCGACGGTCGGCTGGCGGCGGCGTACCGCAAGATCCACCTCTACGACTCCTTCGGCTACCGCGAGTCCGACCGGTTGCTGGCCGGGCCGATCGAGCCGGCGGTCCTGGAGGTCCACGGGCTGCGGGTCGGCCTGATGACCTGCTACGACCTGCGCTTCCCCGAGCTCGGCCGGGCGCTGGTCGACCGCGGCGCCGAGGCGCTGGTCGTGCCCGCGGCCTGGGTGGCCGGCGAGCGGAAGGTCGCGCACTGGCGCACCCTGGTGACCGCGCGGGCGATCGAGAACACCGTGTACGTCGCCGCGGCGGCCCAGCCGGGACCCCGCTACACCGGGCACTCCCTGGTGGTCGCGCCCACCGGCGACGTGGTCGGCGAGCTCGGCGAGGACACCGGCGCGCTCCGGGCCGAGCTGGACGGCGAGGTGCTCGTCGAGGCCCGCAGCACCAACCCGTCGCTGGGGAACCGCCGCCTGTAGAAGCGGTATCCTGCGGCCGCCCGCCTCGTCCGCCCGACCGACCCGCAAGGCAGTGAGTGCCCCGTGTCCCGAGCCGAGCTCTGGTTCGCCTCCGACGTGCCGTCCTGGCTCCCGGGCGCCGGCGCCGTGCTGGTCACGACCGGCTACGCCTTCGCGACGGGCCTGCGCACCGGCGGCAGGCCGCTGGGCGCGGCGGCTCTCGCCCTGGTGCTCTCCGTCGCCGCGGTCGCCAGCGGGGAGCAGGTGCTGCTCGCCGGCGCCACGGTGGCCACCGCCGTGCTCGGCGCCGTCCTGGGGGTGCTGCTGACGGTGCCGGCGGCACGGTTCCCCGCCGTCGTGCGCGAGTGCCTGGTGGCGGTCGCCGTGGCCGCGTTCGCGGCGCTCGCCGCCCAGGGCTACCAGGCGCAGATCTCCTTCGAACGGACCCGCTACGTCGTGCTGGGCCTGGCCCTGGTCGGCACGCTGCTCGTGGTGCACCGGCTCGGCGCCGGCTTCCACGGCCTCGGCCGCCGGGGCGCCGTGGTGATCGCTGCCGGGCTGGTGCTGCTCGCGGTCGTGCTGGCCTACACCGAGGCGCTGGCCCGGTGGGGCTCGCCGGACCTGATCCGCACGCTGGAGGAGGGCTACCGCGGCGTGCGGGCGTCGGCCGGCGCCGTACCGCGCCCGCTGGTGGCGCTGCTCGGCGTGCCCGCCCTCGCCTGGGGCGTCTCCACCCGCGCCCGTCGCCGGCAGGGCTGGTGGCCGTGCGCGTTCGGCGCTGCCGGGCTGGCGGTGGTCGCCACCGACCTGCTCGACCCGCGCCGGCCGCTGGCCGAGGCGGGCCTCTCCGTGCTGTACGGCGTCGTGCTGGGGCTGGTGGTCGGTTACGTGGTCATCCGCGTGGACGCCTTCCTCGCCGGGAACCGCGGTGCGCGGGCCCGCCGGGCGGAGGCGGCTGCGGCGCACCGCCCGGAGCCGTCACGGGTCGCGGCGCTGCTGTAAGTTCACCGCCATGGCACGTGAACCTCGGACCTCGGACATCCTCGCGGAGATGGTGGCCAACGTGATGACGGTCCCGGTCGGGCCGGGGGACCGCATCGAGCCCGGAGACACAGTGGTGCTGCTGGAGTCGATGAAGATGGAGATCCCGGTCCTCTCCGAGCACAGCGGCACGGTCCGGGCCGTGCGGGTCACCTCGGGCGACGTGGTCCAGGAGGGAGACGTCCTGGTCTCGGTGGACCTCGACTGACGCCGTTACACTCGCTCGGTGCGTCGGCCGGCGGCCGGCGCTCGGAGGGGTGCCGGAGTGGCCGATCGGAACCGCCTTGAAAGCGGTCGCTGGCAGAGATGTCAGCCGCGGGTTCGAATCCCGCCCCCTCTGCTGGCGGCTCGGGGGAGCCCTCGTGAGGAAAGGACCTCATGGCATCGACGGCCCGCAGGATCTTCGCGCTCGGTGGTGGTGGCTTCTCGATGGAGCCCGACAACCCGGCGCTCGACGACTTCTTGCTCTCGCTGGCGCCCGTGCCGCGACCGCGGGTGTGCTTCGTGCCCACCGCGAGCGGTGACGCTCCCGGCTACATCGAGCAGTTCGAGCAGTGCTTCGGACCGGACCGGGCCGAGGCGTCGGTGCTGCGGCTCTTCGCCCGCGAGCACGACGACCTCCGGTCGTTCCTGCTCGAGCAGCACGTGATCTACGTCGGCGGCGGGAGCACCGCGAACCTGCTCGCCGTGTGGCGGGTGCACGGGCTGGCGGACATCCTGGCCGAGGCGGCGACGAACGGCACCGTGCTGGCCGGCATCAGCGCCGGGATGAACTGCTGGTTCGAGGCGTCGGTCACCGACTCCTTCGGAAGCGTGCTGGAGCCGCTGTCGGACGGGCTGGCCTTCCTGGAGGGCAGCGCCTGCCCGCACTTCGACGGGGAGGAGCACCGGGCCGCTACCCTGCACCGCCTGGTGGCCGAGGGGTTCCCGCCCGGGTACGCCGCCGACGACGGCTGCGGCCTGCTGTTCGAGGACGGCCGGCTCGTCGACGTGGTGAGTTCGCGCCCCGAGGCCGACGGCTACCGCGTGGAGCTGACCGACCGTGGGGTGGTCCAGCGCTCGCTCGAGGCGACGTACCTCGGCGGCAACGCCGGCCACCGGAACTACTCGGAGCCGCCCAGCTCCAGCGAGACGCTGTCGTAGACGAGGTCGTTGAGTCGCTGGTGGTGGTGCTGCAGGTCGAGCACCAGCCGGTCGAGGCGGGCCCGGGTCCCCGCGTCGGGGACCTCGGGGAGGACCGGGGCCAGCGTCGCCAGGCGCATCGCCAGGCGGTCACGCTCGGTGAGCAGGTGGTGCTCGCGGGCGGCCAGCCAGGCGTCCTCGGCCCGGCGGGCATGCTCGTGCTCGAGGACCTCGACGACCTCGGCCATCCGCCGGCGCACCAGCGTCTGCCAGGACCGGCGCCGGGCGGGACTGTCGAGCGCGACCCGGAGGGCTTGTACGGCATGTTCGAGTCCAGTCACGGCGACCCACCTCCCTGATGCTTGGGTGGAGTTCGAGTGTGGCCCTGCTCACCACTGCTCCACAAGGGTCGGCCGGTTCTCGTTTTGGTCCTGGGCGTCGGGTTCGGTTCAATCGACCCGTGTCCTCCGACTACCGGCTCTCGCGCCCTCACGCCGCCCGGATGGCGGGTGTCCTCGTGCTCGTGGCCGGGCTGCTCGCGGTCCTCGGCTCCCTCGGCGTCGCCCTGTTCGGCTGGCCGCGCTGGCTGGTCCCGACGGCGCTGCTGCTCGCCGTGCCGGCCGCGGCGGGCGGTGCCCTGCTGCTGCTGCGGCGCCCCACGCTGGTGCGCCTCGACGACGCCGGCTACGTCGTGCGCGGGGTGCGGGGTGCCGGGGCCACCCGAGGCCGCTGGAAGGACGTGGAGGACGTCGTCGCCACCACCGTCGGGGGCGGGCGCTGCGTCGTGCTGCGCCGCCGCGACGGTGAGACGACCACGATTCCCGTGGGCATCCTGGACCGTCCCGCCGACGACTTCGTCCGTGACCTCCAGCAGCACCTCAACCGCGGCCACGGCTACCGGCCGCTGCGCTGAGCGCCCGATTGGCCGAGCCGGTGAGGCGCCGGGTACCCTGAGCCTCGCTGTCCTGGAGGTGTCGCCTAGTGGCCTATGGCGCCCGCCTGCTAAGCGGGTTGAGGGTGATTCCCTCTCGCGGGTTCAAATCCCGCCACCTCCGCCGACCACGAAGCGGCCCCCACCCAAGCGGTGGGGGCCGCTTCGGCGTCCGTGCCCCTCAGCCCCGAGGGGCGAGGTCGAGGGCGATCCACGGGGACACCTGGAGCTGTCCGGTGGTGCGGATGGTCACCGGCTGCAGGCCCACCGGCTCGCCCTCCCGATAGGTCACCAGGGTCACCTGGGCGTCGCGGCGCAGCTTGCTGCCCAGCGCCACGGCGTACGCGGCCCCGCCGGTCGTGCCGTTGGTGTAGGCGAAGCCCACCTCGCCGTTCTCGCCCACCACCGGGCTGGGGCCGACCTGCGCGTGCAGGTGCCCGCCGAGCACCAGGTCGACGCAGCCGCGCTCCAGCGCCTCGCTCCCGCTGCTCGCGTCGTGCACCAGGAGCGTGCTGATCCGCTCGCCCCGCGCGTCCTCCGCGCACGCGGCTTCGGCGAGCAGCGTGCGCTGCTCGCCGAAGGTGACCTGGCCCTTCTGGTCGCGCCAGCTGCCCAGACCGCTGCTGCGCACGTCGCTGGCCCCGAGCAGCCGGATGCCTTCCGGCCCGCCCACCGGCTCGCCGACGAGCGTGGTGAAGCCGCGCTCGGCCAGGTAGTCGGTCACGAAGTCGCCGTTGTCGTGGTTGCCGGCGACGGCGTAGCGGTCGTCGTAGTCGTCGAAGGCCTGGTCCAGCGAGTCCAGGCTGAACGCCTCCCAGGAGCCGCCGGTCGAGGTGTCGTCGCCGGCGTCGAGCAGGAAGCGAGCACCGCCGGCGTCGGCCACCGCGCGGACGACCTGGTCCATCCCGATGTTGTCGTGCCGGTCGCTGACCAGGATGCCGACGACCTCGTCGGGCTGCGGCGACCGCAGCTGGTCGGCCACTGCGGGCACGGCCGCGACCAGGTCGCGGTAGAACGTCAGGCTGGTCCGGTACGTCCTCAGCGCGCTCTCGACCAGCCGGCGGGTGCCGCTGGTGATCAGGCCCGACTCGACCTCGAGGTCGGCCGCCTCCTCGGGGAGCTGCACGCCCGGCAGCGCGGACGCGAGCGGCTGCCAGGTCTGAGGGCTCACCGTCGGCCCGTCGGAGTCCTCGACGAAGAAGCCGAGGCCGACCGCGGCGACGACGCCGAACGCGGTGAACGACGCGACGGTCGTGCGCCGAGCGGTCCAGGGGTGCAGCAGCTCGGCCCATCGCCGGCGGCCGACCAGCAGCACGGCCCCGGGCGCGGCCAGGGCCACCAGGCCGCCCAGCACGGCGCTGTCCACGGCCATGTCCCGCAGTGTCGCGCGCACCTTGGCGATCTGGCCCTCCGGCTGGCTGGCGAGGAGCGCGTAGCGCTGCACGAGCGCGTCGTAGGAGCGCAGGTCGGTCGGGCCCAGATCCAGGCTCGCACCGAGCCGGGATCCCGACGGGGTCCGGAAGCTCGGCAGGAAGGGTCCGAGGTCGACGGTGGCGTAGCCGTCCATCGTGGGCTCGAGGTCGGTGTCGTGGCCGGCCAGCACGACGGTGCGCGAGCCGGTCAGGAACAGCGCGACCGCGACCGGCACGGCGGTGACCAGCCAGACGGCGAGCAGCAGGAGCGCCCAGCGACGATCGGGCCGTCGACGTCGTGCGAGGAGCCGGCCCATCCCTCGAGCGTACGGGCCGACGTCCCGGCGTTGCACAAGTACGCAACCACATGCCGGTCGGCCGGCGAGAGCATGTCCGTCTTTCGTGGAATTTGCAGAAACATGCAGTGCATACTCTTGCGGCACACATTTCCTTCTCTCGCGGTGTCCCGTGACCGAGACTTACTACAAGCGGGAACACCGCATCCCTGGGACGGACGATACGAGGTAGCTCATGAGCCAGCACCGCACTGCAACCAAGATCATCGCCGCGACCGCCCTGGTTGCCGGTCTCGTGATGGGCTTCGGCGCCCCCGCACAGGCCACCGACACCGGCTGGGGTGGCACCAGGATCACCACCAACCGTTGATCCGTCGGGCTCCTGGGCCCGGCACTCCCACAAACGCGACCCGGCCATCCCCCCGGCCCGGCTCGCCACACAGGTCGAGACAGGACGAAACGAGTCATCCCCCCCGGCAGTTTCGCTCCCAGTGCCACCCCCCCGGCCCGTCTCGACCGCACCGCGAGGGCAGTTCACCATCAGGGTGACTGCCCTCGCTGCTGTGCCCGGGTGGTCAGCCGGCTCAAGCCTCGGAGTCGGCCTCGACGCCGTCGAGCGAAGGTTCCAGACTCTCCACGTCGCCGGGTGGTAGCGGCCCGGCGCCGTCACGGCCCATGGCGTAGCCGAGCTGGAAGCGGGTCTGCACGCCGTACTCGTCCTTGAGGGAGGCGATGTAGCCCGCGTAGGTGCGGGTGCTGACCCCGAGCCGCTTGGCGCTCGCCGGGTCGCTGTGCCCCTCGATGAGGAGCCGGATGGTCATCGCCCGGACGTCGGCGGCGATGTGCCGCTCCACCTGGTTGCCGCTGACGTTGTACGGCTGGGCGCGCTCCCAGGCACGCTCGAAGATGTCGACGAGGTAGGCGATCACGGACTTCTCGTAGATGGCGATCGCCACGTGGTGGTTGTCCGAAGCGGGGATGATCGCGACCTGCCGGTCGATGATGATCAGCCGCCGGAAGAACTCGTCGAGGGTGCGGACCTCGCCGCCGTGGGTGGTGATGTCGGCGACGTACTCCCGGGTGACCGGGCTGTGCCGGGCGGAGTGCTGGTACAGCGTCCGCATCCGCACGCCCCGCTCCAGGGCACGCCTGTCGCGCTCCTCCGCCTGCGCAAGGAGGTCGGCGGGTCGGCGGCCGTCAGGCTGAGCGGTCAGCAGGTCCTGGCGGCAGTCGTTCACGGCTGCGGCGATGAAGTTGTTGATGTTGTCGAGGCCGTGGATCTCGGTGATCGGGTTCACCGTGGCCTGCCGGGAGGTGCGGTAGACCTGCCCGAGCTCGCTGAACGTGTCGGCCCAGCGGGCCGACTCCGAGAGCAGCTGGGCGCCCTGCTGGCCGAGCGGTACCACGACCTGGGCCTGCACGGCCGAGGGGTCCACCGGGTAGAGCTGGTTGCTGGTCTCGTCGTGACGGAGCAGCCCGAGCTCAAGAAGCAGGTCGACGGCGCGGTCACTGTGGTCGTCGTGCAGGCGCGGGTCGTCCGGGACCAGCCAGCCGTGCCCCACTGCGTTGCTGTAGATCTGCATCGCCGTGGTCTCGAGCAGCCGGCGGTCGGCGGGACCGTAACTATCTCGCTCCACGTTGCTCCTCTCCCCTTACCGCGACAGTATGCCCGTCTCGTCCCCGGACCGGACGCGAAAGGGCCCGCCACCTGGCTCGGTGGCGGGCCCCTGCGGCTGGTTCCGGGTCAGGAGCCGAGGCGGGCCTTCAGGCCGTCGAGCTCGGTCCACAGCACCGCCGGGAGCGACTCGCCGAACTTCTCGAACCACTCGGTGATCTGCGGGATCTCGGCCTTCCACTCCTCGACGTCGACCGCGAGCGCCTGCTCGAGCTCCTCGCGGGTCATGTCCAGGCCCTCGACGTCCAGCGACTCCGGGGTCGGGACGTGCCCGATCGGCGTCTCGGTGGCCTCGGCCTGGCCGTCGATGCGCTCCACGATCCACTTGAGCACCCGGCTGTTCTCGCCGAAGCCGGGCCACAGGAAGCCGCCCTCGTCGTCGCGGCGGAACCAGTTGACGTAGAAGATCCGCGGCAGCTTGGCGGCGTCGTTCTCCTTGCCGACCGTGACCCAGTGGTTGAAGTAGTCACCGGCGTTGTAGCCGATGAACGGCAGCATCGCCATCGGGTCGCGCCGGACGACACCGACCGCCCCGGTGGCCGCGGCCGTGGTCTCGGAGGAGAGCGTGGCACCCATGAACGTGCCGTGCGTCCAGTCCCGCGCCTCGGTGACCAGCGGGATGGTGGTCTTGCGGCGGCCGCCGAACAGGATCGCGTCGATCGGCACGCCGCGGGGGTCGTCGTACTCCGGTGCCAGGATCGGGCACTGCTTGATCGGGGTGCAGTAGCGGCTGTTCGGGTGGCTGGAGAGCTCCTCGCTCTCGGGGGTCCAGTCCTCGCCCTTCCAGGACCGGGCGTGGGCCGGCTCGTTCTCCATGCCCTCCCACCAGATGTCGCCGTCCTCGGTGAGGGCGACGTTGGTGAAGACCGAGTTGCCGATGTCGATGGTGCGCATGGCGTTGGGGTTGGTCTTCTCGTTGGTGCCCGGCGCCACGCCGAAGAAGCCGAACTCGGGGTTGACCGCGTAGAGGCGCCCGTCCTCGCCGATGCGCATCCAGGCGATGTCGTCGCCGAGCGTCTCGACCTTCCAGCCGGGGACGGTCGGGGCGAGCATGGCGAGGTTGGTCTTGCCGCAGGCGCTCGGGAACGCGGCGGCGACGTACTTCACGACGCCCTGGGGGCTGGTGAGCTTGAGGATGAGCATGTGCTCGGCGAGCCAGCCCTCGTCGCGGGCCATCACCGAGGCGATGCGCAGCGCGTAGCACTTCTTGCCGAGCAGGGCGTTGCCGCCGTAGCCGGAGCCGTAGGACCAGATCGCGCGCTCCTCGGGGAACTGCACGATGTACTTCGTGTCGTTGCACGGCCACGCCACGTCGCGCTGGCCCGGCTCGAGCGGCATGCCGACCGAGTGCAGCGCCGGCACGAACCCGGCGCCGGTCTCCTCCATCCGGCGCAGCACGCTGCTGCCCATGCGGGCCATGACCCGCATCGAGACCACGACGTAGGCGGAGTCGGTGATCTCCACGCCGAACATCGGCTTCTCGGCCTCGAGGTGACCCATGACGAACGGGACGACGTACATCGTCCGGCCCCGCATGCACCCGCGGTAGAGGTCCGTCATCACGGCCTTCATCTCCGCCGGGTCCATCCAGTTGTTGGTGGGGCCGGCGTCCTTCTCCTCGACCGAGCAGATGAAGGTGCGGTCCTCGACCCGGGCCACGTCGGTGGGGTCGGACTGCGCGAGGAAGGAGTTCGGCTTCATCTCCGGGTTCAACCGGGTGAACGTCCCGCTGGCCACGAGCTGCTCGGTGAGCTGCTCCCACTCGGCGTCGTCGCCGGTGCACCAGTGGATGCTGTCGGGCTGGGTCAGCTCGGCGATCTCCTCGACCCAGGTGCGGATCCCCTCGTGCGTGGTGGGCGGGGTGCTGGTGCCGGTGCTGCTGGTGTCGGTCGTCATGTCAACCGGTCCTCTCACGCGTTCTCGCCCGCCGTGAAGACGGACGCTGAGATCGCCGCACCTTTGCAGCGACGCTGTGGGTCCCTCAGGTACCCCGTCGCCTGGGCTCTGGAGAAGCCCTGAGGTTTGGGAATGTACTCACAAAGTCAGACCCCCGACCATTGGATCGATCAAGGGTGTGACGCGCGTCTCACCGGCCCTGTGGTGGTGCTTCCGAGCGTGCCCGCATCACCTGTTTTCGCAGGTGAACGGGGGTGTGCTGGGCCCGCGGCGGGTCAGGCGGCGGTCACCACTGTGGGTGGATCTGCTGGCGCAGGTGCGTGTCGTAGATGCGCCGGACGCCCTCGTCGAAGTCCGCGCCGAGGGCAGCGGTGGAGCCCGCCGCGGCGTTGCCGGCCGCCTGGTCGACGTTGCGCGCCCCAGGGATGACGGCGGACACCTGCGGGTGCTGCCACAGCCAGGCGATCGCCGCCTGGGCGGCCGTGACGCCCTCGGGTCCCTCCCGCTCCACGAGCGCGGTGAACTCGCGAGCGGCCTTCAGCCCCGTGCCGTAGTCGACCCCGGAGAACGTCTCCCCGACGTCGAACGCGCTGCCGTCGCGGTTGTAGGAGCGGTGGTCGTCCTCGGCGAAGACCGTGGACTCGTCGTACTTCCCGCTGAGCAGGCCGGAGGCGAGCGGGACCCGGACGATGATGCCGACGCCGGCCTCCGCGGCGACCGGGAACACCTCCTCGACCGGCTTGAGCCGGAAGGCGTTGGCGATGATCTGCACCGTGGCGACATGCGGCCGGGCGATGGCGGTGAGCGCCTCCTCCACCCGCTCGACGCTCACGCCGTACGCGCCGATCGCACCCTCGTCGACCAGGGTGTCGAGGGCGTCGAAGACCGCGTCGTCGGAGTAGACGGCGCTCGGAGGGCAGTGCAGCTGGACCAGGTCGAGGGTGTCCACGCCCAGGTTGGCCCGGGACCGGTCGGTCCAGGCCCGGAAGTTCTCCAGCACGTAGTTCTCGGGCACCTGGTCGACGCGGCGGCCCATCTTGGTGGCCACGGTGACGCCGGCCCCGGGACGCTCGGCCAGGAACCGGCCGATGATCTGCTCGCTGCGGCCGTCGCCGTAGACGTCGGCGGTGTCGAAGAACGTGACGCCGTTGTCGACGGAAGCCTCGAGGACGGCGCGTGCGTCGCTCTCGGTCACCTCGCCCCAGTCGGCGCCGAGCTGCCAGGTGCCGAGTCCTACCACCGAGACCTGTCGTCCGGTCCTGCCGAGGGTGCGCGTCTCCATGGCGCGACGCTACAGGGAGCGCCCGATGTCGCCTGCTCAGCCAACCGCTGCGCGGGCACGGGGGTAGCGTCGAAAGGGCCGGCAGGGGCGCTCGTGCGGACCAGCGCGATCCGGTGACGGAAGTCTCGAGGCTTACGGGGAGGTAGCCGTGTTCAGCCAGTTCCACATGACCGTCCGAGGTGCCGAGACCGTGGTGGCGACCACCGCGCTCATCTACCTCGTCTTCATCGTGCTGGTGCGCATCACGGGCCAGCGCAGCCTGAGCAGCATGTCCAGCTTCGACTTCGCCGGCGTGGTGGCCTTCGGCGCCGTGCTGGGACGCACCGCCTTGCTCGAGAACTTCAACCTGATGAGCGCTGTGCTGGCTCTCCTCACGCTCTTCGCGATGCAGTCCCTTCTCGGCTTCCTCCGTCGCAACGTGGTCATCGACCGGCTGGTCAACCCACCGCCCATCGTGCTCGTCGCCGACGGCCGGATGCTGCGGCGGAACATGCGCCACGTGCATGTGGTCGAGAGCGAGATCCGGCAGGCCGTCCGCCGGGCGGGGCTTCCCGGGCTGGAAGGCGTGCAGCTGGTCGTGATGGAGCGAAACGGCTCGCTCAGCCTGGTGGCGCGGGGCCATACCGTCGACCCCTGGCTCCTGAGCGACGTGGCGGGCCATCCAGTCGACGACCTGGCGGACCGCCCGCGCTGACGACGCACCCGGGGCCGTCCCAAGCAAGAGTCGAGCGCATCGCTGCAGGTCAGCGCCTGGAACCTCGTCTCGGTGTGCCCGGATTTCGGCTCGGGCCACCCGGTCCGCTATCCTTCCACGGTCCCCGCGAGGGGATGTGCGCCCGTAGCTCAACGGATAGAGCATCTGACTACGGATCAGAAGGTTAGGGGTTCGAATCCCTTCGGGCGCGCAACGTGATGTCCCGGGACACCGTTGACAGGTGTCTCGGGACATAGTTGCATTCAGGGGCGTTTTCGGGGAGGGCCTGGTGGCCGTCCGGTGGGTTGGTAGTCGCGGGTGGGGTCGAGGGTCAGTTCGCGCAGGAGTTCTCCGGTTTCGATGGCGATCACCCGGATGTGCAGGTCGGCGGTGAGCACGTAGACGCGGGTGCCGGCCAGGCGTCGGCCCAGGCCGATGTGGTGCAGGCGTGAATCGTGGCGCAGGGTGATCGTGCCGCCGGTGTCGATCTTGTAGGTGCGGACCCGGTAGTGCGGGTCGAGCACCGGGCCGCTGGGGACGGCCTTGGGCCGCGCGGCGTAGACGGTGGCGGGCGTCTTGCGGTCCAGCGCTCGGTGGGGTCGCACGGTGTTGTAGTAGCGGCGGAACCGGTCCAGCTGCCGCTGGAGCTCGGCGAGGGTGTGTGCCGGTGGCTGGGCGGCCAGCCACTTCTTCTGGGTCTGGTGGAACCGTTCGACCTTGCCGCAGGTCTGCGGGTGGTAGGGCCGGGAGTGATCGAACCGGATCCGCAGGGTGACCAGTTCGGCTTCCAGGGCGACCTGGCCCCCGCGGCGGGGTTTGCCGGTGAACACGGCCCCGTTGTCGGTGAGTACGCGGGCGGGTAATCCGTAGCGATTGAAGGCGGTTCGAAAGCCGGAGCGCACCTCGACCGCGGTGAAGGTCCGGCGGGTCCGGGACAGCAGGTCGACGCGGGAGTGGTCGTCTTCGATGTTGAGGATCTCGACCTCGCTGTCGTCGGCGAGCTGCCAGTGGGTGATGTCGGCCTGCCAGCGTTCATTGGGCTGGGCGGCGCTGAACCGGTGCCAGGTCGACTTCGGGCGCTTCTGCGGCTGCGCGGTGACGAACCCGCGTCGGGTCAGCACCCGCCAGATCGTCGAGACCGCGGGCACCGGCTCGAGCGTCGAGGTCTTCGACCTCGGGGTGCGACGGGCCAGGTGGGTGTGGATGGTGTCCGCGCCGGCGTCCAGGCCTTGTTTGGACAACTCCTTGCGGAGCCGCACGATCTGCTCCTCCATGCGCGGCGACACCTGGTTGGGGTGGGTCAAAGGGCGTCGGGACCGGGGCTCGTAGGCGGCCTCGCCCTCGGCGAGGAACCGTTTGACCAGGGTCTGCACCCAGAACCGCGACACCCCGTAGTCGCGGGCCACCTCGCTCTTGCTGCGGCCCTGAGCAACACGGCAGTGATGAGAAGCCGGGCCTGGGACATGAGCCACCTCCGTGAGGTAAGGTGCAAACTATGTCAGGGACAGCTGCCAACCAGCGAGAGTCCAGGTCATATCCCCCGTTGACCTGGGCTTTTGCGTCTCCGGGGGAGGCTCGGCGACGCGGGATCCGAGGCGCGCGGGCCGCCTGACACCAACCGTTGACACCAACGCGGTCATCACGCGCCCTCCTCGAACAGCTCGCCGAGCTTGTCGAGTGCCGTGCGCTTGTCGTCCAAGGTGACGTGCGCGTAGACGTTCATCGTCATCTCCAGTGCGGAGTGGCCGGCGATCTCCATCACCGTCCGCGGAGGCACCCCGAGGCTCAGCAGTGTCGACACGCAGCCGTGGCGGAGGTCGTGCATCCGGACCACCCGCACGCCTGAGTCGACCATCGCCGCCTTCACGAGCTTGGAGCAGTTGTCTGGATCGATGGGTGTGCCGATCGGCGTCGTGAAGACGAACCCGGAGCTCGGCCACCTCTCGGCCAGACTCCTCCGCTCGCCTTCCTGACGCTCGAGATGGGCCCTCAGCACCTCGACGACCGCGCCGGGTAGCGGGATCGTCCGCTGTGAGCGGACCGTCTTCGTCTCCATCACCTGCAACTGACCCTCGATGCGATGGAGACCTCGTCGGACGGTCAGCGTGCCTGCGTCCAGGTCGATGTCTTCCCACCTGAGCCCCAGGGCCTCGCTACGGCGCAGACCGAGCAGCGCCAGCACGACGAACAGGGCATGCAACCGGTGTTCCCGTGTTGCCTGCAGGAAGGCCTTGGTCTCCGGGGGCGTCCAGGGCTGCCGCTGGGTCTTGGGGGCGGAGGGCGGCCGAACGAGCTTCGCGACGTTCTTGTCCAGGAGCTCCTCCCGCATGGCATCTTCGAGCGCCGCCCGCAGCGTCCCGTGCACGTAGCGGATGGTGCGGACGCCGGCCCCCCGCGCACGCAGGCTGTCGAGATACAGGCGGAACTCCCGGGCAGTCAGCCGTCCGAGTCGCTTGTGGCCGAGATCCGGGGCCAGGTAGCGGTCGACGTGGAAGCGGTAGGCGGCGAGGGTGTTGGGTCGCACGCGCTGGGCCACGATCTGCGACAGCCACTCATTGAGGTACGCCTCGATGGTGAGATGCGTCGGGGTGATCGCAGCGCCGGAGTCTGCTTTGGTCCGCAGCTCGACCAGCTTGGTCTCGACCTCCTTGCGCGTCCTCCCATAGACCCGACGGCGAACCCGGCGCCCGTCGGCCTCCGT
>CAWIFK010000012.1:0-62310 GCA_963835385.1 uncultured Actinomycetota bacterium
CCCCGACCCGTCGCTCCCGTTCCTCGGCGTGCATGTCACGCCGACCGTCGACAAAGGACTCACGGTGGGTCCGAACGCTGTTCTGGGACTCGGGTACCCACAGGGCTCCGAGGCCGATGACCTCGGGCTCGCGCCGGTGCAGCTCGGCGGCGTCGAAGGCCTCGGCCCGCACACCGTTCACGCCGGCACGTTCGTGCAGGGCGTGCATGCCCGCGAGCTCGCGCTTGTCGGTGGCGACCAGCAGCTTGCCCGTGACCGTCAACCGGATGCCGCGCTCGGCGGCGTACTCCCGGGTGAGGCGGGATCCCTCGCGGCAGAGGCGCGCCTTGAGCGAACCGGGCGGGTAGTAGATGCCGGAGTGGACGACTCCGCTGTTGTGGCCCGTCTGGTGACGGCCCACGGTTTCCTCCTTCTCTAGGACGAGGACATCCGACCCGGGCCGCGATCGAAGCAGGTGCAGCGCGGTCGACAGCCCCACGATGAAGCCGCCGACGCCCACATGGTCGCGGACAGGCGTCACGTGGCCACGACCTGGTCGCGCACCCACTCCAGCTCCCGGGACACGTAGTCCACGATGTCCCCGGTCTTGAGGTGCGCAGGCAGGACGTCCCACGTGTAGGTCTCGATCTCGAGCGCATCAACAAAGAGGTCAAGCGCCGCACCGACGTCGTCGGGATCTTCCCCAACACCGACGCCCTGCTCAGACTCTCGGCCTGCATCCTGATCGAGGCCCACGACGAGTGGCAAGACACCGACCGCCGCTACCTCTCAGAGTCCTCCATGGCCCTGCTCTACCCGACCGAGCCCACGGACCTGATCACCACCGTGACCACCGTCGAGGAGGTACCCGAGCTCGCTACTGCATGATGGACCTGATTCACACAGTCACACGCGACGAGTTACACCACGCCACGGGACGCGACCTCGACCCGCTCGGGCGATCACCTGGAGCGAAGGAATCTCCGCGGCTCAGCGAAGCTGCTCCGCGGTCTAGGAATCACGAGGTCAGAGCTGAGCCCAAGAAGTCGGCTAACCAGCGGTGGGCTTCGCGCGGAGCGGTAGTGACTCGATGGGGCTATTCGAGGTGGCCCTCTAGGACTATTTCCTTCCGGTCTAAGCAACCCGAGTCGGCCAAGGGGCCTACAGTGTGCCGGCCGCTCCGCTCGGGAGGGGCGCTGCCGGAGACTCCGCCAGCATCACCTGTTGGGGAGTCGCATGTCGCACCGTCGCTTGACCACGCCGTCGCTTGC
The DNA here is from genome assembly GCA_963835385.1 of uncultured Actinomycetota bacterium. Classification (GTDB taxonomy): domain Bacteria; phylum Actinomycetota; class Actinomycetes; order Propionibacteriales; family Nocardioidaceae; genus Nocardioides_B. The sequence continues at coordinate 1,251 of CAWIFK010000012.1, forward strand.
TCTTACTAGTTTGATAGGCCTTCTGAGCGTTGCCGTCGGTGTCGGCGGGTTGCAGGCGCCGGCGGAAGCGCAGTCGGTCGTTGCCGCGTCGCCTGCGGTGGTGGTGTCGGACAACGCTGCGCGTCCGGATGCGGTGTCGGCGATGGTGACGGCGCGGGCGATTGGTGCGCGGGTCGAGGACCTCTCCCAGCGGACGGAGACGGTCCGCGTGTTTGCGAATCCGGACGGGACGTGGACCTCGGAGGGCACCACGGAGCCGGAGCGCGTTCAAGACGCGCAAGGCGAGTGGCATAAGGTCGACACGAGCCTGGTGGAGCGGGACGGTGGGCTGGCGCCGGCGTATGCGGCGAGTGATGTGGAGTTCTCCGCCGGTGGCGACAAGGTGTTCGCGGCGTTGACCGACGAGCGCGGTAAGCGCTTGGAGTTCCGCTGGCCCTCCAACCTGCCAACCCCGACCGTCGAGGGTGACACAGTCACGTACCCGGACGCGCTGCGCGGGGTAGGCGAGGGTGTTGGCGATCTGGTAGTCACGGCGACCACGACGGGGTTCTCCCACAACATCCTCCTGCGCGAGCGCCCCACCGATCCCGTGGCGGTGACCATCCGGGTCGCTACCGCTGGGGCTGCGCTGGTGGCGAACCCGGGCGGCGAGATCGCGGTCGAGTCCCAGGTCGGCGAGACGCTTGTGGCTGCCGCAGGGCCGGTGATGTGGGACTCCAGCGAGGACGCTGCCGGGGAGCCGGAGGCGGCGCCGGTCGAGTCGACGATCGGCCAGACCACTGGCGGCACCCCGACACTCACGCTGTCGCCGGACCCGCAATTCCTGGCCGACCCCGACACGGATTACCCCGTCACGGTGGATCCGAGCTTCACGATCAACCCGACCGGCGACACTTGGGTGCAGTCACCGGACTACACCTCCAGCCAAGGCGCGTCCGACGAGCTCAAGGTCGGCACCTATGACGGCGGCGCCCACAAGGCCCGCTCGTTCCTGAAGTTTGACAACGGGGACACCAAGTGGTCCGGCGTGCACGTGTTGAACGCGGACCTGAAGCTGCGCAACTTCTACTCCGGGTCCTGCACCGGGGCCGAAATCCGTGCCTCGCGGATCACCGAGTCCTGGACCATCTCGGGGCTGACCTGGGGCAACCAGCCCAGCGTCGGGGCGGAGAAGTACGACGACGCCTCGACCGCCAAGGGCTACAACTCCTCCTGCCCGGGCGGGGATGTGACCTGGGACCTCACCGCCATGGTGCAAGGCTGGCACGACGGCTTCGTCAACAACGGGTTGCGGTTGAAGGCTGTCGACGAGACCTCAAACTTCACCTGGCGTCGCTACCGCTCAGACAACTACGACGGGACCTCGGTACGACCCAGGCTCACCGTCGATTACAACTCGTGGCCCAGCAAGCCGGCAGCGCCGACGTTGTCTCCTGGGTACCCCGGATACTCGACAACGACAACGCCGACCTTCCAGGCGAAGGTCGCCGACCCGGACAAGGGCACCGTTCGAGCTGCCTTCGAGGTCTTCCACGGCGGGGTCCTGAAGTGGTGATGTCGCTCAGGTGAATCTCCCCAGTTCTGCTCACTGAAATTCCCCACCCCGTGGCTCCACCGGAAGCGGGTGGGGCTCCTTCGAAGATGGCGGTCTCTGACCACACGCCGTCTACCGAAGGAGCCCTCGCTTCCCATGCTGACACGGGAGGAAGACATCGACGTTCACGCGTTGCGGCGGCAGGGCTGGACGATCTCCGCGATCGCCCGGCACCTGGGCCGGGACCGCAAGACCATCCGCGCCTACCTGGCCGGCGGCCGGGTCGCCGGGGAACGGAAACCCGCCGAGGAGGATCCGTTCGAGCCGTTCGTCGACTACGTCCGCGAGCGGCTCAAGGAGGATCCGCATCTGTGGGCGGTGACCTTGTTCGACGAGGTCACCGGCCTGGGCTATGACCGGTCGTATCCGACATTCACCCGCCAGATCCGCACCCGGAGTCTGCGGCCGCACTGCGAGCCCTGCAGCGCCACGAAGGGCCGGGCGAATGCGCCGATCGCTCACCCGCCGGGTGAGGAGACCCAGTGGGACTGGGTCGAGCTGCCCGACCCGCCCGCGGCGTGGGGATGGGGCAAGCACGCGCACCTGCTCGTCGGCGCGCTCGCGCACTCCAGTCGCTGGCGCGGCACTCTGGCCGCAACCGAGGAGCAGCCCCAGCTCATCGACGGACTGGACGAGACCACGAGGAAGCTCGGCGGGCTGACGAAGAAGTGGCGGTTCGACCGGATGGCCACGGTCTGTCATCCCGAGTCGGGGAAGGTCACTGCGACGTTCGCCGCGGTCGCCAAGCACTACGGCGTCCAGGTCGCGATCTGCCCACCACGGCGCGGCAACCGCAAGGGCGTGGTGGAGAAGTCCAACCACACCGCCGCGCAACGCTGGTGGCGCACCCTGCCCGACGACGTCACCGTCGAGGAAGCCCAGGCGTCGCTGGACAGGTGGTGCGCGACTCGTGGTGACGCCCGGCTGCGTGCGGCTGGTCCGGGCGGCAAGGCAAGCGTGCTGACGATCGCCGAAGCCGAGCCCCTCGCACCGGTTCCGACCACGCCGTTCCCCGCGACCATCACCGAGGAACGGACCGTGTCCACCCAGGCCCTGGTCGCGTGGCGGGGGAACTTCTACTCCGTCCCACCCGAGCTGGCCCGCGCCCAGGTCTTGGTGTCCCAACGGCTCGGCGCCCAACACCTCGACATCGCCACCAGCAGCGGGATCGTGATCGCCCGCCACGAGCTCGCGCCCGACGGCGCCGGGGTGATGGTCCGCGACCACGGCCACGTGGTCGCCCTCGAGCAGCTCGTCCTGGCCGGCCGCGACACCAGCAGACCGCACCGGCGCAAGGAACGGATCCCACCCGGGCCTGCGGCACTCGCGGCCGCCGAGCAGCTGCGTGCCCGCCAACGACCCGATCCCGTCACCGATGACCCCGCCGACGTGGTGATCGACCTCGCCAAGTACGACCGAGCAGCACCCGGAAGGAACACCCTCACATGACCGACAATCACTGCCGATGAGCTCACCGATGACAGGGAGCCAGGCCAGCCTCTACCAGCAGCTGCGTGGGCACCTCGCGACGCTGAAGCTGACCGCCGCGGCCGAGCACCTGCCAGGCGTGCTCGCCAAAGCCGAGGAACAGCGGTGGTCGATGACCGCGACCCTGGAGCACCTGCTGGCCCGCGAGGTCGAGGCGACCGAAGCCCGCAAGCTCGCCGGCCGGCTCCGGTTCGCCTCCCTGCCCACACCGGCGACGTTGGCGGACTTCGACTTCGACGCCGCCCCCGGCGTCGACAAGAAGCTGATCGACGAGCTCGCGACCTGCCGCTACCTCGACACCGCCACCAACGTGCTCCTCATCGGACCACCTGGCGTCGGAAAGACCCACCTCGCGGTCGGCCTCGGCAGGGCCGCTGCCGAAGCCGGCTACCGGACCTACTTCACCACCGCCGCCGATCTCGCCGCTCGCTGCCACCGCGCCGCGATCGAGGGCCGCTGGTCAACCACCATGCGGTTCTTCGCCGGCCCGACCCTTCTCGTCATCGACGAGCTCGGCTACCTCCCGCTGCCCGGCGAAGCAGCCTCCGCGCTGTTCCAGGTCGTCTCTCAGCGCTACCTCAAGACCAGCATCGTGCTCACGACCAACCGCGGTGTCGCCTCCTGGGGTGAGGTCCTCGGCGACACCACCGTCGCCGCCGCCATGCTCGACCGGCTCCTGCACCGCAGCGTGGTGCTCAACCTCGACGGCGACTCCTACCGGCTACGCGACCACCACGCCAAGAACGAAGCCCTACGAGCAACCGCGACCGGCACCCGCCGACCGCTACAGTGACACCCGCCCAGGGTGGGGACTTTCGATGAGCATCACTGGGGAATTTCGGCGAGCGCCATCAGTGGTCCGGCACCACCGGCTATGTAGCTTCGGGAGGCTCGGTCACCAAGACGGTCCCCGGCGGCGTCTTGGTCAACGGAGCGACCTACGCGGTCAAGGTCCGGGCCTTCGACGGGACCGACTATTCGAAGGTCTACTCAGGCTCGACCACGTTCACCGTCGACACCACGAAGCCGACAGTCGGGCTCACCTCGACTGCATTCGTCGAAGGAACTTGGCGTGCTGAGCGCCCCGCCGACAACACGTTCACCTTCGACGGTCCGAACGACACCAAGTCCTTCGCGTACTCGGCCGACGGGTCGCCGCTCCCGCCTAAGGCTGCCGACAGCAACGGCAACGCCACCTTCAACTGGATCCCCGGCGCGGGTTCACACAAGCTCTCGGTGACTCCGACCGACCAAGCCGGAAACGTCGGTCAGACGAGCACGTTCAGCTTCGGCGTCGGAGGAGCGTCTTTCGCGGCGCCCTCCGGGTTGGCGCGTTCGACGGACTCGTTCGCCATCAAGGTGACAGCACCCCCGAACGCGATCTCTGCCGACTTGTCCTGGCGATTTGCCGGGCAAGGTGATGGGGGCTGGGCCGACGCCCTGGAGACGACAACGGGTAGCGGCGTCGAGTGGAACGGTGAAGTAGCCGCAGACTCGGCCTCTGGTTCCTCGACTACACCCCCTCTTATGTGGGACGCCTCCTCGGAAGAGGCTTCCGATACCGAGGGCGGCACGATCGCCGCCCCCGCACTCATCGAGATCCGGTCCTGCTTCGAGTACGCCACCTCACCGACCCAGGTGTGCACCGTCCCGAAGCAGGTCCAACTTCTCCCGTCCGCGTTCGAGTCCAACTTCCCGGTCATCCCCGCGGGCCCCCTCGACGTCGCACTCTTCAGTGGTGAGGCGCAATTTGCCGATACCGACGCGGTCGATGCGGCGGGTGCGATCGGGAGGACCTTCTCCTCCTACGACTGGGCGACCCAGGGTATCGACGGGCCGTTCGGCGTGGGATGGACCGCCGACCTGCAGACCGTGGGAGACAGCGACCTGGAGCTGATCGACAACAGGGCCAAGGACACCACGTTGGTCCTGGCAGGCGGAGGATTCGGGACGCAGGCGTTCGTCCCGACGCCAGACGATCAGCTCACCTTCCTCCCCGCCGGGACCGACGACGGCAGCAGGATCGCCCTGTCGAACTCAGGACAGAAGGCCACCCTCACTCGTCTTTCCGGTGCGGTCACGACGTGGATACTCGTCGACGGAGACTGGGAACCCGAGTCGGCTCTCGCCATCGACGACGATCCTGCCGTATCAGGGGACGAGGCAGCAGCGACCTCATTCGAGTACTCGCGCGCCGGCTACCCGACCTGGCTGAGTCGCACTCCGCCCGGCAGTACCGCCACCTGCACCTCGACCACTCAGGACCCCGGATGCCGCGGTCTGAGACTGTCGTACGACGAGTCCGGCTCCCATGTCACCGCGATCGAAGAGGTCGGTCACGGAGCGCCTGACTCGGTCGTGGCCACTTACACCTACGACGACAACGGACGTCTCGCCACCGCATGCGGAATCGACCCCGCCCCGTCGGCGACAGGACCGGGTAACGATCCGCTGTGCGCGGCCTACACCTATCAGGTCGTCGACGGACGGACCGTGCTCTCGTCCGTGACGCCCCCGGGGCAGGCAACGTGGCGGTTCGGCTACGACGACGAAGGGCGTCTGACCACGGTGCGGCGCGCCATGGACGTCGACACGAACGGCTCCACGAGCGACGCTGTCTGGACAGTGGACTACGACGTGGCGCTGTCCACCGCAGAGCTCGACTTGTCCGTGGCCGCCACCTCCCAGTGGGGACAGACCCGCTCACCGGCTCACGCGTACGCGGTCTACGGACCGGACGCAACCGTCGGGAGCGTCAGGACGGCACAGTTGCTCTTCGCCGACGACGGTGGTGCCGTCACCAACATGGCGGTGTACGGCGCAGGGCGCTGGCTCGTGGACAGCTACTGGTACGACGAGTCCGGTGCGATCACGCAGGTCCTGAATGCAGCCGGCCGGGAACGAGCGCTGGCCGCCGCTCCCGAGGATCGAGTATCGGTGGCGCTGGAGGCATCCTCGCTCCGCCTTTACAACCCGTCGGACGGTCGCCTCGAGGACGAGTTCGCCCCTACCCGGAGCGCGACGCTCAGAGACGGCACGGTAGGTCGGTTCCGTCACCACACCAGCTACCTGTACGACGATGAGCCCGGATCAGAGGGCCTCTCTCCCGGCCGACCGGTAGGGGAAGACACGCCCATGCTGGTCCAGGTCACCGAGTCCGCCTCGACTTCGGACATGACCAGCGACATGGATGCTCGACGCACTCGGTACGAGTACTCCCCGAACGTCGCCGGTGACGGTGACGGCTGGCAACTGGGTATGCCCACACGCGTTCTCCGCGAAGACGGCACCGGGGGATGGGCGACGACGGTCGAGCGCTTCAACAAGCTGGGCCAGACCATCGAGACCAGGGGGCCCGGGGCGGCGAGCTCGAACGGCGCCGGCACGGATGCCGCCTCTACGTTCAGCCGCTACTTCTCTCCGTCTTCCGAGGACTCGGAGTGCAACACGACGACCCTGGGCCGACCGGAGTTGAAGTCGATCCTGTGCAAGACGGGGCAAGTGGCCGGCGTCGCCGGTCAGGCGCCGATGATCACCTACTACGCCTCCTTCGACGGACACTTCCAGCCGACGCTGGTACTCGAGCGTCGGGGTGGAACCGTTGTCCGGCGGACCGAGACCGAGTACGACGCCCTGGGTAGGCCTACGTCCTCGCACGTCCTGATCCCTGGGAAGCCGGACACCCTCCCGCTCGTTCGGATGGGCTACGACGCCCGCACCGGGCTGCCGACGACTCGAACCGTGGGCTCAGAATCGATCTCGGTGGAGTACGACTCGTGGGGGCGGACACGCGGCTACTCGGATGCTTCGGGCCTCCGCTCGACATTCGCCTACAACCCCGCATCACGCCTGACGAGCTTCAGCGACGGCGTCGGCTCCTACAGTTACACCTACGGCGGCGGCGCGGTCGAAGACCACCGTGGCATGGCATCGAAGGTCGCCGTCTCGCTTGATGGAGGTGGATCGGCTGCGTTCGACCTGAGCTACGACCCTCAGGGTCAACCGTCATCGGTCCGCTACCCCAACGGGACGATCGCCACGTCTGAATATGATGAGGTGGGCAACCAGATCGGGTTGTCCTATGCTGACTCCACCGGTCTGTCGATCCTCAACTTCACCCGCGAATACGACGTTACCGGTCGAGTGGTGTCGGCACTCTCGACGGCTTCTTCTCAGAGTTACCAGTACGACGCGCTGGGTCGGCTCTCGGTCGTCGACGACTCACAAGACGGTTCCTGCACCACCCGGATGTACGAGTTCAACAGCTCGTCGCAGCGCGTCGCCACGCGGACGTTCGGCCCTGGTTCGGACGGCTCGTGCCAGCATTCCACGGCGACGTCCACACGGAACTTCGCCTACGACGCTGCAGATCGGATCGTTGGTAGCGGGTACAGCTACGACGAACTCGACCGGACTCTCACAATGCCTGGAGCAGACACGTCGACCCCCGGAGCCGGCGCAACGACGATCGACTACTTCGCGAACGATATGGCAAAGTCTGTCAGCCAGGTCTCGGGGTCCGGGGCAGGCGCCGTGACCTCCACCTCGACCTACGAACTCGACCCGTCAAGTCGGGTGCAGCTCACCACCGAAAGCGTCGCAGGAAGCGAGACTCGCAGATCTCTCTACAGGTACAGCGGAGAAACCGACGCCCCCAGCAGCGTGCGGACCTCAAACGATCGGGGCGCGACCTGGCGGACCACCCGGTACGTCTCGATCGATCCGTTGGGACTTGCTGCCACCATCGAGGACGGGGGTCTCACCTACAACCTCGCCGACATGGCGGGCAACCTCGTCGGCACCCAGGTCGGGGCTCAACCGTCGATCGGTCTGAGCGCGTACCAAGAGTTCGACGAGTACGGCAACGAGACGGCCTCCGCCCTCCCGCGGACCCGGTACGGCTGGCTGGGCGCTCACCAGCGCAGCGGTGATTCCCAGGCCGGATTCGTGCTGATGGGTGCGCGGTTGTACAACTCGACTACGGGCAGGTTCCTGTCGCGTGACCCGATCCAGGGGGGCAACGAGACCTCATTCACCTATCCCCAGGATCCGATCAACCGGATGGACCTGACCGGGCTTGACAGCGGATCCGATGGAAGCGCCTCCGGCGTCTTCAAGGCTTGCGACGAGTACTTCTCGAAGGCGTTCTGCACCAAGATCGGATGGTGGACCCGGAAGATCGTGAACATGGCGAACGACCTGGACGTGAACGACAACCAGCGCAACGCGGCTCGCCACTTCGCCTGGGTCGTGGTCCTTTACTCCGCCACGGGTAATGGTGAAGCGACACGGAAGATGCTTCGCGCTCATGAGGCCGGTTCAAAGTCGGTCGACAGTGAGCGAGATCGGAAGAACAACCGGTTCTCGCTGAACTACTTCGAGCACCACTGGGAGTCGATCTATGAGCACTTCGGCGACGACGGCATCGGAGAAGACGACGTCAAGTGGTTACTCAAGCGAGCCCTGCGGCTCTATCGGAAGGGCAAGATGTTCAAGATGTGTCCATGGGGTGGAAGCGACAAGCCCGTGGTGGTTAAGAGCAATGACTTCCACTGTGCTTAGGGAGGTCGGTCGACGGGCTCGCGTCGCTACCGGACGTCGTTGGTCGCTCTGCGTACTGTCCATCCTCGCCTCCGTGTCACTGAGTGCCTGCGGTGCTGAGGATGCGTCGACTACTGCTGCCGCACATTCTGACACCCGGACCTTGGAGGTCGTGGCGGCGACCGTGCGGCAGGTGGCCACGCGTCTAGGGTGCGTCCTGTCGCCGGACGGAGACGAGACGGACGGGGGACTCGCCTACCAGTGCGTCAGCGACCCGGGCGCTCTCACCATCACGCGGTGGGTGGGAACCGGCGACGTTCCGGCAGACTGGTTCGATACCCCAGATTCCGATCCGGTGTGGTTCGTCGCCTCCAACATCGGGACGGTCACGATCACCGTGAGTGGCAAAGAGCGTGCGGTGGTCGATGAAGCTCGCCGGGCGCTGCACATCGCGACGCAGCAGCTCCACACCCGGTGACGTGGAGTGCTGGCCCGTGCCTGACGAAGGTACGGGCCACGCGCGGTCATTCCGGCGACGAGGCGGCTGATCGCCCTCATCGGCCCGAGTTGCCGGGCGTGCCACGCAAGCGCGGGTCGCGAATTGCGGTAGTGCCACCATGGCAGTCCCCGGCCCGGCGGACCTGCTTTCACGGCAAGGAGGGAGTCGTGGGCTCGATGCTAGACGTATTCGCTCGCGTGCGGACGGCGTTGACAGTCGATCTCGTTCCGTCGTACTGAGGGGCTGCCTGGTGACCAGACCTTGCGTCGCTTGTCTCAGGGGCGTCCGACTGTGTCCGCCGCTGCGCAAACCCCTCGGGTGGCCTTGGGGCGAGAGCGAGGTTCGTCTGGCCAGGGTAGGCCGAAGTTCCTTGCCGACGGATCAGCGGACGAGGCCGCTGCCCAGCCGCTGCGTCCAGTCACATGCGCCGACTGCGTTGCAGCCGAAGTGCGCCCTCGAGGCACGCGGAGATGACAAGTGACAAGACCACTGCAACCCCCGCCCACAACGCGCCGTCGATGAGCGCGAACTCCCGCTCACTCTCGTCGGGCCGCGGACCTGCGAAGCGGGCATACCCGATGCGGTACGCGACCCAGCCCGAAACCACCACGAAGGTGAAGTACGCGAGCGCGCGCACCCACCATCGGTTCAACACACTCATGGCGAGCCATCCTCTCACAGGCACTCTAGGTGGCCGCGACTCGACTTCCCCGGCAGGAAGTGGCTTTCGGGCGCGACTCCTGCGGACGGCGACGGCGTCCGACAGCCACGCAGCCATCGACCGGACATGGTTCGGCTACCGGCCGGCCGCCGGTCGACGTGGGAGAGTTTCGCCCTCGATCTTGTTGACCGTGTAGGTCGCTTCTTCCAGCGTGCGGAGGTGACGGGCCCCGGCCTTTGCTGGCGCCCTCATTCTCGAACGATGAGTTCGAGCTCTACGTGCGCAAGTGACTATATGTCGTAGTAGAGCTCGAACTCGTGCGGGTGCGGCCGCAGCTGTACCGGCAGGATCTCGTGCGTGCGCTTGTAGTCGATCCAGGTCTCGATCAGGTCCGGGGTGAACACGCCACCCGCGGTGAGGAACTCGTGGTCGCGCTCGAGGTTGTCGAGCACGGAGTTCAGCGAGGTGGGCACCTGGTCGACCTCGGCGAGCTCGTCCGGCGGCAGCTCGTAGATGTCCTTGTCGATCGGCTGCGCCGGCTCGATCTTGTTCTTGATGCCGTCGAGGCCGGCCAGCAGCAGCGCCGAGAAGGCGAGGTAGGGGTTGGCCGACGGGTCGGGGCAGCGGAACTCGATCCGCTTGGCCTTCGGGTTCGAGCCGGTGATCGGGATCCGCACGCAGGCCGAGCGGTTGCGCTGGCTGTAGACCAGGCTGATCGGGGCCTCGAAGCCCGGCACCAGCCGGTGGTAGGAGTTCACCGTCGGGTTGGTGAAAGCCAGCAGCGAGGGAGCGTGCTTGAGCAGGCCACCGATGTAGTAGCGGGCGGTGTCGGACAGGCCCGCGTAGCCGGTCTCGTCGTAGAACAGCGGCTCGCCGTTGTTCCAGATGGACTGGTGGCAGTGCATGCCGGAGCCGTTGTCGCCGAAGATCGGCTTCGGCATGAAGGTTGCGGTCTGGCCGTTGCGCCAGGCGACGTTCTTGACGAGGTACTTGAACTTCATGACGTTGTCGGCGCTCTTGAGCAGCTCGTCGAAGCGCCAGTTGATCTCGGCCTGGCCGGCGGTGCCGACCTCGTGGTGCGCCCGCTCGACGAGCAGCCCGGCCTTCTCCATCTCGATGACGATCTCGTCGCGGAGCTCGCCGAAGTGGTCGGTGGGGGCCACCGGGAAGTAACCACCCTTGTACTTCACCTTGTAGCCGAGGTTGCCCCGATCCTCCTCGCGCCCGGTGTTCCAGGCACCGGCTACCGAGTCGATGGCGTAGAAGCCGGTCTCGGCCTTCGTCTCGAACCGGACGTCGTCGAAGACGTAGAACTCCGCCTCCGGCGCGAAGTACGCGGTGTCGCCGATCCCGGTGCTGGAGAGGTAGGCCTGCGCCTTGCGGGCGATGTTGCGTGGGTCGCGGCTGTAGGCCTCGCCGGTGATCGGGTCGTGGATGAAGAAGTTCACGACCAGCGTCTTGGCGGACCGGAACGGGTCGAGGTAGGCCGTCGTCGGATCCGGGAAGAGCGACATGTCGGACTCGTGGATCGCCTGAAAGCCGCGGATCGACGACCCGTCGAAGCCCAGGCCGTCGTCGAAGACGGACTGGTCGAACGACGACACGGGCACCGTGAAGTGCTGCATCACGCCGGGCAGGTCGCAGAAGCGGACGTCGACCATCTCGACGCCCTCGTCCTTGATGTACTTCAGCAGGTCTTCGCTGTTCGCGAACATTCATCCTCCTTGACCGCAGCGTGCGGCCGGGTCTTCAGGCGTGATCAGGCGATGCCACGCTGCACCACTGACCGAAACCTAGGCAGCAGGGGTTTCTCGACCGTATCTGGTTTGTTTCGCGCGTGTAACACGTCGGACCGCCGGAGAACCCTGCCCGCCGAGTCGGTACCGTGGAGTCCGTGAGCGCGACGACCCCACCGCCGTACGCCGGTGCGCGGCTCGGCCTCCCGGAGAGCGGCCGCCGCTCCGTCGCCTCCTGGGGCCGACGGCTGGTCGCGCTCGCCATCGACTGGGTCACCTCCCTGATGGTCGCCACCGTCGTGGTCGGTCCCGAGGTCTGGGGGCAGGGCCCTGCCATCTGGGCCCCCATGGGCTTCTTCCTCGTCGAGCTCACCGTGTTGACCGCGCTGGCCGGTGGCTCCTTCGGCCAGATCGTGCTGCGTCTCGCCGTGGTCAGGGTGGACGGGGGCCCGGTGACGCTGCTGCACGCGCTCGTGCGCAGCGCACTGATCTGTCTGGTGGTGCCACCGCTGATCTACAACAGGGACAACCGCGGCCTGCACGACCTGCTGGTCGGCACCGTCGTCGTCCGCCGCTGATCCAGCCGAGGCCCGCGAAATGGGCTCCCTGGCCTATGGGCAGCGACCCGCCGCTGACCGAGAATGGGGGAGTGGACGTCGCAGGTTGTCACTTGCTCGGTGGCAGCCGTTCCCGGGCGATCGGAGCGACTGAGCAGGGAGCCCATGCAGCGGGCCGCAGACATGCAGGCAGTCGAGACGTTCCTCGACGCCGCGCGGGGCGCCACGCACGCCCTTCTCGTCGACGGTGACCCCGGCATCGGCAAGACCACGCTGGCCGCAACGGCCGCGTCGGCAGCGGCACGCCTGGGGTTCGTCGTCGCCAGGCTGCACGCCGGCCGCCCCGAGACGTCGGTGTCCTTCGCGGCGCTGGGCGACCTGCTGGAGGCCGTGCCCGGCGACGTGCTCGACGAGCTTCCCAGGCCCTTGCGCGACGCGTTGGGGGTCATGACGCTCGGCGCCCCGGCCGCGGAGGTCCGGCAGGACGCCCGCGCCGTGTCGCTGGCCACGCTGGCCGTCGTCCGCCGGATGGCGGCGGACCGGCCGCTGCTGCTGCTCGTCGACGACGTGCAGTGGCTCGACGTCTCCTCCGCCCGGGTCCTGTCGTTCGTGCTCCAGCGACTCGACCACGAGCCGGTGGGACTGCTCGTCACCCGCCGCACCGCCGCAGCGGGGAAGGCGCCCCTCGACGTCGAGCACGACGCGCCTGCGGGGCGGGTACGACGGCTGCTCCTGGGGCCGATGTCGCAGCCGGCGTTCTGTCGGCTGCTCCGGGATCGGGTCGCCTCGGACCTGCCACGCTCGATCGTGCTGCAGGTCCACGCGGCCGTCGAGGGAAACCCGTTCTACGGACAGGAGGTGGCCCGCGAGCTGGTTCGCCGGGGGCTCCCGGATCCCGGCTCGCCGATGCCGCTGCCGGACGACGCGTACGTCGTGGTGCGCCAGCGACTGGCCGCCTTGCAGCCGCCCACCCGGGCGGTGCTGCTGGCCGCCGCGATCTGCTCGCGTCCCTCCGTCGCGCTGCTGTCCCGGGCGCTCGCCGACATCGACGTGGAGACGGCCCTCGCCGAGGCGGAGGACGAGAATCTCGTCGTCATCCGGTGCGGGCGGACCAGGTTCCGGCACGCCATCTTCGCCTCCGCCGTCACTGCCGGTGCATCGGCGCCCGACCGGCGCGCGGCGCACCGCCGGCTCGCGACCGCGTGCGACTCACCCGAGGAGAGGGCTCGGCACCTGGCGCTGTCCTCACTGGAGCCGGAGTCTGCGGTCGCCGAGGCGCTCGAGGCGGCCCAGGTGAACGCCCGCCGGCGCGGTGCCACCGCAGCTGCCGCCGAGCTGGCGGACCTGGCCCAGGCGTTCACCCCGGAGGACGAACCTACCGCGGCGCTCCGTCGCTCCCTGGCGAGCGGGATGCTCGCCTTCGAGGCGGGAGACGCCGTCCGCGGACTGGAGACCCTGCGTCACCTGGTCGACGAGCTGCCGCCCGGACCCGACCGCGCCGCCGTGATGGTGGCACTCTGCGAGATCTGCTGGCAGGACACCGTCGAGGTCGAGCAGCTGGCCACCGCCGCGATCCAGGAGCCCGGAGCTGACGGACCGACCCTGGTGGGGGCCCACGTCATGCTGGCCTGGGTGTGCGTGTACCGCGGGCGGCTCGCCCGCGCACGCGAGCACGTCGACCTGGCAGCGGCCCTGGTCGACCAGGTCGAGGACGACGACCCCTCGGTGCGGTCGGACCTGATGACGATCGCCGCGCTGACCGCCTTCCTGAGCGGCCGGCCGTACCAGCCCCTCATCGCCGAGGCGGTGCGGCTGGAGGACCTCGTGTCGACCACCCGGCCCGTGGAGGAGACCACCATCTACTCGGGTGCTCGGGTCACCCGCGGCCTGATCGGCCTCCTGGGCGGGCGGCTCGAGCAGGCGCGCTGCCACCTCGAGGCGGAGCTGGACCGGCTGGCGGCGCGCGGGCGGTACGTCGCCCGCGACGAGATCCTCTGCTACCTGGCGCACGTGGCCTGCCGCACCGGGAGGTGGGACGAGGGCGAGCGCCTCGCCGAGGAGTGTCTCGAGATCGGGCACGAGGCCGGCCATCGACTCGGTCGCGGCCAGAACGTCCTCCCACGGGCATGGCTTGCCGCCGTCCGCGGCGAGCATGCGGAAGCCCGCGCCATGGCCGAGGAGGCCCTCGAGCTGTCCACGGGCTACCGCGACGAGCTGGCGGCGGCCGTCGCGCGAGGTGTCCTCGGCCTGGTCGCGCTCTCCTCCGGGGAGCTTCCCTCCGCTGCCGACCACCTGCGCCGCGTGGTGCTGTTCGTGGCCTCGTCGGGTGGCTGCTGGCCGTGGCTGCTGCCCTCGGTCGCGGACGCCGCGGAGGTGCTGGTCGGACTGGGCCGGCTCGACGAGGCGCAGGCGGTCCTCGCGGACACGGCGATGACCGGCCGTTGCGCCCCGGACGCCCGACAGCCGGCGCTCACGGCCCGGGCCGCGGCCGCTGTTGCCGCCGCTCGTGGCGAGGTCGGCGAGGCAGCCGCGCTGCTGGACGCCGCCCTCGGCGACCAGGCGCTGCGGCAGCAGCCGTTCGAGCACGCCCGTGCCCGCCTGGTCGCCGGCGTGGTGGAGCGCCGTCGGCGGTCACCGTCGCGGGCCCGCACCCACCTGGAGTGCGCCGCGGCGGCCTTCACCGAGCTCGGTGCGCCGCTGTGGAGCGAGCGGGCACGAGTCGAGCTCGCGCGCCTCGGTGGTGGGCGCGACGTGGCCGGGCTCACGAGCTCACTGCGCCACCATCCTTGTGTTGAGGCTCTCCGATAGGGCCTTGATGCACCCCGGGTGCCGCCAGGTCACTGCCCTGCTCGCTTGACGCCGAGGACGTCCACTCTGAGATCTGCAGGACCTGGTGGTTGCCCGGGACGTGTGGACCGTCGATAGGGCTGTGCGCCAAAGGCCGGGACGACTGGCTGCGAGCGCCGATCAGTGAGCGAACCGGCAGACACGTCCCGGCACCAACGACACCTGAAGAAGTGGGTGCCTCCCCACTGGGTCTAGCAGCGAGGAGGCTGACGTGAAGTCTGCCAGCAACACCGTGAGTAGTGAACGTCCTCTGGTCCTGCCCGAGGTCGCCCCCAACGACGTGACCGCGGGCATCGACTGGGCCCGCGACGACCACGCTGTATGCATCGTCGACTGCCGCGGCCGCAAGGTCGCCGCCACGATGGTCGAGCACACCATCGCCGGTCTGCGTGATCTGACCGCGTTCCTGGGTCGTCACGGAGTCGCAGAGGTCGCGATCGAGCGCCCCGACGGCCCCGTGATCGACGCGCTGCTCGACGCCGAACTGACCGTGGTGGTGATCTCTCCGAACCAGGTCAAGAACCTGCGCAGCCGCTACGGGTCGGCCGGCAACAAGGACGACCGGTTCGACGCCTACGTCCTGGCCGACACCCTGCGCACCGACCGCGCCCGACTCCGACCGCTGGTCCCTGACACCGAAGCCACCATCGCGCTGCGCCGGTCCTGCCGCGCCCGCAAGGACCTGGTCAAGCACCGCGTCGCCGCGGCCAACCAGCTCCGTGCCCACCTGCGTAACGTCTTCCCCGGCGCCATCGGACTGTTCGCCGACATCGACTCCGAGATCACCCTGGCGTTCCTGACCCGCTTCGACACCCAAGACCGCGCCGACTGGCTCACACCCAAACGCCTGAGCGACTGGCTGGCCAAGCAGGGCTACTCCGGCCGCACCGACCCCGAGGTGCTGCACCAGCGGCTGCTGGACGCACCCCGTGGGGCCACCGGCGTCCACGCCACCAGCCAGGCGGCCATCACCGCCGGCTACGTCGCGCTGCTGCGAACCCTGCTCGAGCAGATCAAGACGCTCTCGGCCCAGATCGACCGCCAGCTCACCGCGCACGCCGACGCCCACATCTTCACCAGCCTTCCCCGATCCGGTCGGGTGCGCGCCGCACGGCTGCTGGCCGAGATCGGCGACTGCCGTGCCCGTTTCCCCACGCCCGAGTCGCTGACCTGTCTGGCCGGCGCCGCGCCCTCGACGCGGCAGTCCGGAAAGCTCCGCGCAGTCGGATTCCGCTGGGCCTGCGACAAGCAGCTGCGCGACGCCGTCACCGACTTCGCCAACGGCAGCCGAGATGCCAACCCCTGGGCCGCCGACCTCTACGACCGGGCACGAGCCCGTGGCCACGACCACGCCCACGCCATCCGCATCCTCGCCCGAGCCTGGCTGCACGTCATCTGGCACTGCTGGCAAGACGACCTCGCTTACGACCCCGAAACCCACCGCGCACTCAAACGCGTCCTCGCCCAGCAGACCGAGGCGGCTTGACATAGGGCTTCTCAGAGGCCCAGCTCGTGCTGCTCCTCGCCGAGGGGCTCACAAACCGCGAGCTGGCCGGCAAGCTCTTCGTCTCCGTGAAGACCGTGGAGGCCAGGCTGTCGCACATCTATCGGCGCACCGGCGTGCGCTCCCGTCAGGAGCTGGTGCGCTGGTGGCTGCTGGCGGGCCATCCGCAGTCATAGGGTCCGCGGGGCCCGGCAAGGGTTTCCCCCGATGCGCCGGCCGGCGTACCGCGAGACCGTGGCGAAGGCCAGCACCGTCGCGGCACTCGACTCCCAGGAGAGCCCCATGCACTACATCGGCACCCTCTGCCAGACCCTGGTGAACGGGGACGCGAACGGTGACCACGCACCGACGGCGCCGGCCCCGGTGGACCCGCTCCGCTCGCTGCAGACGCCCGGAGCCTGGCACGCCTGGTGGAGCACACCGGTCGACGAGCCGGTGGGCGCCCGGGCTCGTGCGCCGCGGGCCGTCGGGCTGCGACGGCTCGTCCCGCGCCACTGACGGAGGCCGCGCCGCCGTCCGTAGCCGGCGCGTCAGGGTCGCCGCATACCCTTGAGTCGACTCCAGATGAAGGGGGACGCCCGATGCGCCTCAGTCGCCCGATGGCGCTTGCCGCCACCTCCGCCCTGCTCGTCACGGTGTCCGCGTGCGGAGGCACCGCCGAGGAGGAGTCGACCAGCGCCGGCTCGTCGGCGACCTCGAGCTCGATCCCGGCGAGCGAGCGCGACGACGGCTACGACGCCGAGGAGCTCGTCGCGGCGATGAAGGCAGCCGTGCAGGAGCAGCAGAGCACGCACATCGCGATGGAGATGAGCACGACGGGTCAGCCGAAGACGACGGCCGAGGGCGACGTCAGCTACGAGGGCGACACGACGGCGATGCGGCTGAGCATGCAGGTCCCGCAGGCCGTCGCCGACGACGTCGAGATGCGGCTGGTCGACGGCATGCTCTACCTGGCGATGCCGCCGATGACCCCGGAGGGCAAGTTCGTCGAGCTCGACACCAAGGACGCCGACGGTCCCCTGGGTGACCTCGGCGGCATGGCGAAGGGCGACCCGCTGTCCACCCTCGACGGCTTCGAGTCGGGCCTCGAGGACGTCGAGTACGTCGGCGAGGAGAGCGTGCAGGGCGAGGACCTCGACCACTACGTCCTCACCGTCGACGCCAAGAAGGCGGCCGCCGCGCAGGGAGCCGGGGCCGACGAGCTGCCGCCGGGGGCCAGGTCCCTCGACTACGACCTCTGGCTGGACTCCGAGGACCTGATCCGGCGGATGGAGTTCTCCCAGGGGACGGGCTCGATCGTGATCACGATGTCCGACTGGGGCGAGCCGGTCACCGTCGAGGCGCCGCCGGCCTCGGCGATCATGAAGATGCCCGGCGCGGCGGTGTCCTGACGGCGTACGCCGGGGTCAGCGGCCCCGCATGTTCTGGCGCGCGCCCTTCAGGCTGGTCGGCATCGGGCCCTTCGGCAGCGGGATGTTCGAGCGCGTGGCGTCGAGCGCCTTCAACCGGGCCATCACGTCGGTCATGTCGGCCGGCTTCACCTTGCGTCCGAGCTTCTGGACGTGCCGGGTCAGCTTGCTGACCGGGACGGCGCCGACGTGCTTCGCCGGGTCGCCCACGATCACCTCGTGGATCGGGGTCTCGGCGGCGACCCGCTCGTGCTTGCGTCGCTCGTTGGCGAGCAGGGCGCGCAGCCGGTTCGGGTTGCCCTCGCCGACCAGCACGATGCCGGGCGGGCCGACGACGCGGTGGACGATGTCCTGGTTCTTGTTGAAGGCGATGGCCGGGTCGGTCTTCCAGCCGCGGCGCAGCGTGCCCAGGGCCGCGGCGGCGGCGCCGGGCTGTCCCTCGATCTGGGCGTAGGCCGACTTCTGCGCCCGCTGCCCGAAGACGATGAGGGCGCCGAGGATGCCGAACAGCGCGGCGCTGACGAGGTCGACCGCCAGCCACGGCGGCGGGATCAGCGCGAACAGCCCGAACGCGATCGCGCCCACCACGAGGAACGTCGCCAGCAGGTACAGCCCGATCTTCGGGTCGGTCTGCCGCGTCATCCGGTAGCTCGCGGCGATCTGCTTGAAGCGGCCCTGCTTATCGGAGCGCGCGGGCTTCTCGGTCTTGGCCATCAGGCTGCCTCTGGTTCCTTCACTGCGGGGAGACTCGACCCCCCATTGTCTCAGACGTCGCGCCGGGAACCGGAACCGCGGCTCAGACCGCAGCGCGGGCGGCGACGGCCTGCTGGTAGAGCCGGCCGGCGCGGTACGAGGAGCGCACGAGCGGCCCCGACATGACGCCGGAGAAGCCGATCTCGTCGGCCTCGTCCTTGAGCTCGACGAACTCCTCGGGCTTGACCCACCGCTCCACCGGGTGGTGGCGCACCGACGGGCGGAGGTACTGGGTGATCGTGATCAGCTCGCACCCGGCGCCGTGCAGGTCCCGCAGCGCCTGGGAGACCTCCTCGCGGGTCTCGCCCATGCCGAGGATCAGGTTGGACTTGGTGACCAGCCCGAAGTCGCGGGCCTGCGTGATCACGTCGAGCGACCGCTCGTAGCGGAACGCCGGCCGGATCCGCTTGAAGATCCGCGGCACCGTCTCCACGTTGTGGGCCAGCACCTCGGGCCGCGACTCGAACACCTCACGGAGCAGCTCGGGCTTGCCGTTGAAGTCGGGGATCAGGTTCTCCACCCCGGTGTCCGGGTTCAGCTCGTGGATGGCGCGCACCGTCTCGGCGTACAGCCAGGCGCCACCGTCGGGCAGGTCGTCGCGCGCGACCCCGGTGATGGTGGCGTAGCGCAGCTCCATGGACCGCACCGACTCGGCGACCCGTCGCGGCTCGTCGCGATCCAGCGGCTCCGGCCTGCCGGTGTCGATCTGGCAGAAGTCACAGCGCCGGGTGCACTGGTCGCCGCCGATGAGGAACGTCGCCTCGCGGTCCTCCCAGCACTCGAAGATGTTGGGGCAGCCGGCCTCCTGGCAGACGGTGTGCAGGCCCTCGGCCTTCACCAGCCCCTGGAGCTCCTTGTACTGCGGGCCCATCTTCGCCCGGGTCTTGATCCACTCCGGCTTCCGCTCGATCGGCGTCTGGGCGTTGCGGACCTCGAGACGGAGCAGCTTGCGTCCCTCGGGGGCGACGTCACCGGCTCCTGCGGGCGGCTGGGTGGGTGCTTGGGTCACGGCCTCCACTGTACGCGCGGCCCGCAGACCCGCCCAAAGCGACCGGATGACGCGACACGCGGCCGGGTCAGGCGACGTCGCGACGCCGGAAGAGCAGCAGCGACACGACCACCACGGCCAGCAGCAGGCCGCCGAGGTAGCCGGCGCCGTGCTCGAGCGCGAGCGTGTAGGTCTGGTCGCACATCCCCTGGTTGGGCCGGCACCGGATGCTCTCGTCGTAGACAGGGGTGCCGTTGCGCAGCCAGGCGAAGACGTTGTTCGACAGCCCCCACTGGCTGACCCGGTCGATCGGCAACGTGGCGGTCAACGCCTCGCCCCCGGCGGCGTAGGCGAACAGCACCGCCAGCGTCGCGACCGTGTTGCGGAACAGCATCGTCGCCGCGCAGCCGCCGAGGGCGCCGACGCCGGCGAGCACCACCCCACGAGCCGCGACGGCCCGGATCTGCTCCTGCACCGTCGCACCGGTGCTGATTCCCCGGGACTCCGCGACGAGGTAGAGAACGGCCCAGAAGGCCGTGACCAGGACGGCCGACGCGACGACAGCGCCCAGCGCCACCGCGACCGCCTTGGCGGCCCAGACCCGGATCCGGCGCGGCTCGAACAGGAGCTGGTTGCTGAGGGAGCCGCTGGCCCAGTCGGCGCCGGCGAAGGTGGTGCCGACGACGATGGAGAGCGCGGCGAGGATCAGCAGGAGGGCCAGCCCGCGGTCGTCCTTCTCCTGCTTGAGCGAGAGCGTCGAGCGGTAGAGGTACCACTCCACCTGCGGCATCATCTGGTCGCAGTCGGCTGCGTCGTCGGAGCCGACGTAGTCCTCGGGGTTCTCGAGGCAGCGTCGGTACTCGCGTCTGAAGCCGGGGCTCTGCGCGTCCCGGGCGACCTGCTGCTCGGCGCGCGCCTGCTCAGCGGGGGAGACCGGGCGGGTGTCCCAGGCCGCGCTCGCGGCGAGGACGGCGGTCAGCGCGGTGGCCGCGAGCAGCACCAGCACGATCGCCCGGCGGGAACGGAACCGGGTCAGCTCGACTCTCAGCAGCCTCACGCGGCACCCCTCGCTCCGACGAGGCCGTCGGGCGCGGTGCGCAGGGCGGCGTCCTTCGTCAGCTGTAGGAAGACCGACTCCAGGTCCGCGCGCAGCGGCGTCAGCTCGCTGACATACAGGCCGTGGCCGGCCAGGAGCCGGGTGAGCTCGGCGGGGTCCCCGGCGCCCTCCACGACGAGGCCGTCGGTGTCGGGACGCACGCGGTAGCCCGCGCCCTCCAGGTGCCGTGTGGCCGCGGCCGGGTCTCCCACACCAAGTCGTACGGCGGACGCGCTGCCCGCGCCGATCAGGTCCGCGACGCGGCCGGAGGCCAGCAGCCGGCCCTGGCCGATGATCGAGACCGACTCGCACACCTGCTGGACCTCCGCGAGGATGTGCGAGCTGAGCAGCACCGTGACACCGTTCTCGCCGAGCTCGCGGATCATGTCGCGGATGTCACGGATGCCCGCCGGGTCCAAGCCGTTGGTCGGCTCGTCGAGGATCAGCAGGTCGGGCGACTTCAGCAGGGTGGCGGCGATCGCCAGCCGCTGCTTCATGCCGAGGGAGTAGCCCTTGAACCGCTCCCGGTCCCGACCGGTGAGACCCACCTGGGCGAGCGCGGCGTCGACGCCACGGTCGCCCACGCCGATGGATCGGGCCAGCAGCCGCAGGTTCGTGCGCCCGGTGAAGGTCGGCACGAACTTCGGCTGCTCGACGACCGCACCGATCCGGCCGATCACGTTCGGGAGCGCCCGGGGAACCGGTTCGCCGAACAGCCGCATCTCGCCGCGGCTGGCCCGGGCCAGCCCGAGCAGCATCCGGATGGTGGTGGTCTTGCCGGAGCCGTTCGGCCCGAGGAAGCCGTGCACCCCGCCGGCCGGCACGGCCAGGTCCAGGTCGTGCACGGCGACGACGTGCTTGCCGCGGCGGGTCCGGAACTCCTTGCGGAGCCCGTGCGTCTCGATGACCAGATCGGTCCCTGCTGCCACTGTTCCCCCTCTGTCCGGGGCACAGCATGGCGGAACCGGGCGTCAGCGCAGCGGATTGAGCACCGGCACGCGCACCGTGTCGTGCGGGGTGCGGCCCGGCTCCGGCTTGGCGGGGTAGTCGGGGGTGGCCTCGTAGGGCTCCCACGCGAGCACCCGGCGCAGGTGTCGCTCCATCACGGGCGCGACCTCGGTGACGGTGACGTCGCGACCGAGCTCGCGGCTGAGCGACGTGACGCCGGCGTCGGCGATCCCGCACGGCACGAAGGTGTCGTACCACGCCAGGTCGACGTCGCAGTTGAGGGCGAACCCGTGCATCGTGACGCCGCGGCTGACCCGGATCCCGATCGCGCCGATCTTGCGCTCGCCGCCGCGCTCGTCCTCCGCGAGCCACGTCCCGCTGCGTCCGGGGACCCGGGCGGCGGCCACGCCGAAGTCGGCGCACACGCCGATCATGGCCTCCTCGAGGCGGCGCACGTAGTCGACGACCAGGACGTGGTCAGGCAGCTTGACGATCGGGTAGCCGACGAGCTGGCCCGGTCCGTGGAAGGTGATCTTGCCGCCGCGGTCCACGTCGACGACCGGGGCCCCCGGGACCTCCGGACGCTCGTGGGGGTCGGTGCGCTTCCCGGCGGTGTAGACCGGCGGGTGCTCGAGGAGCAGGACGGTGTCGGGGCCACCGTCGACCACCTCCGCGTGCACCTCCCGCTGCAGGTCCCAGGCGGCGACGTACTCCACCGCGTCCTCACCGAAGCCGACCGTGCGGAACTCGAGCTCGCTCACGGGTGCGAGCCTACGCCCGGGCCGTGAGGACGCCGGTCGGGCCGTTGCGCCATCATGGGACTGGACAGTTCTCCAACCCCTGCACCGTCCCGTGACCCCGAAAGGCCCTCGACGATGGCGAGCCCCTCCACCCGGTCCAAGCGCTGGGTCCTCCCGCTCCTGGTGGTCCTGGTGTGGCTGTTCGTCGGTCTCCCGCTCAGCTCCTTCGCCGGTCGGCTCGCGGAGGTCCAGGAGAACGACAACGCCAACTTCCTGCCGCAGAGCACCGAGTCCACCAGGGTGCTCAACGAGTTCGTCGAGTTCACGGGTCGCGAGAGCCTGCCGACCACGGTGGTCTTCGAGCGCGACGGCGGCCTCACCCCGGAGGACCAGCAGGCGATCGCCGGCTACGTGGAGGAGCTGAAGTCGGTCGAGTTCGTCGACCCCTCCGGCATCGACCCCCCGGTCGTCTCCGAGGACGGCGAGGCGGCGCAGGTCGTCGTCCCCCTCGTCGCCGACGACGGGGAGCAGATCCAGGGCGCGGTCGCCGACATCCGCGACGTCCTCTCCGACCCGCCCGCGGGGCTGACCGCGCTCGTGGGCGGGCAGGGCGGCGTGCTCGGCGACTTCATCAAGGCGTTCGGCGCGATCGACGGGATCCTGCTGCTGGTGGCGCTGGTCGTGGTGCTGCTGATCCTGCTGGTGGTCTACCGCTCACCGGTGCTGCCGTTCGTGGTGCTCTTCTCCGCGGTGCTGGCGCTGGGCGTGGCCTCCGCCGCGATCTACGCGCTCGCCAGCAACGACGTGCTCGACCTCAACGGCCAGAGCCAGGGCATCTTGTTCATCCTGGCGATCGGTGCGGCGACCGACTACTCGCTGCTGCTCGTGGCCCGGTTCCGCGAGCAGCTGCGCGACACCGACTCGAAGTACGACGCCATGCGGCTGGCCTACCGCCGGGCGTTCGAGCCGATCGTCGCCTCGGGGCTGACCGTCGTGCTGGGCCTGCTGTGCCTGCTGCTCTCCGACCTCTCCAGCCTGAGCGGTCTGGGACCGGTCGGCGCCATCGGCATCATCGGCGCGATGCTCGCTGCGCTGACGCTGCTCCCGGCCGCGCTGGTGCTGCTGGGCCGGAAGGCCTACTGGCCGTTCCCGCCGCGGCTCGGCTCCGAGCACCCCGACGCCAAGGGTGTCTGGGGCGGGGTGGCCCGGTTGGTGGGACGCCGCGCGCGTCTCGTATGGGCGACGACGTTCGTGGTGCTGGCCGGGTTCGCGGCGTTCCTGCCGACGCTCGACGAGAGCCCGGTGCCGCAGACCGAGCTGTTCTTGACCCAGGTGGACTCCGTCGACGCGCAGGAGGTCATCGACGCGCACTTCGCCTCCGACCAGGCCAGCCCGGCCATCGTGCTGACTCCCGAGGAGCAGCTGCAGCCCACGCTGGAGCTGCTGGGCGGCCACGAGGGGGTCGCGCCCGACGGTGTCACGTACCTGCCGGCGGGCCCGCCGACCGGCGACACCCCGCCGCCGCCGAAGGTGGTCGACGGGGACGTGGCGGTCTTCGCCACCCTCAACGGGTCGGCGGACTCGGCCCAGGCCACCGACACCGTCCGCGAGCTCCGCCGGGACCTCGACGAGATCAGTCCCGACATCCGCGTCGGCGGCTCCACGGCGATCAACCTCGACACCCGCGACACCACCGATGCCGATCGCAACAAGGTGATTCCGGCGATCCTGCTGGTGATCTTCGTCGTGCTGGCGCTGCTGCTCCGGTCGCTGGCCGCACCGCTGCTCCTGCTGCTGGCCAACGTGCTCTCCTTCGCCGCCACCATGGGCATCAGCGCGCTGATGTTCAACCACGTGTTCGGCTTCCCCGCCTCGGACCCGTCGACGGTGCTCATCGGCTTCGTCTTCCTGGTCGCGCTCGGCATCGACTACTCGATCTTCCTGATGACGCGGGTGCGCGAGGAGTCGATCCGGCAAGGCACCCACCCCGGCGTCCTCAAGGGACTCTCGGTCACCGGCGGCGTGATCACCTCGGCCGGCGTGGTGCTCGCCGCGACGTTCGCGGCCCTCGGCGTGGTGCCGATCCTGTTCCTGGCCCAGATCGCGTTCATCGTGTCGTTCGGCGTCCTGCTCGACACCCTGGTGGTGCGCTCGCTGCTGGTCCCGGCGCTCGCCTACGACCTCGGCCCGCGGGTCTGGTGGCCCTCGAAGCTCTGGCACACCCCTGACCACGCCGACGAGCAGACCAACGAGATGCTGCACGTGGGTCGTGGCGACGGCGTCACGTTCCGGGGCGACTGACTCGCTCGCGGCGGCCTGTGGACGAGCGCCGCCCGGGATCCGTCGAGTCGGCCACAGTGGAGGCATGTCGTCGCGGCTGCGGGTTTCACCGCCCGGGGGCGGCGCGCCCGCGCTGCTGGTGGGTCTCGTCGTGCTCCTCACGCTGGCCGCGCTCGGCGGGTGCGCCGCCGGGGAGTCCGCACCTGCCGAGCCTGGCACGACGCAGGCGCACGTGAGGGCCGGCGCCGGTCGGGGCGAGGTGGTCGCCGCGGCCAGGGTGCTGCGCTCCTGGGACGGCCGTCGGGCGGCGGCGTACGCCGAGGGGTCGGTGGCGCGGCTGCGTCACCTGTACGTCGCCGGGGCCGGTCGTGCCGACGTCCGGCTGCTGAGCAGCTACCTGCGACGTGGCCTGCGGGTGGAGGAGATGACCGTGCAGGTGCTGGCCCTGGACGTGCTGGGACACCGCACCGGCTCGTGGACGCTGCGGGTCACCGACCGGCTCAGTCGCGCCGTCGCGGTGGGACGGGGCACCCGGGTCGTGCTGCCGCGCGACGCCGCCTCCACCCGGCTGGTCCGGCTGGTGCGGCTGGGGGAGCGGTGGCGCGTGGCCGGCGTGCGAGCCGACCCGGTCAGCTGAGCGCGGCGTCGAGCAGGCTGCCCACGTCGGGCTGCTCGAAGACGAAGCCCTCGGCCTGGAGCCGGGCCGGCACGACCCGGATCGAGCCGAGCAGCTCGCCCGACAGCCGACCGGCGAGGGTGCGCAGGGGCGCGGCCGGGACCCGCAGCCGGGTCGGCCGGTGCAGGCGCGTGCCCAGGGCGTGGGTGAACTCCGCGTTCGTGCACGGCTCGGGCAGCGACAGGTTGTACGGGCCGCTGCTCTCCTCGCGCGTGGCCACGAACGTCGCCGCCCGGACCCAGTCGTCGAGGGAGATCATCGGGAAGTACTGCGAGCCGTCGCCCAGCGGGCCACCGAGCCCGGTGAGGAAGACGCCGCGGAGCAGACGGAACGTCAGCGAGCCTGCACCGAGGACCGGTGCGGTGCGCAGGACGCAGACGCGCGCCCCTGCCTCTGCGGCCGGCTCCGTCACGGCCTGCCACTCCCGCGTCACCTCGGTGAGGAGGCTGCCCGGCCCGGTGTCCGAGTCCTCGGTCAGCACCTCGTCCCCACGGTCGCCGTAGAACGACGACCCGTTCTGGGCGATGAGGGCCGGCTTGCGCTCCGAGCGCGCGATCGCGTCGGCCAGCGTGGCGGTCGGGTGCACGCGGCTGTCCCTCAGCGTGGCGCGGTACTTCGACGAGTGCGGGTTGCCGGCCAACGCCGACCCGGAGAGGCAGGCGACCACGTCGGCGTTCTCGATGACCGCCGGGTCGACCTGCCGGGCGTGCGGATCCCACCGCGACTCGTTGCCCGACATCGGCTCTCCTCGCACCAGCCGGACCACCTCGTGGCCGTCGCGGGCCAGCTGGTCGCGCCAGGCGGTTCCCAGGTAGCCGGACGCACCGGCCAGCACGAGCTTCATGCGGCCGAGCCTACGGTCGCGCGGCAAGCCGCGGACCGGCGCCGACGGGCGGGGCGTGCTCGGATGCGCGAAGATGCCCGTCATGACCGCTGAGCGCGACCTGGGCCGACTGCTGGCCACGATGTCTCCGGAGCTTCGGCAGGGCGGCTACGTCTTCGTCAGCCTGCCGCCCGGGCGACCACGCCCACCACTCGACGAGGCTCGCCCGGTGGTCGTCGTCGAGGAGGACGAGGGCACCACCTGGGTGCTCGAGCGGTCCACCGCCGACCGGCTCGGACTCCACTACGGATACGTCGCCGCCGCGATCACGCTGCGGGTGCGCTCGGCGCTCGAGGCAGTCGGGCTGACCGCCGCGGTCGCAGCCTGTCTGACCGAGGCCGGCATCAGCTGCAACGTGGTGGCGGGCTTCCATCACGACCATCTGTTCGTGCCGCTCGACCGGGGCCAGGACGCCGTGGACGCCCTGTCGCGGCTCTCCGAGGCCACGTCGAGATGATGCCGCAAGCGGCCGGTGGCGGCCGGACGAGGTGAGTGCGGCGGCTGACGTGCGAGCGTAGTGGTGTGCCGGCCGACCTCAACGGTGCAGGTAGCCGAGGCTGGCGGTCTGCAGCGCCGCGACGTAACCCTCGCGGGTGTACTCCTGGGGGTCGACGTTCCAGGGCACGGCCAGCCGGCCGCGGAGCTCGTCGACGGACCGGACCCCGTGCTCGTCGCCCCACGTGTCGAGACCGTCGAGCAGGACCGTGGCGTACGGGATGCCGTTGCGGAGGAAAGCCGACGCGCACTCCACGACGTCGGCACCTGCGAGCAGATAGGCGATCAGGTCGGATGCGGTCTCGACGCCGCTGGTGCCGGCGAGGGAGACCGTGAGCTGCTCGCGCAGGAGGGCGATCCAGGTCTGCGGAAGCCGGGCGTCGGAGGAGTGCGAGAGCTCGATCACCGGGGCGACCGTGAGGCTCTCCACGTCGACCTGGGGTTGGAGGAACCGGTTGAACAGGACAAGGCCGTCTGCGCCGGTCTCGACAAGTCGCAGTGCGAGGTCGCCGAAGGAGGAGAAGTAGGGCGTGAGCTTGACGGCCACGGGCACGTCCAGTTCCTGTTTGAGGGCATGGACCACGTCCATGCATCGCGCCTCGACGTCGCGATCAGACGCTTGCAATCGTGCGGGCAGGTTGTAGAAGTTGCACTCGACAGCGGCCGCGCCGGCGTCCTGCAGGTTGTGTACGAACGATGTCCAGCCGTGCCCAGAAGTGCCGTTGATGCTGGCGATCACCGGAACGTCCACCGAACGCACGCACTCCTCGATGAGGTCGAGGTAGCGCCTAGGTGCACCCGGTCCGGCCGGGTTGTCGAAGAAGTGCCGAACGTCAGCGTCCGGTGTCGGTTGCTCGATCTGCTCCTCGAACAGGGAATGCAACACCACTGCGGACACGCCGGCCTCGACCAGCTCGGCGACCCGGTCTGCCGACCGCGAGAGCGGGGACGCGGACGCGACCAGCGGGTTACGCAGCGATAGGCCAAGGTACGTGGTCGCGAGCTCCAAGTCGCTCCTCCTCTGATCTCGCGCTGGCTCTCGCAGTGACACCTACCACAGCGGTTCTGCTACAACGCGGAAAGCCCGGGCGCGACGTGCTCACCCAGAGCCCGAACAAACGTGGCGGGGTCGTTGCTTGGCGGCATCACGTGGACCTCGTCGATGCCGATGTCAGCGAAGGCCCTCATCTGCTCGACGAAGGCAGCGCCGTCAGCAGCAGGATCAGCAGGCGCCATGCACGTGATCGTCTTGCGCAGACGGTCGTAGGAGGTGCCTTCGTTCAGGCAGTGCCCGCGCAGGACCTCCAGCTTGTGGACCGTTCCCGAAGCATCTGCCGGATCCGCGAAGAGGTTGCAGGCATCGGCGTACTTCGCCACGAACCGAAGCGTCTTCTTCTCACCGGTCCCGCCGACCATGATCGGCGGCCTGCGGATCGGTTGCGGACGGTTCAGGGTGCGACGGAGCTGATAATGCACGCCGTCGTAGGGGCCCTCGTCGTCGCTCCACATCTGGCGCACGATCTGCAGAGTCTCCTCCAGCCGTTCGAACCGCTCCTTCGTGGAAGGGAACGGCACGCCGAGTCCGACCGCCTCCTCCTCGTACCAGGCAGCGCCAACCCCCAGCAGCGCACGCCCTCCGGAAAGCACGTCGAGGGTCGTGATGATCTTGGCGAGCAGACCAGGGTGGCGGTACGTCGCCCCGGTGACGAGCAGCTGCAGCTCGGCCGAGGTCGTATGGGCGGCAAGGAAGCCGAGGGTCGTGTAGCCCTCCAGCATGTTCAGGTCCGGCCCACCGACCATCTCCATCTGCCAGTAGTGGTCCATGACAGAGAGGTTGTCGATGCCGCCTTCGTCGACCGCCCTCCCGGTCGCCGCCAGCATGGGCGCGATGGCCGGCGGGCCGCCGTCGAAGTCGTAGGTCACGACGTGCACTCCGAGCTTCATCACTCGAAACTACAGTGCCCGCGCCTCAGCAGGTCAGTTCCGCGATGTTCTCCCCGGCGCAACCGCCCAGACGCCGCGAGGGTCCCGCACCGGTCGATCGGTGCGGGACCCTCGTCGGATGCGCGGCGGGTCAGACCTCGAACTGGCCCGCTTCGAGCCGCTGCTTGACCTCGCTCAGGAAGCGGGCGGCGTCGGCGCCGTCGACGATGCGGTGGTCGTAGGTCAGCGCCAGGTACACCATCTGCCGCACGGCGATCGTCTCGCCGAGGTTCGTGTCGTCGATGACGACGGCCCGCTTCACGACCGACCCCGTGCCGAGGATGGCCACCTGCGGCTGGTTGATGATCGGGGTGTCGAACAGCGCACCGCGGCTGCCGGTGTTCGTGATGGTGAAGGTGCCGCCGGACAGCTCGTCGGGACCGATCTTGTTGCTGCGGGTGCGCTCCGCGACGTCGGCGATCTTGCGGGCGAGCCCGGCGATCGACAGGTCCCCGGCGTCCCGGATCACCGGGGTCAGCAGTCCCTTCTCGGTGTCCACCGCGATCGAGACGTTCTCGTGGTCGAAGTAGGTGACCTCGCCGGCCTCGGTGTCGATCGCGGCGTTCAGCGACGGGTGCGCCTTCAGCGCGTCGATCGCCGCCTTGGCGAAGAACGGCATGAAGGAGAGCTTCACGCCTTCGCGGGCAGCGAACTCGGCCTTCGCGGCGTCGCGGAGCCGGGAGACCTTCGTGACGTCGACCTCGACGACCGTGGTGAGCTGGGCGCTCACCTGGAGGGACTCGACCATCCGCTTCGCGATCACCTTGCGCAGCCGGGTCATCTTCTCGGTCTTGCCCCGCAGCGGGCTCGGGGTCGGCGCGGCCGGCGCCGAGGAGGCCGCCGCAGGCTGCTGCGCGGGAGCGGCTGCCGGCGCCTCGGATGCCGGGGCGGCCGGCGCGGCCGCCTTCTCCTGGGCCGCCTTGGCGGCGTCGAGCACGTCCTGCTTGCGGATCCGGCCGCCCACCCCGGTGCCGGTCACGCTGGAGAGGTCGACGCCGTGCTCCGCGGCCATCTTGCGCACCAGAGGCGTGACGTACGCCCCGGCCTCACCGGACGACTCCCCGGAGCCGGAGGCTGCCGCACCGGAGACCCCGCCGCCGGAGGTGGCCGGGGCCGGGCTCGTGGTCTGCGCGGGGGCGGGAGCCGGCGCGGGGGTGGAGGGCTGCTCGGTCGGGGGCGTGGGCTGCTCGCTCTCGCCACTGGACTCCGAGCCCGCGTCGGGCTGCACCTGGGCGGCGGCCGGCACCGCGGACGGCTCGCCCTGGCTCGACGCCTCCTGCGCCTCGCTGTCGCTGGAGCCCTCGTCCGCGGTGGCCTGCGGCTCGCTGGGAGCGGGAGCCTCCTGCGCCGGCTCCTGCCGGGCCGGGGCGGACTCGCCGCCCCCGGCCGCGGCGGGCGCGCCGGAGCCGATCACCGCGAGCTCGGCGCCGACCTCGACGGTCTCGTCCTCCTCGACCTTGATCTCGAGGAGCTTGCCGGCCACGGGGGAGGGGATCTCGGTGTCGACCTTGTCGGTCGAGACCTCGAGCAGGGGCTCGTCGACGGCGACGTCGTCGCCGACCTGCTTGAGCCAGCGGGTCACGGTGCCCTCGGTCACCGACTCGCCCAGCGCCGGCAGCGTGACCGGCGTGCCGGAGCCGCCCGACGTGCCCGCCTCGGAGGCCTCCGCCTCCGGCTTGGAGTCGGCCGGGCCCGGCTGGGTCTCCTGTGCAGGCGGTGCGGAGTCGGTCTGGGCCGGCGGCGGGGCCGTCTCGGTCTCGGTCTTGCGGTCGTCGTCCCGGGCCCCGGACTGCTCGGCCGGCGCGGACTCCTCGCCGCCACCGTCGGAGGAGCCGGCGGACTCGCCCTCGTCGCCGACCGTGCAGAGCTCGGCCCCGACCTCGACGGTCTCGTCCTCCTGCACCTTGATCTCGATGAGGGTGCCGGCGACGGGGGAGGGGATCTCGGTGTCGACCTTGTCGGTCGAGACCTCGAGCAGCGGCTCGTCGACCGCCACCTGGTCTCCGGGCTGCTTCAACCAGCGGGTGACGGTGCCTTCGGTGACGGACTCGCCGAGGGCCGGGAGGGAGACTGAGGTCGCCATTGAGTTCTTCGCTCCTTGGGGATGCTTCGCTGGTGAGGGAGTCGTGCGCTGAGTCTAGGAGTGCGCGTGCAGTGGCTTGCCGGCCAGCGCCAGGTGCGCCTCGCCGAGGGCTTCGTTCTGGGTCGGGTGGGCGTGGACGAGGGGGGCGACGTCCTCGGGGTGCGCCTCCCAGTTGTAGATCAGCTGTGCCTCGCCGACGAGCTCGCCGGCGCGCGCGCCGACGATGTGCACTCCGACGACCGGACCGTCCTTGCGGCGGACGAGCTTGACGAAGCCCTGCGTCTTGAGGATCTGGCTCTTGCCGTTGCCGCCGAGGTCGTAGGTCAGCGTCTCGACGTCCTCGTCGCCGTACCGCTCCCGGGCCACGGACTCGTTGAGGCCGACCGAGGCGACCTCCGGGTCGCAGTAGGTGACGCGGGGGATGCCGGACTCCTCGATCGGCGCGGGGGAGAGCCCCGCGATCTCCTCGGCGACGAAGATGCCCTGCGCGAAGCCGCGGTGCGCCAGCTGCAGGCCGGGGACGATGTCGCCGACCGCGTAGACGCCCTCGACGTTCGTGCGCAGCCGCTCGTCGGTGAGCACGAAGCCCCGCTCCATCGCGACGCCCTGCTCCTCGTAGCCGAGCCCGGGCGTGTTCGGGCCGCGGCCGACCGCGACGAGCAGGATCTCGGCCTCGATGGTCTCGCCGCCGGCGACCGTCATCCGCACGCCGGAGTCGGTGTGCTCGAGGGACTCGAACGGCGTGCCGGTGCGCAAGCCGATGCCGCGCTTGCGGAACGCCCGCTCCAGCGCCTTGGAGGAGGCCTCGTCCTCTGCGGCGACCAGGCGGGGCAGCGCCTCGACGATCGTCACCTCGGCGCCGAAGGACTTCCACACGCTGGCGAACTCACAGCCGATGACGCCGCCCCCGAGGACGATCGCCGACGACGGCACGTGGTCCAGCTGCAGCGCGTGCTCGGAGGTGAGGACCCGTTGGCCGTCGAGCTCGAGGCCGGGCAGGGTGCGCGAGTAGGAGCCGCTGGCCAGGACGACGGTGCCTCCGACGTACCGCCGGCCCTCCACCTCGACCGTGTCGCGACCGACGAGCCGGCCCTCGCCCTCGACGACCGTGATCCCGCGTCCCTTCACCAGGCCCGCGAGGCCCTTGAACAGCCGGGTGACCACGCCGTCCTTGTACTTGTTGACGCCGGCCATGTCGATGCCCTCGAGCGTGGCGTTGACGCCGAACTGCTCGGACTCCCGGGCGGCGTCGGCCACCTCGGCGGCGTGCAGCAGCGCCTTGGTGGGGATGCAGCCGACGTGGAGGCAGGTGCCACCGAGCTTGCTCTTCTCCACGAGCGCCACCCGCAGCCCCAGCTCGGCTGCGCGCAGGGCGCAGGCGTAGCCGCCGCTGCCCGCTCCCAGGATCACCACGTCATAGGTGTCGCCGGCCTCGTGAGGCCCTGCAGTGCCCTCCGCCATGCTGCCTTGTGTCTCCGCTCCACTGCCCCGTCACAGGGGATCTCCCCGCTCTGGCATTCCCCGTCATCCTTGCACCAAACGCCCACGCCACGACAGCGGGTCCCGGGCCGAACTGCAGGCCCGGCGTGCACCCGTGCGCCACACTGGAGGCATGGGCATGATGGACCGGTTCCGCAGGGGTCGCCGGACGCGCATGCGCCGTCCCCGCGGCACGGGCTTCACGACGGTGCGGGCCTCCGACAGCGCCGACCAGCAGCACCTCGCCGAGTTCGCGAAGGCGCGGCGCGGCGTCGAGGGCTTCGTCGAGCCCCGCACGGCCGTCTCCGACGTCACGCTGCTGCTCGTCGCCCACGACGGCGAGTGGACCCGGCGGCGGGTCCCCTCGGTGGAGTGGGCGCACCGGTTCGCCAACACCCACGGGGTGCCCTCGTACGACGCCGCCGTGGTCGGCTACCCGGCCCGCATGCGGGAGTGGAACCGCCGCCAGAAGGAGCTCGGCTAGCCAGCCAGGTCGCTGGCCAGCTCCACCAGCGTGGCGACGGTGACCCCGGTGCCGCCGCTGGTCACGTGACCGTAGGGACCCTGCTTGTTGAACGACGGCCCGGCGATGTCCACGTGGGCCCAGGGCATGTCCTTGTCGACGAACTCCTGCAGGAACGCCGCAGCGTAGAGGGCGCCGCCGTAGAGGTCGACGTTGTGCTGCATCAGGTCGGCGACCTTGCTGTAGGTGCGGACCTTCACCGGCATCTCCTCGGTGATCGGGAGCTGCCAGAGCAGCTCGCCGACCCGGGAGCCGGCCGCCCGGACCCGGTCGACGAAGGCGTCGTCGTTGCCGAGGATGCCGGAGACGCGGTCGCCCAGGGCGGTCTCGCAGGCACCGGTCAGCGTCGCCACGTCCACGACGAGGTCCGGCTCCGACTCGGCGGCCAGCACCAGCGCGTCGGCGAGGACCAGCCGGCCCTCCGCGTCGGTGTTGAGGACCTCGACGGTCTTGCCGCCGTACATCGTCAGGACGTCGCCCGGCCGGCTGGCGTTGCCCGACACCATGTTCTCGGCCATCGGCACCAGGGTGGTCACCGCCACGGGCAGCGCCAGCTCGGCGATCGCGAGCGTCGCGTTGACGACCGCGGCGGCACCGGCCATGTCGGTCTTCATCGTGCGCATGGCCGCGGCCGGCTTGATGCTGAGGCCGCCGGAGTCGAAGGTGATGCCCTTGCCCACCAGGGCCAGGTGCGTCTTCGCACCCCGGGGCCTGTAGGTCAGCCGCACCAGCCGCGGCGGGTTGGCCGACCCGCGGCCGACGCCGATCACGCCGCCGAAGCCCTGCTCCTCGAGCTTGGTCTCGTCCATCACCTCGATGGAGACCTTGGCGCCCTTGTGCGCCTTCACCGCGGCCGCGACCGTGTCGGCGAAGGCGGGCGGCGCGAGGTCGCCGGGAGGGGTGTTCACCCAGTCGCGGGTCCGCGCGACGGCGGCGGCCACGGTCTGCGCGGTGACCAGCGCGGTGACGGAGTCCTTGCTGCGCGCGACCGGGCTGAGCACCACCACCTCGCCGGGCCGGTCGGAGTCCGTGCCGCCGGACACGTAGTCGGTGTAGGCGTAGCCGCCGAGCTCGAACCCCTCGACCACCGCGCGCACCAGCGCCGGGTCGCCGGCCGGGAGCGCGAGCGTCGCGCTCGCGCAGTTGGTGACCGCCCGGGCGGCGACGCCGGCGGCACGCCGTACGACGTCGGGGCCGCGCTGCTGGAGGGTGTCGGCCTCGCCGAGCCCGACGAGCAGGAGCAGCGGGGAGCGCAGCGTGCCGCCGGTCGGGATCTTCGCGACCTCGCCGGGCCGGGCCTTGAAGCCGAGCGCGGCCAGCAGCGGCCCGAACTTGCGCCCGTACGCGTCCGCCACCCCCTCGCCTCCGGGGGCCGCCCGGAGCCCCTTCTTGCCCGACGTCACGCCGACGACGACCACGTCGGTCCGGGTCTTCTCGGGGGAGCCTTTACGCAGGGTGTAGGAGGTCACGCGGATCCTCGTCGCTCGGGTGCGGATGGGCGGCCGCGGGGAACGAGCCCCCGGTCAGTCGCATGCTAGCCGCCGCGACCGCAGGCAGTGCCTGGGGTAGGTTCGGCGCCATGCATCCGGCCACCTCCGCGAGCCCGCTGAAGACCTCGCCCCTGCACGAGCGGCACCTCGCGCTGGGGGCGAAGATGGCCGAGTTCGGCGGCTGGGAGATGCCGCTGGAGTACGGCGGCGTGGTCAAGGAGCACACGGCCGTCCGGGAGGCCGTCGGCGTGTTCGACGTCAGCCACCTCGGCAAGGCGTCGGTCCGCGGGCCGGGAGCGGCGGCGTACGTCAACGCCACCCTCAGCAACGACCTGGACCGGATCGAGCCTGGCAAGGCGCAGTACACCTTGTGCTGCGACGACGCCACGGGTGGCATCGTCGACGACCTGATCGCCTACCTGCACGGCGAGGACCACGTCTTCCTGGTGCCGAACGCCGCCAACACCGCCGACGTCGTCAGCCGCCTGGCCGCCCAGGCCCCCGGGGACGTCGAGGTGCGCAACGAGCACGACCAGGCGTGCATCCTGGCGGTGCAGGGCCCCCGCTCCGACGAGGTGCTGGCCGCGCTCGGGCTGCCGGTCGGGCACGACTACATGTCGTTCGTCGAGGCCGAGCACGCCGGCCACCCGGTGACGGTCTGCCGCACCGGCTACACCGGCGAGCGCGGCTACGAGCTGGTGGCGCCGAACGCCGCGGCGGCGGCTCTGTGGGACGGCCTCATGGAGGCCGGCGAGCGGTACGGCGTGGTGCCGTGCGGTCTCGGGGCGCGCGACACGCTCCGGACCGAGATGGGCTACCCGCTGCACGGCCAGGACATCAGCCCCGACGTGACGCCGGTGCAGGCGCGGCTCGGCTGGGCGGTCGGCTGGCGCAAGCCGGCCTTCTGGGGCCGCGACGTGCTGGTCGCCGAGAAGGAGGCCGGGCCGAAGCGGGTGCTGCGGGGGCTGGTCGCCACCGGGCGCGGGATCCCCCGACCGGGCATGCGGGTGCTGCTGACCGCCGACGTGCCGCTGGGCGAGGTCACCTCGGGCACGTTCTCGCCGAGCCTGCGCAAGGGCGTCGGGCTCGCCCTCATCGCCGCGCAGGTCACCGACGGGGCAGAGGTGTCGGTCGACGTGCGCGGGCGGCGCGAGGTCTTCACGGTGACGAAGCCGCCGTTCGTCACCCCCGGCGTCAAAGGCGGGTGACCCGGCCGGCCACGCACCAGCGGACGTCCTCCGTCTCCGCGGCGACGGCGGCGTTGAGCCGGCCCATCGCGTCGCGGAAGCGGCGCCCCGAGGCGCTGTCCGGCACGACGCCCTGCCCCACCTCGTTGGTGACCGCCACGACGCGGCGCCGGGTCGCGCGCCAGGCCCGGCCCAGCGCCTCGACCTCGGCCTCCACCGCCTTCTCCCCGGTGGCTGCCCAGGTCGCGTCGTCCCACGCGCCGTGGGCGTCCATCACGCGCGTGAGCCACAGCGTGAGGCAGTCGACGAGCAGCGGCTCGCCGTCGCGCTCGAGCAGCCCGCCGAGGTCGAGGGTCTCCACGGTGCTCCAGTGGCCGGGCCTGCGGTCTCGGTGCCGGCGCAGCCGCTCGGCCCACTCCGCGTCGCCGGCGCCGGGGTGGGCGGTCGCCACGTAGGTGACCTGCGGCTCCGCGGCCAGCAGCCGCTCGGCCTCACGGGACTTCCCCGAGCGGGCGCCGCCGATCACCAGGGTGCGGAGCGGCACCGGCTCGGCGGGCCGGCCGGCGGCGTCGAGCACCGTGCCGTCGTCGACGACGCGGGCGCCCCAGCCGGCCAGCCGGCGCGCCAGCTCCTCGGTCGGCGGGTTGCGGTGGGAGAGGTGGACCGCCACCAGGTCGGTGCCGGGCCGGGTCGCGCCGACCTCGCGCAGCCGGCGGATCTGCTCGGGGAACGAGCCGAGGTCGAGGTGGTCGGTGCCGTGGCCGAGGTGGTCGCCGAAGGTCTCCTCCATCAGCACCACGTCGAAGGCCGCCTCGCGCACCGCCTCGACCGTGCCCTCGGGCAGCGGGCCGGTGTCGGTGGCGTAGAGCAGCCGCCCGGTCGGTCCGGCGACGTCGTAGAGGACCGCGCCGTCACCGTGCCGCGCGGCGAGCACCCGCACGTCGTGGTCCCCGAGCGCGAGGCGGTCGCCGGCAGCGACGCTCACGAACCGCACCGGGGAGTCCGGCGCCACCCACATCCGGGCGGCCTCGACGACGTCGGCGGGACCCACGACGTCGAGCGGCCCGTCGCCGACCCAGGACCGGAACAGCAGGAACGCGGGCGAGCAGTGGTCGGGGTGCGAGTGGGTGATCAGCACGTGCCGCAGGCCGCGGAGGTCGACGCCGGCGCGCTGGGCGGCGTGCGGCGTCTCCGGGCCGCAGTCGAGCAGCAGCACCCCGTCCACCAGGGCGGCGGTCTGCCCGCGCAGCCGCCCGGCGAGCCGCTCCGCGGTGCAGGAGGAGCAGGCGCAGAACGGGTTCGGCCAGCCGTCGGCCGAGCCGGTCCCGAGCAGGCGCACGTCCATGCGGCTCAGCGCTCGAACACGACGGAGGCGTCGAAGGCGGCTCGGCGCGCGGCTCGGCGCAGGGCCCGCAGCAGCGCGGAGCCGGCGAGCAGCACGACGAGCAGGCACAGCACCGCCCGGCCGATGTCCCACGGCAGCGACGTGGTGACGTAGAACAGGAGGTACCGCCCACCGTTGGCCGCCACCGGGTCGCCCGCGACGTAGCTGACCTCGGGCCCGTAGGTTGCGAACGGCCAGAACCAGAGGTTCATCACCATGCCGTAGAGCAGGCTCGCCGCCGCGGCGTACGCCGCCAGCAGCAGCACCTCGGCGCGCCCGCGCAGCGCCGGCAGCGTCCCGGCGAAGAAGCCGACCCAGCCGGCGGCGAGCATCTGGAACGGCAGCCACGGGCCGACGCCGCCGGTGATCAGCGCGCCGACGAACAGCGTGACGGCGCCGAGCACGAACCCGAAGCCCCGGCCGAAGACCCGGCCGCCGAGCACGATCACCACGAAGGTCGGCTCCAACCCGGCGGTGCCGGGGCCGAGGGCCCGCAGCGCCCCGCCGACGGCGGCGAGCATGCCGAGCATCGCGACGGCCTTGGCGTCCATCCCGCCGGAGGTCAGCTCGGCGAGCACGACGGCCGCCAGCAGCGGCAGCAGGACCACGAAGACCAGGGGCGCGTCGCCGGAGTGCGAGGAGTCGAGTGCCGAGCCGGGGTCGACCACGAACGGCCAGCCGAAGGCCACCACGCCCACGACGAAGACCGAGCCGAGGGCGAGCACCGAGCGCAGCCGGACCGGGACGAGGTTCACCGGTTCACCTGCTCGTTGGCCAGCGCCACCGCCACCTCGGTCGGCGTCAGCCACCGCGAGGGCGCCAGCACCTTCGCCACCTGGGGCGCGAAGGCCGGCGAGGACACCACCACGTCGGCGGTCGGCCCGTCGGCGACGAGCTCGCCGTCGGCGAGGACCAGCACGCGGGTGGCCACCTCGGCGACGAGCTCCACGTCGTGGGTGGCCAGCACGACGGCGTGCCCGGCGGCGGCGAGGTCGCGCAGGATCTCGACGAGCCGGTGCTTGGCGGTGTAGTCCAGCCCGCGGGTCGGCTCGTCGAGCAGCAGCAGCGGCGGCTCGGCGGCCAGCACGATCGCCAGGGCGAGCGTGAGCCGCTGCCCCTCCGAGAGGTCCCGCGGGTGCCGGCCGGGCGGGACGCCGGGGGAGAGCCGGCCGAACAGCTCCAGCGTCGTGCCCGCCGGGGCGGCGCTGTCGCGGTCGGCCTGCGCGCACTCGTCGG
This sequence comes from uncultured Actinomycetota bacterium, assembly GCA_963835385.1. Taxonomy (GTDB): domain Bacteria; phylum Actinomycetota; class Actinomycetes; order Propionibacteriales; family Nocardioidaceae; genus Nocardioides_B. The sequence continues at coordinate 39,311 of CAWIFK010000012.1, forward strand.
CGACGGTCGAGGCGTAGAGCAGGTCGCCGGGCTGCTGGGGGACCAGGCCGACGTGGTGCAGCAGCCGGCTGGGGCGTACGTCGGCCGGCACGTGCCCGTCGACGAGGAGCCGTCCGGAGGTGGGCCGCTTCATGCCCACCATCGTCTTCAGCAGCGTCGACTTGCCGGCGCCGTTGCGGCCCATGAGCGCGACCAGCTCGCCGCGCGCGACCCGGACGGTCAGCCCCCGCAGGGCCGGCGCCGGGCCGTAGGAGGCCACCAGCTCCTCGACCTCGGCCACCGGCGCGCCCGGCGTCGTGGTCCGGTCCGGGGACTCGAGCGAGGCCAGCTCGGCCCGCAGCGGCCCCGCCTGGCGGCGGGCGTCGCGGACCGACAGCGGCAGCGTTGACCAGCCGGCCACCCGGCCCAGCTCGACGACCGGCGGCGCCACCGGGGAGGACGCCAGCACCTGGGTCGGCGGCCCGCTCACGACGGGGCGGCCCGCGCCCGGCACGAGCACCACGCGGTCGGCGTACTGCGCCACCCGCTCCAGCCGGTGCTCGGCCAGCACGACGGTCATCCCGAGGTCGTGCACGAGCCGCTGCAGGGTGGCCAGCACCTCCTCGGCGGCCAGCGGGTCCAGCGCGGAGGTCGGCTCGTCGAGCACCAGGACCCGCGGGTGCGTGGTCAGCACCGACCCGATCGCCACCCGCTGCTGCTGGCCCCCCGAGAGCGAGGCCAGCGGACGCTGGCGCAGCTCGGCCAGCCCCAGCAGGTCGAGGGTCTCCTCGACGCGCTTGCGCATCACGTCCCCGGGCAGCCCCAGCGACTCCATGCCGTAGGCCAGCTCGTCCTCGACGACGTCGGTGACGAAGCCCGAGAGCGGGTCCTGCCCGACGTAGCCGACGACGTCGGCGAGGTCGCGCGGTCGGTGGTCGCGGGTGTCGCGGCCGTCGACGACGACGCGCCCGGTCAGGGTGCCGCCGCTGAAGTGCGGCACCAGGCCGTTGATCGCCCGCAGCAGCGTGGTCTTTCCCGACCCGGTGCGGCCCACGACGAGCGCCAGCTCGCCCTCGGGGACCGACAGGTCGACCCCGGACAGCACCGGTTCCGCAGCGTCGGCGAACCGGACGCCGACCCCGTCGAAGGTGATCATGCGGCGACCTCCGTGAGTCGTGGCGTCGCGTCCACGCCGGGGCGCACGACCGGCAGCGGGGGCGCGAGCACCGCGGGAAGAGCCGCGACCAGGATGCCGAGGCAGGCGAGGACGGGCACCGGCGGCACCATCGTCACCGACGCGAGGTAGAGCCGCTCGGGCGAGAGCGCGACGTCGACGAACATCGCGACCGCGGCGACCGCACCGCAGCCGGCGACCAGCCACTCGGGCAGCGCCCAGGGGTCGGGACGGTACTTCGAGCGGCCGGTACGCCGCCCACCGACCGCGACGCCGACGGCCGCCAGGGCCGCGCCGGCCCCCAGCATCGGCAGCCCGAGCCAGGCGGAGGCGCTGGCATCCAGCAGGCCGTAGACGCCGACCAGCACGCCCAGCAGGCCGCCGAAGGTGAGCACCGCGGTCACCCGGCGCGACACCCGGCCGGCGTCGGTGGTGCGTCCGTACCCGCGCGAGTCCATGGCCGCGGCGAGCTCGACCGAGTGCTCGAGCGCCCCTTCGAGGACCGGCATCGCCAGCCGGGCCAGGCTGGCCGGCCCGCGGGTGCTGCGGCCCCGCAGCCGGTGGGCGGCGCGGACCCGCTGCGCGTCGGCGACCAGCTGCGGGGCGAAGGTCAGTGCGATCACGCACGCCACCCCGATCTCGTAGAGCGCGCCGGGCACGGAGCGCAGCAGCCGTCGGGCGCTGCCGAGGGCGTTCGCGGCGCCGATGCAGCACAGGATCACGGCGAGCTGCAGCCCCTCGTAGAACGCCCGCAGCACCGCCTCGAGCGTCACCTCGCCGCCCAGCTTGAGGCCGCTGGCGTCGGGCATCGGCACGGAGGGGAGCGTGAACAGGACCGTGGGGCCCTGCGACCCGGTGGACAGCAGGGTCTGGAACGCGATCCGGACGGCAATGACGATCAGCGCCAGCTTGAGGAAGGCGCCGTACGAGCGGCCCCACGGCGCGGTGCTGCGGCGGGCGGCGACGACGAAGCCGCCGACGGCGAGGATCAGCAGCAGCGGCACCGGATTCTGGGTGCGGCCGGCCGCGGCGGCCAGCCCGCCCGCCCACAGCCACCAGGCCCCCGGGTGGAGGGTCCGGGGGTAGCTGATCTGGTGCTGGGGGCGCATCGGGCGGCCGGGTGGGGTGCGGCCGCTCAGGCGTCGCGGTTGCGACGGTAGAGCGGCACCGCGACGGCGGCGAGCACCAGCGCGGCACCGAGCACCGCGAACAGGGTCCAGCCGGAGCCGTCGGACTCCTCCGCGGCGGCCGCGGAGGTGCTGGGTTCGTCGGTGCCGGAGCCCTCGGCGTCCGTGGCGGGCAGCGTGAAGGCGACCGTCTGCTCCTGCGCGGTGACCTTCGCGTCGGCGACCGGCTCGCCGCAGCCCTTGGCCGGGTAGCCGTCGAGGGCGCAGATCATGCCTTGGTCGGTGCGCAGGTCCACCACGGACTCGAGCACCTGTTGGCCGTTGGCCTTCGCCGGCACGACCGCGCAGTCCGCCCGCGGCTCGGGCACCTCGGCACCCTGGGCGTCGGCCGCGTCGGCCGCGTCGGCCGCGTCGCCGTAGTCGACGACCACGGCGACCCGCTTCTGGCCGGCGGCGGCGTCGACGTCGCCGCAGACGGCGTCGAAGCCGACCTCGCCGACATCGGCGCGCGGGGAGATCCCCTGGGAGACGGTGGAGGTGCCGTACCGCCACCCCTCGACGTCGCCGTCCTTCGGGGTGTAGTCGCCTGGCCCGGTCTCGGCGAAGGCGAACGAGGCGCCCTCGAGGTGGGAGTAGTTCCAGTAGCGGTAGCCGTCCTCGGCGGACGCCGCCCCGGCGGAGCCGACGACCACGACGAGCGCGCCGAGGACGGCGAGCAGCGCGCCGACGGCGCGGCGGGGGGAGGGGGTGGTGACGGTGGCGGCCATGCGGGCCCTTTCTGGCGGCGGTTCACAGACGAACCGGGCCACGGGCACCGACGAGCAGGGCCGAGGTCCGGCCCCTCCCGTAGACCTCGACGGATGATGTGGAGCCGCTGCGTCATGACGGTGGTCCGGCTCGCCGTCTCGACCTGGTCGAGTCGGCCTACGGTTGCGGGTCAGCGCCGGTTTTCGACCGGCTTCCCCGTCGTGGGCAGTTGTGCGTGCCGAGGATGACACGCGCCGCGAAGCGACGTCAAAGGCTCCGGCTGCGCCGGCGGCGTTAGTCTCGCCACATGACACACTCCCTGGAACCGTCGCCGTTCTCCACCAGCGAGACCACGGCCGCGCATGCGTGGCACTGGCGCCTGGAGGACTCCTCGGGAGCCACGGTGACCAGCGCCGAGGGGTCGCCCCGGTTCCCCTCGCAGAGCGACGCGGAGACCTGGGTGGGCGAGATGTGGCGCGACCTGGCCGACGACGGTGTCGACCAGGTCACGCTGTTCGAGGGCGACCGGCTCGTCTACGGGCCGATGAGCCTGCACGCCGCCCAGTAGGCCCGAGCAGGCCGAGCAGGCCGAGCAGGCCGAGCAGGTCAGCGCACCGGACGCTGCTGCGGCGACTGGGTCTTGCCCGGGTCGCGCTCCACGACGCCGTCGAGCACCTCGTCGATCTTCTTGATCAGGTCCGCCTCCAGCTTCACGCCGGCGGCCTTCACGTTCTCGGTGACCTGCTCGGGCCGCGACGCGCCGATGATCGCCGCCGACACGTTCGGGTTCTGCAGCGTCCAGGCCACGGCCAGCTGTGCCAGGGAGAGCCCCGCGTCGTCGGCGATCGGCTGCAGGTCCTGCACCCGGGCGAGGATGTCGTCGTCGAGCCAGCGCGCGACCATGTCGGCGCCCCCGTTGGCGTCGGTGGCGCGAGAGCCCGCCGGGTGCGGCTCGCCGGGCTTGTACTTGCCGGTCAGCACCCCCTGCGCGATCGGGGACCAGACGACCTGACCCATCCCGAGCTCCTCGCAGGTCGGCACGACCTCGGTCTCGATGACCCGCCACAGCATGTTGTACTGCGGCTGGTTGGAGACGAACGGGATCCTCAGCTCGCGAGCCAGCTCGTGGCCGCGGCGGATCTCCTCGGCCCGCCACTCCGAGACGCCGATGTAGTGCGCCTTGCCGGAGCGGACGACGTCGGCGAACGCCTCCATCGTCTCCTCCAGCGGCGTCTCGTAGTCGAAGCGGTGGGCCTGGTAGAGGTCGACGTGGTCGGTGCCGAGCCGCTGCAGGGAGGCGTTGATCGACTCCATGATGTGCTTGCGGGACAGCCCGCTGTCGTTGTGCTTGCCGGGGCCGGTGGGCCAGTAGACCTTGGTGAAGATCTCGAGGCTCTCGCGACGCTCGCCCTTCAGGGCCTTCCCGAGCACGGTCTCGGCGCGGGTGTTGGCGTAGACGTCTGCGGTGTCGAAGGTCGTGATGCCCTCGTCCAGCGCCTGGCGCACGCAGGCCAGGGCGGCGTCCTCCTCGACCTGCGAGCCGTGGGTGAGCCAGTTGCCGTAGGCGATCTCGGAGACCTTGAGACCGCTCGTTCCGAGGTTGCGAATGTCCATGACCGTCAACGTACCCACGGCCCTCGCGGGCCACGCGTGAGGTCGGGGCCGCCGACGTGGCAGGGTGGCCGCATGCTCGTCGCCTTCAGCATCAGCCCCGTGACCGGGGACGACACCGGCGGGGTCAGCGAGGCCGTCGCCGAGGCGGTCCGCGTGGTCCGCGCCTCCGGACTGCCCTGCGAGACCAACGCCATGTTCACCAACGTCGAGGGGGAGTGGGACGAGGTGATGGCCGTGGTGAAGGCGGCCGTGGACGCCGTCGCCGCGGTCTCGTCGCGGGTGGGGCTGGTCCTCAAGGCCGACATCCGCCCCGGCCACTCCGGACAGCTGCGCGCGAAGGTCGACCGGGTGGAGACCCTGCTGGCCCCCGACGACGACTAGTACCTCTCGGGGAGCCTCTGTCAGTACTTCTCGGGCAGCTTCTGTCAGTACTTCTCGGGCAGCTTCTGCCCGAGCTTCACCCGCGGCTTGGGCAGCCGCAGGAAGCGCACCTGCAGCGAGCGCAGCAGGGCGTACGACGTGGTGCCCCTCAGCGACTCGTCGGGGAACCGCTGGCGCAGCTGGCGCTTCAGCCGCCACAGCAGCAGCATCGTGTCGAGCAGGACGAGCAGGATCGTCGCGGTCCACAGGCCGTTGGCGAACGCCGGTGCGAACCCCTGGCTGATCATCACGACGATCAGCAGCGGCAGCAGGAACTCCGCCATGCTCAGCCGGGCGTCGATGAAGTCACGGACGAACTTCTTGACCTTGCCCTGGTCCCGCGCCGGCAGGTAGCGCTCGTCGCCGCTGCGGAGCCCCTCGCGCATCTTGGCGCTCTTCGCGGCACGCTGCTGGCGCTGCGCCTTGGCCGCCGCCTTCTTGTCCCGACCGGCCTTGGCCCGCTCACGCGCGGCGGCCTCGGCCTCCTTGCGGGTCGGGGTGGGGCGGCCCTTGCCGCCCTCCCGGGTCACGGCGGTGGCGCCGGTGCTCGCGGTGGGCTCGGACTTCGTTCGACGGAACAACGCTGGTCTCTCCGGTCGGGCGGGCGGGGCGGCCGCCGTACGCCCCGCTCGAGCCGGGGCCAGGCAGCCGGATGCCGACAGCCTACCGACCCGGAACCTTCTCCCGGCGTGGGCCGTTGGACCGTAGGGTGGTGAGAACGACCCGTCTATCCACCTGCCGAGACAAGGAACGAGGGGGCCCGCCCGACCATGAGCCTCATGAAGCGCATCAGCCTGATCTTCAGGTCCAAGGCCAACAGGGCGCTCGACCGCGCCGAGGACCCACGGGAGACGCTCGACTACAGCTACCAGCGCCAGGTCGAGCTGCTCGCCAAGGTGCGGCGCGGCGTCGCCGACGTCGCGACCAGCCGCAAGCGCGTCGAGCTGCAGGTCGCCCAGCTGCGCCAGCAGGAGGACAAGCTGACCGAGCAGGCGCAGAAGGCGCTCTCGATGGGACGCGAGGACCTCGCGCGCGAGGCGCTGACCCGCAAGTCCGCGATCACCGCGCAGGTCGGCGACCTCCAGCAGCAGCAGGCCCAGCTCCAGGGCGAGGAGGAGAAGCTCACGCTCGCCTCGCAGCGCCTGCAGGCCAAGGTGGAGTCGTTCCGCACGCGCAAGGAGACCATCAAGGCCACCTACACCGCGGCAGAGGCGCAGACCCGCATCAACGAGGCGTTCTCCGGCATCTCGGAGGAGATGGGCGACGTCGGGCTCGCGGTGCAGCGCGCCGAGGACAAGACCTCGCAGATGCAGGCCCGGGCCGGCGCCATCGACGAGCTGATCGCCTCCGGCGCGCTCGACGACGCGACCTCCGTCAACCGCGGCGACGACATCGCCCGCGAGCTCGAGGCTATGTCCTCCCAGTCCGACGTGGAGCGCGAGCTCGCGGCGCTGAAGGCCGGCTCCGGGCAGCAGGCTCCTCCGAGCATCGACTCCGGCGACAGCACCCCGGCCGCCGAGCTCCCGCAGGGCGAGCGCCAGAAGGAGGAAGGACAAGCATGATCGTGCGCATCCTCGGCGAGGGGCAGCGCGAGGTCCCCGACGCCCAGATCGACGGGCTCAACTCCCTCGACGAGCGGGTCGAGCAGGCCGTCGAGGCGGGCGACGAGGCCACCTTCGCCGAGGCCCTGGCTGCGCTGCTCGGCGCCGTACGGTCCGCCGGCACCCCGCTGCCCGACGACAGCCTGCACGACTCGGACCTGATCCTGCCGCCGTCCGACGCGACGCTGGACGAGGTCCGCGCCCTGCTGTCCGACGACGGCCTCATCCCCGGCTGATCCCGCCGGGACCCCCACCGAAGGAGATCGACCGCCATGGCCCGCACCCGCTTCATCGGTGACGCCGGGCTCACCGCCCGGATGACGCTGGTGATGTTCCTTCTCGGGGCCCTGCTCGTCGCGTTCATCGCGGTCCTGATCGGAGTGTTCGGCAACAGCCCGGGGCTGGTCCTGCTCATCGGCGGGATCGGGCTCGGCGTCGTGTGGTTCCAGTGGTACAAGTCCGACACCTTCGCGATGAAGGCCATGCGGGCCCGCGAGGTGGCGCCGCACGAGGCGCCCGAGCTGCACGGTGTGGTCGACCGGCTCTGTGCGCTCGCCGACATGCCGAAGCCGCGCGTCGCGATCTCCTACACCGACCTGCCCAACGCCTTCGCGACCGGCCGGTCGCCCCATCGGTCGGTGGTGTGCGTGACCACCGGGCTCCTCGACCGGCTCAGCGCCGAGGAGGTCGAGGCGGTGCTGTCCCACGAGCTCTCCCACGTGGCGCACCGCGACGTGCTGGTGATGACGCTGGCGTCGTCGGCCGGGATCATCGCCGGGATGGCGACCAGAGGGGCGCAGTACGGCGCGATCTTCGGCGGCAACCGCCGCAGCAGCAACGACAACGGCGGAGCCCCGGTGTGGCTGGTGATCCTCGTGGTCAGCATGGTCACCTACGCGATCAGCTTCGTCCTGACCCGGCTGCTCTCGCGCTACCGCGAGCTGAGTGCGGACCGGGCCGGTTCCTTCCTCACCGGCAAGCCGTCAGCCCTCGCCAGCGCGCTGACCAAGCTCACCGGTGACATCGCCGCGATCCCGAACCGCGACCTGCGCGCCTCCCAGTCGATGAACGCCTTCTTCATCGCCCCCGCGATCAGCGGCATGAGCTGGAAGACGGTCACCTCCACCCACCCGTCGCTGGAGCAGCGCCTCGAGCAGCTGGCCAAGGTCTCGGCGGAGCTCGGCAAGCCGTTCGACGGCGGCTTCCCGGCCGGACCCGAGGGCCCGCTCGGCCCGCTGGGCCGGTGAACGGGACCGGATGAAGTTCCTGGACGCCCTGCTCGGGCGCAGCAGGCCACCGCGCAACAGCCTCGACCAGCTGTTCGCGCTCCCCAGCGCTGCGATCACCCTGCAGACCGCAGCGGGGTTCGTGCCCACCGGCCGCGGCGCGGTCTGCTACCGGGAGGCCGAGGGAGCCGCCTTCGCCACCACCCAGGCGGACATCGTCACGCTGCTCGACGCCGACGACGACCCGGACGTCGAGAAGAGCACGGACCAGTACGGCTACACCTGGCTCGTGGCGCAGCAGGAGGAGACCTCCGCGCTGGTCACCGACCTGCACGCCATCAACACCGGCCTGGAGGCGCAGGGCTTCGGCCCCTCGCTGCTCTGCTCGATGGTGACCTTCCGGGACCCGGCGGGTCGGACGCTGGCGCTCGTGTACCTGTACAAGCAGGGCACGTTCTACCCGTTCGTCCCGCGCGAGGACCGGCGCACCCGGGACAACCTGCTGGAGATGCAGGTCCGCGACCTGGTCAAGGACGACCTGCCGGTGGAACCGCAGCTCAGCCGGTGGATGGCGCTCTGGGACGCTCCCGTCCTCTAGTCCTTCGCGGCGACACGCGCGGGCAGGTCGAGCATCCGCTGCAGCGCGACCTTGGCCCACTTCTCGGTCTCGGGGTCGACCTCGATCTGGTTCACCACCTGGCCGGCGACCAGGCTCTCCATCGCCCACACGAAGTGCGGCAGGTCGATCCGGTTCATCGTCGAGCAGTAGCAGACGGTGCGGTCGAGGAACACGATGTTCTTGTCCGGGTGCGCGTCCGCCAGCCGCTGCACGAGGTTCAGCTCGGTCCCGATCGCCCAGCTCGACCCGGCGGGAGCGGCCTCGACTGTCTTGATGATGAACTCCGTCGACCCGACCAGGTCGGCCTTCGTGACGACCTCGTGGCGGCACTCGGGGTGCACCAGGATGTTGACGCCGGGGATCTTCTCGCGCAGCTCGTCGACGACGTCGGGGGAGAACCGGCCGTGCACCGAGCAGTGGCCGCGCCACAGGATCATCCGGGCCCGCTCCAGCTCCTCGCGGCTCAGCCCGCCGTGGGGCCGGTGCGGGTCCCACACCACGCAGTCGTCGAGGGAGAACCCGAGCTGCAGCACGGCGGTGTTGCGGCCGAGGTGCTGGTCGGGCAGGAAGAGCACCTTCGCCTCCGGCCTCTGCTCGAAGGCCCACTCCAGGGCCACCTGCGCGTTGGAGGAGGTGCAGACCGCGCCGCCGTTGCGGCCGCAGAACGCCTTGATGTCCGCGGAGGAGTTCATGTAGGTGACCGGCACGACGGAGTCGGCCACCCCGGCGTCCACCAGGGCGTCCCAGGCGTCCTCGACCTGACCCACGCGCGCCATGTCGGCCATGGAGCAGCCGGCGGCCAGGTCGGGGAGGATCACCTTCTGCGCGTCGCCGGTCAGGATGTCGGCGGACTCGGCCATGAAGTGCACGCCGCAGAAGACGATGTACTCGGCCTCCGGTCGAGCGGCGGCGTCGCGGGCCAGCTTGAAGGAGTCGCCGGTGACGTCGGCGAACTCGATGACCTCGTCGCGCTGGTAGTGGTGCCCGAGCACGAACACCCGCTCGCCCAGGGCCGCCTTCGCCGCCCGGGCGCGGGCGACCAGGTCCGGGTCGGACGCCGCCGGCAGGGCGCCGGGACAGTCGACGCCGCGTTCGGAGTTCGGGTCGGTGCCGTTGCCGAGAGCCAACAGGGGAAGGTCGGTCGTGGTCACATCGCGATTCTCGCACGCGGCCCCGAGGCCGGGTCCGGACCGCGTTCGCCCGATCGGGCGGACGCGAGCAATCAGAGGAAATGTCCGCTGGGCAGGTACGGCGTCGGTGGCCGCATGTGCCGGGTGGCCAGGTAGCCGCTCGTGTGCAGCGCCATCCGCGCCGTCATCCCCACGTCGACCGCCCACTCGTTCGCGGCGCTGACGTGCCCGATCGAGCAGGGCCGGTCGGGAGAGGAGGCGGCGAGGGTCTCCCAGAGCAGGTCGGTCGCGGTGCGCCGGTTGGTGGCGGCCAGCAGGTACGGCCCCCCGCCCGGCTCGACGTAGGCGTAGCCCGACCCCGTCGAGCGGTCCACGACGACCAGCCGGTACATCGAGGTGAGCAGCTCGTGGTCCGGCCCGTGGGCGGCGTCGCGGACGCGGCGGTCGACGGAGTCCATCAGGTCGACGTCGCCGGCCGACCCCTCCCGCACCCGGTCGACCACGGGCAGCAGCGCGCGGTCCACCGGGCCGAGGAGCACCATCATGGGATGCAGCGCGAAGCCGGCCGCCCGGTAGCGGCGGACCGCTGCCTGGTCCTCCGAAGCGGCCAGCAGCCCGCGCAGGCAGCCCTTCCCGTGCGCGCGCGCCGCGTCGAGCAGCTGCCGGCCGACGCCGCGGCCCCGCAGCCCGGGACGGACGGCGTACGTGGAGAGGATCCAGGTGAGGTCGCGCCGCAGCGCCGCCGCCGCCCCGATCAGCCCGCTCGCGTCCTCGGCCACGAAGCACCCGCCGGCGTCGTGGCGGAGCAGGTGCCGCATCCGCAGCTGCCAGCTCGCCGCCCTCTGCGGGGACCGGTGGGCGGGCTCGGGCCAGCCCGGGCGGTGGGTCCGGACGTCGAGGTCGTGGAACGCCTCGTCGGTCAGCCGCTCCACGCCCGGTACGTCGTCGGGGCGCATGGGTCGCAGCCAGTAGTCGGCAGGCACCGGGGCAACCTACCGGCCGGCGGCCGACCGGGGCAGGGAAGGATGGCGCCATGCGCGTGCTCATCGCCCCCGACAAGTTCGCCGGAACCCTGAGCGCCGTCGAGGCGGCGGCGGCGATCGCCGAGGGGTGGCAGCGGCGGGCCCCCCGTGACGAGGTCGACCTGGCGCCGATGGCCGACGGGGGCACCGGCTTCGTCCACGTGCTGGCCGGCTCGCTCGGCGGTGAGCTGCTGGGTGTGACCGTGGCCGGGCCGTTCGGCGACCCGGTCCCGGCGACGGTGCTGGTGCACGGGCCGACGGCCTACGTCGAGGCGGCGCAGGCCTGCGGACGGCACCTCGTCCCCGAGGCCGAGCGCGACCCCGAGCGGGCCACCAGCCGCGGTGTCGGCGACCTGGTCGCTGCCGCGGTCGACGCGGGCGCGCGGACCGTGGTCGTCGGTCTCGGCGGCTGCGGCACCAACGACGGCGGAGCCGGCCTGCTGGCGGCGCTGGGGGCCACCGCCGAGCCGGCCGGCGCGCTGGACCGCGGGCCGAGCAGCCTGCAGCGGCTCGACCGGGTCGACCTCGAAGCCGCGCGTGACCGGGTCGCGGGCGTGCGGCTGGTGGCGGCCTCCGACGCCGACAACCCGCTGCTGGGGCTGATCGGCACCACCAACGTGCACGGCCCCGACCGGGGGGTCGCCCAGGACCGGCTGCTGGCCGTCGACGCGGCACTGGAGCGGCTGGCCGGCGCCACCGACAAGAAGCTTGCGCTGGCCAAGGGGGCCGGCGCGGCCGGCGGTCTGGGGTTCGCGATGCTGCTGCTGGGGGGCGAGCGGCAGCCCGGGATCAGCCTGGTCGCCGAGGCCGTCGGGCTGGCCGAGCGGGCGCGCCGGGCCGACCTCGTCGTCACCGGCGAGGGCGCGTTCGACTTCTCCTCGCGCTCCGGCAAGGTCCCCTACGGCGTCGCCGCGATCGCCGCGGACGTGGTCCGCCCGTGCATCGCCCTGGCCGGGCAGGTCCTGGTCGGTTCCCGGGAGATGCGCGCGCTGGGCGTGGAGTCGGCGTACTCCATGGTCGACCTCGTGGGGGAGGAGGCGAGCTTCGCGGACCCGGCGGGGAGCCTGGCGCGGCTGGCTGAGCGGGTGGCGCGCACCTGGTCGCACTGACCTGCCGCGGGCCCTTGGTCCCGTGCGGGCGGCGGGGGCTTGGGAATACCTGCCGATGTGCGACCATTGAGAACGGCATCACCATGAGTCGAGCATTGGGAGCGATGACATGACCGAGCAGGTCGAGAGCGGAATCCGCACCGACAGCATCAACCTGAGCGACACCGCCGCGGCGAAGGTCAAGGCGCTGCTCGACCAGGAGGGCCGCGACGACCTCCAGCTGCGCATCGCCGTGCAGCCGGGTGGCTGCTCGGGCCTGCGTTACCAGCTGTTCTTCGACGAGCGGGACCTCGACGGCGACGTCGTGACCGACTTCGGCGGCGTCTCGGTCGTGGTCGACCGGATGAGCGTGCCCTACCTCAACGGCGCCGTGATCGACTTCGTCGACACGATCGAGAAGCAGGGCTTCACGATCGACAACCCGAACGCCACCGGCTCCTGCGCCTGCGGCGACTCCTTCCACTGATCTCCCAGGCAACGACCCCCTGTCCCGTCGGGACGGGGGGTCGTTGTCGTCGCGCCCTGCTGCGGCTCAGGTGGGGTCGCCGGGGAGTGACTGGGGCTCCAGTGCGGCGCCGTCCCGGCTGCCGTCGCGCACCGTCCGCCCGGCGAGCGGTGCGTCGAGCGTGACCTCCACGGAGTCGACCAGGGCGATGTCCATGCAGAGCCGGCGCTCCTCCTTCCCGGGTGAGTTCCCGGACCTACCGAGGTCGGCGGGGACCCGCGGGATCGTCACCGTCACGGCGTCGCGGCTCTCCTCGACCAGCGGCTCACCGGCGGTCCCGTAGCACTCCGCGACTCCGTTGGCGTAGACGATCGCGAGGTGGGTGGCGTCGAGGACGTGGTAGCCGGTGGCGGCGATCCGGCCTGCGGGCACGCCGCCCCCGTCCGACCTGCTCGGCGCCTCCGACGCTGCCGACCCGGAGGGGGTGCCGGGCGCCGAGGTGGCGACGGCGGTCGGCGCGGAGGAGTCGCCGCCGCGCTGCCACGCGACCACGCCGAGGATGACGGCGAGGACCGCGGCCGCGGCCAGGACCGGCAGTGCGGGCCGGCCGCGGTGGGCGTCCGAGGTGCTCATGCCGGTGGGACGCACGAGGGGGCGCGGAGGTTCCTGTGCCTCCGGCTGCTAACCGGTGGGAATAGTCCGACTGGTTCGCGGAAATGGTCAGGACGCGTCATGACAGCACGCCGACGGCGCAGGTTGGCTAGGGCTTCGTGTGCGAGACCGGGGGGTCTCGTTCAGCACATGCCACCTTCGGAGGGAACCCGTCATGACACGTCCTCGCACCCTCGCACTCGCCTGCGCCGGCCTGGTCTCGGCCGCGCTCGCGGGCGCGGGCGCGCTCGCCGCGCCGGCCACGGCCACCCCGGCCCAGAGCGGTACCACGCTGCCCCGCGTCGGCGGGCTCGACGGCCCGCGCGGCTTCGACATCGGCCCGACCGGCAAGACCGTCGTCGCGGAGGCGGACGGCACCATCAGCCACGTCTACCGGCACGGCCCCCGGGCCGGCACCACCCGCAGGATCGCCTCGGTGCCGCCGGAGTTCATCGCCCCGTCCGTGGCGGTCGGCGCCGACCGGTCGGTGTGGGTGCTGACCGTCGGCGGCGAGGGGGCCACCTCGGGCACGCTGTTTCGCAAGGTTGGGGGGCACAAGCCGGCGAAGGTCCGCAACATCTCCGCCTGGGTCGCGCGGCACCACCCCGACCCGTTCGACCTCGAGGGCAACCCGTCCGAGAGCAACCCGTACGGCGTCGCGGTCGGTCCGGACGGCCGGGCCTACGTCGCCGACGCGGCCAACAACTCGGTGCTGCAGGTCGGGCCGCACGGCCGTGTCCGGGTGGTCGCCGAGGTGAAGCCGCGCATGGTCGAGCCGCCCGACGCGCCTGCCGGTGCCGGTGCCGGTGCCGTCCCGAGCGAGGCCGTGACGACCTCGGTCACCGTGGGCCCGGACGGCTCGGTCTACATCGGTGAGCTGCGGGGAGGTCCCGCGTTCCCCGGCGACTCCCAGGTGTGGCGGGTCCGGCCCGGGACGACCGGTGCGGTGTGCAACCCGGCTCGTCCGAACAAGGGCGCCTGCAAGCGGTACGCCGACGGGCTGACCTCGGTCGTCGACCTCGACACCGGCCGCGGCGGCTCCCTCTACGTCGCCGAGCTGTCGAAGATGGGCTGGATGGCGCTGGAGGCCGAGACCCCGGCTCCCGGCTCCGAGGTCGGCGCGGTCATCCGGATCGGCCACGACCGCAGCATCCGGCGCGAGCTCAGCCCCGGCAAGGTGGTCCTGCCCGGCAGCGTGAGCGTCGGCCCGCGCGGCAACGCCTTCGCCAGCGGTCCGATCTTCGGGCCGGGGGCGATCTACCAGGTGCGCTGAGGGGACCCGACGACGCATCGAGGCCCGTCCCACCGCTGGTGGGGCGGGTTTCGCGCGTATCCGGGGCGCTCGTCATGGTTTCCATGGTCCGCTCGCCGATGGAGGGCGGCCCTCGTCGGCCATGGCCGCTGCCGTGCCGCTCCGCTTCGCTGGTGGGACGAGCAGGGGGACCGTCCTCCCCGCACCGCTCGGCACCAGGAGGTCTTCTCATGACCACAGCTCGTCCGCTGGCCGTCGCCTGCGCCGGCCTCGTCTCCGCCGCCCTTGCGGTGACCGCGGTGACCGCCGGCGCCACCGGGGCGACCGGTGCCCCCCGCAGTGCCGCGGCACGGGTCGACGGCCTGAACGGTCCGCGCGGACTCGACTTCGGCCCGAACGGCAAGGGCGCGGTCGCCGAGACCGGCGGCCGGATCAGCAGGGTCGTCGCCGGGCACGGCACGGTGACCCGGCTCCGCACCCTCGGGCACGTCCCGACCGAGTTCCCGGCCTCGGTCGCGGTCGGGCACGACAGGTCCGTGTGGGCGTTGACCACCGGCCACGAGGGCAGGGGGTCCGCGACCCTGTTCCGGTTCAAGGGCGGCACGCGCCACAAGGTCGCCGACATCGGCCGGTGGGCGGCCCGGCACCCCGACCCCTTCGACCTCGAGAACGAGCCGGGGGACAGCAACCCGTACAACGTCGCGGTGGGGCCGCGGAACACGATGCTGGTCGCCGACGCCGGTGCGAACGCTGTGACCCGGGTCTGGCCGGACGGCCGGATCCGGCTCGTCGCGCGCGTCAAGCCGCGCGTGGTCCGGGTCCCCGCCGATCTGCAGACGGGCCCCGACCCGCTACCGCCGCGGCTGAAGGCGGAGGCGGTCACGACGTCGGTGACGATGGGGCCGGGCGGAGCCGTCTACATCGGTGAGCTGCGCGGGTTCCCGGGCACTCCCGGAACCGCCGAGGTGTGGCGGGTCGCGCCCGGCGCACACGGCGCCGTCTGCCGCCCGGCCAAGCCCTTCCGCGGAGCGTGCCGGCGCTACGCCGACGGTCTCACCTCGGTCGTGTCGCTCGACATGCGTCACGCCGGCCTGTTCGTGGCCGAGCTGTCGAAGCTCGGCTGGCTGGCGATCGAGGCCGACCCGCCCGTCCCCGGTTCGGACGAGGGCGCGGTCATCCGGATCGCCCGGGACCGTTCGCGCCACGAGCTCGCTGCCGGCCGGGTGCACCTGCCCGGGGCGGTCGTGGCCGGGCGCGGGCGTGCCGTCCACGTGACCGGGCCGATCTTCGGACCGGGGGCGATCTACCGGGTGCGCTGAGGGAGCGGCGGCTCAGTCCAGGTGCAGGTGCAGGGCCGACGCGAGCCGGCGCGCGGCGTCACTGACGTCGATCGCCGGCTTCGGCACCTCACGCGGGTAGTCCTCGTACCGGATGCTCGGCGCCGGCCGGAGCAGGGCGCGCACCACGCGGCAGTCCGCCGTCATCTGGGCCGGCGTAGCGGCGTCGTCGTACGCCAGTCGGTGGTAGCTCATGGGGCCACGCTATGGATTACCGACCGGTACTCCGAGCGGTACCGGGCGGTAGTCTGCGCGTGTCCCGACCAACGGCCCTCCAGACGGTGGGCGACTCCCGTGAGGCTCTCCCGTGTCCCTGCTCGTCACTGGATCCATCGCCACCGACCACCTCATGTCCTTCCCCGGCAAGTTCTCCGACTCGCTGGTCGTCGAGCAGCTCGACAAGCTCTCGGTGTCGTTCCTGGTCGAGGACCTCGAGGTGCGGCGCGGCGGCTGCGCGGCCAACATCGCCTTCGGTCTGGGCAACCTCGGACTGCGTCCGGTGCTGGTCGGTGCGGTGGGGGAGGACTTCGCGGAGTACCGCTCCTGGCTCGAGCGTCACCACGTCGACTGCCAGTCGGTGCACGTCTCCGACACCCGGCACACGGCCCGCTTCGTCTGCACGACCGACGCCGACATGGCGCAGTTCGCCTCCTTCTACGCCGGCGCGATGAGCGAGGCCCGGGAGATCGAGCTGAAGCCGATCGCCGACCGGGTCGGCGAGGTCACCTACGTGCTGGTCGCGCCCAACGACCCCGACGCGATGCTGCGCCACACCCAGGAGTGTCGCGAGCGGGGCTACCGCTTCCTGGCCGACCCGAGCCAGCAGCTCGCCTTCGGTGACGGCGAACTGATCCGCGAGCTCATCGACGGGGCCACCATCCTGTTCGCCAACGAGTACGAGTCCGCGCTGATCGAGAAGAAGACCGGCTGGTCGGCCGACGAGATCCTGGACCGGGTCGGCACCAAGGTGGTCACCCTCGGCGCCGACGGCGTCCGGGTCGAGCGCCGGGGCGAGGACCCGATCCACGTGCCCGCCGTCCCCGAGATCGACAAGGTGGAGCCGACCGGTGTCGGTGACGCCTTCCGCGCGGGCTTCCTGGCGGCTCTGGAGTGGGGCCTGTCCCTGGAGCGAGCCGCGCAGGTCGGCTGCCTGCTGGCGGTCTACGTCGTCGAGCGGATCGGCACCCAGGAGTACGCCCTGCACCAGCAGGCGTTCATCCGCCGCTGTGCGGAGACCTACGGCGAGGAGGCGGCCGCCGAGGTGGCCGCCCACGTGAAGACGCCGCGGCCCTGAGCCACGCCGTGGACGTCGACGTCGAGCTGGACTGCCGCGGGCTGCGCTGCCCGCTGCCGGTCATCCGGCTCGGCAACCACATCGGCGACCTGCCCGTCGGACGGCTGGTCGCGGTGGTCGCCGACGACCCCGCCGCCCGGCCCGACGTGCCCGCCTGGTGCCGGATGCGGGGCCAGGAGTACGTCGGGGAGGACACCGCCGCGGACGGCACTCCTCGGTACGTCGTGCGCCGGCTGCGCTGAGTCAGGGGCGCAGCCCCGCGACGACCCCGGGGAGCACGGCCAGGAACTCGTCCACGTCGGCCTCCGTCGTGTCCCGCCCCACCGACACCCGCACGTTGCCGTGCGTGAGCGCGCCCATCGCGGCGAGCACGTGTGAGGGCGTGAGCGTCGAGGCGCTGCACGCCGAGCCCGACGACACCCCGAAGCCACGTCGGTCCAGCTCGCGCACCAGCGACTCGCCCTCGACGTAGAGGCAGGAGAACGTGACGACGTGGGGGAGCCGCTCGACCGGGTCGCCGACGACGTCGACGTCGGGGACCTCGGCGGCCACGCCGGCGCGGATCCGGTCGACCAGCGCCGCCTGCCGCGCGCCCACCACGTCGCGCTCGGCCAGCACGGCCTGCAGCGCCGCGGCCGCCGCGAGGACGGCCGGGACGTTCTCGAACCCGGCGACGCGGGGGTCGATCCGGTCGTCGGTGGGGAACGGCGCCCGCCACCGGGCGCCCTTGCGCACCAGCAGCAGCCCGACCCCGGCCGGCCCGCCCCACTTGTGGGCCGAGGCGGCGCCCGCGGCCCAGCCGGAGGGCAGGTCCGTGCGGCCCACCGACGCCGCCGCGTCGACGAACAGCGGCACCTCCCGGGCGGCCGCGGCGGCGGCGAGGGCGGCGACCGGCTGCACCGTGCCGACCTCCAGGTTGGCCGACTGCACCGCGAGCACCCCGGTCGGGTCCCGGTCGAGGGCGGTCACCACGTCGTCGGGGGAGACCCGGCCGCGGGCGTCGACGCCGACCACGTCCGCCGTACCGCCGTGCTCGCGGGCCCACCACTCCGCGGCCTTGAAGACGGCCGAGTGCTCGACCGCCGAGTGCACGAGCCGGCGGCTGGTCCGCGCCCGGCCGAGCAGCAGCCCGAGCAGGCCCAGGTGGACCGCGACGGTGCCGGAGGAGGTGAAGCTGACCTCGTCGGTGCGGACCCCGAGCAGGCCCGCCGTGACCTCTCGCGCGTTGTCGAGGAGCAGACGGGCGTTGCGGCCCGGCCCGTGCAGCCGCAAAGGGTCGGCGTACCCCTGCTCCAGGCATGCCAGCAGGGTCTCCCGGGCAACAGGATGCAGCGGTTCGCTCGAGGCAGTGTCGAGGTAGCCCGTCGGATAGGTCACGACGGCGAAACTACCGGCCCACCTGGCCGCGGAACGCTCATGACGCAGTAGTAGGCTCCAGGCTGTCCGCCGTTCTGAGAGAGAGGCTCGTTCGTGGGTCTGCAACTCCCCCCTCGCCTGCGGAAGGCCGCCCTGTGGACCGTCGTGTCCGTCGGGATGCTGTCCGTGGGCGCCTGCTCGGCCGAGGACCAGGCACAGATCAAGCGGTTCGCGCTGCCCGAGCCGGCGACCGACCGGGCGGAGTACACCTTCGACCTGTGGCACGGCGCCTGGATCGCGGCCCTGATCATCGGCGTCCTCGTCTGGGGCCTCATCCTGTACGCAGTGTTCGCGTTCCGGCGTCGCCACGACGACGAGGTCCCGGTGCAGACGCGCTACAACCTGCCGATCGAGATCCTCTACACGGTTGCGCCGATCATCATCGTGCTGGTGCTGTTCTACTTCACGGTGACGGTGCAGAACCAGGTGCTCGCGCCGGCCGCGAGCAAGGACGGCGACGACGTGCCCGGCGACCACCAGATCCAGGTCGTCGGCTACCAGTGGTCCTGGTCGTTCAACTACATCGGCGACGACGCCCTCGACGGCCAGACGGACGTCTACGAGGGCGGCACGACCGGCGACCGGCCGAAGCTGGTCCTGCCCGTCGACGAGAGCATCGACGTCACGCTGACCTCTCCCGACGTCATCCACTCCTTCTGGGTGCCGGCGTTCCTGTTCAAGATGGATGTCGTGCCCGGCCGCAACAACTCCTTCTCGTTCACGCCGACCGAGGAGGGCACCTTCAAGGGCCGTTGCGCAGAGCTGTGCGGCACCTACCACTCCCGGATGCTGTTCGACGTCGAGGTGGTCTCGCCCGAGCGGTACGCCGATTACCTCCGCACGCTCCAGGAGCGCGGCCAGGTCGGCCGAGCGGTCGGTGGTGAGGGTGTCGACGCCAAGGTCGGCCTGGAAGAGGAAGTCCAGGACGACGATCTCACCTCGGAGGACGCACAGTGAGCGCCACCGCAGCCCGCACCGCCTCGACCCCCGCACGCCCGCGGCCCCGCACGCTGGGCCAGCAGATCGTCCGGGTCGCCACCACCACCGACCACAAGATCATCGGGAAGCTCTACCTGACCACCTCGTTCATGTGGTTCCTGATCGGCGGCATCATGGCGCTGCTGATCCGGTCCGAGCTCGCCTTCCCGGGCAGCCAGGTGGTCAGCGACGAGGTCTACAACCAGCTGTTCACCATGCACGGCACGATCATGCTGCTGCTGTTCGCGACGCCACTGTTCTTCGGCTTCGCCAACGTGATCATGCCCCTGCAGATCGGCTCTCCCGACGTCGCGTTCCCGCGACTGAACATGTTCAGCTACTGGCTGTTCCTGTTCGGCGGCCTGATCGCGGCCTTCGGCTTCCTGACCCCCGAGGGCGCCGCCGACTTCGGCTGGTACGCCTACACGCCGCTGTCGACGGAGGTGCGCTCACCGGGCGTCGGCGGTGACCTGTGGATCATGGGCCTGTGGATGGCCGGTCTCGGCACGATCCTCGGCGCGGTCAACTTCATCACCACGATCATCTGCATGCGGGCCCCGGGCATGACGATGTTCCGGATGCCGATCTTCGTGTGGAACACGCTGGTCACCAGCCTGCTGGTGCTGATCGCGTTCCCGATCCTGGCCGGCGCGCTGCTCTCGCTCGAGGCCGACCGGATGCTCGGTGCTCACGTGTTCGACGCGGCCAACGGCGGACCGATCCTGTGGCAGCACCTGTTCTGGTTCTTCGGCCATCCCGAGGTCTACATCATCGCGCTGCCGTTCTTCGGCATCATCACCGAGATCCTCCCGGTGTTCAGCCGCAAGCCGGTGTTCGGCTACGTCGGCCTGGTCGCCGCGACCATCTCGATCGCGGTCCTGTCCGCCGCGGTGTGGGCGCACCACATGTTCGTGACCGGCGCGGTGGACCTGCCGTTCTTCTCCGGCATGACGTTCCTGATCGCGGTGCCCACCGGGGTGAAGTTCTTCAACTGGATCGGCACCATGTGGGGCGGCTCGATCTCGTTCGACACCCCGATGCTGTGGTCGATCGGCTTCCTGGTGACGTTCCTGTTCGGCGGCCTGACCGGCATCATCCTGGCCAGCCCGCCGCTGGACTTCCACCTCAACGACTCCTACTTCGTGGTGGCCCACTTCCACTACGTCGTCTTCGGCACCGTGGTGTTCGCGATGTTCGCGGGCTTCTACTACTGGTGGCCCAAGTTCACCGGCAAGATGCTGGACGAGCGGCTGGGCAAGATCCACTTCTGGCTGCTGTTCATCGGCTTCCACACCACGTTCCTCGTGCAGCACTGGCTGGGCGTGGAGGGCATGCCGCGTCGGTACGCCGACTACCTGGCCAGCGACGGGTTCACCACGCTCAACCAGGTGTCCACCGTCGGTGCCTTCCTGCTGGGCGCCTCCACCCTGCCGTTCCTGCTCAACGTCTACCGGTCCGCCAACGGCCCGATGGTGGAGCGCGACGACCCCTGGGGCTGGGGCCGCTCGCTGGAGTGGGCGACCTCGAGCCCGCCGCCGCGGCACAACTTCGTGTCGATCCCGCGGATCCGCTCCGAGTCGCCGGCGTTCGACCTTCACCACCCCGAGGTCGCCGCGCTGGAGATGGAGCAGAACGCCTCGCTGGGCGAGCGCGACTCGGTCGACGCACCCGACGTCGCGCGCCGCGAGGAGGCGCTCGGGCAGACCCAGGGCCACGACGACACCCACAAGGATGGTGAGCAGCGATGAAGGCCGAAGCGTGGTTCTTCGCGATCTGCACGGTCTTCTTCGGGCTGGTGGCACCCGCCTACTGGTTCCTCAGCTACGACTGGACCGGCACCTCCGCACTGACCATGACGTTCCTGCTGGCCCTGCTGGTGACCTTCTACCTGTGGGCGCATGCTCGCCGGATGGATCCCCGGCCAGAGGACCGCAACGACTCCGAGGTCGCCGACGGCGCCGGAGAGCTCGGCTTCTTCCCGCCGCACTCCTGGTGGCCGCTGTGGTGCGCCGCCACGCTGGGCATCATCGTGTTCGCGGTGGCCATGGGGCAGTGGTGGATGGTGATCGTCGGGTTCGGGTTCGGTTCCGTGGCCCTGTGCGGCTGGATCTACGAGTACTACATCGGCGAGCACGCACACTGACGCCCGCGGACCGCGGACCGCGGACCGCGGACCGTGGGCCGGTGCTGGGGCCGCCGGTCCGCCGGACCCGGAGCCGGAGCCGGCGGGCACCCGTCGACGTGACCGTCGACACCCGGCGGAATACGTGCTTGCTCAGTACCGGTTGTTACCCTCGAAAGCGCCAGTCTTGCTCTACGAGGGGATCTCATGCTCCACCGTCCCGGTACCTCCCTGCCCGTCCGGGCCCACCGCAGCGCCGCGCTCGTCGGCGTCGCGGTCGCTTCGCTCGCGCTCGCGGGATGCACCGCCGGTGCCCAGGACGCCGCTGCACCGGCTGCCGCACCGGCCGCCTCGGGCAGCGCGTCCGGCAGCGCCAGTCCGTCGGCCGAAGCCACCGATACGGCTCCGGCCACCTCGGTCGCCTCGATCAGCGACAACCTCCCCGGGGCCCGCAAGGGCGTGCCGGTCGACCAGCGGATCGAGCTGACCGCCGAGGAGGGCACCTTCGAGAAGGTCCGGGTCGTGTTCGGCCAGGACCGGCAGAAGCTCGCCGGGACGCTCTCCGAGCAGGACACCGTGTGGTCCTCGGACCAGCGGCTCGAGCCGGGCATGCGCTACACGGTGCGGGCGGTCGCCGTCGACGAGAACGGGCTGGAGAAGGCCGAGAAGGTCTCGTTCCGCACCGAGGACCTGACGCTGGACCAGCAGACCTACCCGAGCATCGCGCCGCTGGACGGTGAGACCGTCGGGGTGGGGATGCCGGTGATCGTCACCTTCGACGTGCCGGTCTCCGACCGGGCAGCGATCGAGAAGCACCTGTCGGTCGAGTCCAGCCCGCGCCAGGTCGGCGCCTGGCACTGGATCAGCGACCAGGAGGTGCACTGGCGCCCCAAGTCCTACTGGAAGCCCGGCACCGACGTCACGGTGAACGCCGACATCAACAGCATCCCCGCCGGCAACGGGATCTTCGGCCAGCTCAGCCGGACGACGTCCTTCCACGTGGGGGACGCCATGGTCAGCAAGGTCAACATCGCCACGCACAAGATGCGGGTCTTCCGCAACGGCACCCTGCTGCGGACGGTCCCGGTCAGCGCCGGCAAGGACGGATTCGCGACCCGGTCGGGCACCAAGGTGATCATCGAGAAGTTCCGCAGCAAGCGGATGGATGCCGCGACCACCGGTATCTCGCCGGACGACCCGGAGTACTACAACATCGAAGACGTCGAGTACGCCATGCGCGTGACGTACTCCGGAGAGTTCCTGCACGCCGCCCCGTGGTCGGTCGGGTCGCAGGGCAGTGAGAACGTCAGCCACGGCTGCGTCGGGATGAGCACCAACGACGCCGCGTGGCTCTACAAGATGACCAAGCGCGGTGACGTCGTCGACGTGCGCGGCAGCAACCGCCACATGACGCTGACCAACGGCTACGGCGACTGGAACGAGTCGTTCCAGGAGTACCGCCAGGGCTCGGCGCTCAGCTGACCCACCGACCGCCCGCTCCGGGCTCCGCCCGGACCCCGCTGCGCCCCGCTCCCGTTCCGTCGGCCGCGGGGCGCCGCTGTTCCTCGGGGCGCTGCAAGGCGCCCGGAAGCACAGCCGGACCGTAGCGGCGACCGCGGCGGCGGCGCCGGCGCCGATGGCTGGTCATGGGGCAGGCGAGGCGCCTGTGACCGGGAGCACCCCTGCTCGATTTGCATGCCTCCGCGGCTGTGGCTAGTGTTTTCTCTGTCGCCACGG
>CAWIFK010000013.1:0-21015 GCA_963835385.1 uncultured Actinomycetota bacterium
CCGCAGGTCAGAGCCGGTTTTTTGGTCGGGCTGACAGGATTTGAACCTGCGACCCCTTGACCCCCAGTCAAGTGCGCTACCAAGCTGCGCCACAGCCCGAAGCCCCGTTGCCGAGGCGGGTTGAACCTTATCGCACGGTTGCCGTCCCTCCGAATCGACCCGGAGGGCGGCGTCGCACGGTCAGCGCTTGCGCTTCTCCCGCGGCCGCTGCTGCAGGTGAATCGGCGTACCGACGAAGCCGAACTCCTCGCGAAGCCGACGCTCGACGTAGCGCAGGTAGCCGTCCTCCAGCTTGCCCGAGGTGAACAGCACGAACGTCGGCGGTTCGGTGGAGACCTGCGTGCCGAACATCACCTTCGGCTGCTTGCCGCCCCGGACCGGGTGCGGGTGCTCGGCGACCAGCCGGCCGAGGAAGGAGTTCAGAGCACCGGTGCCGACGCGGGTGTCCCAGCCCTCGAGCGCCGCGTCGAGCGCGGGCACGAGCTTGTCGACGTGCCAGCCCGTGCGGGCGGTGATGTTCACCCGCGGCGCCCACTGGACTCGCACGAGGTCGCGCTCCACCTCACGGTCGAGGTAGTAGCGGCGCTCCTCGTCGACGAGGTCCCACTTGTTGAACGCGACCACCAGCGCCCGGCCGGCCTCGGCGACGGAGGTGATGATCCGCAGGTCCTGCTCGGAGATCGGCGCCGATCCGTCCACCACCACCACGCACACCTCGGCCCGCTCAACGGCGCCGTGGGTGCGCAGGCTCGCGTAATACTCGTGCCCGGACGCCTCCTTGACCCGCTTGCGAATGCCGGCGGTGTCGACGAAGCGCCACGTGCGACCGCCGAGCTCGACCAGCTCGTCGACCGGGTCGACGGTGGTGCCGGCGACGTTGTCGACGACCACCCGGTCCTCGCGCGCCAGCTTGTTCAGCAGCGAGGACTTCCCGACGTTCGGCCGCCCCACGATCGCCACCCGGCGCGGTCCGCCGACCGGATCCAGCGACTCCGCCGGGGTCTCGGGGAGCGCGGCCAGGATCGCGTCCAGCATGTCGCCGGACCCACGGCCGTGCAGCGCCGAGACCGGGTACGGCTCCCCCAGCCCGAGGTTCCACAACCCGTAGGCCTCCGCCTCGGTGCGCTGGTCGTCCACCTTGTTGGCGGCCAGGACCACCGGCTTGCCGGACTTGCGCAGGATCTTCACGACCGCCTCGTCCGCGTCGGTGATCCCGACGGTGGCGTCGACCACGAAGAGCACGGCGTCGGCGATGCCGACCGCGATCTGCGCCTGCGCAGCGATCCGCTCGGCGAGGCCGCGCGCGTCCGGGTCCCAGCCGCCGGTGTCGACGACGGTGAACGCGCGCCCGTTCCAGACGGCGTCATAGGAGACCCGGTCCCGGGTCACCCCAGGCACGTCCTGCACGACCGCCTCGCGGCGGCCGATCATCCGGTTCACCAGGGTCGACTTGCCCACGTTGGGGCGGCCGACGACGGCGAGCACGGGGGTCGGCGCAGTGGCGCCCACCTCGGCGGACAGTGGCTCGGTGCTCATTCTCGGATCCTTCACGGGAGGCCGCGGCTGACGCGGCCGTCCTTGTCGGTGGTCGGGGGCAACCGGTCGACAGGTGCGGCCCGGTGCACGCCCTGTGCTCAACCAACTGCTCGGCCCATCTGTTCCGCACGCCGGCCCTCGCGCGGCGTACGCCGGGCCGGGCCGGTTCAGCGGACTGATGGTCCCAGTGTCGTGGAGCGCCGTGCTCGAAGTCGAATCGGGGCGCGCCCGGTCATGCCCGCCCCGCCACCCGCTCCCCCACGGCGTCCTCGACGAGGGCGACGACCTGGTCGACGACCTCGTCGAGCGTGTGGTCGGTGGTGTCGAGGTGGTGGGCATCGTCGGCCATCGTCAACGGAGCGGCGGTGCGCCCGGAGTCGATGCGGTCGCGGCGGATCAGGTCGGCGTGGGTGGCCTCCACGGTCGTCCCGGCCAGCTCGGCGGTACGGCGGAGAGCCCGGGCTTCGGGGTCGGCCGTCAGGTACACCTTGACCGCCGCGTCGGGGGCCACCACCGTGCCGATGTCGCGCCCCTCGACCACGATCCCGCCGGAACCGATGATGTCGCGCTGCTCGCGCAGCAACCTGGCCCGGACCTGCGGCACCACGCTGACCGCGCTGACGGCGGCGGTGACGTCCTGGTCCCGGATCGGACCCGCGACGTCCACGCCGTCGACGGTGATCGCCGGAGCGCTCGGGTCGGTGCCGGAGACGAGCACCGGGGCGTCGACGAGCGCCGCCACGGCCGCCGCGTCCTCGACGTCAACGCCCCGCTGCAGGAGGAACCAGGTCATCGCCCGGAACATCGCGCCGGTGTCGAGGTAGCGCAGCCCGAGCCGGCGGGCGACCCCCCGGGCGGTGCTCGACTTCCCCGAGCCCGACGGGCCGTCCATCGCGATCACGACGGTCTCGACACCCACAGTGCACCCTGCCTTCCACAATCCCTGAGCACCCCGCCGGATCCCGTCGGACCGGCGGATGACGCGCCGTAGCCTACCGGTGCGCCGTCCAGCCCCGGTCGGCCAGCGAGGTCAGCAGGTGCTCCACCACGTCAGCGGCGACGTACAGCTCCACGAGCCCGACCGGACGCCCCGGGTCGTGGTCGATCCGCATGTCCTCGATGTTGACGCCGATCTCGCCGGCGTCCGCAAACAGCCGTGCCAGCTCTCCGGGATGGTCCGGCACCGCTACGAACAACGACGTGTCCGGACGCACCGGACCACCATGCTTGCCTGGAATCGCGGCGGTGCCGGCCACCCCGCGGTCCAGGACGACGGCCACCGCCTCCCGGTCGCCGGTCGCGAGTGCCCCGAGCAGCGTGTCGACGTCCGCGCGCACCTCGCCCAGCAGCGCTGTCAGCGCGGTGCGGTTGGCCGTGACGATCTGCTGCCACAGGCGCGGGTCCCCCGCAGCCACGCGGGTCACGTCGCGGATCCCCTGGCCCGAGAGCGCCAAATGCTCGCGCGGCGCGTCGGCGAGCCGGCCGGCCACCAGGGCGGCAAGCAGGTGCGGCAGGTGCGAGGTGCGCGCGACCGCGGCGTCGTGCTCCTCGGGGCTCATGGCGACCGGGGTGGCGCCGCAGGTCCGCGCCAGCGCGGTGACCGCGTCGACCGCGGCCGGGGCGGCGTCGGCGTGCGCGGCCACCGCCCACGGTCGGCCGTCGAAGAGGGAGGAGGAGGCCGCGAAGGGCCCCGAGCGCTCGCTGCCGGCCATCGGGTGGCCGCCCACGTAGCGGCGCAGCGCGGCGGCGTCGACCTGGCCGCGTACCTCCGCGAGCGGTCCGGCCTTGACGCTGCCGACGTCGCTCACCACTCCTGGATGCTCGTGGAGCGCGTGCACCACCTCGGCGCTGATCTGGTCCGGCGGCACGGCCACGACGACCAGCGCGGCACGCCCGGCCACCTCGGCGGCGGTGTGGCTGGCGGCGCCGAGACCGGTCGCAAACCTGACGTTGTCCGCCGCCAGGTCGCTCAGTGCGACCTCGACTCCCACCCGTCGCAGCGCCAGGCCGATCGAGGTGCCGAGCAGCCCGGCGCCGACCACCAGCACAGGTCCCTCGACCGGCGCCTGCTCACCGCTCATCGGGACCTCACGCACCGCCACCGCCTGCCTCCCTCTGGCCGCACGGCCGTCCGCACGACCCTAACCGCTCCCCGACCCCGATTCGTGCGCTGTCTCCCCGCGTGAAACCGGCTCGCGATCGCGGACGAATCGGGGTGGGGTCAGAGGCGGGCGGCGTCGAGGAGGGTGCCCAGCTCCTCGCGGGTCAGGTCGCGCAGCTGCCCGCTGCGCAGGCCCTGAAGCCGGACCGGGCCGATGACGGTGCGGGTCAGCCGGCGCACCGGGTGCCCCACCTCGTCGAGCAGCCGCCGGACGATCCGGTTGCGGCCCTCGTGGATGGTGAGCTCGACGATGGACCGGTTCGAGGTCGCCTCCACCACCCGGCAGGCGCCGACCTCGACGGGACCGTCCTCGAGGGTGACCCCGGCGAGCAGCCGCTTGACCGTGGCGCGCTCGAGCCTGCCCTCCACCTCGGCGACATAGGTCTTGTCCAGCTCGTAGGACGGGTGCGCCACCCGCTGGGCGAAGTCCCCGTCGTTGGTCAGCAGGATCAGGCCCTCGGTGTCGGTGTCGAGCCGGCCGACGTGGAAGAGCCGCTCGGGCCGGTCGGCCACCAGGTCGGCGAGGGTACGGCGGCCCTCCGGGTCCGACATCGTGGAGACGACACCCCGGGGCTTGTTCAGGACGAGGTACACGTGCGCGCTCATCGGCGGCAGCCGGGCCCCGTCGACACGGACCACCGCAGTGCGCGGGTCCACCTTGGTGCCCAGCCGCGTGACGATCTCGCCGTCGACCTCGACGAGGCCGGCGAGCATCAGCTCCTCGCACTTGCGGCGGCTGGCGACCCCTGACTGGGCCAGCAGCTTCTGCAGCCGGATCAGGCCTTCGTCGTCGAGGGCGGGATGCTCCGGTGTCATCCGGCGCTCTCCGGGGCCGGGGCGCTCGGAGCCGGTTCGGTCGGACTCGGGTTGCTCGGGGCCGGTTCGGAACGCGCCGTCTCGCGACCGCCGAGGACCTCGTCGAGGTCGGCGGAGTCGTCGAAGTCGGGCAGGAACGGGGCCAGCTCGGGAAGGTCGTCGAGGGAGGTGACCCCGATGCGCTCGAGGAAGTAGCTCGTGGTCCGGTAGAGCGTCGCGGTGGTCTCCGGGTCCTGGCCGGCCTCGGCGACCAGCCCGCGGGCGACCAGCGTGCGCATCACGCCGTCCACGTTGACGCCCCGGATCGCCGAGACCCGCGCCCGGCTGACCGGCTGCTTGTAGGCGACGACGGCCAGCGTCTCGAGCGCCGCCTGGGTGAGTCGGGCCTGCTGGCCGTCGAGGACGAACTGCTCCACCACGGCGGCGTACTCCTCGCGCGTGTAGAAGCGCCACCCACCGGCGACGTGCCGCAGGTCGAATCCGCGCCGCTGGTCGGCGTACTCCGCGGAGAGTCCCTGGAGGGCGTCGACGACCTGGTCGGGGGGATAGCCCACGGCACTGGCCAGCAAGACGTGGTCCAACGGCTGGTCGGCGACCATCAGCACCGCCTCGAGCGCCGGACGCAGCTCGGCGATCGGGACCGCGAGGGTCTCCTCGGGGCGGTCGTCCTGCTCGCTCACGGCTGCTCCTGCGCTTCCTCGTGGTGGTCCTGGCCGGGGGCCGGCGTCGGCTCCGACGGTACGTCGTCGTCCGCAGCGGCCGTCCCGCCTGCGGGCTCCCCGTCGAACTCGTCGGTGATCTCCACCTCGCCCTCCCGCGCCCCGGTCCACCGGATCGTCAGCTCGCCGAGCGGTGTCACCTGGTCGAAGGAGACCGAGCCCTCCCGGAACAGCTCCAGCAGCGCGAGGAACCGGGCGACCCGGGTCAGCGTGTCCGCGGCGTCGCCGGCCAGCACGCGGAAGGTCATCGTGCCCTGCCGGCGCAGCCGGTCCACGACGAGCACCGCCTGCTCCTTCACGCTGACCGTCGGCGCGTGGATGTGCGCCAGCGACAGCTCGAGCACCGGCTTGGGGGCCAGGGCGCGGGCCGCCAGCGCCGCGAACTCCTCCAGCCCGAGGCCGATGAGCACCTCGGGGAGCAACGAGGCGAACCGCTCCTCCAGACCGACCGCGCGCGGGTGCCGGCGGACCTCCCCGGCCATCCGCCGCTCGACAACCGCGGCCACCTGCTTGAACGCCTTGTACTGCAGGAGCCGGGCGAACAGCAGGTCCCGCGCCTCCAGCAGGGCGAGGTCCTCCTCGTCCTCGACGTCGCCCTGGGGCAGCAGCCGCGCAGCCTTGAGGTCCAGCAGGGTGGAGGCGACCAGCAGGAACGACGACGTCTGCTCGAGGTCCCAGGAGTCCCCGGCGAGCTTGATGTGGGCGATGAACTCGTCGGTGACCTGCGAGAGCGCGACCTCGGTGATGTCCAGCTTGTGCTTGGCGATCAGGCTCAGCAACAGGTCGAAGGGACCCTCGAAGTTGGCCAGCCGCACCGCGAAGCCGGGCGCGGGCGGGTCGGCGGCCCGCGCGTGCCCGGCGGCCACCTCGTCGGTGTCCATCCGGGTCAGTCCTGGGTCAGCCGGCGGACCAGGGCGCTGTCCTCGCCGTGCTCCTCGAGGTCGGCGAGCACCATCGCCACCGCCTCCCGCACCAGTCGGCCGCGGTCCACCGCGAGCCGGTGGTTGCGTCGCAGCACCAGCCGGGCGTGCTCGAGGTCGAGCAGCTCGTCGGAGGTGACGTAGACGGTCATCTTCTCGTCGTGGCGGACCCGGCCGCTCGGGGCCCGTCTGGCCGCCGGCTCGGCCGCGGACCCCGCGGACCCCGCGGCCTTCGCCGGCCTGTCGGTGGTCGCGTCGGGGGTCGGGGCCGCTCCTGCTGCCGCACCACCGTCCGCGGACGCCCGGACGCCGTCGTCGGGGTCCGGGACGACGGTCGGGCGGAACAGGTCGTCGGCGGTGGGCAGGCTCACTCGTCGAGGCACCGGACCAGCACCTCCTTGGCGAGCTGACGGTAGGCCTCGGCGCCGGGCGACGCGCTCGCGTAGCTGGTGATCGGCTCGCCGGCCACCGTGGAGTCGGAGAACTTCACGGTGCGCCTGATCACGGTGTGGAACACCGTGTCGCCCCAGGCCTGGACCAGCCGCTCCATGACCTCGCGCCCGTGCAGCGTGCGCCCGTCGTACATGGTGCCGAGGACCCCGTCGATCTGCAGCCCGGGGTTCAACCGCTCGGTCACCTTGTCGATGGTGGTCTTCAGCAGGGCGACGCCGCGCAGCGCGAAGTACTCGCACTCCAGCGGGACGATGACGCCGTGCGCCGCGGTGAGCGCGTTGACCGTCAGCAGCCCCAGCGAGGGCTGGCAGTCGATCAGGATGACGTCGTACTCCGACAGCGCCGGTGCGAGCACCCGCTGCAGCGTCTGCTCGCGAGCCACTTCCTGGACCAGCTGGACCTCGGCGGCCGACAGGTCGATGTTGCTGGGCAGCAGGTCCACGCCCGGCACGTTGGTGCCGACGATCACCTCGTCGAGGGTGACGTCTCGCTGCATGAGCAGGTTGTAGATCGACAGCTCGAGGTCGTGCGGGTTCAGGCCGAGGCCGACCGACAGCGAGCCCTGCGGGTCGAAGTCGACCAGCAGCACCTTGCGGCCGTACTCCGCCAGCGCCGCGCCCAGGTTGATCGTGGTGGTGGTCTTGCCGACGCCACCCTTCTGGTTGCACATCGCGATGACGCGCGCGCTGCCGTGCGTGCTGACCGGGCGCGGCTCGGGCAGGTGCGGCATCGGTCGGCCGGTGGGGCCGAGCTCCTGCGCCGGTGCGGACGGCGCAGCGGTCTCGGGCCGGGCGAAGGGAAGGGGTTCGCTGACCCGCTCGGCTTGGCCTGCGGCGCCCGGCGACGCGCTCGTCGCGTCCTGGCCGGTTCGGTACAGACCCGGGTGGATCATCGGGGGGATCTCGGAGGCGCTGCTGCCCCCGGGACCGGTCGGGCGTGCTCCGAAGTCGTTCACGCTGCTGCCTCTCTGGCCGGCGGGACGTTCGTCGCGCGGACCCGGTGGTCCGCCACGGGCTGACTGACCCCAGTGAACCGTCGGCGGGCAGGTCGGGACGGGAGGCGCGCCGACGACATGTCGACAATTCGCCCGGTCGTCTGCCGGAGGAGCTCCTGCGGTCAGCCGCGGGCCCGCGGGTGGGCGGTGGCATACACCTCCCGCAGCGAGTCGACGGTCACCAGCGTGTAGACCTGGGTGGTGGTCACCGACGCGTGGCCGAGCAGCTCCTGCACCACTCGGACGTCCGCGCCGCCGTCGAGCAGGTGGGTGGCGAAGGAGTGCCGCAGCGTGTGCGGCGAGACCTCCGCGCTCACTCCCGCGCGGTCGGCAGCCCGGGTCAGGACCGTCCAGGCACTCTGCCGCGACAGCCGCCCGCCGCGGGCGTTGAGGAAGAGCGCCGGCACGCCGCCGCCGACGCCCGCGAGCTCGGGACGACCGCGGACCAGGTACGCCTCGACCGCCGCGCAGGCGAAGGACCCGATCGGCACCATCCGTTCCTTGCCGCCCTTGCCGCGCAGCAGCACTGCGCCGGGAGCCGGTCTGTCCGGCTCCCCGGCACCCGGTCCCTGCAGGTCCAGGTCGTCGACGTCGAGCCCGACCGCCTCGGAGATCCGGGCACCGGTGCCGTAGAGCACCTCGAGAAGCGCGCGGTCGCGCAGCGCCAGGGCGGTGCCGGGGGCGCCTGCCGCGTCCAGGATCCGCTCCACGTCGGCCAGGGGCAGCGCCTTGGGCAGCCGCTTGGCCGGTGCCGGCGGGCGCACCGCGGCCGAGGGGTCCACCGACGTGATCCCCTCGCGGAGGGCGAAGCGGTGGAAGCCGCGCACCGCCACCACGGTCCGGGCGGCGGAGCCTGCGCTCAGCGGCGGGTGGTCGGGGTCGCCCTCCCGCAGCGCCCGCAGGAACGCGGTGACGACCGCCTCGTCCACACGCGACGGGTCGTCGATGCCGCACCCGGCCAGGAAGCCGACGTAGCGACGCAGGTCGCGCCGGTAGGACGAGAGCGTGTTGTCGGCCAGCCCGCGCTCGACGACGAGGTGGTCGAGGTAGGTGCGCACGGCACGCTGGAGGGCCCCGGTGCGCGCACCGCCCACCTGCTTCTCCAGCTGCTCTCCGACCTGCTCCGGCACGCCGACCATCATCTCGCGAGTGTAGGGCGGGGACGGCGCCGCGCTCAGACGGCGCGTCGGCCGTGCCCGCCGGCGACGTAGGTCAGCACCGCGTGGCCCAGCGGCCCGTCGGCCAGCCGTCCGGCCAGGAAGCCCTCGACCAGCTCGGCGACCGGCACCCACTCGGAGGTCATGTCGGCCTCCTCGTGGTGCAGCTCGAAACCGTCGCCGCGGTCCGGTGCCTCCCGCAGCCCGCGCGCCAGGTAGAGGTGGATGACCTCGCTGGTCAGGCCCGGCGAGCTGTACGTCGACAGCAGGTGCGTCCAGTGCTCGGCGACCAGCAGCGCCTCCTCACGCAGCTCCCGCTCGGCGGCGACCCGGGGGTCCTCCCCCGGCTTGTCGAGGAGCCCGGCCGGCAGCTCGACCAGCCGTCGCGCCACCGGGTGCCGGTACTGCCTCAGCACCAGGGCGTTCTCCTCCTCGTCCACGGCGAGGACCACGACCGCGCCCGGGTGCTCCAGCACCAGCCGGCTGAACCGCTCCTCGGGGACCGCCGGTGCCGAGATCACGTCCCTGCGGACCCGGAACGGCGCGCCGCCGTCCCAGACCTGCTCGACCTCGTGGACCGGCCACTCCTCGGCGCTGTCGCGCAGCTCGCTCATGCCGGCTCCGCGGCGGCGCGCCGGAGCGCGGTCTCGTCGATCTCGAGGCGCTGGGAGCGTTGCCGGTCGATGGCCGCCCCGACCAGACCCGCGAACAGCGGGTGCGGCCGGGTCGGACGCGACCGCAGCTCGGGGTGCGCCTGGGTGGAGACGTAGTAGGGGTGCACCTCGCGGGGGAGCTCGACGAACTCGACGAGCTCGTTGTCCGGCGAGGTCCCGCAGAAGACCAGCCCGGCCTCCTCCAACCGCTTCCGGTAGGCGTTGTTCACCTCGTAGCGGTGCCGGTGCCGCTCGTCGATCTTCGACTCCCCGTAGGCGGCGCGGACCACCGAGCCCTCCTTGAGGGCGGCCGGGTAGAGGCCGAGCCGCATGGTTCCGCCCATGTCGCCCTCGCCGGCGACGATGTCGAGCTGCTCGGCCATCGTCGCGATCACCGGCTCGCTGCAGCCGGGGTGGAACTCGGTCGAGTCCGCCCCCTCGATGCCGGCGACGTTGCGGGCGAACTCGATCACCATGCACTGCAGTCCCAGGCACAGCCCCAGCGTGGGAATGCGCTGCGTGCGGGCGTACTCCAGCGCGCCGACCTTCCCCTCGATGCCGCGGATGCCGAACCCGCCGGGCACGCAGACCGCGTCGACGTCGGCGAGGTGGCGCGCCGCGCCCTCGTGCGTCTGGCACTCGTCGGAGGGGACCCAGACCAGGTTCACCTTGGCCTCGTGGGCGAAGCCTCCGGCGCGCAGCGCCTCCCCCACCGACAGGTAGGCGTCGGGCAGGTCGACGTACTTGCCGACCAGCGCGACGGTGACCTCCTCGGTGGGGTGGTGCACGCGACGCAGCAGGTCGTCCCACTGGGTCCAGTCGACGTCGCGGAACGGCAGGTTCAGGCGGCGTACGACGTAGGCGTCGAGCCCCTCGGAGTGCAGCACCTTCGGGATGTCGTAGATCGACGGGGCGTCCGCGGCGTTGACCACCGCCTCCTCGTCGACGTCGCACATCAGCGAGATCTTGCGCTTCATCGACTCGGGGATGGTGCGGTCGGAGCGGGCCACGATCGCGTCGGGCTGGATGCCGATCGAGCGCAGCGCCGCGACGGAGTGCTGGGTGGGCTTGGTCTTCAGCTCCCCCGAGGGACCGATGTAGGGCACCAGCGACACGTGCAGGAAGAAGCAGTTGTCGCGGCCCACGTCGTGACGGACCTGGCGCGCGGCCTCGAGGAACGGCAGTGACTCGATGTCGCCGACGGTGCCACCGATCTCGGTGATCACGACGTCGACGTCGGGGCCGGCCATCGCGCGGACCCGCTCCTTGATCTCGTTGGTGATGTGGGGGATGACCTGGACCGTCTCGCCAAGGTAGTCGCCGCGTCGCTCCTTCGCGATGACCTCGGAGTACACCTGGCCGGTCGTGACGTTGGCGTACCCCTGCAGGTCGGTGTCGAGGAACCTCTCGTAGTGACCGATGTCGAGATCGGTCTCGGCGCCGTCGTCGGTGACGAACACCTCCCCGTGCTGAAACGGGTTCATCGTCCCGGGGTCGACGTTGAGGTAGGGGTCGAGCTTCTGCATCGTCACGCGCAGCCCGCGGGACTTCAGCAGGCTGCCGAGCGAGGAGGCGGTCAGCCCCTTGCCGAGGGAGGACGCGACGCCTCCGGTGACGAAGACGTGCTTGGTCGGCTGCGGTGCGGCCAAGTGAACTCCCGTGGCGTCGAGTGGGTGGGGCGCTGGAGCGGCAATCGGAGCGAGGCTCGCGATCGAACGTCCACGGGGTTCGAGCCTAACAGGAGATCGCCGCTCGCGCCCGCCGCCACACCCCGGCGGGGGCTTCGCTCACTCCCCGGCGGCGGCGCCGGGGAGTGCTCCGTCCGCTGCGTCCACCGCGCCGTAGTGACCGGTCTGACCGCTGCTCTGCCCGTCGAGGGCCAGCACCGAGATCACCCGTCCGGCCGAACGCCCCAGGACGTCGACCGTGGAGACGTCGCCGGCCGCTGCGACGTCGTCGCGCACGGCGCGCACCAGCCCGCCGGGGCGCGCGGACTGGATCGGCCCGGCCACCACCGTCCCGTCGGTGCCGGCGTCCACCGCGCTGATGAGCGTCGTGGCGATGCTGTTGGCGCCCTGCCGCTCCTCGAGCGTGCCCGCCCCGGCGCCGGCGACGAACAGCACCAGGCTGCCGCGCCGCTCCAGGTCGCCCTCGACCGAGATCAGCTCCGCAGTGGACAGTCCCGCGAGGATGCTCTCGGCGGTGGCGTCCACCGACGCTCCCCCGGGTGCCTCGTCGGTCCCGAGGGCGCGCGCGAGCAGGGCACCGGCACGCTCGTAGCCACTCGCGTCCGGCGGCACCGTCACGCCGGAGGCGCCCGCCAGCAGCTGGCTGCCGAGCTCGTCGACGAGCTGCTTGTTCTCCGGGTCGAGCATCGCCTCACCGATCCGCACGACCCCCGCGACGGATCCACCTGCGGTGGCGACCATGTCCTGCAGCTCGGTCACCTCCGACTGGCTCGCCGTCGGGAGCACCACCACGGTGACGCTGCGGCCCTCGAGCGCGCTGCCCACCAGCCCGGGTGCGACGCCGTCGGCGAAGGCGTCGGAGAAGCTGTTGCCGTCCTTGAGCGAGGCGATCTCCCGCCGCAGGTCCGACTTCGCCTTCCGGTCCGCCTGGACCTGGTCGACCAGGGTGTTGTCCACCTCTCCCTTCAGCGGACCGCCACCGAGGGCGACGCCCACCGCGAGGGCGAGGAACACCGAGACGATCGAGACGATGTGGTAACGGAACGAGATCACGTGAGGAGTCCTTGGATTCAGGAGAAGAAGTCCGCCAGGGCGCTGCCGACCGAGTGCCACCAGTCCGCGCCGACCGGCGTCGCGGCGATGGCGACCGCCAACGCGGCCAGGCCCGCGAGCAGGACCAGGACCAGGTGCCAGATCCGCACGCGCCCGGCGTAGAGCTGGTGCACGGCCTTCGCATCGACCAGCTTCGGCCCGATCCGCAGCCGGGTCAGGAAGGTGCTGGCCAGACCGGCCCGCTGCCGGTCCAGGAGCTCGTCGAGGGTCGCGTGCGTGCCGACGGCGACCAGCAACGCGGCGCGGGAGCCGTCCAGGAGCAGCAGCGCCGCGTCCTCGGTGGTCGCCGACGTGCCCACGACCTGGGTCCGCACGCCGATGCGTTCCAGCCGGTCGCTGCCGACCGCTCGTCCCGAGGCGTCGGTGTGCACGACCACGTCGCGGGCCAGGCGCAACGCCTTGTCGGAGACGGCGACCCGGTCCGCGGGCCCGCCGTCCTGAGCGAGACCGGCCTCGCCCACGACCACGATGTCCGGTCGGTGCCCGGCAGCCACGATCGCGTCGGCGCCGCCGTCGACGCCGACGAGCACCGGTCGCTGCTCGCGCACGAACCTGCGCAGCCGACGCAGGTCCTCGCGGTAGTCGTAGCCGGGCACCACCACGACCACCGACCGACCCTCGAGCGGCGTCCGCAACGTCGGGAGACCCTGCCCGTGCAGCAGCAGGTCCTGCTCGCGCCGGAGGAACTCGGTGGTGTTGTGGGTGAAGCTCTCCAGCTGGGTGGGCAGCCCGCCGCGGGCCCGGTCCATCTCCGTGACGACGTCGTCGGCGGTGAGCACCCGCCCGGTGGCGACCCTCTCCTCGCCGACGTACACCTGGCCCTCGTGGATCCGCACGGTCGCACCGTCGGGGATCGCCCGCAGCGCCTCGGGTCCCACGCCGTCCACCATCAGCACACCGGCGCGGGCCAGCACGTCGGGGCCGAGGTTGGGGTACCGACCGGAGATCAGCGGCGAGGCGTCGACCACGGCGGCCGCGCCCGCCTCGACGAGTGCCTCGGCGTTCGCACGGTCCAGGTCGAGGTGGTCGATCACGGCGATGTCACCGCGGCGGAGCCGGCGCACGACGAGCTGGGTACGTCGGTCGACGCGGGCGGTCCCGGTGGTCCCGGGCAGGTTGTCCAGCGGCGTCTCACGGGAGGGGTACTTCATGGCGCGGCCAGCATGACACGCCCGGGCAACGTTTCGGCGACGACCCTCGGCGTGCCATCGCACCAAGGCGTGGGGCGGCTCACACGGCGCGGGTACGCTGCGCGGTCGCCAGCAGCTCCTCGGCGTGGGCGAGAGCGGTGTCGGAGTCCTCGAGCCCGGCGAGCATCCGAGACAGCTCCCGGACCCGCCCTGCCTCGTCGAGCCTGGTCAGCCCCGAGGTCGTCACCGAGCCGTCGCTGCTCTTGACCACCACAACGTGCTGGTCGGCGAACGCGGCGACCTGGGGCAGGTGCGTGACCACCAGCACCTGGGCATGCCGGGCGAGCATCGCGAGCCGTCGGCCCACCTCCACGGCCGCCTTGCCGCCGACACCGGCGTCGACCTCGTCGAAGACGAACGTCGGCACCGGGTTGGTGGCGGCCAGCGCCACCTCGACGGCGAGCATCACCCGGGAGAGCTCGCCACCGCTGGCGCCCTTGCCGAGCGGCCGCGGCTGCGCACCGCGGTTCGCGGCCAGCAGCAGCTCCACCTCGTCGACGCCGCCCGGCCCGAACCGCACCGAGCGGCCGCCGACCTCGAGGCCGTCGGCGTCGTCGACCTGGTGGACCGCGACGGTGAGCTCGGCGTGCGGCATCGCGAGGGCGGTCAGCTCCTCGGTCACGACCTCGGCGAGGCGGCCGGCTGCTGCGGCCCGGTGGTCGGAGAGCTCGGCCGCGGTCGTGGCGAGCTCCGAGCGCAGCTGCCGGCGCAGCAGCCGCAGCTGCTCGATGCGCTCGTCGGTGCCGTCGAGCGCGGTCAACCGTGCGTCGCCCTCAGCGGACCAGGCGAGCACCTCCTCGACCGTGTCGCCGTACTTGCGGGTGAGCGCGGTCAGCGCGGCGCGCCGCTGCGACACCGCGGCCAGCCGGGCGGGGTCGGTGTCGAGATCCGAGGCGTAGGAGGCGACGTCGGCGGCGACGTCGGCGAGCAGGTAGCTGACCTCGGCGAGCCGGTCGGCGAGTGCCGCGACCTCCGGGTCGTGCTCACGGACGCCCTCGAGCAACCGCCGCGCAGCAGCGACGGCACCGAGGGCGTCGGGCCCACCGTCCTCGGCGGACAGCGCCTCGCGGGCCTGCTCCGCAGCGGCCCGGAGCGAGTCGGCGAAGCCGAGGCGCGACTCCTCGGCCGCCAGCTCTGCCTCCTCGCCCGGCCGAGGGGCGACGGCTTCGACCTCGGCGAGCCCGAACCGCAGGAGGTCCGCCTCGCGGGCCCGTTCCCGCGCGGACGCCACCACCTCGTCCAGCTCCGCCTCGGTCCCGCGCAGCCGGTGGTACAGCGCGGAGAACTCCTCGGCCAGTGCCTCGGTCACTGCGCCGGCGAACCGGTCGAGCGCGCGGCGCTGCGCGGCCGGCTGGAGCAACCGGTGCTGGTCGGACTGGCCGTGGACGGCGACCAGCGGGTCGATCAGCGACGCCAGCACCCCGACCGGGCAGGACGAGCCGCCGACGAAGGCGCGGGAACGGCCCTCCGCGGAGAGCTGCCGGGCCACGAGCAGCGCCTGGTCGTCGAGCTCCCCGCCGGCCCGGTCGACCTGCTCGGCGAGGCCGGCTGACCACGGTGCGTCCGGCGACAGGCGCACGGCGCCCTCCACCCGGGCGGAGCGGGCGCCGGTGCGCACGGCGCCGGCGTCCGAGCGCGCGCCGAGCAGCAGGCCAAGGGCGGTGACCACCATGGTCTTCCCGGCGCCGGTCTCCCCGGTGATCGCGGTGAAGCCCGGTCCCAGCTCGAGCACCGACTCCTCGATGACACCGAGGTCGCGGATCCGGATCTCCTCAAGCATCCTCGCCTCCGTTGCGCCGGCGCCGCTCCGCAGCGCCGCGCCAGCCGGCGACGGGGAGGTCGAACTTGGCCACCAGGCGGTCGGTGAAGGGCGCCTCGTGCAGCCGGGCGAGCCGGACCGGCCGGGAGCTGCGCCGCACCTCGATCCGGGCGCCGGGCGGCAGGTCGACGGTTCGCCGGCCGTCGCACCACAGCACGCCGGCGCCTTCGGTGCGGTCGAGCACCTCGACGGCGAGCACCGACGTCGGGGCCACCACCAGCGGGCGGGCGAACAACGCGTGCGCGCTGATCGGGGTCATCAGCAGCGCCTCGACGCCGGGCCACACCACCGGGCCGCCCGCGCTGAAGCTGTACGCCGTCGAGCCGGTCGGCGTGGCACATACGACGCCGTCGCCGCCCCAGCGCGACAAGGGCCGGCCGTCGATTTCCACCACGACCTCGAGCATCCGCTCCCGGGCGGCCTTCTCGACGCTGGCCTCGTTGAGCGCCCACGTCTTCGCGACCAGCTCCTTGTCGCGGAAGACGCGCACCTGGAGTGTCAGCCGCTCCTCGGCGGAGTAGCGGCGGTGGACCACGGCGCTGATCGTGGACTCGATGTCGTCGTGCTCGGCCTCGGCAAGGAAGCCGACGTGGCCGAGGTTGACGCCCAGCAGGGGGGTGCCGTGCTCCCGGGTGATCTCCGCTGCGCGGAGCAGGGTCCCGTCGCCGCCGAACACGACCGCGACCTCGCAGCCGGCCGCCGCGTCGCCGACGGAGTCGACGAGCTCGACCCCGGGGAGCTCGTCGAGGTCGGCGGCCTCGTCGGCGAGCAGCCGCACGAAGATGCCGTGGGAGGCGACCGCAGCACAGAACCTCCCCGCCACCGCACGGGCGAAGGCCCGGCCGGTGTGGGCGATCACCAGGACGCGCCGGGCCTCGTCGTCGGTCACCGGCCCACCCTCTCATCCGGGGCCCCCAGCGCCGACGTACGGCGCACCTCGGCGTCGATCTCGGGGCGTCCGACGGCGGCCTCACCGCCGCGGCGCAACCACACGAAGTACTCCACGTTCCCCGAGGGGCCCGGCAGCGGGCTGGTGGTGATGGCCCGGGCGGTCCAGCCCCGCTGGCCGGCAGCGTCGACCACGGCGGCCACCGCGTCGGCGCGCAGCTCGGCGTCGCGGACCACCCCGCCCTTGCCCACGCGGTCGCGCCCGACCTCGAACTGGGGCTTGACCATCAGCACCAGGTCGCCCGCGGCGCTGGTCACCGCGATCAGGGCGTCGAGCACGAGCACGAGGCTGATGAAGGACAGGTCACCGACGACCACCTCGACCGGCTCCCCCACGACGTCGGGCGAGAGGTCCCGGATGTTCGTGCGGTCGTGCACCACGACGCGGGCGTCCTGTCGCAGC
This sequence comes from uncultured Actinomycetota bacterium, assembly GCA_963835385.1. GTDB lineage: Bacteria > Actinomycetota > Actinomycetes > Propionibacteriales > Nocardioidaceae > Nocardioides_B. The sequence goes on from CAWIFK010000013.1 coordinate 16,571, forward strand.
GACCAGGCCAGCTGGCCGTAGCCCACGTCCACCGCGACCACCTCGGCTGCGCCGGCTTGCAGCAGGACGTCGGTGAACCCCCCGGTGGAGGCGCCGGCGTCGAGGCAGCGCCTGCCCTCCACCCGGAGGCCGAGGGGTCCGAAGGCAGCCAGGGCACCGGCCAGCTTGTGGCCCCCGCGCGAGACGTAGTCGGGCCGGTCCGGGTCCTCGACCACCACGAGGGCGACGTCGGTGGTGACCCCGGTCGCCGGCTTGGTGGCCCGGACGCCGGCCACCTTGACCCGCCCGGCGGCGATCAGCTCGCCGGCGTGCTCGCGTGACCGGGCCAGCCCTCGACGGACCAGCTCGGCGTCGAGCCGGAGGCGGCGCGGCGGCATCGGCTGCGACGGCTCAGTCGTGCTGAGCGGCAGAGGCGTCCGAGAGCGCTGCGCGGAGGTGCTCGTGTGCCGCCTCGAAGACCGCGACGTGCTCGCCGACCGGGCGCTCCTCCAGGCCGTGCAGCGTCTCCAGGACGGCGTCGACACCGGCGTGCCCGGTCTCGGTGATCTCCTCAGACGGGATCTGGCTCACGCGTCCTCGCTCTCCGGGTCGTCCGCGCCGGCTGTCGCCGGTCGTGTGCTCACGCTACTGGGCGGGCGCACGTCGTCCACGACGACGCGCTCCCCGGTCGCGTCGAGGTGTTGCCAGGCCGCCACGGCCACCGCCCGCCACCAGCTCTCGGCGTCCCCGTCCCCGCTCACCTGCACGGCACCCTCATGCACCTGCACGCGGACCTCGCCGCAGTGCACCACGCCGTCGGAGCCCACCTGTGGGGCCTCGTGGGGGGTCGCCATCCCGGCGAGGTCCGTGGAGAGGTACGTCGGTCGCTGGTCGGGTGTCGCCGCGACCAGCTCGGCGAGCCCCGTCACGCCGGTCAGCACGAGCAGGCTGTCGAGGCCGCTGCGCGTGGCCCCCTCGATGTCGGTGTCGAGCCGGTCACCCACGACCAGCGGCCGGCGGCCGCCGACCCTGCGCACGGACTCCTCGAAGAGCGGCGGCAGCGGCTTTCCCGCCACCTCCGGCGAGGCACCGGTGAACGTGGCGACCGCGTCGACCAGGACGCCGTTGCCGGGACCGCGTCCGTGCGGTGTCGGGACGCTCTGGTCGGTGTTGGCCGCCACCCAGGGCAGCCCTCCCGCCACCAGGATCGCCCCGTCGGTCACGGTCCCCCACCGCAGGTCGCGGTGGTAGCCGGAGACCACCGCCACCGGGTTCTCCTCCAGCGACTGCACGGGCCGCAGTCCCCGCTCGGTCAGTGCCTCGAAGAGTCCCTCGCCGCCGATCACGAAGACCGCGGCACCGGCCGCACACCGCTCGGAGAGCAGCCGCGCGGCCGCCTGCGCACTCGTCACAACGTCCTCGTCGGCCGCCGGTACGCCCAGCTCACGCAGGTGCTGCGCCACGACCGCCGGCGGGCGCGCGGCGTTGTTGGTCACGTAGGCGAGGCGCATGCCCGCCTCGGCGGCCCGCTCCAGGTGCTCGGGAGCACCCGGGACGGCGTCCGGTCCGACATAGACCACCCCGTCGAGGTCGAGGAGCGCCACGTCGTAGCGGTCCCACAACGGTTTCTCACTCGCCTGCAGCACCTGACCACCTTCCCTCGTCGGTTCCGGCACCCTCGTACGATGCAGCGGTGCCCGCCGCCCCCGACGACAGCCCGCCCGCCGGGCGCCGCCCGTTCCGGCTCGCGCCGTTCAACGGGCTGCGGTTCGACGCCGACACCGTGGGCGACCTCGGCGGCGTGATCTCCCCGCCGTACGACGTGCTGGACGCCGACACGGTGCGCTCCCTCGAGCAGGCGAACCGGCACAACATCGTGCGGCTGATCCTCTCACGCAGGTACGAGCGGCCCTACGTGGCGGTGCGCGAGCGGCTCGAGTCCTGGCGACGGCGCGGCTACCTGCGTGCCGACCCCGGTCCGGCGCTCTACGTCTACGAGTACACCGCCGAGCAGGTCACCGTCCGGGGCCTCATCGGTCTGGTCGCGCTGCGCGAGGAGTCCGAGCAGGTGGTGCTGCCGCACGAGGACGTCATGCCCGGGCCCGTGGAGGACCGGACGGTGCTGATGCGCACGACCGGCACCAACCTCGAGCCGATCCTCCTCGTCCACGACGGCACGCAGCGGCTGCGCGCTCTCGTCGACCAGGTGGTCGACACGACTCCGGTCGCGGACTTCGTCGCCGTCGACGGCAGCTCCCACAGGCTGTGGGCGGCTCGGCACCCGGACCTGCACCGGTCGGTGGCGGCCGAGATCGCCGCGACCCGGGCCCTCATCGCCGACGGGCACCACCGCTACGCCGCCTACCAGGCACTGCAGCGCGAGCTGCGTGACCCCGCCGCCCCCGAGGGCGCGTCGCCCTGGGACTACGGACTCGCGATGCTCGTCGACCAGAACGACCACCCCCTCCGGGTCGGGCCGATCCACCGCTCGGTCGCCGCGGTGACCCTCTCGGACCTCGCGGAGCTCTGCGAGGAGCGCGGCGACGTGCTGGAGACGTTCACCGACCGCGAGCAGGCGCTGGACCGCTGGGGTGCGGTCACCGACGAGGACACCGCCGCGTTCGTGGTCAGCGACGGCCTGGCCTGGGCCGTGCTGCGCACCAGGCGCACCGACGAGGTGGACGCCGCGGTGCTGCACCAGACTCTGCTGCCGGCCTGGCACGTGGCGGAGGAGCAGGTCGGCTACCACCACAGCCTGGACCAGGCACTGCACGCCACCACACGGCAGCCGGGCGTGGTCGTGGCGGTGCGTCCCCCGGTGCTGGACCAGGTGATGGAGGCTGCGGCCCGCGGCCGGCGGATGCCGCGCAAGTCCACGTCGTTCGCCCCCAAGCCGCGGATGGGCGTGGTGATGCGGGACCTCCGCGACGCCTGAACCGGGTCACCGTCCGCCCTCCCGCCGGCGTGCCGAGAGGACCTCGACCTCGAGCCTGGTGCCGGCCGCCCCACCGCCACGGAAGAACCGTCGCCGCAGCACCCCGCGCACCTCCACCTGGTCCCCCACGTCCCATCGCAGGACCGCGCGACGGCACCGGGCCACCGCGGTCACGCAGTCCACCCAGTCGCAGGTCTGCTTCGAGCCCTTCCCGAGCGGGGTGGGCAGCCGCCGCACCGAGAGCCGGAACCCGACGACGACGTCGCCGCTGGGCAGCTCCCGGTGCTGCGGAGCGGACGTGATGCGTCCGGTGAGCACGACCTCGTTGACTGTGCTCTCCTGCGGGGTCTGGGCCATGGGGACCACCTCCGCCCCCAGCATCGGGTCGCGGGCCCCGGTCCGCGAGGGACGCGGGTGCACCTGGGGACGACCAGCTGCTGTGGACCGCCTCCGCGCAGATCCGGCTCGCGGTCGGCCGGCCCCGTCAGGCGGTGCCCGGACCCTCGAGCTCGGCGACGCGCTCCGCGGCGTCGGTGATCTCGTTGCCGTCGACACCGACCGTCCGGTGGAACCACTCGATGGCCTCGTCGGTGCGTCCGGCGGCCACCAGCGTGTCGGCGTAGGCGTAGCGCAGCCGCACCACCCAGTCCTCGCGCGAGCGGGACCGCAGCGGCGCGTTCTCCAGGGTGCGCAGGGCACCGTCGAACTCGCCGAGGTCACGGCGGGCCCCGGCCTCCACGATGGTCATCTCGGCCTTGGTGGCGTCGGGCAGGTCGGCGACCGCCGGGTTCTGCGCGAGGGTCAGCGCCCGCTCCGGCCGACCGAGCGCGCGCTCGCAGTCGGCCATGACGGCCAGGTAGTCGTTGTTGCCGTTCATCCGCTTGGCGGCCCTCAGCTCGGCCAACGCCTCGGCGTACTCACCGGCGTGGTAAGCCGCCTCCCCGCACGCCTCCCTGACGATCGCGATCCGCGACGCCCGGGCTCGGGCGGCCAGCGTGTGCCGGTACGCCGTCTCGGGGTCCTCGTCGAGCACGCGGGCTGCGGCCACGAGGTGGCGTGCCACCCGCGTCGCCAGCTTCTCCGGCATGCCGCGCAGCTGCTGCAGGACGTCACGTCCCAGCTCGCGACCGGTGATGTCCTCGGCCAGCGGCGGACCGTCGTAGGTGGCCTGGTCCACCCGCTGCACGCGCTCCTCGCGCCGCTCGTCGGGGCGGCGCTCGCGCGAGCCCGGAGCACCGGCACGAGCAGGCCGGCCGGGCGAGCCTCCGCGGGCACCTGCACCGCCCTGGCGACCGCCGGCGTCCGGACCTCCGCGCGCTCCACCGCCACGGCCGCTCGCCGCTCCGCGCGGCTTGTCGCCGCGGCGCGGGCCCTGCCCTCGAGACTCAGCCACTGCACGATCCTTCCTCTGCCCCGGACCGGGGCGCACATCGGGGAAACGAAGCCATTCTCGCGCCGCGCGGTACGCGGCACGGCGGCGGGGTGCCCGGCGCCGGCCGACGGACGGCGGGAGTGGTTGGGGGAATGCGAA
>CAWIFK010000014.1:0-88826 GCA_963835385.1 uncultured Actinomycetota bacterium
GTATTCGCACGGAGAGCCTTACGACCCTTACGCGACCCATACGCCGAGACGCGAAAGCCCAGGTCAGCGGACTGTACGGCTACCTATACGGACTGTACGGGCCGTCACCCTTACGTTCTCCCGCCCCCTAGAAGGGGCGGGAGCGTAGGGGTGGTGCGAAGTAGACGAGACGGATGACGAGAGACGGCAGCCGTCTGATCGTATTGTCGGCTCGGCTGGGCGCGCCCACTCGATCCGCTGCCGGGCCGCCATCAGAAGAAACTTCGCAGAATAAGAACGCGGTGTAGCCTCTTATCTGGGTACTTATCTAAGAGGTAAATAGATGGCTGACAAGGTCTTAAGGCGGCCCATGGCGCGGCTCCGGGAGGAGATTGAGGCTGAGGGCGGGATCGCAGTAGTGCCGATGTGGAAGCTCCGTGACGCCGCCGGATGGGACCGGCTCGGGGTGAACGTCGTCAAGGACATCGCGTCCAAGATGCGCCGGGGTGGGCTGGCTACGCTGCCCCCGATGGACGTTCTGCCCTTGTCGCGTCACGCGCTTATCCGGGTCTACGTCACGGAGGATCGCTTGGGCGAGATCATCTCAGCTGTCCTCTACCCGAGCGACAAGGGAGACAAGTTGCTGCGCGACGTCGGCGCGGACGATGCCTCAGAGGTCCTTGAGGCCGTGCGCGAGCTCGTCTGTGGCTAGCGCGCCAGGGGTAAAAGACGACCATCACGACCCGCGGAGTTCGGGCGATCGCGTGCACCGGCGACGAACGTGCCCTAGAGTCTGCCTTCCTTCCCGTTCGCGGGAACGGCGATGCGCGCCGGTCAACAGAACCCACCTGCGGTTGGCGCATCACCATGGAGGCGTCGCATAGCGGCCGAGTGCGGGCGATTGAAACTCGCCTAGAGGTGGGACATCTCTCGAGGGTTCGAATCCCTCCGCCTGCCCAAAACACGTCGCTCGGCGCTCAGACCGAAGGCTTCCGCGCTCGCGCGCGAGGACGCCGCTCTCCCAGCCCCGCAGCCCCGTCCGGCCCGACTCCCCGGCGCGCCCCCGCAGGCCGGGAGACCGGCGCTCCGCGCGGCGCCGCCCCTTGGTTGCCACGGAGTGGTGGACCTAGCGTTGATGGCACGGCGGAAACGGCCGATAGCGCCTTACGCCTCACCGATCCAGGAGAGACAGCATGCCGCAGCACTCTCGTCCCGGTGCCCGCGCCCTCCCCGTGAACGCCTGTCCGAAGCGGGGGCACGTGCACTCCGGACTCGATCGCTGCCACCCGTACAACGCCGACTACTGCCCGCTCTGCGGCACCCCAGCCCAGACCGGGAGGTCTGACCGTGCACGTCATCGGATACCGGCGCGTCTCCACCGAGGAGCAGGCGCGCTCTGGCCACGGCCTCGACGCACAGCGACAGACGATCGAGGAGCACGCCTCCCGCAAGGGCTGGACCGTCGAGTGGGTCGAGGACGAGGGCGCCACCGGCAGCCGGATCAACCCCGGCCTCCGCAGGGCGCTCGACCTCCTGCGCACCAAGCAGGCCGACGCCCTCGTAGTGACGAAGATGGACCGGCTCGCCCGGTCGGTGCTCAACGCCGCCGACATCATGCGTTCGGCGCAGGAGCAGGACTGGTCCCTCATCGTCCTGGACCTCGGCATGGACCTCTCCACCCCGAGCGGCAAGGCGATGTACAACATGCTCGCCACCTTCGCCGAGTTGGAACGGGACATGATCGCGACCCGGACGAGGGAGGGGCTGGCCGCTGCCCGCGCCAAGGGCAAGACCCTCGGTCGTCCGTCCGCGATACCGACCCCGCTGCGCCGCCGGATCGTTCTGGCTCGGGAGGCCGGGCATCTTCGCGGCTATCGCCCGCGACCTCACCAGCGAGGGCATCCTGACCCCGACGGGCCGGGCCACGTGGAGCGAGTCGGTGGTGCGCCGGGCGTACGCCGCCGCCCCGGCATGAGCAGCCCACCTGCCGCGCCTCCTCGGTAAACGTGTACTCGACGTCGATGAGGAACATCTCAAAGGGGTCGAGGCCCTGGTCCGCAGGGCGGCGCTCGATGCGTGACCACAAGATGCTCGTCCTGATGCAGACGGCGCGGAAGATCCGTCGACATCTCGTCAGCGGGGTCGAGGGTGAGTCCCGTCCAACTCGAGCCTTGAGGGTTCAGTTCACTGGATCGCGACTCGCGGATGCGCGCCTCGCCCGGACCGTCCGCACCACCACGCGCTGCCAGCGACGGAACCACGTGGGCACGCCCACGTCCTCGCGTCCTCGGTCCCCATGTCGACTGCGCCACGGGCGTAGGCCAGCCGGCCGAGGAAGCCGGCGCGGCCGCGTCGTCGTCGGGCGCTATCGGCAGGAGCGTCCCGCGCCGTGTCAGCCATGTCCTTGGTCTTCTTCGCGTAGTGCACGAACACGAGACGGTCGAGCCATCCCTGCTGCATCCACAACATCAACCTCTCCTACCGACAGGCAGCGACCCTATGACCTACCGCGACCCCAGGGCTTGGGGTTACGGTTGGTCTAGTTGAACGTTCAAGCGTTCACAGCCGGACAGTCGCGATAGTGCGCGGGACCACTAGCCGGGCGAGATGCCCACCAGTCGAGGGCAGCAGTCCTCGCGGTGCAGAGGCACCGACCGCAGGACCCCACTACTCCGACTTCCGAAGGAGCACATCATGGCTCGCGGCTACAACGCCCTCGCCGACGTCCTCCGCACCGCCGACGGTGTGGACGTCAACCGGCTGTTCGCCGAGATTCAGCAGGCCGTCGCACGCGCGCAACGCGCAGCGGCAGCGGTGGCTGGACCTCCTGACCTACCGCACCACCCAGCCCAGCGAGACCGTCCTCCAGGTCGGGCGACACCGACGCCATCGCGATGGAGGAGGCCTCCGAGTACGGCCTCCCGCAGGGTCTCCGGGTCACCGGCGACTTCATCGACGATGGGGGCCCGCGCCAAGTGGTACGACATCGGCGCCAGGTTCACCTACCGGGGGCTCGCGGACATGCCGGCGAGCCAGGTGCAGGCGGTGACGAACGCCGCGCTCGAGGCCGACGGCAAGAAGGTCTACGAACTGGTGATGAGCCAGTTGTTCCGGCCGACCAACACCCAGTTCACCGAGAGCGGCGTCGCGATGACGGAGTTCACGTTCTGGAACGGCGACGGCGCGGTGCCGCCCACCTACAACGGGCAGTCGTTCGACGGCACGCACACCCACTTCCGCACCAGCGGGGCGGCGACCGTGCAGTCCGGGCGACCTGGACGAGATCATCACCGACTTCAAGTCCCACGGCTTCAGCGCCGAGACCGGCACGCAGATGGTCCTGCTCGTCAACCCCGCCGAGGGCGCAGGTCATCAACGGCTTCCGCGTCGCGGACGGCGCCGCGGAGGACTTCGTCCCGGCTGCGGGTGCCCGGTTCTTCACGCCGGACCACCTGCTCGGCGAGCAGCCCGCCGCGACCTGGGGCGGGTTCGCCGGTCAAGGGCGCGTACGGCGAACTCCTCGTCATCGAGGACAGCCGCGTGCCCGCCGGGTACATGGTCGGCCTGGCCTCCGGCGGCGAGAACGTCCGACCGCGCCGATCATGCTGCGCGAGCACCCTCGCCTGACCGGGCTGCAGATCATCCCCGGCCAGAACAGCAACTACCCGCTGGTCGAGTCGTACTTCACCCACTTCGTGGGCGCGGGCGTCCGGCAGCGGGGCGCGGGCCTCGTCATGCAGATCACGGCGAACGCCTCCTACGCGCCGCCCGCCTCGCTGGCGCTCTGAGACCCGGTCCGGGCGGAGGGCTGGCAGGTTCCTCCGGCCGGACCGGCCCACCAGCCGCTACCAGCCACCGAGGAGGCACGACCGATGCACCACCACGAACCCCTTCACTGCATCGCACGACCGCTCCGCACCCACGAGCGAACACCGTCCTGTGCGACAACCCGACAACGGCCCGGACGACTGGGCGGCCCGCGCTTTCCGCGCGGCGCTGGCGGGCCACAGCCCGACGCACCTGTTCGGGACGTCCAAGACCACGCCGCTGCTGCGCTGTCCGACCGACACCCCCGCGGTCGCCCTGCTGGACGCGCTGTTCACCCGCCGAAACACCGCGCACAGCACTGCGACCGCTGCACCATCGGCTGCGCCGATGGTCGCCTCCTACCGGCTCTGGATGCCCGGCGGGCAGTCGGCGGTCGAGTTCCAGTTCTGCCCGCGCTGCCACCACCTGCTCAACGACATCTACCGCGACGCCGAGGCCGGCTGGGCCGGACCACCGGCGCTGGTCTGGAGGTAGAAGCGATGGCCCGCCGCAAGACGCACACCGAGAAGTGGTGGGACGGCCGCCGCGCCCCACGTCCTGCGCTGCACCGGCCACAACAAGTCGGACGGGTGGCGCTGCCGGGCCGAGGCCGCGCCCGGCGCGACCGTCTGCGAGCGCCACGGCGCGCGCATCCCCGGTGTGCAGCAGGCAGCCGCCACCCGCATCCAGATGTCGGTGGACGAGGCCGCGCAGCGGCTCATCGAGTGGCTGAACGACAACGACGTGGACATGCGTGAGCGGGTGAAGATCGCCCACGACCTGCTGGACCGGGGCGGGCTCGGCGCGACGTCCAAGCACCTCGTCGGCGTCGTCAGCGGCGATCCGGTGGAGACCCTGTTCCGCGACATCCTGTCCGACCCGGACGGGCTGGCCGCCCGACCCCGCGCTGCCCGCCCCGCCGGTGCCGGACGCCGCTCAGGCCGCGCTCGACGCTCGGCAGGCCGGTCCTACCTTGGAGGACCTGCTTCGGCCGGGAGATCGGCTCTGACGACGCGGACGGCGTGGTGGACGCGGAACTCGTAGAGGACCGCGCCGACGCCCGCCGCACACCGTCCAGGCCGAGCCGTACAACACGCCCAAGCGCATCCGCGACGACTCAGGCGGCTGGAGCAGCTGTGACGACCGTGCTGTCGGTCGCGGCGCAGAGCCGTTCTCCGCCCGAACGCCGGGCGGAGGCGACGCCGACGCAAGGTCTGCGCCACCTGCGGCGAGCCGTTCTGGACCCCCGTCGGGCTGGACGAGCACGTCCGGCGCGGCGACCACAGCCCACTTCACCCGGCGGTGGGGCAGGCCGTACCCCCGTGCGTCCGGCCGGGCGCGGACCCCCGGTTCGGCAACGCGACCCAGCGCCGCTGCTGCGACTGCGGGCGGGTCTCCACCCCGGCAGGGATCGCCCTCCACCACAAGTACGACCGGCCACACCGGATGGGTAGCGGCGTGATCACAGCCGGCTGCCGCGAGCGGGGCTGCCCGTGGAAGGGCGACCCGGCCCGCTGCCCGTGGCACGGCGTAGCACCCCGACGACGACCACGCCTGGGACCCCCCACGGCTACGCCCGGTATCGCGGCGCCCGCGACGACCGCCGCACCTAGACTGCCCGCCCACTCACGCTGGTTCCCGCGAGTGGGCGGGGACTTCAACCGGCCTCGTCGAACGGGCGCCTGACCAGGCGCTCGACCCGGTCTGCGACAACCGCCGGGTCCTCGTGCTCCCAGGCGCGAACCACGGTCCATCCCGCATCGGCGAGCAAGGCCTCAACCTCACGGTCTCTTGCCATATTCCGCTCGACCTTCGCGTCCCAGTAGCCGACGTTGCTGCCGGGTCGCCGGTAGTGCTCCGGGCATCCGTGCCAGAAGCAGCCGTCTACGAACACGGCGACCCGTGCCCGGGTGAACACCACATCGGCTGTCCGGCGGACCCCGGGAATGGGTCGCGCCGCCACCCGGTACCGCAGGCCGCGCGCGTGGAGGATCGAGCGCAAGCGCAGTTCCGGCTTCGTGTCCCGGCTGCGGTTGCCCTGCATCGTCTTCCGGATGGCGGGACTGGTCTCGTAGTCCACGGCCCCTTCATATCCCGCCGGCGCAACGACCCCGACATTTGCCTGAAACGTGGTCCGGTCTTCGCATAGGTTGCACGGGTGATTCGGGACACCAATCGACGTCAGGACGCCTGACGTGGAACTGCAGACCATCGTTGAGCGCTACGCCGAGGCGATCGAGCACGTTGACGGGACCATCGCCGAGTCGGGCGCGAACACCCGGACAGGCGTCATCTACCAACTCGGCTTCAAGTCGCTGAACGAGGAGCCTGCCGTCGACGCAATCGACGACGCTTGGGAGCACCTGCACCCCGGCGAGCGCACGGTGCACGCGATGAAGGTGCGATACCCCGACCTTCCCGCAACGGCCAAGGTCGACCACGTGATCTCGACGGACGACGTGCTGGCCGCGTACGAGTGGGGCATCGAGGTCAAGCGCCTGCAGTTCGCCGGCGACAACGGCAAGCGGAACGACTACGCGACGACCAAGATGCTGAGCCCGTACCTGAAGGACCGGGGCCTGCTCCACGATGCGCTGCGGCTCCGCGAGTATGGGTTCACGCGCCGTGTAGCAGTGATCGGCTACTCCTTCGACTACGACCACGCGACCTGGCTGGAAGCGATGGTCAAGCACAAGGACAACGCCGAGGCAGGAGCAGTGCTAGCCGAGATCGCCAAGGTGCTCGAAGTGAACGGGGGCCACATGCGTACGCGTCCCCTGATTGAGTTCGCCGACGCGATCATGGGCCTTCGCGGGCTGACAACCGGGCCGCGAGCGGAGGCCAACTTCGAGGCGTGGCGGCACCCGGCAGGTGGCCGTGGCGTCGTCTTTGGGTGGGAAGTGCGCCGCCCACAACTGGAGCCTGACTACGATCCGCGGCACCCGTGGTGAGGCCCCCCAGCGATAAGCAGCGGGCATGCAATCGCATCACGGACCTGATCGGCATGGAGCCGCTGGACATCGACGGCAAGCAGCGCGGCACGGTGCTAAAACCGGTATTTGAGCGGGCAGCGCTGCGCATCGGCATCCCCTACGAGACCAAAGAGCGAACGACCGAGGCCATCATTCGGCTGGCTGGGCTCGAGTGGAAATCGCACTACGACTCGCGAGGTACTGACTCTGGGGGCCAGGGCAACGTAACCATCCCCGGCTTGTGGGCATTGGGAGACGCTCTAGAAATCCTCCTGGCCGACGGTGGCGAGGATGCGGGCGGCACTTGGATCCCAGCTGAAGGCGGCGACCGCGGAGAGGGCACGTGGAGCGCTGACGGCGGGCAGCGAAGGATGCTCGACCCTGAGCGGCGAATGAAGATCGAACTAGCCGCCCAGGACTGGCTCATGGACCACTTCGAGAACATGGGCTGGGACGTCAGGGACACCCACATCGGAAACCCTTACGACGCTGTCGCTACGCACCGTCGTGAAGTGCTCTACCTGGAGGCCAAGGGCACGACCACCAACGGTGACAGCGTCATCGTGACTCGCAACGAGGTTCGCTGGGCGCGGCAGCACCCCGATCAGTGCGTGCTCGGCGTGTGGGCGGGGATGGAGTTCGACGAGTACGGCGAAGTCATCCCAGATTCGGGCTACCAACTGGTCCAGCCCTTCAACCCCTACGACGAGGACCTCGACCCGATCGCATTCGACTACCGCGTGGAGTGGCCCTAGCCGGAACTACGGCTTACCGGGGACGTGCTTCGCCAGCCGGTCGTCGGGCGACAGCGGAGCCGAGGACACGGCGTCAAGGATCTGCCGGCCGGCCTTGGTCCGCTTGAGGACGTCCTCGTCGCGCGCGCACGTGCTCGCGCAGGACGTGCCAGACGACGCCGACGTTCACGCCGTTGCCCATCTGCTTGTAGGTCGCGGCGGGGCGCTGGTCGCCGAAGTCGAACGCAGTCGGGCAGGCCCTGCAGGCGAGCGGTCTCGCGCGGCGACAGTCGGCGCTCGCGCGGGCCGACGATGCAGGTCTGCGTGATCGCGACGAGAGCGGGCAGGTAGGTCGGCGCGCTTGGCGCGGATGCCCGAGGGCCGGAAGTGCATCACCGTGTCCCACAGGCGCGGGGTGTCCTGCGCCTGCCACTCCAACTTGCGCCGCGACGCCGGGAACGCGTCGGTGTAGACGCCCCACTTCTCCGCCCAGCGGTCGATCCACTCGCGGTGGTCGGCGTACAGGGCGTAGTTCTTGGCCAGGTGGCCGGCCTTCCACTGCGGCAGGGCTCGGGTCGTGCTCCATGAGGTCGCGGTAGTCGGGCACGAAGCCGAAGTCGCGCGATGACCTTGTCGTAGTCGGTCCAGGCGTCCGCCCAGATCGGGAAGCCGGGAGGACGACGACCCTCCGTCGCCTCGTACCAGGTCTGCGACCAACTCGTCCCAGGCGTCGATCCACAGGCGCTCGGCTGTCGGTCAGGTTGCAGCCGGGGATGTTGTGCGTGTCGTCGAGCAGGTCCTCGAGGTGCCACTCCTGCTTCGGCTCCCAGCCGTCGATCCGGTCGCCGGGCAGCGCCACGGGTCGCACCGGCAGGTCGTCGCCGACGCCGGTCGGGTTGTGGGTGGCGGTGATGAACACGCGCTCGCGGACCTGCGGGCGGCCACCGCGCTCGGGCGGAAGCAGGTGCGGCGAGAAGATCGCGGGCGTCTCGGAGACGCGGTAGCCCTGCTCGCGCAGGGTCTCGATGATGACCTGCCACTCGTGCAGGTGGCGCGGTCCGGCGAGGTTGCGGACGTTCTCCAGGAGGACGACCTTCGGCTTGCGCTTCTCGATGATCTGCAGGATGTTCCAGTACAGCGTGCCGCGGGTCTCGTCCATGCCGCGCTGGGCGCCGGACTTGGAGAACGGCTGGCAGGGGAAGCCCGCAGCCAGCACCTCGTGCGCCGGGACGTTCATGACGTCCTCGTTGGCGTCCTTGGTGATGTCGCCGAGCGGGTCGTGGCCCCAGTTGCGCTCGTAGACCGTCGGCTGCCGCCTTGTCGATCTCGACGGCGTAGACGCACTCGCCGCCGTACGCCTTCAGCGCGGCGTGGAAGCCGCCGACTCCGGCGAAGAGGTCGATGAAGCGGAACGCCGGAGCACTCATGGGTCGCACACTACATTCGCCGAACGCATGTTCGAGCGGAGGCTCGCCGGTGCCGCGCCGCGAGGGACTTCAAGCACCCGTCCATGCTCGACTCCGAACGCGGACACGTTAGGCTACGTCTACGGAACCAGAGCCGGGTCGTTGACCCAGATCTCCTCGACCGTGGAGTCGTCGAGGTACTTCTGCAGCGGCCCGAACCCCGCCACCCGGCTGACCAGCTCCTCGACCATCGCGTCGGCGTCGGCGACCGGAAGCACCGCACCGGTGAGGCTGCGCTGGTCGTGGTCGGTGACGACCTGACGGGCGGCCGAGCGCACCTGCACGACGTCGCGCTGCGGGTCGACGCCGTCGCGTCGCACGATCGCGCGCACCTGCTCGTCGAGCTCCTCGACGAGCCCTCGATGCACGTCGACATAGGTCAGAGTCATGGACGTCCGCCTGCCGGATCGTGGTCAGCGGGCTCACCCGAGCGGCTTGCCCGTTCGGTCGGGGATTCTGCCGACGAACCGGTCGGAGCGGAACCCCTCGACCGCGCTCTGTGGACGCCGCGTGACCAGAGGGTCGACGGATGACTCCTGTGACGCAGGAGACGCGCCGCGGGGCTGTTTTCCTGCCCGAGGTTTGGACCAGGCGTCCCGCGTCAACTCTCGGGGCGCCCCTTCCTGCCGGCGACCCGCCGCCTCTCGGGAGCGGCGGGTCCTCGCGGCCCGCCGCGATCGGTGCGCTCTGGCACGGATCCTTTCCGCCACCGGGGCGCCACGAGTGTCACTCCGACCCGATCGCCGCGAAGAGCCTCGTCAGGGACGAATAGCACGCTTGCCGCGTGAGCGCAGCCCCGTCCGGTCCGCCGGGCGGGGGCTTCGTCATGTGACCGGCGACAGGCCGGTGCTCGGCGCCGGGGCGGTGCGGGTGCTCAGTGCCGGTGCAGCAGGTCCCCGAAGACGTCGCCCTGCTCCTCGACCCGGGCGAGCACCTCCTCGAGGCGCAGGTGTCCGATCTCCTCGGCGTCCTCGGCGCCGGCCTCGACCTCCTCCCAGGTCCGCGGGGCGGCCGCGTAGGGCTGTGTGCGTCCCCGCAGGGAGTACGGCGAGATCGTGGTCTTCGCCCGGGTGTTCTGCGACCAGTCGAGGAAGACCTTGCCGGGTCGCAGCGCCTTGGTCATCTTCCACACGACGAGGTCACCGCGCTCGGCGGTGAGCTCCTGCGCGATCTGCTGGGCGAGGTCGCGCACCTCGTCGGCGTTCTGCTTGCCAGGCAGCGCGGCGTAGAGGTGCAGGCCCTTGCTGCCGCTGGTCACCGGGGCGGACAGCAGTCCCCTCTCGGCGAGCCGGTCGCGCACCATCAGCGCGACCTGGCAGCACTCCCCCAGGCCCGCCGGCTCCCCGGGGTCGAGGTCGATGACGAGGCGGTCGGGGTTCTTCGGCTGCCCGTTCGCGCCGACCTTCCACTGGTGCACGTGCAGCTCGAGCGCGGCCAGGTTGGCCAGGTAGGTCAGCGTCGCGACGTCGTCGATCACCGGGTAGTGGATCGTGTCGCCGCCACCGCGCGAGCCGGTCGAGGCGATCTTCACCGTGCGCAGCCACGACGGCGCCCCGGCCGGCTGGTTCTTCTCGAAGAACTGGTTGCCGCCGGTGCCGTCGGGCCAGCGGATCCTGGTCGCCGCCCGGTCCGACACGTGCGGGAGCAGCACCGGCGCGACCTGGGCGTAGTAGTGCAGCACCTCGCCCTTGGTGGTCCCGGTCGCCGGGTAGAGCACCTTGTCGAGGTTGGAGATCCTCAGCGTCCGGCCGTCGACCTCCACCATCAGCTCGCCCGGCATGTCAGCCCTCTCCCCCGTCGGTCCCCACGCCCGCGGTCGGCAGGTCGGCCGGGGTCAGGTCCTCGCGCACCCCGAGGTACGCCGGCTGCCGGAGCCGTCCGCCGCTGGTCACGTCGAGCGCGGCGATCTCGACGACCACCTCCGGTCGCAGCCAGGTCGTGCCGCGCGCATCGACCCTGGGCACCTCGTCGGTGAACGGCGAGGCGTCCGTCTCCAGCGCACGCAGCGCCTCCAGCAGCAGCTGCCCCCGCTTCCCGGCGATGCCGCTGCCGACGCGTCCGCGGTAGAGCAGGCCGCCGCTCGTCGGCACCCCGACCAGCACGGCGCCGATCCGGGTGGTGCTGCCGGTCTCCAGACGCCAGCCTCCGACGACGTACGACTCGGTGGCGCGGTGCGGGAACTTCAGCCAGTCGCGGCTGCGGCGCCCAGGGAAGTAGCACGACGAGCGCTTCTTGCTGACGATCCCCTCGAGCCCCTGCTGGCCGGTGGCCTCCAGCAGCATCGCCCCGTCGTCGTACGCCGCCGGCACCTGCCAGTGCACGCCGGCGAGACCGAGCTCCTCCAGGGTGGCGCGCCGTTGCGACAACGGCCGCCCGGTCAGGTCGCGGCCGTCGAGCTCGAGCAGGTCGAAGACGAGCAGGGTGACCGGGTTGGTGGCGGCGAGCCGCTGGGCCCGTCCCGCGTTGCGCACGTGCATGCGGTCCGCGAGGACGCTGAACGACGGGATGCCGCCCTCGAAGGCGACGACCTCGCCGTCGAGGAGCACCTCGTGCCCGCCCACCGCCGCCGCGAGCCCGGCGAGCTCGGGGTAGGCCGGCGTGACGTCGTTCTCGTTGCGCGACCACAGCCGCACCCGTCCGTCCGCGACCTGCACGAGCACGCGGATGCCGTCCCACTTGACCTCGTGCAGCCACCCGTCCCCGGCGGGGACGGCCTCCCCGCGGGTCGCCAGCATCGGTCGCATGCGCCCCATCCTGTCCCAACCCCGATTCGTCCGCGATCGCGAGCCTTCCGCGAGCGCAGCCACCGCGGACGAATCGGGGTTGTAGCGCAGCCGCACGGGATGGGTACAAGGTGTGGCGATGAGTACGGTGTCCCCGGAGGGTCTGTCCGGGGACGGTCGGGCCGGTACGGGGAAGGGACGGGTGCACACGCATGCGAGCGATCTGGAAGGGCGCCGTGTCGTTCGGGCTGGTCAGCGTGCCCGTGAAGCTGTACGCCGCGACCGAGAGCCATGACATCTCCTTCCGCCAGGTGCACGCCAAGGACGGCGGCCGGATCAAGTACCAGCGGGTCTGCAGCGTCGACGGCGAGGAGGTCGCGTACGCCGACATCGCCAAGGGCTACGAGACCGAGGACGGCCAGATGGTGATCCTCGACGACGAGGACTTCGCCGAGCTGCCCGCGAGCAGCAGCCGGGAGATCTCGGTCGAGAAGTTCGTGCCGCGCGACCAGATCGACCCGATGTGGCTGGAGAAGTCCTACTACCTCGAGCCGGACAAGGCGGCGGCGAAGCCCTACGCCCTGCTGCGCGAGGCCATCAGGGAGGCCGACCGGGTGGCCGTCGTGACGGTGTCCCTGCGCACGCGGATGACCCCCGCGGTGCTCCGCGTCGTCGACGACGTGCTCGTCATGCAGACCATGATGTGGCCCGACGAGATCCGCAACGCCGACTTCGCCGGTCTTGACTCCGCAGAGATGGAGGTCAAGCCGCAGGAGCTGAAGATGGCCGAGATGCTCGTCGAGACGCTCGCCGGTGACTACGACCCCGACGAGTTCGAGGACGACTACCAGGCCGCGCTGGAGGCGCTCGTCCGCGCCAAGCTCGAGGGCGGAGAGGTCAAGCACCTCGACCAGCCGAAGCCTTCCGGCGGCGAGGTCGTCGACCTGCTCGCCGCGCTGCAGAAGTCCGTGGCCGCGGCCAAGTCCTCACGGGGCGAGGCCGCTGACGAGGTCGAGCAGTCCGAGGAGCCCGAGGAGCCAGACGAGGCGCCGGCGAAGAAGACCACTGCCAAGAAGGGCGCCGCGAAGAAGGGCGCCGCGAAGAAGGGCGCCGCGAAGAAGGCGGCCGCCAAGAAGCAGCCGGCCACGAAGTCCGCCGCCAAGAAGTCCACGACCAAGAAGCCGGCCGCGAAGAAGACCACGCGCAAGGCCAGCTGAGCCGGTACGGCTGCCGCCCACCACGCGCAAGGCCAGCTGAGCCGGTACGGCTGCCGCCCACCGCGCGCAAGGCCAGCTGAGCCGGTACGGCTGCCGCCCACCACGCGCCAGGCCAGCTGAGCCGGTACGGCTGCCGCCCACCGCGCGCCAGGCCGGCTGAGCCGGCACTTTGGGGGGGCGGTGGCACATCAACAGGCACAGTGGACCGCGTCCGCTGAACCGCCCGCTCCGGCGGTGCCGGTCCGCAACCGATGTGCCTGTTGGAAGGTCCGGGCACGGAGGCGGGTGGCGCGGGCGCGGAGGCGGCGACCGGACGCTCCTATGGATCGTCAAGCCGTAATTGGCCGGTGCTCGAGTAGCCGGTAGAGGTCTCGGGCGATGTAGCGCTTGAGGCAGCGTTTGATCTCTCGGGTGGTCTTGCCTTCGCTGGTGCGGCGGGCCACGTAGTGGCCGGTGGTCGGGTCATAGCGGATCCGTGCGAGCACGATGGTGTGCAGGGCACGGTTGAGCTGCCGGTCGCCGTAGCGGTTGAGCCGGTGCCGGGTGGTGACCTGGCCGCTGTTGGCCGGAATCGGTGCGACGCCGGCGAGCATCGCGAAGGCGGCCTCGGAGTGGATCCGGCCGGGGTGGGACCAGGCGCAGAGCACGGTCGCCGCCACGATCGGCCCGATGCCGAGCTGTTCGAGCAGGTCGGGCCGCCAGGACCGCACGATCGCCTTAAGGGCCTTCTCGTGCTCGGCGGCCTCCTCGGCCAGCGCGCGGGCGCGGCGGGCCAGGGAGCGCAGCACGGTCACGGTGGTGGTGGTCTCCACGTCCCACGAGGCATGGACCCGCAGGGCGGCGGCGGTCTTGACCATCGCGGGCAGCTTCTGGCCGCGGAACCGCTCCCGGATCTGCTCGGGGGCGGCGATGACCAGGCTGAACACCTGCCGCTGCGCGTCGGTGGCGGCCTTGACCGCGGACCGGCGTGCGGCCAGCAGCACCGAGAGAGCTTGGCGGTCCCCGCCGCTGCGAGGGCCACCCAACCGGGGTCGCGACAGTGCCTCCCGTGCGGCGCGGATGGCGTCGAGAGGGTCGGACTTGGCGCCGTGGCGACGCTGGGCGCGTTCGGGACGGTCGAGCTCGATCACGACCTCTTCACCCCGCTCCAGGTGCCGCGTCAACCCGGCGCCATGGCCGCCGGTGCCCTCGATCGCCCAGGCACGCAGCGCTGCGTGCTCGTCGGCGAACTCGACCAGCTCGGCGTAGCCATCCGCGGTCGCCTCGACGGTGATCTCATCCAGAACGCCGCCGGTGCGGGCGTCGAGGATGGCCGCGGAATGGGTGTGGACGTGGGTGTCGACGCCGATGACGACATCGACCACCTCACGAAGATCAGTCAGACTGGACACTGCGTTCTCTCCTTGCCTGGGAGCGGATGTGGTTTCCGGTCCGGGGCGGAGATTCGGCAGGACTGTGATGAGACACGACCAGTGCGCGAACACCGGTCGGTCAAGCTCCTGATCAGGCCAGCTACTCCGCCCGGGCCGGGGCCGGCAACCACGAGCGGACAAGTCCCGTCAAAGGCACGAAGCCAGTCAGGCGAAGGGTCACACCCGTAGTCACCGCCCCACAGCCCAGCACCATCAGGCTGCGAAGGGAATCCTCACAGTCAGGCGAACAGCGGCGGGCGCAGGTCGAGCCAGCCGATCTCACGCTCGAGCTGCGAGGACAGCGACAGCAGGGTGGTCTCGTCACCGGGGCGGCCGACGAGCTGCACCGAGAGCGGCAGCCCGTCCCCCGCGACCCCGGCCGGCACCGCGGCCGCCGGGTTGCCGCTGACGTTCCACAGCGCGGTGTAGGCGATCATCGGCATGGCCTTGAGTGCCGCGCGGACGGTGCCGCTCCCGTCGAGCACGCCCACCTCGGGCGGCCGCGGCGCGATGGTCGGGGTGAGCAGCACGTCGCAACGCTCGAAGACCTGGTTGGCCCGCGCACCGATCCGCTCCCCCTGCCGCATGGCCCACTCCACCACGCGCGGCGTCACCCAGGAGCCCAGCCGGACGGTCTGCCGGGTGCGCCGCTCGAGCAGGCGCGGGTGCTCGACCAGCCCCGCCTCCCTGCGCACGCCGCCGAGGAACTGCGGCACGAACGCAGCGTCCGCGCGCGGGTACGCCGGGTCCACCTCGGCCACCCGGTGCCCCAGCCGCTCGAGCCGCGCGGCGACGTCCTGCACGGCCGCGACGTGCTCCGGATGGGGCCGGACCCCGGCGACCGCCGGCTTCGTGGACCAGCCGATCCGCAGCCGCCCCGGCTCCGAGCGCGCCGCGGCGACGAAGGAGCCGTCGGGGTCCGCGGCGGCGAACCGGTCCCCGGGCCGCGCACCACGGATGGCGTCGTAGACCAGCGCGCTGTCGAGCACCGAACGCGTCAGCGGGCCGATGGTGCCCAGCGCCCACCACCGGTGCGGGTGCGGCGCGCTGGAGACGCGGCCGCGCTGCGGCTTGAGCCCGAACAGCCCGCAGCAGGCGGCGGGGATCCGGATCGACCCGCCGCCGTCGCCGCCCAGAGCGGCGGGCACCAGACCCGCGGCGACGGCGCCCGCCGTACCCCCGCTGGACCCGCCGGTGGACCGGCCCAGGTCCCACGGGTTGCGGGCCGTGCCGTGCGCCGCGGACTCGGTGAAGGGCCACTGTCCGAACTCCGGCATGGTGGTCTTGCCGACGATGACCGCCCCGGCCTCCCGCAGCCGCCGGACGACGGCGCCGTCGGCGCCGGCAGGGGTGGTGTTCGCGCGTCCGCCGAACGTGGTGACCGCTCCGGCGACGTCGACCTCCTCCTTGACCGCGACCGGCACGCCGTGCAGCGGTCCGCGCTCGCCCCGCTCCTCGTCCCTGGCGCTCGCCTCGGCCAGGGCCGCGTCGGCGAGCACCGTCGTGAAGGCGTTCAGCCGGCCGTCGTGTCGGCCGATCCGCTGCAGGGTGGCCTCGACAAGCGCGCGCGAGGAGACCGCTCCGGTGCGTACGGCGTCCGCCTGCGCGGCGACGCCCGAGTAGAACAGGTTCTCGTCCACGCCGGGAACGCTACCCGTCCGACACGACGGCGGCCCGGACCGACGTCCTGCGCGCGCCCGGCGCCGCGATGACCCAGCCCGGGAGCGACGCGGCGCCGCACTGGTCCAGCGCAGACCAACGCGGTGGTCGAGCGGAGAGCGACGCGGCTCAGGACGGCGCAGCGCAGCGGCGCAGCGCCAGCACCACGAGTGCCCGGGTCACCTGCGCGAGCTCCGCGAGGTCGACCCGCTCCAGCGGTGCGTGCGCCCACGCCATGTCGCCGGGGCCGTAGTGCAGGGTGGGCACGCCGCCGACCCCGGTGTAGAGCCGCATGTCGCTGCCGTACACCCCGGCGACCGTCGGGGGGTGCGGCAGGCCGCCGGCCGCGTCGACCGCGGCCGCCGTCTCCGCGATCAGCGGGTGGTCCTCGTCGAGCCGGCCGCTGGCGAACTGGCCACCCGGCCAGGTCACGACCGGGCGGTTCTCCCGCAGCCACGGGTCCTTGAGGGCCACCTCGGTCACGACGTCCTCGAAGTGGGTCCGCGCCACCCGGGGGTCCTCGTCGATCTTCACGCCGTAGCGGCCCTCCGCGACGAGCTTGTCCGGGACGCTGCTCGACCAGTCGCCGGTCTGCAGCAGTCCGACGCTCAGGGCATAGGGCAGCTCGGAGACGAAGTCCCGGTCGATCTCCCGGTTCCGCTCGGCCTCGAGCCCCATCAGGGCGGCGTAGACCGGCAGGAACGTCTCCAGCGCACTGACGCCGTGCTTGCGCATCGACCCGTGCGCGGACCGGCCGACGATCTCGATGCGGAAGGTCAGCGCGCCCGCGGTCGCGGTGACGATCTTGGCGCTGGTCGGCTCGGTGATGACCGCGGCCTCGCCGCGGTGCCCGCGCCGGAGGGTGGCGAAGGCGCCCAGGCCGCCGTCCTCCTCCCCGATGACCGAGTGCACGGCCACCGGTCGCTCGAGCGGCACCCCGGCGTCGCGCAGCGTCCGCAGCACCGCGAGGTTGGCGGCCACGCCGGCCTTCATGTCGCAGGCTCCGCGGCCGTACAGCGCGCCGTCGAACACCTCCGTGGAGAACGGGTCCTGGCCGTGCCAGGTCTCGACGTCGCCGGCCGGCACCACGTCGGTGTGACCGGACAGCACCAGTCCGGGCGTCCCCTCCCCGGCGGTCGTGCCGACGACGCCCACCGCGGCGGACCGTTCCACCTCGACGCCGGGGAACCACGGGTCGGCCAAGGTCTCCTCCAGGTCGATGTCCCACCGGTCCACGTCGGTGTCGAGGTCGCGCAGCGCGGCGGCGACGTACTCCTGGACCTCGATCTCGGCGTCGCTGCCGCCGACGCTGGGGATGCGCACGAGCGCGGCGAGCTGCTCGACGAGGGCCTCCTCGTCGAGGTGCGAGAGCACGGAGCGTTCGGCGGCGGACAGCCCGGCGGGTGCGGTCGGATCGGTCATGCCGCCGAGTGTGACTGCTGACCCCGGTCCGCGTCGAACCTGAGGCGGACCAGGGCCCTCCGGCGTGTCGCCGTGGCCGCTCAGGGCGTCGCGAGCAGGGTGCGCACCACCCGCAGACCGACCGAGAGCCGGGCCAGGTCGGCGCTCTCGTCGGCGCAGATCTCGTCGAGCGTGCGCACGGCACGGGAGACCACGACGTCGTCCTCCTCCTCCCAGTCCGCGATCCGGACCGGGACCGTGCTGTCCGAGGTGGTCTCCGCGAGCACCTTCGCGGTGAGCTGGGCATGCACCGCCTGCAGGTCGTCGCGCAGCGCCGCGCGCGCCATCGACTGCCAGCGGTCGTCGCGCGGCAGCGCCAGGATTCGCTCCACGAGCGCGGACAGGCCGAGCCGCTCCCCGAGCGCGAAGTGGACCCGCGCCACCTCCAGTGGGTCGACGCCGTCGCGCTTGGCGATCTCGACGATGTTCAGCACGGAGTACGCCGGCGGCAGCACGGCCACCCGGGTCGCGAGGCCCTCGTCCACGCCGCACCCGACCAGCTCGTCGCGGCGCTCCTGGAACGCCGCCTGCTCACGGCCGGTCACCAGGTTCGGCAGCTCGCCCACCACCCGCTGGCCGACGACGTCGAAGAAGTCGACGGTGGCCTCCGAGTCCAGGGGCGGCCTGCGGTTGTTGATCAGCCACCGCGACGCCCGCTCCACGAGCGTGCGCACCTCCAGGCGCATCCGGGTCTGCACGTCGGCGGGGACCTTGTTGTCCTGCTCGTTGATCTCGTCGATCAGGGCGCGGGAGGCGAAGATCTCCCGGGCGACGAAGTTGGCCCGGACCAGCTCGGCGACGCCCGCCCCGGTCTCCTCCGAGAGCCGGTGGAAGAACGTGATGCCGGCGCCGTTGACCAGGTCGTTGACCGCCTGGGTGGTGATGATCTCCCGGCGCAGCGGGTGGCTCTCCATGCGGGCCCGGTAGGTCTGGCGCATCGGCGTGGGGAAGTAGGTGAACAGGTCCGAGCGCAGGAACCGGTCGTCGGGCAGGTCGGTGCCGAGGATCTCGTCGGCCAGCACGATCTTGGTGTAGGCCAGCAGCACCGACAGCTCCGGCGGGGTCAGTCCCCTGCGCTGCTCGATCCGCCGGGTGACCTCCTTGCGGCTCGGCAGCGACTCGAGCTGACGGTCGAGGAGCGAGGCCTTCTCCAGCCGGCGGATCCAGTCCTCGTGGACGTGCAGCAGCGGCGCCGCGAGCTCGGTGGCGTTGGCCAGGGCGACGTTCTGCTCGTAGTTGTCCTCGAGCACCAGCCGGCCCACCTCCTCGGTCATCGAGGCGAGCAGGTCGTTGCGCTGCTTCTCGGTTAGGTCGCCGTTGGCGACGACCTGGTCGAGCAGGATCTTGATGTTCACCTCGTGGTCGGAGGTGTCGACGCCGGCGGAGTTGTCGATGAAGTCGGTGTTGATCCGGCCGCCGGCGAGGGCGTACTCGATGCGCCCCTGCTGGGTGAGCCCGAGGTTGCCGCCCTCTCCGACGCACCGGCAGCGCAGGTCCCCTCCGTTAACGCGGATTGCGTCGTTGGCCTTGTCGCCCACCTCGGCGTCGCTCTCGGTGGCGGCCTTGACGTAGGTGCCGATCCCGCCGTTCCAGAGCAGGTCGACGTCGGCGACCAGGATCGCCCGCATCAGCTCGGCCGGGGTCATCGCGACGGTCTTCGCGGGCACGCCGAGCGCGCGGCGTACCTCCGGGGAGATCTTGATCGACTTCGACGAGCGCGAGTAGACCCCGCCGCCGGCCGAGATCAGCGACTGGTCGTAGTCCTTCCAGCTCGAGCGGGGCAGCTCGAAGAGCCGCCGGCGCTCGGCGTACGACGGCGCGGCTTCGGGGTCTGGGTCGAGGAAGATGTCGCGGTGGTCGAAGGCGGCGACCAGCCGGGTGTGCTCGGAGAGCAGCATGCCGTTGCCGAACACGTCACCGGACATGTCGCCGACGCCGACGCAGGTGAAGTCCTCGTTCTGGCAGTCGACGCCCATCTCGCGGAAGTGCCGGCGCACCGACTCCCACGCGCCGCGGGCGGTGATTCCCATGACCTTGTGGTCGTAGCCCACCGACCCGCCGGAGGCGAACGCGTCACCGAGCCAGAAGCCGTAGTCGCGGGCCACGCCGTTGGCGATGTCGGAGAACGTCGCGGTCCCCTTGTCGGCGGCAACCACCAGGTAGGCGTCGTCGCCGTCGTGGCGCACGACCAGGTCCGGCGGCACGGTCTTGTCGGAGACCAGGTTGTCGGTGATGTCGAGCAGGCCGGAGATGAAGGTCTTGTAGCAGGCGACGCCCTCGGCCAGCCACGCCTCGCGGTCGCCGGCGTCGGGCAGCTGCTTGCAGAAGAAGCCGCCCTTGGCGCCCACCGGCACGATCACGGCGTTCTTCACCATCTGCGCCTTGACCAGCCCGAGCACCTCCGTGCGGAAGTCGTCGCGCCGGTCCGACCACCGCAGCCCGCCGCGGGCCACGGCGCCGAAGCGCAGGTGCACGCCCTCGACCCGCGGCGAGTAGACGAAGATCTCGAACTTCGGTCGTGGCTCGGGCAGGTCCGGGATCGCGTCCGGGCGCAGCTTCAGCGAGATGTAGGACTTGTAGGTCCCGTCGTCCCGGGTCTGGAAGTAGTTGGTGCGGAGGGTGGCCTTGATGACGGTCAGGTAGGAGCGCAGGATCCGGTCGTGGTCGAGGCTGGCCACGTCGTCGAGCGCGGTGGTGACCCGGTGCTCGATCTCCTCGGTGCGAGCGACGCGCGACTCGGCGTCGCTGGCGAGGTCCCCGCCGCGACCCGGGTCGAACCGGGCCTCGAAGAGCGCCACCAGCAGGCGGGTGATGTCGACGTTGGAGCGCAGGGCGGTCTCGATGTAGTCCAGCGCGAACGGCGTGCCCCCCTGCCGGATGTACTTGGCGTAGGCGCGGAGCACGGTCGCCTGCCGCCAGGTGAGCCCGGCGGCGAGCACCAGCGCGTTGAAGCCGTCCACCTCGTTGTCGCCGTTCCACACCGCCTTCACCGTGTCCTGGAACAGCTCGCGCGCCCCGGAGGGAAGGGCTCGGTGGTAGCGCAGCCCGAAGTCGTAGATGTGGGACTCGCGGGAGAGCCCCACCAGCGTGTAGGGCCGCTCGTCGACGACCTCGACCCCGAGCGAGGACAGCACCGGCAGCACCTGGCTCAGCGACAGCGGCCGTCCGGTGCGGAAGATCTTCAGCCGCGCCTCCTCGGAGGTGGAGTCCATCGTCTGGTAGAACGACAGGCTCATGCCCTGGTCGCCGTCGATGCCCTCCAGCCGGCCCAGGTCGACCGCGCCGACCCGCGGAGGGTAGTCCTCCTTGTAGGCCTCCGGGAACGCGTCGGCGTAGCGGCGGGCGTAGAGCGCCCCGTCCTCCTCGCCGAACTCGGCGTGCGCCGCCGAGACGAAGTCGTCGCGCCACGAGCGGGCGGCCTCGGCGAGCTTGCGCTCGATGTCGGCCGGGTCGAAGTCGGGGATGCCCTCACCCGGTGCCGGGCGGACCACGAAGTGCAGCCGTGCCAGCAGCGACTCGCTGACCCGGGCGGTGTACTCCAGCTGGTCACCGCCGAGCTCGCGCTTGAGGATCGAGGCGATCCGCTCCCGCACGGCGGTGGTGTAGCGGTCCCGCGGCAGGTACACCAGGCACGAGAGGTAGCGCCCGTAGGTGTCGCGGCGCACGAACAGCCGCACCTGGCGGCGCTCCCGGGTGTGCAGGACCGCCTCGGCGATCGGCACCAGCTCGTCGATCGGCGTCTGGAACAGCTCGTCGCGCGGGTAGGTCTCGAGCACGTCGAGCAGCGCCTTGCCGGTGTGGCTCAGCGGCGCGAACCCGGCCCGGTCGATGACCTGCTGCGCCTTGACCCGCAGCACCGGGATCCGGGTGAGCGACTCGGTGTACGCCGCCGAGCTGAACAGGCCGAGGAAGCGCCGCTCGCCCACGACCTCCCCGGCCGCGTCGAAGGTCTTCACGCCGATGTAGTCCAGGTGCACCGGCCGGTGCACGGTCGCCTTCGAGTTCGCCTTCGCCAGCACCAGGAGGGTCTTCTCCCGCGCCTTCTCCCGCACCAGCGGCGGCAGCTTGTCCAGCGCCGTCGACATGTCCGGGTCGCCGCGCAGGATGCCGTAGCCCGTGCCCGGGACCGCCCGCAGGCAGACCGCGTCCGGGTCGTCGGAGTCCCCGGCGTCCTCGAGCCGGTACTCCCGGTAGCCGAGGAAGGTGAAGTGGTCGTCGGCCAGCCAGCCCAGCAGCGCCTTGGCCTCCTCGATCTCCTCCTGTGGCAGCGGCGGGGGGTGCTTGTCGAGGTCCTCGATGATGTCGCGCGCGCCGGCGTGCATCCTCGGCCAGTCCTCGACGGCCTCGCGCACGTCCTGGAGCACCTTCGACAGCGCCTTCTCGATCTGCGCGCGCTGGTCGGCGTGCGACTCGCGGCTGATCTCGATGTGCATCCAGGACTCGCGGGAGACGTCGTGCGGCAGGTCGGCGCGGTCGGCCTGCTGCTCGTCGGTGAGCACCTCGACCAGCCGGCCGGCCACGTCCCGGCGTACCAGGATCTGCGGGTGCACGACCATGAGCACGTCGCGCGCCTGCTCGTTGAGCACCATCGTCACCGAGTCGACGAGGAACGGCATGTCGTCGGTGACCACCTCGACGACCGTGTGCCCGTCCGCGGCCCAGCCGTGCTCGGCGACGGTGGGGGTGAAGACGTGGATCTTCGCGGTGCCCTGGGGGCGCTCTCCGGCGAGCTTGTACTGGCTCATCGTGGCGCCGTAGAGGTCCACGTCGCTGCGCTCGACGATGTCCTCGGGGGCCACGTGGCGGTAGTAGCAGCGCAGCAGCGCCTCGACGTGCTCGTCGGGCGGGCCGCCGGTCCCCTTGCGGTGCGAGGCGAGGGAGGCGGCCTTCTCGATCAGCTCGTCCTTGGTCTCTTCCAACGTCGATCGCACGAGGTTCCACCCTTGTCCCAGCCTCGGGGGACGCGCCGGTGCAGCCCGGCGGTCGGTCCCGGACGGCACCCCGTTGTGCCGTCCGCACCGACACTATTGCCCGGCGCGCGCCGCGACCAAGAGGGGTGGCCCCCGTGTCGTCGCGAGGGCGGCTCCGGGATCGTTCGTCGGGTCCGGTGTCGTTCGTCGGACCGGCGTCGCCTCAGAGGTGCGACCTCAGCTCCCACAGCAGCGGGTAGTAGCGCAGCTCGAGCCGGCTGCGGAGGTAGTCGGCGCCCGAGGAGCCGCCGGTGCCGGTCTTGGTGCCGATCATCCGCTCCACCATCACGACGTGGCGGGCGCGCCAGGCTGCGGCCAGCTCGTCGTGCTGGAGCAACGCCTCGGCGAGCGCCCAGACGTCGCCGTAGCCGGCGCGGTCGTGGGCGGCCCGGCGTACCGAGCCGGTCACCGCCTCGTCCCCGTCCACCGGCAGCCCGCGGCGCTCGAGCACACGCACGAAGGCGTCCCACAGGGTCGGTTCGGCCAGCCGCCGGCGCAGCCGCTCCACCTCGTCGTCGGTGAGCCCGCGGAACCGCTCCACGAAGGAGGGGTCCTTGGCGCCGGAGAGGAACTCCAGCTCACGGAACTGGACCGACTGGAAGCCGCTGGCCGGCGCCAGCGTCTGGCGGAACTGCAGGAAGTCCTGCGGCGTCATGGTCTCCAGTACGTCGACCTGCTGGACCAGCACGCGCTCGATGACGTGCATACGCTGGAGCAGGTGCTGGGCCCACCAGAGCCGGTCCGACCCGCCGGTCTCCTCCAGCATCGCGTCGCGGGCCGCGGTGGCCTCGTGCAGCAGCTGCTGGAACCACAGCTCGTAGACCTGGTGGATGGTGATGAACAGCAGCTCGTCGTGGGCCGGCGGGTCCGACTCCAGCCGCTGCGCCGAGAGCAGCTGCCCGAGCCGGAGGTAGCTGCCGTAGGTCAGCCGGGCACCCTGCTCGCCGAACGCCACCTGGCTCTCGCTGGCGGCTCCCCACTCGCCGGCCCACCGCGTCCTGGCCTCTGCGCTTCCGGTGCTCTCAGTGCTCACCGGGCCACCGTAGCCACGGCGCGGCCCGGCGTCATGCCGACGCCTCGACCGGGTCCGGCATGATGTCTGGCATGAAGTTCTCCTTCTCGATGTCCTACGACGCCGCACCCGACGCCGTCTACGCGATGCTCTCCGAGCCCGAGTTCCGCGAGCAGGTGTGCGCCGCCGCCGGGTCCAAGCGCCACCACGCGGAGATCGAGCGGACGGCCGGGGGCATGCGCGTCTCCGTGGACCAGGTGCTGCCCTCCCACGGCATCCCGTCGTTCGCCACGAAGATCGTCGGCGACGAGATCCACATCCTGCAGAAGGAGGAGTGGACGGGGCCGGAGGGGGCAGACCTCGACGTGACCATCCCGGGCAAGCCCGGCCACGTGCGGGGCACGATCACGCTCGCCCCGAACGGCACCGGCACGGTGGAGACCGTCACCGGCGAGGTCAAGGTCAACGTCCCGCTGGTCGGCGGCAAGCTCGAGAAGCTGATCGAGGGCGTCCTCGAGTCCGCGCTGCGCAACGAGGAGAAGGTCGGCCAGACCTGGCTCGAGCGGCGCTAGGTCCGGCGCGGCTGCCGGCGCTCCTGCTCACGCTCGTGCCCCGGGGCACCCTCGCGCTGCTCCTCGGCGATGTCGCGCCGGCGCAGCACGGACACGACCACGGCCAGGATCAGGAACGGCCCGAAGGCCAGGGCGAGCACCAGGGCCTTCTCGTAGCCGTGCAGTGCACCCATGTGCAGCACCGGCAGCAGCACCTGGGCGAGGAGGACGTCGACGTGGGGCAGTGTGGTCATCCCCACCATTGTGCAGCGGGAGGGTTCGCCGGGCGGCTCACGGGGTAACCGTGACTCTCGTACAACTTTCAACGACCCCTGTCGTCGATCCCGGGAGGATCCCCCACCCATGCCCGACCTCTTCGAACCCCTGCGCGCCCAGAGCTGGGAGCTGCCGAACCGGATGGTGATGGCGCCGCTGACCCGCAACCGCGCCGGCGCCGGGATGGCCCCCGGGGACCTCGCTGTGGAGTACTACTCCCAGCGGGCGTCCGCCGGCCTGATCATCAGCGAGGGCACGCAGCCCAGCGCGGTCGGCCAGGGCTACCTGAACACCCCCGGCATCCACACACCCGAGCAGGTGGCGGGCTGGCGCCGGGTCGCCGAGGCCGTGCACGCGCGCGGCGGCCGGATCGTGATCCAGCTGATGCACGCCGGCCGGGTGGCCCACTCCGACAACAAGGACGGCCTCGAGAGCGTCGCCCCCAGCGCCCTCGCGGCACCCGGGGAGATGGTCACCGCCGACGGCACGAAGCCGCACCCGGTGCCGCGCGCCGTGGAGACCGAGGAGGTCCCCGGCCTGGTCGAGGACTTCGTGCACGCCGCCCGCTGCGCCGTCGAGGCCGGCGCCGACGGTGTCGAGGTGCACGCGGCCAACGGCTACCTCATCCACCAGTTCCTGGCCCCGGGCGCCAACGAGCGCACCGACGAGTACGGCGGCAGCCCCGAGAACCGTGCCCGCTTCGCCGTCGAGGTGACGCGCGCGGTCGCCGAGGCGGTCGGCCCCGACAAGGTCGGCATCCGGATCTCGCCGGCGCACAACATCCAGGGCTGCGACGAGACCGACCCGGCGGACGTCGAGGCGACCTACTCCGCGCTCGTCGAGGGCATCGCCCCCCTCGGGCTCGCCTACCTGAGCGTCCTGGCCGACCCGGCGCAGGACCTCGTGCAGCGACTGCGCAAGGACTTCGGCGGCGTGCTGATCGCCAACGACGGCTTCGGCGAGGTGACCACCCGCGAGAAGGCGCAGGCCGTGCTCGACGACGACCTCGCCGACGCGGTCGCGGTCGGCCGGCTCTTCCTGGCCAACCCCGACCTGCCGCAGCGGTGGCGCACCGGCGCGGAGCTCAACGAGCCGAACCCGAAGACGTTCTACGGCGGCGGCGCGGAGGGCTACACCGACTACCCGTTCCTCGACGCCTCCTGAGCGGCACCGCACCCACGACGAGCGCCCCCCGGCTCGGGCCGGGGGGCGCTCGTGCTGCTCTGGGCCGTCACATGCGCAGGTAGGAGGCTCCGTTGAGGTCGAGCACGGTCCCGGAGGCCCACTGCGCCTGCGGCGAGGCCAGGTAGACCACGGCGGCCGCGATCTCCTCGGGGCTGGCGACCCGGTTGAACGGGCTCTCCGCCCGCCGGACGGCGCCGGCCTCACCGCTCAGCGCCTCCGCGGCCATGTCGGTCTCGACGAAGCCGGGAGCAACCGTCGTGACGGCGATCCCCCGCGCGCCCAGCGCCTTCGCCAGCGACTGTCCGAACGCCACCAGGCCGGCCTTGCTGGCGCCGTAGGCGGGGTTGTGCGGCTCGCCCCGGAAGGCACCGCGCGAGCCCACGTTCACGATCCGGGCCGTTCCGTCGTCGGGCAGGTGCTGCAGCGCGCACCAGGTCACGTTGGCCGCGCCGAGGAGGTTGACGCCCAGCGTGTCGGCCCACGCCTGCTGCCACTGCTCGTAGCTGACCTCGTCGACCGGGTGGGCGGTGAAGATCCCGGCGTTGTTCACCAGGACGTCGAGCCCGCCCAGGCCGGAGGCGGCGTCGTCGACCATCGCGCGCACCGCGTCGGCGTCGCGCAGGTCCGCCTGGACCCGGACGTGGCCGGACCCGCGCAGGGAGGCCACCACCTGCTGGGCCTCGTCGCGTCCCCGCCCGTAGTGCACGGCGACGCGGTCACCCTGCTCCGCGAACGCCCGGCACACCGCGGCGCCGATCCCGCGGGACCCGCCGGTGACCAGGACCCGCCGCCCCCGCCGCTCCACGGTCGTCGACCCGCGGATCAGTCGCGGCCCATGAACGGGTAGCGGTAGTCCTTCGGCGGGTCGAACGTCTCCTTGATCGAGCGCGGCGAGGTCCACCGCAGCAGGTTCGACGGCGCGCCGGCCTTGTCGTTGGTGCCCGACGCACGGCTGCCGCCGAACGGCTGCTGGCCCACGACGGCGCCGGTCGGCTTGTCGTTGACGTAGAAGTTGCCGGCCGCGAACCGCAGCTGCTCCTGGGCCCACGCGACGACGCGGCGGTCCTGGGCGATGATCGAGCCGGTCAGCGCGTAGGGGGCGAAGGACTCCATCTGCTCGACGACCTTCTCGAAGTCGGCGTCGTCGAAGACGTGCACGGCCAGGATCGGGCCGAAGTACTCGGTGTTGAACATCTCGTCGGTCGGGTCGCCGCCCTCCACGACCGTCGGCCGCACGAACCAGCCGACCGAGTCGTCGAGGGTGCCGCCGGCCACGACCTCCAGGGACGACGAGGCGTGCGCCCGCTCGATCGCGGCCTTGTGCTTGGCGAACGCGCGGTCGTCGATCACCGCGCCCATGAAGTTGGAGAAGTCCGTGACGTCGCCGACCGGGATCGCCTCCACCTCGGCGATCAGCTCGTCACGCATCTGGTCCCACACGGTCCGCGAGACGTAGGCGCGCGAGGCCGCCGAGCACTTCTGACCCTGGAACTCGAACGCCCCGCGCAGCAGCGCCACCCGGACGACGTCGGGGTCGGCCGAGGAGTGGGCGACGACGAAGTCCTTGCCGCCGGTCTCGCCGACGATGCGCGGGTAGGAGCGGTACTGCGTGATGTTGGCACCGACCGTCGACCACAGGTGCTGGAAGGTCGGGGTGGAGCCGGTGAAGTGGATGCCGGCGAGGTCGGGGTGCTCGAGCGCGACCTCCGAGACGGCGAGACCGTCACCGGGGAGCATGTTGATCACGCCCGGCGGCATTCCCGCCTCCTCCAGCAGCTCCATGGTCAGGTGCGCGGCGACCTGCTGCGTCGGGGACGGCTTCCAGATGACGGTGTTGCCCATCAGCGCCGGAGCGGTCGGCAGGTTGCCGGCGATCGCGGTGAAGTTGAACGGGGTGATCGCGTAGACGAAGCCCTCGAGCGGCCGATGGTCGGTGCGGTTCCACACGCCCCGGGAGTTCGCGACCGGCTGGTCGGACAGGATCTGGCGCGCGTAGTGGACGTTGAACCGCCAGAAGTCGATGAGCTCGCACGCGGAGTCGATCTCGGCCTGGTAGGCGGTCTTCGACTGCCCCAGCATGGTGGCGGCGTTGAGCCGCTGCCGCCACGGCCCGGCCAGCAGGTCGGCGGCCTTGAGCAGCACCGCGGCGCGGTCGTCGAAGGACATCGCCCGCCACTGCGGTGCCGCCTCCGCGGCCGCCGCGATGGCGTCGCGGGTGTCGTCCTGCGTCGAGTTGTGCAGGACGCCGAGGACGTGCTTGTGGTCGTGCGGCACGACGACCTCGATCTCCTGCCCGCCGCCGGCCCGCTTCTCGCCGCCGATGGTGGCGGTGAGCTCGAGCTGCTCGCCCTTCTGGCGCTCCAGCTCCTGCTGGAGCGCGGCCCGCTCGGCGGTGCCGGGGGCGTAGGTGAGGTTCGGCTCGTTGATCGGGGCAGGCGGGCTGGTGATCGCGTCCATGGACCGATCGTGTCAGAACCTCCGGGCTACCCCCAAGTCACCCGGCGACCGCATCGTCGCGCCGGACGCCACCCGGGCCGTCGTCAGGCCCGCCTCGGCACCGCCGAGGCGCTCACGACCGCAGCAGCTCGGGGAGCTCCTGGACCGCCCACCAGCCGAGCTCCCGGTCCAGGCACCGCTCGACCACTGCCTCTGCCCGCTCGTCGCCGGCCTCGGCCGCGGGGTAGGCCTCGCGCCCGGCCCGGACGTCGTCGGCCGCGTCCTCGCCGTCGACCAGCACCGCCGCGACCACCCGCAGGGGTACGGCGTCGGGCACGACGACCGCGGTGGGCCCCTCGACCTCGTCCGGTCGCGCCGTCCTGACGTCGAGCGCGAGCACCACCCGGCGCGGCGGGTCGGCGTCGGTCAGGACGCCCAGGCTGTCGCGGGCGGCCGCCGACATGGCGGCGTACTCCCACTCCTCCTCCCCGCCCTCGGGGTAGGCCTCCCGCAGCCCCGCGGTGACGGCGTGGGCGAGCAGCGGCGGCGGGCCGAGACCGCTGTCGAGGAGCAGCCGGTGCAGCACCGCGAACGAGGCCGGCACGTAGACGCGGTGACCGCTCACCGCTTGGCCGGCTTCTTCGCCGGGGCGCCCTTGCGGCCCCGCGGCGCGCGCTGCCGGGTGGCGCTGGAGCTCTCGACCAGCTCCTCGAGGGCCTCGACCAGGCACTGGGCGAGGACGTCGAGGTCCGGTACGGCGTCCCGGTCGGCGGACAGCCCGAAGTGGACCGCGCCGTCGTAGGAGGTCACGCCGATCGCCAGCGCATGGTCGGGCAGCAGCGGCGGGACGGGGTAGCTCGCGGTCATCTCCGCGCCGGCGGCGTAGAGCGGGAACTGCGGACCCGGCACGTTGGTGACGACGAGGTGGAAGCCACGGCGCGACTCCGCCGCGGCGATCCGCGAGCCGAGGGCGTGGAAGGTGGTCGGCGCGAAGCCCGCGACCCCGGCCAACCGGTCGGCGGCGACCGCGTGACCGGTCTCCTTGTGCGCCTTGAGGGCGTAGGAGACCTGGTGCAGCCGCACCACCGGGGAGGGCTCCCCGACCGGCAGGCTCAGCAGGTGCCCGGCCACCTGGCTGCCGAGCGCCGTGGGCTCCAGGTCGCTGTCGATGACGCTCATCGGCACCATCGCCCGCAGGGTGCGGCTACCGCCGACCGGTTCGGCCCGGGTCATCAGCCAGGCCCGCAGCGCTCCGGTGACGGTGGCGAGGATGACGTCGTTGACCGTGCCGCCGTGCTCGCGGCGGACCCGACGGTAGTCCTCCAGCTCGGTGCAGACCGTCGCGAACCTCCGCTGCTCCGACAGCGAGACGTTGATCGGCGAGACCGGCACGGGGCGGCGCCCGGAGAGGGCTCCGACCGCCTCGAGCGCCCGGCCGCCGACGGCGCCGGCGGAGCGGAGCGCGCCGCGGACGTTCGCGCCGGCCGTGCTGACCGCGACGCTCGGGTGCCGCACCGACTCCGCGACCGCCTCCGCCAGCAGCGCCGGCGGGCTCGGCGCCGGACGCGGCGCCCAGTCGTCGTGCACGGTCTCGCGCGGCTTGTCGTCGACGTCGAGGATCACCTGGCCCAGGTCGATGGAGACCCCGTCGACGAGCACCTGGTGGGACTTGGACAAGATCGCGAACCGGCCACCCTCGAGGCCCTCGATCAGGTAGACCTCCCACAGCGGACGGTTGCGGTCGAGCCGCCGCGAGACGATCCGGGCGACCAGGTCGCGCAGCTGGTCCATCGAACCGGGCCGCGGCAGCGCCGAGCGCCGCACGTGGTAGGTCAGGTCGAAGTCGTCGTCGTCGACCCAGACCGGGTTGCCGAGGTGGCCGGGGACGGTGGCGATCCGCTGCCGGTAGCGCGGCACGAAGGCGATCCGGTCCGCGATCAACGCCACCAGGGTGTCGTAGTGGAAGCCCTCGCGGGGCGGCTCGAACACGTCGAGCGTCGCGTTGTGCATCGGCGTGCTCGCCGACTCGCCGACCAGGAAGGCCACGTCGTCGGCGTGAAGCCGCTCACTCATGTCGCCCCTCTCCCGAACTGGTCCGCCTTGCGTGAGATTCTTCCAGAGGATCCCCAGACACCCGCCGCGCACCCTGCAGGAGGACCTCACCGACATGGTCTTCGCCCATGGCATCGGCGGCGCGCAGGACCTGCCGATCCCCGCCGCGCTGGCCATCGCCGGCGCCGCGGCCGCTCTCGCGGTCTCCTTCATCGTGCTCGCCCTCGCCTGGCGCACCCCGCGCTTCGACGCGCGCACCTCCGGTCGTCCGCTCCCGGGAGGACTCGCCCGGGCGGTGGACGGACCCGCCTTCGCCGCCGTGCTGCGTGCGCTCGGCCTGGTGTTCTTCGGCTACGTCGCCTGGGCGGCGGTGGCCGGGCCGGACCTGCTCACGAACCCCGCGTTCGGGGCGCTCTACGTGCTCGTCTGGGTCGGCCTGGTGCCCGCCTCCCTGCTGTTCGGCCCCTTCTACCGTGCCGTCAACCCGGCCCGCACGCTGCACCTGCTGCTCTCCCGTGCCACCGGCGGCGAGCCGACCCGCGGCCTGGTCCGGCTGCCGGACGCGGTGGGGATGTGGCCGGCCGCGGTGGGGCTGTTCTCGTTCGTGTGGTTGGAGCTGGTCTACCCGGGGTCGACGTACCTCGGTCCGGTCCGGCTCTGGGTGGCGGCCTACGTCGCCGTGGTGGTGCTGGGCGGTGCCGTCTTCGGCAGCGGCTGGATCGCCCGTGCCGATCCCTTCGAGGTCTACTCCACGCTGGTCGGCCGGCTCTCGGTGTTCGGCCGCCGCGAGGACGGAAAGCTGGTGGTGCGCAGCCCGCTGAGCAACCTGGACGGGACGCCGCCGACGCCGGGCCTGGCCGCCGTGGTGGCGGTGCTGTTCGGCAGCACCGCCTTCGACAGCTTCAGCGCGTCGACGTACTGGTTGCAGACCACGCAGTCGTCGTCGGTCGACTCCACGCTGCTGAACACCGCCGCTCTCCTCGGCCTCTGCGTGCTGGTGGGGGCCTCCTTCGCCGCGGCCACCATGCTGACCGGGGTGCACGCCGGCACCTCGAGGCGCGCGCTGCCGGACCTGTTCGCCCACTCGATGGTGCCGATCATCGTCGGCTACATCGTCGCCCACTACGTCAGCTTCTTCGTCGAGACCGGGCAGCAGACCCTGGTGCAGCTCAGCGACCCGCTCGGGCGCGGGGACGACCTCCTCGGCACCGCCGACTGGCAGGTGAGCTACTGGCTCTCCGAGCACCCGACCTTCCTGGCCGTCACCAAGGTGCTCGCCGTGGTCACCGGGCACGTGCTCGGCGTTATCGCCGCGCACGACCGGGCCGTGAAGCTGCT
This sequence comes from uncultured Actinomycetota bacterium, assembly GCA_963835385.1. Classification (GTDB taxonomy): domain Bacteria; phylum Actinomycetota; class Actinomycetes; order Propionibacteriales; family Nocardioidaceae; genus Nocardioides_B. The sequence goes on from CAWIFK010000014.1 coordinate 31,251, forward strand.
GCCGAAGCGGCACCAGCTCACCGGGCAGCTGCCGCTGCTGGTGGTGATGGTCTGCTACACGGTCGGCGGTCTCTACCTGCTCTTCGGCGCCTGACCGGACAGGCGGCGCCCGGGCCGCCGTCGGGCCCTGCCCCGCCGGGCGCGCGCCCTCGCGTCCTGCGGCGCGACGAGCCCGTCCGCCACCTCGGCGAGGCCGCGCCGCAGGGGTGAGTCGCCCAGCTCGACCAGGCTCCGACCGCTCATGAGCGCCTTGTCGGTGCTCGCCCGGTCCTCGGGCAGGTGGTGGACCGAGACCGGCCGACCGAAGTCACGGATCATCGCCGCGACCTCGGTGTCGCTCCATCCGAGCGTGGAGCGGGTCCGGTTGACCACGACGTGCACCTCGACGCCGGGCACCAGCTCCTCCAGCTCGACCAGGCCCCGGACGAGCCGGGCCAGGCCGACCGGGTCCGCCGAGCCGACCGCCACCACGTCGTCAGCGCGCTCGAGAGTGGCCAGGGTCGTCTCGTTGCGGCGGGGTGCGGCGCTGAACGGGTCGGCCACGGCGTCCTCGAGGCAGAACCCGACGTCGACCACCACGCGCTCGGCCAGCCCGCCCGCGGCCTCGAGCACCCCCTCGTACGCCGCGGGGCGCACCTCGTTCCACCGGTCCGGTCGAGGCAGTCCGGTGAGCACCCGCAGGTCCCCCACCGCCCGGGCCACCTCGGCCAGCCCCTCGGGTCCCAGCTCGCCGGCATTGGCACGCCGGGCCGCGGCGAGCAGCCCGGAGACCTCGTCGAGGACGCCGAGGTGCTGCGCGACGGCGCCGCCGTAGGGGTCCGCGTCGACCAGCAGCGTGGGCACGCCCCGCATGGCCAGCTCGGCCGCCAGCCCGGTGGCCACCGTGGTGCGTCCGGGCGCCCCCGTCGGCCCCCACACCCCCACGATCCGGCCCTGGTGCCACACCGCCGCGTCGTCGCCGTCGGCGGCCGCGCCCCTGCCCGGTGCGCCGGGCGCTGCACCGGCCGTGACGCCTGCCGTGCCGACCGAGCGGTGGCCGGGCCCTGCCGAGAGGCCGGGTGGGCCGTCGCCGGCGCCCTCCTCCGCAGCCTCCAGCAGCGCGGTGGCCATGCCGTCGAGGTCGGACCCGAGGACCGTGCGGACGCCGATCCGGCCGAGCCGGTCGGTGCCGCCGCTCCCTGCGGAGGCGACCACCACGACGCCGACACCGCTGCGCCGCAGCGTGCCCACGCTGTCCGCGTCGAGGCCGCTCAGCGCCTCGGTCACGAGCGCGCAGCGGGCCAGTCCCGTGGCCGCGCTGGCGACCAGGTCGGGCAGGTCCACGCTGCGACGGTGCAGGACCAGCCGGGCGTCGCGCTCAAGGCGTTCGAGCGCCGCCGCCTCCCAGGCCTCTCCCGCCGCCGCGACGAGCACCGGCAGCCGGTGCCCCTCGACCGGCATCAGGGCGTCCGCACCATCACGACGGAGCCGCCCGCCACGCGTGCGAGGGCGTCGGGGAGGTCGGGCTCCTGGGCAGGCCCGACCCCGACGACCACCTGGCGGGTGCCTCCGGGTCCCAGGCTCCCGCCGGACCTGCCCAGCTGCAGCACCCGCACGTCGTCGAGGACCAGCACCGACGCGATCTCCCGGGCGTCGGTGAGGGTCGGATCGGGCGTGACCCAGACGTCGACGGTCGAGCCGGGTCGCACCGTGGCCGGCAGGGACTCCACCGGGACCGGGAGCGGCACCTCGAGCACCTGCTCCGTGTCGGCCCCCGACAGCGCCGCCCGCGGCACCAGCTCGCCGGCCCCGACCGGGCGGGCCAGCACGGCACCGTCGGGCAACGCCTGTCCCGCGGCCAGGTAGCGGTCGGCGTCCGCCTGGTCGGTGAAGCGCACCTCGCGGACCGTCAGGTCCTGGCCCGCCACCGTCTCGCCCGCGGCCAGCGCCCGCTCCGCGGCCCACACCGCGGTCGTGGACGACCCACCTCCCAACAGGCTCGCGCCGAGGAGTCCCGAGGCGGCCACCAGAACGACCCCGACGACCAGGCGGGGATCGCGCCAGCTCGAGCCGCGCTGCCGGGTCGCGGGAGGCGACGGTGGGGCCGGGGGCCGCCCGGAGGTGCGGCGTTCGGCGCCCCGACGGGCCAGCGAGGAGACGGTCACCCCGGCATTGTGCTGGAAACCGGCCGCTCCGGGCACTGCTGGTCCACAGCGGTCTGGGTCCACAGGCCTGCCCGCAGCCGTCGACCCGCGCTGGCATCATGGTGCCCATGGCGCCCACCGACCGAGAGCCGCGGTTCCTGACACTGGCCGACGTGGCGGAGATCCTCGCCACGAGCGTCAGCCAGGTCCGTGCGCTGGTGCGGTCCGGCGAGCTGCGCGCCATCCAGATCGGCGGTCGCGGCCAGTACCGCGTCGAGACCGTGGAGCTCGAGGACTACATCCAGCGCATGTACGCCCAGATGGAGGCGCAGTCGGGCCGCGCCCCCTCACCGACCTCGCCGGACTGAGCCGCAACCAGGCCGGGCTCACACATCGGCAACCGGGCGGACCGCGCCGAGCGCCGCGAACGGCACCAGCAGCCAGTCGGCCCGCGCCGCGTCGCCGCTGCACCACAGCTCCACGAAGTCCGCGCCGACGCGTCGCACCCGACCGGTCCGCACGGACCCGTCCGTGGTGTGGGCAGCGACCGGCACCGTCGCCTCCGCGAAGCCGCGTAGCAGCGAGCCCATCCCCAGGCGGGCGGCCAGCGGTCGCTGCGCGGCGCCGAGAGCCTGCTCGGACAGGCCACGCACCGTGACGATGCCGGCGGTGCGCACCACCCACAGCCCGCCGCTCCCGGCCGCGGTCCGGACCAGGCACCAGCCGGCGCCGGCGCGCTGGAGCTCCCCGGACACCTCCCCCACGCCGGCGACGACGAGCGCGACGGCGCGCCCCACCGACGCGTGCAGGCGGGCGGCGAGGTCGACCTCGGCGTACGCCGCCCGGGCCAGCTCGGAGACCTCGGCATCCCGCTCGGCGAGGGCCAGCCCCTCTGCCTGCTGCTCGAGGTCGTCGAACACCGCGAACAGGCGCTCTTCCCAGCGCATGCGCGCACGCTGCCGACTGGGCCGCCCGGTGTCAAGGGGGCGGGTGCCTGTGGACGAGCGGTTGACGCCGTCACTCGCCGTCATCTAGAAACATCAAATGACATCAAACGACAGGTAACTCCATGACTGGTCGTTCCCTCCCTGCAGCACCGGCCATCCTCGGGCTGCGCGTCACCGGCCTCCTGCTCGTGCTGGGTGGCGGTTGCGAGCTGGTGCGGCGCCTCGCGCTCACCCCGCTGTTCCAGGTCCTCGCGGACCCGGCGGGACGCCCGGTCGACGACCTCGTGGCCGCCGGGTGCGCAGCGGCGCTGGTGGCCTGCTGGCTGTGGCTGGTCGCGTGCGCACTGGTGGTCGCTGCAGCAGTCGTGCGCGAGCTGACCCGCTCCGGCGGGTCCGGTCACCCGGTGGGCGGCGTCCCGCGGCCCGTCCCGCGGGTCGTCGCCGTCGCGGTGCTCGCCGTGCTCGGCCTGGGGTACGGCGGCGCTCCGGCTCTCGCCGGCTCGAGCCCCGTACCGGAGCCCGCCGCCGGCCTCATCGACGGACTGCCCGTGCCGGACCGCATGCCGGCCGCCGCCTGCGAAAGGCCCGCGGACATCGGCCACCGTCCACCGGCAGCCGGCACGCCGCACCGCGCGGTCGTGCGTCCCGGCGACTCGCTCTGGTCGATCGCCGAGGCGCTGCTGCCCGACGATGCCCCCGCGGCAGCCGTCGACCGCGCCTGGCGCCGGATCGCCGACGCCAGCTCCGCGGTGGTCGGCGACGACCCCGACCTGATCTTCCCCGGCACCCGCCTGGTGGTGTCCGACCTCCACACCGCCTCCGGAAAGGACCGTCCATGACCTCCTCACCCCGGCTCAGCGCCGTCCCGCCTGCAGCCCCACCCGTCGGCTCGCCCGCTGTCCCGCCCACCGGGTCGGCTGCGGCCGCCGCAGGACCGCCGCGGCTGCGCAGGCCGCCCGAGCCGTCGCGCACCGCCTCCACGGTGACCCGGATCCGCACCCGCCCGCCCCTCGAGAGCGAGGTGCCGACCGGTGCCGTCCAGGGCGCCCTGGCGCTCGACCTCTCCGCGGCCCGCGGCGCGCCGCCCGTCCCCGAGCTCAGCGTGGTGCCCGCGTCCTCGTCCGTCCAGGACGCGCGCGCCGCCGAGGTCAGGCGGTGGGCCGCACGGTTCGCGCAGGCGGTCGTCGAGGTCACCGGCGGCGACCGGCCCGTGACGCAGATGCTGCGCTGGACCTCGGCCCGCGTCTACCAGGACCTCGACCGCAGGGTGCGGGTGCTCGGCCAGACGGGGAGCGCCGGCCAGCGGCGCCGCGTCGTGCGGCCGCAGGTGCGCAGCGTGCACGTGTGCCTGCCCACGGCGCGCAGCGCGGAGGTCAGCGTGCACGTGCGCTACGGCCAGCGCTCCCGGGCGCTCGCGGCACGGCTGGAGCTGCGCAGCGGCCGGTGGACCTGCACGGCGCTCCAGCTCGGATGACGCCCCGACCGCCCGGGACGCCACCGGCGCCGACCCCGAGGGGCCGGCGCCGGACGACGCAGAACGGGATCAGCCGTTGACGCGCGTGGTCAGCCCGGTCGGCCCACCCGGTGCGCCGTGGCACTTCTTGTACTTCTTGCCCGAGCCGCACGGGCACTCCGCGTTGCGGCTGATCCCGGCGAACTCGTCGTCGGCGGGGGCGTCGGCCGCGCGCACCTCGGTGCCGCCGGTCTCCGACGGCGCGGAGTAGGCGAGGCCCTGCGGCTGCTTCGGGGTGTCGAGACCCCTCGCGTGGATGTGCGGCTGCTGCCCCCCGGACGCGGCGGCGGCCTGCGCCAGCGCCGGGCCGACCTCCACCTCCTCGACGGCCGCGTCCTCCTCCGGCTCCTCCTCCACCTGCACCTCGAGGTTGAACAGGTAGCCGACCGACTCCTCCTTGATCGCGTCCATCATCGCCGCGAACATGTCGAAGCCCTCGCGCTGGTACTCCACGAGCGGGTCACGCTGGGAGTAGGCGCGCAGCCCGATCCCCTCGCGCAGGTAGTCCATCTCGTAGAGGTGCTCGCGCCACTTGCGGTCGAGCACCGAGAGCAGCACGCGCCGCTCGAGCTCGCGCATGACCTCGCTGCCGAACTGCGCCTCGCGGGCGTCGTAGGCGGCCTGCGCGTCGGCGGTCAGGTCCTCGACGAGCTCCTCGCGGGTCAGTCCCTCGCGGCCACCGGCCTGCTCCTCGACCTCCGCCCGCGACCGGGAGACCGGGTAGAGCTGCTTGAGCGCGGCCCACAGCTGGTCGAGGTCCCACTCCTCGGGGAAGCCCTCGGTCGCGCCGGTCACGTAGCCGCCGACGACGTCGTCGATCATCGAGCGCACCTGCTCGTGCAGGTCGGCGCCCTCGAGCACCGCACGACGCTCCCCGTAGATCACCTCGCGCTGGCGGTTCATCACGTCGTCGTACTTGAGGACGTTCTTGCGGGAGTCGAAGTTCTGCGCCTCGACCTGCGACTGCGCGGAGGCGATCGAGTTCGTGACGGACTTGTTCTCGATGGGTACGTCGTCGGGGACCTTCAGCGTGGTCAGCACCCGGTCCACCCAGTCGGACTTGAACAGCCGCATCAGGTCGTCCTGCAGCGAGAGGTAGAACCGGGACTCCCCCGGGTCGCCCTGACGCCCGGACCGGCCGCGCAGCTGGTTGTCGATGCGACGGGACTCGTGCCGCTCGGTGCCCAGGACGTAGAGGCCGCCGGCGGCCTTGACCTCCTCGTGCTCCGCGGCGACCTGGGCCTTGAGCCGCTCGAGCGTCGCGGGCCAGGCGGCGTCGTACTCCTCGGGGTGCTCCACCGGGTCCAGGCCCTGCTTGCGCAGCTCCTGGTCGGCGAGGAACTCCACGGATCCACCGAGCATGATGTCGGTGCCGCGACCGGCCATGTTGGTGGCGACGGTGACGGCGCCCCGGTGCCCGGCCACCGCGACGATCTTCGCCTCGTCCGCGTGCTGCTTGGCGTTGAGCACCGCGTGCGGGATGCTCTTGCGCTTGAGCAGCCCCGAGAGCAGCTCGGACTTCTCGACCGAGACGGTGCCGACCAGGACCGGCTGGCCGTTCTGGTGCCGTTCGGCGATGTCGTCCACGACCGCGGCGAACTTGGCCTCCTCGGTGCGGTAGACCAGGTCGCGCTGGTCCATGCGCACCATCGGCTTGTTGGTCGGGATCGGGACCACGCCGAGCTTGTAGATCTTGTCGAACTCGGACGCCTCGGTCATCGCCGTACCGGTCATGCCCGAGAGCTTCTCGTAGAGGCGGAAGTAGTTCTGCAGGGTGACGGTGGCGAGGGTTTGGTACTCCTCGCGGATCTGCACGCCCTCCTTCGCCTCGATGGCCTGGTGCAGGCCCTCGTTGTAGCGGCGGCCGGCGAGCATGCGGCCGGTGTGCTCGTCGACGATCAGGACCTCGCCGTTGAGGACGACGTACTCCTTGTCGTTGCGGAAGAGCTCCTTGGCCTTGATCGCGTTGTTCATGAACGAGATCAGCGGGGTGTTGACCGAGTCGTAGAGGTTGTCGATGCCCAGGTAGTCCTCGACCTTGGTGATGCCCGGCTCGAGCACCGAGATCGTCCGCTTCTTCTCGTCGACCTCGTAGTCGACGTCCTTGGTCATGGTGTGCGCGATCTTGGCGAACTCGCCGTACCACTTGACCTCGTCCTGGGTGGGACCGGAGATGATCAGCGGGGTCCGCGCCTCGTCGATGAGGATCGAGTCCACCTCGTCGACGATCGCGAAGTGGTGGCCGCGCTGCACGCAGTCCTCGAGCTGGTTGGCCATGTTGTCGCGCAGGTAGTCGAAGCCGAGCTCGTTGTTGGTGCCGTAGGTGATGTCGGCGGCGTAGGCGACGCGACGCTGGTCCGGGCGCATCTCGGGCAGGATCACGTCGGTCGTGAGGCCCAGGAAGTGGTGGATGCGCCCCATCTGCTCGGACTGGAACTTGGCCAGGTAGTCGTTGACGGTGACGATGTGGACGCCGCGGCCGGTGAGCGCGTTGAGGTACGCCGGCAGCGTGGCGACGAGCGTCTTGCCCTCACCGGTCTTCATCTCGGCGATGTTGCCCAGGTGCAGCGCGGCACCGCCCATGATCTGCACGTCGTAGTGACGCTGGCCCAGCACCCGCTTGGCGGCCTCCCGGACGGTGGCGAACGCCTCGGGCATCAGGTCGTCGAGGGACTCCCCCTCCTCGAGGCGCTTCTTGAACAGGTCCGTCTGCGCGTGCAGCTCCTCGTCCGACATCGCGACGAAGTCGTCCTCGATGGCGTTCACCGCCCGGGCGATGGCCTCCAGCTGCCGCAGGATCTTGCCCTCGCCGATGCGAAGGATCTTGTCGAAGATGGCAGGCACGAGCGTGGACTCCTAGGTTGCGGACGGCGACCTCGCCGGATCGGGCGACCCGACGGGGTCGACCGAGGTCGCAGGCCATGCTACCTACGCAAACCTGAGGAGGAGCCAAGACCTGCGAGGCGGTTTCCGCCGCTCCCGCCCCTCCGGCGGTCCCCGTTGCGGCTCAGCCGTCGTGGCGCCCCTTCACCGCGGCGGCGAGCGCGGCGGCCAGGTCGCCGCGCCACTCGACCGTGATCAGCCGCAGCCCGAGCCAGCCGCGCAGCTGGTCGAGCTCGTCGGCCAGCTCCTCGGCCGTGTCCGCGGGCGCGCCCTGCTCGGCGTAGGCGCCCTTCACCAGCAGCTGCCCGCTGCGCCGGTCGGCCTTGAGGTCGACCCGCGCCACGATCTTGTCGCCGAGCAGGAACGGCAGCACGTAGTAACCGTGCACCCGCTTGTGCTCGGGGGTGTAGATCTCGATGCGGTAGTGGAAGTCGAACAGCGCCTCGGTGCGGGCGCGCTCCCACACCAGCGGGTCGAAGGGGCTCAGGAGCGCCCGGGCCGTGAACCGGCGCGGCAGGGCGGCGTCGCGGTGCAGGTACGCCGGTCTGCGCCAGCCCTCCACCTCCACCGGGACCAGCTCACCGGCCTCCACCAGCCCGGCCAGCGCCGGCTTCACCAGCGGCAGGAGAGTGCGGTCGTGCTGCAGCCGGAAGTAGTCGCGCAGGTCGTGCTCGGTCCCGACGCCGTGCGCGACCGCGGCCCGGCGCAGCAGCTCGGCGGCGGCCTCGGCGTGCGTCGGCTCGGGTGCGCGCAGGTGCTCGGCGGGGATCACCCGCTCCGGCAGGTCGTAGAGCCGCTCGAACTGCGCGTTGCGGCCGGCGACCGCGAGCCGGCCCGAGGTGAAGAGGTACTCCAGGGCCTTCTTGGTCTCCGACCAGTTCCACCCCCAGTGCTCCTTCTGCCGGGGAAGGCCCTCGTCGAGGTCCCGCGGCGTCGACGCGCCGCGCTCGCCGATCTCCTCGACCAGGGAGCTGACCAGCTCGGGCCGGTGCCGCACCGCGGACCACTCGTGTCCGCGCGCCTCGAACGCGCGCATCCGGTGGCGCATGTGCGGCCAGAGGTCGACCGGCATGAAGGCGGCGACGTGCGCCCAGTACTCCACGATCCGGCGCGGTCGGGACTCCGAGGCCCGCCGGAGCAGCTCGGTGTCGTAGGGGCCCATGCGCGAGAACAGCGGCATGTAGTGGGCGCGCTGCAGCACGTTGACCGAGTCGATCTGGAGCACCGCCGTACGCCGCAGGGTGCGGTCGAACGTGCGCATCGTGGGCACGGCGTGCCGGGGGTCGCGGAAGCCCTGGGCGGCGAGCGCGACCCGGCGCGCCTGTGCCGCCGACAGTGTCCTCGAGGCGGTGCTCACGGGGACATCATGCCCGGCGGCTCCGACAGGACTCCTGGACCGGACTACGGGATGTCGAGCAGCTTCTCGCGGACGGCGTACATGACCGCCTCCATGCGCGAGTGCAGCTGCAGCTTCTCCAGGATGTTGCGCACGTGGTTCTTGACGGTGTTCTCGCTGATGAACAGCCGCTTGGCGATCTCGCGGTTGTTCAGCCCCTGCGCGACGAGCTTGAGCACCTCGAGCTCACGGTCGGTCAGCCGGGGGCTGGGAACCTGCTGGCGGTCCGCGCGCGACATCTGCTTGAACTCGTCGAGCAGCTTGATCGCCATCGAGGGGCTGATCAGCGACTGGCCGTCGGCCACGACCCGGATCGCCTGGGCGACCTCGTCGATGGAGGAGTCCTTCAGCAGGTAGCCCGAGGCGCCGTTCTTGACCGCGTCGTAGAGGTCGGCCTCCTCGTCGCTGACCGTCAGCATGATGATCCGCGCGGTGGGCGCGACCTCCTTGATCGCGACACAGGCCTCGATCCCCGAGCGCTTGGGCATCCGGACGTCCATCAGGATCACGTCGGGCACGGCGGTGGCGGCCAGCTCGGTCGCGGCGACGCCGTCGCCGGCCTCGCCCACCACCTCGATGTCGTCCTCGACCCCGAGCAGCATCGTCAGGCCACGGCGGAACAGCTCCTGGTCGTCGACGACGGCGACCCGGATGGGCTCTTCGCCCGGCCTCATCGGTGCTTCTGGTCCAGCCACGCCCGCCATCATGGCACGTCCGGGGGGTCGGCGGTTGCCGAACGGGCAGGAACGCGACCCCCCGGACCACCCAGAAGGCTCAGGTCACGTCGAGCGAGATCACGCCGTAGTCGTAGCCGCGGCGCCGGTAGACCACCGAAGGACGTTCCGACTCCTTGTCGACGAACAGGAAGAAGTCGTGGCCGACGAGCTCCATCTCGTAGAGCGCCTGGTCCAAGGTCATCGGGTCGGCGCTGTGGGTCTTCTCGCGCACCACCAGCGGACCGTCGCCGAGGACCGTGATCGGCCCGACGCTGCGGGAGTGCTCGACCTCGCCGTCCTCGGGCGCGGGACTGGGCGGCGGGACGACCCCGGCGAGCGCCTGCCCGACCGAGACCGGCGTGTGCCGGCCGCGGTGCACGCGGCGCCGGTCCGCGGCGCGGCGCATCTGGGCGGCCATCTTGTCCACGGCCTGGTCCAGCGCGGCGAGCTTGTCCTCGGCGCAGGCCTCGGCCCGCACCACCGGACCCTTGCTGTAGGCGGTGAGCTGCACCCGGATCGCCCGCTCCTGCAGGCGCGGGTTGCGTTCCTTGGTGACCTCGACCTCCACACGCATCACTCGGTGGTCGTGCTTCTCCAGTCGAGTCAGCTTCTCCTCGGCAACAAGGCGGAACTTCTCGGCCAGATCGACGTGTCGGCTCTTGAGCACGATGTCCACGGACAACCTCCGGATCGTTGGGTGCTGTGATTGTTGCGACCCGCTCGACCCGCGCCACCGGCGCGGGAGGACGCGGGGGGCACGAGGCTGGAGTCCGCCCGGCCGACCTGGTCTTCGACCCCACAACCGCCTGCTGAGACGTTCGCGGCTCTCCGCCCGCTCAGGGGCACACCACTACTGGCCTTCTCTCCCGGGCGCCCGGCATCTGACCGGACGTGGGAGGCAGGACTTACTTCTAAGCCGCACCGTGATCGGCGGCCCGGTTGCCCGGGACGCGCCTTACGTGGACCGTTTCGCCTGCGACTGGCATCGGCTTGCCGACGAGGTGCCCGGGCGGGCAGGTCCCCGACGACGCAACCACGGACCCGGACGGACTCCATATACAGACGTTACCGATGCCCGGCCCGAAGCGGTAGGGAACCCCCTCCCGCAGGGACCGAGCGGCGGCTGGTCGCGGCGACCACGGCGACCCCGACGACCGGCCAGCCGGCGTGCTGCAAGGCGCGCTGCGCCTCGCGGGCCGTCGCGCCCGTGGTGAGGACGTCGTCGAGCACGACGACCGGCGGGAGCGCCGCACCGTCACGGGGCGGCCGCAGCGCCCGGAGCGCGCCGTGCAGGTTGCGGGCCCGGTCGGCGGCGCCGAGACCGGCCTGGTCCGCGACGCGGCGGGCCGGCCGGAGGACCGCGGCCACCCGCGCCGGCGTCCCGTCGCGCCGCAGTTCCGTCGCGGCGCGGCGCGTGGCCCGCAGCACGGGGTCGTGCCCGCGCGCCCGGACCACCGCCCGCCGCGAGGGCACCGGCACCAGGAGCACCGGCCCGTCCGCGGCACCGGTGGTCCTCAGCACGGTCGCCACCGAGCCGGCGAGCAGGGCCCCCAGCGGCCGGGCCAGCGCGAGGACGCGCTCCTCCTTGTGGACGGTCACCAGACGCTTCAGCGCACCGCCGTACTCGCCGGCGGCGACCGGCTGCACCAGGCCGGCCGGGCTGGGCGTCGGCCACGCCGGCCGGCCCTCGCGCGGCAGCCCCGCGGCGCACAACGGGCACAGCGCGCGGCCCGGCGCCGAGCAGACGAACGCACGTCGACCCGGTCACCAGGTCCAGCAGGACGTCCCACACCGCGCCAGCCTCGCCCCGATCCGCCCCGCCGGGAACCCCCACCCCGATTCGTCCGCGGTCGCCCCGCTGCGGATCGGCTCGCAACCGCGGACGAATCGGGGTCAGCCGACGAAGGTGGGGGCCTGCAGGCCGCGGCGGACGCCGGCGCCGGTCCAGCGGCCGTTGGTGGCCAGCGCGAACATCTGCCCGGCTGCGGTGAGCACCATGAGCGGGGCGCTGAGCACCGGCGCGGTCACCAGGTCGGTCCCGGCACCCTGGAGGACCTCGGCGTCGGTCGTCGACTCGCCCGCCGACGAGGAGCCGTCGACCTTCACCACCACGATCTTCGAGGTGCCGGGCGAGGGAGCCGTCAGCAGCGCCAGGCTGGTGGGCGTGCGCCAGGCGATGTCGCGGATGGACCGGACGTCCGACGCCCCGAGGCGGACCGGCGCGGCCGCGTCGACCCACCGCACCGCGCCCTCGTGGTCGCGCTGCACCCGCGCGAGCACGACCCGGTCCCCGGCGCTGCCGGCGACCTCGGCCACCAGGCGGGTGCCGTCTCTCGACAGGGTCATCGAGCGGACGTCCTCGCCGGTGATCCCCGGAGCGTCGACGACGTCGGTCCGGCCGTCCCGGACGACGCTCAGCACGGCGCCGGCGTCGGTGCGGTCCAGCACCCACAGCTGGCCGTAGAGGTCCCACACGGGAGCGAGCAGCTCGTCGCCGCCGGCGTACACGGTGCTGATGTCCGCGGGTGTCGGGTCCGACCCGGCCGGGCGCGAACGCGGCGCGGTCAGCACCGTCCCCTCGGTGGTGGTGACCGCGACGTGCTCGGCCGGCAGGTCCACGGCCACGGTGCGCGGGTCGACGTCGAGCGAGCCGAAGGGTCCCGAGATCCGCTGCTCCTCGCCGCCGACCAGCGTGACCACCCGCCCCTGGCGCAGACCGAACAGCGACTGGGAGGCCCAGGAGACCGACGGGTCGTACTCCGCCCACGCGTCCAGGGGGACGTCGGGCCCGGAGCCGGAGACGTCCAGGGGGCTGCCGTCCACGGTGACGCGCATGCGCTCGATGCCGGGCAGCTGGCGCAGCGTCCAGGCCAGCTGGGCGAAGGCGAGCTGCAGCCGCTCGCCGTCGAGGTCGAGCACCTCGTCGCTGAGCGGGACCACCGCGGTCCCGTTCTGGACCACCGGCACGGAGATGTCGTCGAGCTCGGTGCCCGCGGGAAGGAACGTCCGCTCGACGCCCAGCAGGTCGCGTTCGGGGCCGGCGAGCAGCCCGGCGACCAGGGAGGTGCTGGCCTGGGCACCGGTCGGCACGTAGACCGGCTCGGGCACCATGACCTGGGCACTCTTGTCGAAGAAGTACAGCGAGTACTGGGCGAACCAGGTCTCGAAGTGGGTGCGCGGGATCAGCAGCCGGTCCGGCGGCGCGCTGATCCGCCACTCCCCGTTCTCCCGGCGCATGTCGAGGCGGAACGTCTGGTCACCGGACTCACCCAGCCAGCTGCCGCGACCGTCGAGGTCCATGGTGCCGCCGAGCGCCAGCACCACGTCCTGTCCGCTGACCGCGCGGGTCTCGTTGCCGTAGACGATGGTGCCCTTCTCGGGGACCCACTGCTGGCGGCTCTCGGCGGTCAGGAACTGCCGCGCCACCGAGGTGTTCACGGGAGTGGCCTGCATGGCGACCAGGAAGCCCCGGACGATCTCGAGCGGCGGTGCGCCCCGCAGCGGCCCGTCAGGGGTGAAGTCGACCGGCGGCCCCCCCTCGACGCCCTCCCGCGCCTGTGCCACCCGCACCGGGCCGCCCTGGGGCAGGCCCGCGCATCCGGCGGTGAGCGCGAGGACCAGCACCGCAGCCAGCAGGCCGCCCAGACGGCGTCGGCCGGTCATGGCGTCCGCACCGGTCGGTCGGGCTGCTCGGGACCAGGCGCGTCCACGCCTGCGCCGGCCCGGCGCGACGGCGTCCCGGCCGCCCCGGAAGCCCCGGCGTCCGGCGCAGCGGCGTCCGGAGTCGCAGTGCCCGCCGCGCCCTTCCGGTCCGCGGGCACCAGGGGCAGCGCGCTGGTGTGCAGCGCGTCCCCGGCACGGCGCGGCAGCGTCAGCCGGAACTGCGACCCAAGCCCCGGCTCACCCCAGGCGTGCAGCCAGCCGCCGTGCAGGCGGGCGTCCTCCAACGAGATCGACAGTCCGAGGCCGGTGCCGCCGGTCGTGCGCGCCCGGGCCGGGTCCGCACGCCAGAACCGGTTGAACACCAGGACCGCCTCGTCCGGACGCAGGCCGACGCCGTGGTCGCGCACCGCCACGGCGCTCCCCTCCTCGTCGCTGTCCAGCAGGATCTCCACCGGCCGGTGCTCGCAGTGGTCGATCGCGTTGGTGACCAGGTTGCGCAGGATGCGCTCCACCCGGCGCGGGTCCGCCTCGGTCACGCAGGGGCGGGGCCCCGGACGGACCACGACCGTGGTGCCCTTCATGTCGGCGAGCGCCCGGGTCGTGTCCGCGACGCGGTGGGCGAGGTCGACGAGGTCCACGTCCTCGAGGTCCAGCGCGGCGGCGCCCGCGTCGAACCGGCTGATCTCCAGCAGGTCGCTCAGCAGCATCTCGAAGCGGTCGAGCTCCTTCTGCAGCAGCTCGGCCGAGCGGGCCGTCACCGCGTCGAAGTCCGCCCGGGCGTCGTAGAGCACGTCACCGGCCATCCGGACCGTGGTCAGCGGCGTCCGCAGCTCGTGGGAGACGTCGGAGACGAAGCGCCGCTGCACCCGGGACAGCTCCTCGAGCTGGCGGATCTGCTTCTGCAGGCTGGCCGCCATCTGGTTGAACGACTGCCCGAGCCGGGCGATGTCGTCGTCGCCGCGGACGTGCATGCGCTCCTCGAGCCGTCCGGAGGCCAACCGCTCCGCCACCCGCCGGGCCAGCCGAACCGGTGTGACCACCTGCCGGGTCACCAGCCAGGTCAGCCCCGCGACGAGCAGCAGCAGCAGCGCACCACCGGTGACCAGCGAGCGCTGCACCAGCGACAACGTCTGCTCCTGGTCGTTCATCGGGAACAGGTAGTAGAGCGTGTAGGTGCCGCCGTCGGCCGGGAGCAGCAGCTGGGAACCGGTCACCACCCCCGGCACGGGCGCCTTGCCGGCCCCGGCGGTGTAGCGGATCTCGCTGTAGGTCCAGGCGACGCCGCTGAAGTCGGGGGTCTCGACCCGCTCGCGCAGACGCTGCGGGATGCTGTCGCTGCCGACCCCCTGGGAGTTGCGGGTGCCGCTCCCGGCCGCGACGCCCTGGCTGGTGCCGGCGACCGGACCCGTCAGCACCACGTCGTACCCCTGCACCTGGCCGCGCTGCACGATGCTCGCCACCAGCTGGGTGAGCTGGGCGCTGGCGTCGAACTGGGTGCCGCTCGCGCCGGACAGCCGCAGCTGGGCGTCGATCGTGCCGCGGGTCGCCTCGGCGACCGACGACCGGGTCTTGCTGCGCACCAGGCCGTCGGAGACCTGGTTGAGCAGCACCAGCCCGACGACGGCCGCCACCACCGCGGAGAGCAGCAGCGTGCTGATCACGACGCGCGCCTGGATCGACCTGCGCCAGAGCGTCCACGCGTAGGGCACCCTGCGGATCGCGCCGGCCATGGTCATCGCGGAGCCATCACGCGCCTAGGAGGTCCCGGCCTTGTAGCCCACCCCGCGCACGGTCACCACGATCTCGGGGTTCTCCGGGTCGTGCTCGACCTTCGAGCGCAGGCGTTGCACGTGCACGTTCACCAGGCGGGTGTCGGCGGCGTGCCGGTAGCCCCACACCTGCTCGAGCAGGACCTCGCGGGTGAACACCTGCCAGGGCTTGCGGGCCAGGCAGACCAGCAGGTCGAACTCCAGCGGGGTGAGCGCGACCGCGGTGCCGGCCCGGCTCACCTGGTGGCCGGCGACGTCGATCGAGAGGTCGCCGATCGTGAGCGCCTCGGGGGCCGGCTCCTCGAAGCGGCGCACGCGGGCGCGCAGGCGGGCCACCAGCTCCTTGGGCTTGAACGGCTTGACGACGTAGTCGTCGGCTCCCGACTCCAGCCCCACGACCACGTCGACCGTGTCGGTCTTGGCGGTCAGCATGACGATCGGCACGCCGGACTCGGAGCGGATCTCCCGGCACACGTCGATGCCGTCCTTGCCCGGCAGCATCAGGTCGAGCAGGACGACGTCCGGCTTGTAGTCGCGGAACTCGGCGAGGGCACGGTCGCCCGTGGCCACGACCCGTGAGTCGAAGCCCTCGTTGCGCAGCACGATGCCGAGCATCTCCGACAGGGCCGCGTCGTCGTCGACGACGAGCACCCTGCCGCGACCGCCCTGCTCCGTGCCGGTCCCCGTCTGGGACACCGTGCCCCCCTCTCGTCCCTCAGCCTCGGGCGCCGCTCAGTAGCGGTAGTGGTCGGACTTGAAGGGGCCGGTCACCGGGACCCCGAGGTAGCCGGCCTGGTCCTCGGTCAGCTCGGTGAGCGTCACCCCGAGAGCCGACAGGTGCAGGCGCGCGACCTCCTCGTCGAGGTGCTTGGGCAGCACGTAGACCCCGACGGGGTACTCGTCGGTCTTCGTGAACAGCTCGATCTGCGCGAGCACCTGGTTGGTGAACGAGTTCGACATCACGAACGACGGGTGGCCGGTCGCGTTGCCGAGGTTCATCAGCCGGCCCTCGGAGAGCACGATGATCGACGTACCGGGCTCGTCGCCGGTCCCGGGGAAGCTCCAGACGTCGACCTGGGGCTTGACGTTCTTGCGCACCACACCGGGGAAGGACTCGAGGCCGGCCATGTCGATCTCGTTGTCGAAGTGACCGATGTTGGCGACGATCGCCTGGAACTTCATCCGGCGCATCTGGTCGACCGTGACCACGTCGCGGTTGCCGGTGGCGGTGATGATGATGTCCGCGGTCGGGAGGACCTCCTCGAGCGTGGAGACCTGGTAGCCGTCCATCGCTGCCTGCAACGCGCAGATCGGGTCGATCTCGGTGACGATCACGCGCGCGCCCTGGCCGCGCAGCGACTCCGCACAGCCCTTGCCGACGTCGCCGTAGCCGCAGACCACCGCGACCTTGCCACCGATGAGCACGTCGGTGGCGCGGTTGATGCCGTCGATCAGCGAGTGCCGGCAGCCGTACTTGTTGTCGAACTTGCTCTTGGTGACCGAGTCGTTGACGTTGATGCCGGGGAAGAGCAGCGACCCCTCCTTCATCATGTCGTAGAGCCGCAGGACGCCGGTGGTGGTCTCCTCGGTGACGCCCTTGATCTCGTTGGCGATCGCGGTCCACCGGTTGGTGTCCTTGGCCAGCGACTCGGCCAGGACCTGGAAGACCACCCGCTGCTCGGCGCTCTTCGCGGACTCGGGTGCCGGCGCGGCGCCGTTCTTCTCCGCGTCCACGCCGAGGTGGACCAGCAGCGTGGCGTCCCCGCCGTCGTCGAGGACCATGTTCGCCGACCGGGTGCCGGGCCAGTCGAGGATCTGCTGGGTGCACCACCAGTACTCCTCGAGGGTCTCGCCCTTCCAGGCGAAGACCGGCACGCCCCGCGGGTCCTCGGCGGTGCCGCCGTTCTCGGGACGGCCCACGACGACCGCGGCCGCGGCGTGGTCCTGGGTGGAGAAGATGTTGCACGAGGCCCAGCGGACCTCGGCGCCGAGGGCGACCAGCGTCTCGATGAGGACCGCGGTCTGGATGGTCATGTGCAGCGAGCCGGCGATGCGGGCGCCCGCCAGCGGCTTGCTGTCGCCGTACCGCTCGCGCATGGCCATCAGGCCAGGCATCTCGTGCTCGGCGAGCTCGATCTCGGCGCGACCGAAGTCGGCCAGGCTCAGGTCAGCAACCTTGAAGTCCATGGAAGTCCTCTGCATGACGGCGTGATGATCCAGCCTCAGACTACCCGGACCACGGTCGCCCCACGCCGGACCCGGGCCCGGCGTCGGGTCGGCGTCGGGTCGGCGTCGGCCCGGGGCGGACGGCGGGTGCCGGCGGGTGCCGGGCTGGCACCGACGGGTCAGTGACTCACCGGCGCCGGGGGCTCCGGACGCTCCTCGGGCACGTGGCCCTCGACGTAGATGTCGGGCTCGAGGTAGATGACCTCCGCGGCCGGCTCGGCCTCGCGCACGGCACGCTCGGCGGCGTCGATCCCGTCGGCCACCTCCTGCGCGGAGGCGCCGCGCCGCACGCCCACCTTGGCTGCGACCAACAGCTCCTCCGGGCCGAGGTGCAGCGTCTTCATGTGGATGATCCGCTCCACTCCCGGTGCGCCCTGGAGCGCCTCCCGGATCCGCCGGCGCGCCTCCGGCGTGGCCGCCTCGCCCAGCAGCAGGCTCTTGGTCTCCACCGCGAGGATCACCGCGATCACCACCAGCAGCAGACCGATCATCGTGGTGCCGGCGACGTCCCAGTACTGGTTGCCGGTGGCCAGGCTGAGCCCGACGCCGATCAGAGCGAACACGAGGCCGATGAGCGCCCCGAAGTCCTCGAGCAGGATGACCGGGAGCTCCGGCGACTTCGCGCGGCGGATGAAGCCGACGAAGCCGGCCTTCCCCTTGACCTTCTTCGCCTCGCCGATCGCGGTGCGGAACGAGAGGCCCTCGAGCACGATCGCCACGACCAGGACCACGAGCGGCACGAACCGGCGCCAGTCGTCGACGGTCTCCGCGTTCCCCGAGTGGACCTCCTCGTACTTGTGGAAGGCCTCGTACAGCGCGAACAGGCCGCCGAGCGAGAACAGCACGATCGCGACGATGAACGCGTAGATGTAGCGCTCCCGGCCGAAGCCGAACGGGTGCTCCTCGGTGGCCTCCCGCTGCGCCCGCTTGCCACCGAGCAGGAGCAGGCCCTGGTTGCCCGCGTCGGCCACGGAGTGGATCGACTCCGCGAGCATCGAGGAGAAGCCGGTCATCAGGAACGCGATGAACTTGGTGATCGCGATGCCGGTGTTGGCCAGCAGCGCTGCCACCACCGCCTTGGTGCCGCCGTCGGTCGCCATGGTGGGTGCCGTTTCCTTCTCGCGTGGGGATCTGGTGGTGGAGCAGCCTAACCGTTGGGAGCGGTCGTCCCGCATCAGACGAAGCCGACGTTTCGCGCACCACCTTCATGGGTACTGGACGGTTCCGATGTTCATGAGGAAAGCGACCACGGCGGCCGCATCGGATGCCTCCCCCGCAGGGCCGCCGCGGGTCGGACTGGTTCTGGGCGCCGGCGGCGTGGTCGGGCAGGCCTACCACGCCGGCGTGCTCGCCGCGCTCGAGCACGACTACGGCTGGGACCCGCGCACCGCGGACGTCATCGTCGGCACCTCCGCAGGCTCCATCACCGGCACGTTGCTGCGCAGCGGCATCCCCGCCAGCGAGCTGGCCGCGTGGACCGTGCGGGCACCGCTCTCCGCGGAGGGGCGGCTGCTGGAGGAGCTGTTCGGCGACGACGTGCCGGAGTTCGACTCCTTCAGCGCGTTCCGCGCCGCGCTGCGGCCGCCGGCCCTCCCCGGCAGGGCGATGGTGGGCCGCGCGCTGCGGCACCCGGCCCGGTTCCGGCTGCTGCCTGCCTCCCTGGCCCTGATGGCCCCGGGCACGCGCGACATCAGCGACCAGCTCGCGTCGCTGCGCCAGGTGGAGGGTCAGTCCTGGCCGGCCGAGAAGCTGTGGATCTGTGCCGTCCGCCGCGGCGACGGCCGGCGGGTCGTCTTCGGCCGGCCCGACCAGCCGGCGGCGCCGCTGCACCGGGCGATCGCCGCCTCGTGCGCGGTCCCCGGCTACTTCTCCCCCGTCCGGATCGGCGGCCACACCTACGTCGACGGGGGCGCGCACTCGCCCACCAACGCCGCGGTGCTGCGGCGGCAGGCGCTCGACCTGGTGATCGTGGTCTCCCCCATGTCCGGCCCGGTGGGCCGGCCGACCGACGTGTACGCCGCCACCCGGTGGCACTCGGCGCGGCTGGCCCGCCACGAGGTCGAGGCACTGCGGCGCAGCGGCACCCGGGTCATGGTCTTCCGGCCCGACCCGGAGGTGCAGGCCGCGATGGGCAACGACTTCATGGCGCGCGACCACGTCGAGGAGATCCTCCAGAGCTCGTTCCTCAGCGCCGGCGCGTACGCCGCCGAGCCGGGCAACCGCGCGAAGCTGCTGGCCCTCGCCGGCTGAGCGGTCGTCCCGGGGTCAGACCCGACCCAGGCCGACCGCGAGGTAGGCCGCCGCGTAGGTCCCGGTCGCCAGGAGCGCGGCGTAGCGCGCGACCTCCTCGCCCGCGTCGGCACCGACCGTCTCCACCCGGACGTCGTGCTGCTGGGCCTCTGCCTCGAGGCGGCCGCGCTGCTCGCGCAGGATCGGGTCGTCGGCACCGTCCTCGAGCACGACGAGCACCGGACGGGGATCGCCGTCCTCGTCGGCGAACGGGTCGGCGAACAGGTCGCGGGCGCGGGTGGCCGCCACCACCGGCAGCAGGTGCTCGGCGTCGCCGGCCAGCGCGGCCCGGCCGGACGAGCGACGCAGCGACTCCGCGATCCGCCGCGCCGCACGGGCCGCCAGCACCGAGCCGCCCCACACCAGCGGCGTGGCGTCACCCAGCGCGATCGCCAGCATCTTGGCCGGGTTGACCGACAGGTCGCGGTACGGCGAGCAGGCGATCGCCACGTCGTCGAGCGCCCGGGCCACCGCCTCGGGATCGGTCGCGGGCCCGAGGTCGAGCCGGTCGAGCAGCCCCAGCATCACCACCGCCATCGCCAGCTGGTCGGCACCGGCGCGGCTGGTCGCGGGCAGCACCACCGCGTCCCGGCCGACGGCGTGCCGTGCCACGAGCGAGTCGGGGGCCGTGGCGACGACCAGCCGGCAGCCCCGACGTACCGCCTCGGCCACCGCCGACGCCGCGCCGGCGTCGCTGCCGTCGGGCGCGAGCACCACCACGAGGTCCAGCGAGCCGGCCCAGCCCGGCAGGCTCGGGCCCGGCCAGGCCACGAACGGGACCGGGCACGACGGTTCCAGGACGGCGCGCAGCAGCCGGGAGTCGGGCCCGGCGGCCACCACGGCCCGCGGCCGGGCGTCGACGCCGAGCGAGGCGACCGCCTGCTCGATCGTCTCCGCGGACTCCGCGGTCTCCCGGCGGACCCGGGCCCCGGCCTCGGCCAGCGGCCGGAGCAGGTCGTCGGCGCGGCGGAGGGCCGTCTCGTCGTCGAGACGGGAGTCGTCGAAGACCTCGGCCATCTCCTACCTCTCCTGGCTCGTCCGGTCGGCCCCGGCCGGCGAGCCGCCGGGGCGGCGCGCCTCGTCCACGAGCAGCACCGGGATGTCGTCGCGCACCGGGTAGGCCAGACCGCACGAGGTGCACACCAGCTCCTCCGCGGCCTCGTCGACCGCCAGGTCGCCGTGGCAGTCGGGGCAGACGATGATCTCCAGCAGCGCGGCGTCGAGGTTCATGGAGGCATTCTTGCCGATCAGGAGCGGATCATCGCCAGGACGGTCCCACAGAGCCGGTCGAGCGCGGCCTGGTCGGCCGCCTCGGCGTTGAGCCGGAGCAGCGGCTCGGTGTTCGAGGGCCGCACGTTGAACCACCACTCCGGGTGGATGACGCTGAGCCCGTCGAGGTGGTCGACCTCCACACCCGGCCGGCCGGCGTACTCGCGCTCGATCCCGGCCATCACTGCCTGCTGGTCGGCGACCGTCGAGTTGATCTCCGGCGACGAGGCGTAGCGGGTGAAGCCGGCGAGGAGCTCAGAGAGGGGTCCGTCGCTGCCGGCGAGCGCGGCCAGCGCGTGCAGCGCCGCGAGCATCCCCGAGTCGGCGCGCCAGAAGTCCCGGAAGTAGAAGTGGCCGGAGTGCTCGCCGCCGAAGACCGCGTCGGTCTCGGCCATCCGCGCCTTGATGAACGAGTGGCCGACCCGGGTGCGCACCGCCACCCCGCCGAGCTCGGAGACGATCTCGGGCACCGCCCGGGAGGTGATCAGGTTGTGGATGACGGCGGCGCCCGGCTGCCTCGCCAGCTCGCGCGAGGCGATCAGCCCGGTGAGCGAGGAGGGGTTGACCAGCTCACCGCGCTCGTCGACGAGGAAGCAGCGGTCGGCGTCGCCGTCGAAGGCGAGGCCGATGTCGGCGCCGGTCGCGCGCACCTTCGCCTGCAGGTCGACGAGGTTCACCGGGTCGATCGGGTTGGCCTCGTGGTTCGGGAACGTCCCGTCGAGCTCGAAGTACAGCGGGACCACGTCGAGGTCGAGCGTCTCGAGGACCGCCGGGGCGGTGTGCCCGGCCATGCCGTTGCCGGCGTCCACGACCACGGTGAGCCGGCGGCCGTGGACAGGCACCAGCGCGTGCAGGTGGGCGGCGTACTCCGCGAGCAGGTCCACCTCGCCCACCGTTCCGGGCACCGCCGCCGCCGGGGACTGCCGGCCGGCGACGAGGTCGCGGATCTCCCGCAGCCCCGTCTCGGCCCCGAGCGGGACGGCCAGGGACCGGCACATCTTGATCCCGTTGTACTCGGCCGGGTTGTGGCTGGCGGTGAACATCGCGCCCGGCAGGGCGAGATGGCCCGAGGCGAAGTACAGCTCGTCGGTCGAGGCGAGCCCGATCATCGTGACGTCGGCCCCGGCCGCGGCGGCGCCGTCCGCGAACGCCCGGGCGAGACCCGGTGAGGAGGGGCGCATGTCGTGACCGACCACCACCCCGCTCCCGGCCGCGCCGGTCACCTGCACGAAGGCGCCGCCGACCGCGCGGGCGAGCGGCTCGTCGATCTGGTCGGGGACGGTGCCCCGCACGTCGTAGGCCTTGACGACCAGGTCCAGGTTCGCCGGGGACGTGCTGTCCGGGGTGGGTACGGGCATGCGCCGAACCTTAGCGGCGCAGCGTGCCGCGTGCCCTTCAGTCCTCGATCGTCGGTACGGCGCGCAGGTGGCCGCCCCGACGGCCCTCGCGACCGCCGTGGGGCTGAGGCCTCGGCGCGTTCACCGCCGGGGCCGGCCCGCGCTGCTCCGCCGGCGGCACCGGCCTCGCCGCCTCCCGGACCGCGTCCGCGAGCGCGAGCAGGTCGTCGGTGGAGGGCCCGAGCACGTCCGGGTCGGGGGCGAGTCGCAGGACCTCCCAGCCGCGGGGGGCGCTCAGCCGCTCGCTGTGGGCCTCGCAGAGGTCGTAGGCGTGCGGCTCGGCGTAGGTCGCCAGTGGACCCAGCACCGCGGTCTGGTCGGAGTAGACGTAGGTGAGCGTGGCCACCGCCGACCGACCGCAGGCGGTCTTCGAGCATCGGCGGGCTGGACTCACGACGCAGACGGTACCCGCTCGCCGGGGCGCCGACGACTAGGCTCGCGGGGTGACGTCGACAGGGACACCGGTGGGCCGTCGCGGCGGCTCCCGCCGGGACCGCCGCGGACGCGGGCCGCGCGGGCCGGCCGTGCTGCCGGGCCCGCTGTCGCCGCGAGGCGTGCCGGCCACCCGGAGCCGGAGGGCGACCTTCGACGAGCTGGTGCTCGCGGTGCTGGAGGACCTCGAGGAGCGGTGGCACGACGAGCTGGGGCTCGTCGAGTTCGCGGTCGAGGAGGCGCCGCTGGTCCCCGACGACTGGACCGCCGACACCATCCCGTTGGCCACGCTGGTGCGCGGCGGCTCCGGCAAGCCGACCCGGCTGGTCCTGTTCCGCCGCCCGATCGAGCTGCGGGCCGAGACCCGGGCCGACCTGTCGGCCCTGGTGCTCACCGTGGTCGTCGAGCAGGTCTCGGAGCTGCTGGGCCGGCCCCCGGAGGAGATCGACCCCCGCTACGAGGCAGACGACTGACCGGTGCTCCCGGCTCAGGGCGTGCCCGGCACGACGACCGGGGTCCGCACGCGCACCGGGAGCGCCACCAACGGCGTCTGGGCGGAGAACGCCGGGCCCTGGTAGGTCGCCGCGCCGTACACCGCACCCGCGAGCGGCGTGACCACGACGTAGGCGGCCGCGCCCGGCGGCTCCCACGTGCGCGTCGAGCCGGGGGCGAGGGTGAGCTCCTGGGCACCGGCCGGGGTGCCGTCCCCGGCGTACCCCCGCACCGCCACGCGCGCCGGTGCCGTGCCGGCGCTCACCTGCACCGTGGTGGCCGCTCCCCGCGGCACCGGTACGGCGGCGGGGGCGACCAGCACCTCGACCGGGCCGGCGTAGGAGCTGTCGCCGCGACCGGTGGACCGGACGGCGCCGACCACGGGGACCCGCGAGCGGATCCGCAGCGCCACCGCCTCGTCGGCCGGCAGGACGTCGTCGAGCTCGACCGACTCCACCGCACCGGGGGCGACGCTGACGGTGTCCAGGCCGGTGGGCGCGAAGCTCCCGTCGGCCCCGGACACCTCGACCTCGACCAGCGCCTCGCGGTCGGAGGGATTGCCCACGAGCAGGGTGCGGTCACCGCCCTCGGCGGGGATGCCGGCGATCCGGAGGTTGCGGGCGGCGCGCTCGGTGCCGGGCAGCCACTCGAGACCCGGCGCAGCCGAGGGCCCCGGTGCGAACCGGTCGAGCACCGCGGCGCCCACCCGGCCACCCTCCGTCGCGACGTGCACGGTGAGCTCCTCGGACTGCGGGGCCAGGTCGGTGAAGGCGAGGGTGCGGCGCTCCCCCGGCGCCAGCGGGATGCCCTGCGTGCCGACGGTCTCCACCCGCCCGTCGGGCCCGTAGAGCCGGACGTCCACCACGGCCGGCCCCGGGTGGGGGTTGGTCAGGACCAGGTCTGCGGTGTGGTCCAGGGTGGCGCCGGCCCCGGTGAACCACCAGCTGCCGCGTGGTGAGGCGCAGGGAGTCAGCGCGCCGGCCGTGGCGGTCCGGTCCGTGCGGTGGCCGAACAGACCGACCGCTGCGGCGCCGGAGGCGTCGAGGACGGGTGCCGGCTCGGCGGTGACCGGGGCCAGCTCGCCGCGTCGCAGCCGGGTCGGCGCGCCGGCCTCCCCCGGTGCGCCGACGAGCACCCGGCCGTCGGCGGGAAGCGGCTCGTCGGTGAGGCCGTCGGCGAGGCCCGCGGCCACGTCGGTGCGCACCCGGCCGGGCAGCCCGACGTCGGCCGTCGAGGGGCACGACAGCAGCGTGCTGTCCACGAGCATGCGTCCCGGGGCGTCGGGCCGGCCGACCGGCGCGGCACGGCCGGTCCACGCCACCGCGGCGGCGGCGAGACCGACCACCAGCACGCCGGCCACGGCCCCGGGGCCCGGACGCCTGCGGCGGGTGGCGGCCGCCCGTCTGCTGCCGGC
The DNA here is from genome assembly GCA_963835385.1 of uncultured Actinomycetota bacterium. Taxonomy (GTDB): domain Bacteria; phylum Actinomycetota; class Actinomycetes; order Propionibacteriales; family Nocardioidaceae; genus Nocardioides_B. Next base: position 55,780 of record CAWIFK010000014.1, read on the forward strand.
GCCGTCTCGGCGCTCGCTGCTCATCGGCCCACCCTCCTCGTCGGCGCCGCGAGGACGGCGACCGCCACGACGGCGAGCCCCTGCAGGAGCAGCAGCCAGGGCCGGCCCGCCGAGCGCTCGGCGACGGGCCCGGTGGCCCCGTCCGCCGGACCGTCGACCTGCCAGGCGCGGGCCCCGGGCCGGACGGCGCTGCCCTGGGTCAGCCCGCTGACGCTGTCCAGCTTGGCCGCCAGCGCGGGATCAGCGGGAGCGGGGGCGTAGACGAACCGGACACCCTGGTCGCGCAGGGCGGTCACGTCCTCGGGCTCCGGGGCGGTCGCCAGGCGTCCGACGAGGTCGGTCAGCGGCCGCTGCGCGTCGACCGGCGGCAGCACTGTCTCGTCACCGGTGTGCAGGCCGTGGCCGCGCAGCACGACGTAGCGGTAGGTGCCGCTGCTGCTGCCCCGCACCACCAGCACGCCCTGCGAGGGGTCGTCGATGGCGGCGTCGCTCATGTACGCCGGGACCGGGTGCGGCTCGCGCCGGTCCAGCGGTCCGTCCGGCTCGGCGGCCGCCCACCAGCCCAGCCCGGCGACCGGCGAGAGCAGGGCGGCCACCACGACCGCGGCACCGAGCGGCTGGCGCCAGGTGAAGCTCGTCTCGGACAGCCGGCCGGCGATCCCGCTGCCGGCGATCGCCGCAGCCGTGACCGCGGCCCCCTGGGCGACCAGCAGCGGCAGCCCGAGCCACAGCGGGTGCTCGCGCGGCTCGGCGGCGAGCGCGACCGTGGTCCGCGACAGCACCGCCGTCGTGACCAGAGCGACCAGGATCACCAGCCACGCGGCCAGCACCGGGCGCCGCCGGTCGCCGCGCGCGAGGGCGGCGACCGCGGCCAGCACGACCCCGAGGCCCAGCCACCACGGTGCCGTGCCGGCGGGGCGGGCGAAGACGACGTCGGTCCACGACAACGGCGTGAGCAGGTCCCCGGCGGAGAGGCCAGCCTCGGTCAGCAGGGCGGCCGGGCCCTGGTGGGCCCAGACCGTCAACGACCAGGGCAGCAGCAGCAGCGGCGTGACGAGCACGGGCACCAGCAGCAGGCCCCAGCCGCCCGGTCGTCGCCACCGACGCACCTCGCCCAGCCCGCCGACCAGGCCCGCCGCCACCGCCAGCAACGACACCGCGACGACCATCACCCACATCAGCGGCGTGAACGCGGTGGTCAGCGCCAGCCACAGCGCCGTCCGCCAGGCGGCTCGCCGGCGGCGGTCGTCGGAGTGGCCGACCCCGAGGAACAGCGCGGCGTGCGCCAGCCACGGAAGCAGCACCGCCGTCGCCACCGTGCCGACCCGTCCTTGACCGACAGCGCCGGTGAGCACCGGCAGCAGTCCGTAGGCGACGGCCCCCCACAGCGCCGCGGTGGCCGAGCCGGTGACCCGCAGCAGGAAGCGGCGCGCGCCGACCGCGGCCAGCGGGACCGCGAGCAGCAGCAGCACGTCGAGGACCAGCCAGGCCTTGGCCAGGAGCACGGTGCCGACCGCGGCCAGCGCGAGCAGGTACGGCCCGGCCGGTGCGGCGCTGCCGGTTCCGATGTCGTGCCCCGCGGCGAGGTAGGTGCGCCACCAGTCGAGGGCGGTGTCGGGCGCGGGCAGCAGCGCACCGCCGGACAGCAGCCCGGAACCGACCCGCGTGCGCGCGCCCCACAGCGCGAGCAGCCCGAGGACCCCGAGCACGACCGCGGCCGGGCTGCGGAGCATCCGGGCCAGCAGGCCGCTGTCCGCCGGCAGGTTCTGGGCCTCCACCGGCACCGGGCCGGACTCCGCGGCCTCGGGCGCCGTGGCGCGGGAGCGCGCGCGACGGGCGCTCGCCACGTCGCCGGCCTGCTGGGCGAGCGCCGTGCCGAGGTCGGTGACGACGTCCAGGCCGTGCCGGTAGGGCAGCCAGGGCGGTGCCAGCAGGTGCCGCACGTCGCGCGCCCGGACCGTCGCGGTGCGGGCCCGCCGCCGTCGGCCGCGGACCAGGCGGTCCGGCCGCGCGTACGTCGACCCGAGTGCCATCAGCTCGTCGAGGGCCTCCCGGGGGGCGCGGACCAGCAGCAGGCCGACGACCCGCAGCAGGCTGCCGAGGGCCAGGCGGAGCAGCAGGAACGGCAGCGCGGCGGCCGAGCAGTTCGCCAGCAGCGTGTAGAGGGCCGCCGCGCGCTCGGCGCGGCGCGGGCGCGGCCCGGTGAGCGGGTTCGGCCGGCGCCCGCGGGCGGTGGCCTCCACGTGGAATACGACCGCTCCGGGAACGGTCGTGGTCCGGTACCCGGCACGCGCCGCGCGCCAGCCGAGGTCGAGGTCCACGCCGGCGAGCGGCAGCGCCGGGTCGAAGCCGAGCCGCTCGAGCACCTGCCGCCGGACCAGCAGGCCCGCGGTGTTCACTGCCAGGACCTCTCGGGGGCGGTCGTGCTGACCCTGGTCGTACTCCCCGCGCTCGAGACCGGTCTCGCGGCGGCCGGTGCCGCTCATGGTCACGCCGACCTCGAGCAGCCTGCGCAGCGAGGGCCACTCGCGCAGCTTCGGTCCCAGCAGGTCGGCGCCGCGATCGGCCTCGGCCGCAGCCACCAGCTCGGCGAGGGCGTCGGGAGCCGGGGCGCAGTCGTCGTGCAGCAGCCACACCCACTCGTCGGGACCGGGCTCCTCGGGACCGGGCTCGTCGGGACCGGGCTCGTCGGGACCGGGCTCGTCGGGACCGGGCTCGTCGCCGGCCTGGGCCGGCGTCTTCTCGAGCCCGTGCAGGACCGCGGCGCCGAACGAGGTGTCGGCGCGAAGGTGGTGGACGGCCTCGGCCCCGAGCCGCTCCACCAGGAGGTCCGCGCCGCCGTCGGCGCTGCCGGTGTCGACAGCGACGCAGCGGTCCGGGCGGCGCGTCTGCGCACCGATCGCGTCGAGGACCGCCGGGAGCCAGCGCGCCCCGTCGTGGCTCACGAGGAGCGCTGTCACCTTGGGTGTCACGGCGCCCCACCCTAGCCACCGGTCGGTGGCCGTGAAGAATCAGCGGGACGTCACGTCTCCCACACCGGGCGCAGCGGCCCGGCGCCCGTGGACACCCCGTCTCGCGGCTTCGACCCCCGGCCTACCGGCCGCCGGCGGGTTGCGGCTCAACAGGACCCGGAACCCGCCCGCGGCCGGTCGATCAGACCGCTCGCTTCTTCAGCTTGCGGCGCTCCCGCTCGGAGAGACCACCCCAGATGCCGAACCGCTCGTCGTGCTCGAGTGCGTACTCCAGGCACTCGTCACGCACGTCGCAGGTCAGACACACCCGCTTGGCCTCCCTGGTGGAACCACCCTTCTCGGGGAAGAACGCCTCTGGGTCGGTCTGCGCGCACAGGGCGCGCTCCTGCCAACCCAGCTCTTCGGCGTCCCCGTCGAGCAGATACAGCTCTCGCACGGCACTCGCCCTTTCGACCCGTGGATCCCCGTCGCCGGGGCCCCGCTCCCAATCAGTCTGCACAGCCTGTCTTGACGTCGGACCGGTCGGTCGGCTTTCGTTCGACCGGCCGGCAATGCGTCCGTCGGAACCGTCCAGGGAATCCCTGTGCCGGTGCCCCGACGAGCACACCTGCGACGTCCTGCCTCACGCTAGTGCGGTACGCGACGGCGTGTGACCGAAACGAACAACACTGTTGGAATTACATGCCTGTCGCGCACGTAAAGTCAAGCCCGAGTCTGCTATAGGGCCCCTTCGGGCACCCCGGGACGACCCGCGGGGAACCGTTGCGGATGACGCGGACATACCCGACGAAGGAGACCTGATGCGCCCTGACTCCCCCGAATCCGACCTTCCGACCACCCCCCTCGGGGAGTCGGCACGTCCGGGCGGGGCGGGCCGCGACGCGTTCCCGGCGCGCGTCACCGTGCTGTCGGGCGGCGTGGGCGGAGCCCGGTTCCTGCAGGGCCTGCTGCACGCCGCCGCCCGCGCGGGATCGGACACCGAGGTCACCGTGGTCGCGAACACCGCCGACGACATCTGGGTGCACGGGCTGAAGGTCTGCCCCGACCTGGACACCGTGATGTACACCCTCGGCGGCGGCATCGACGAGGTGCGCGGGTGGGGTCGCACCGCGGAGACGTGGAGCGCGAAGGACGAGCTGGCGGCGTACGGCGTCGAACCCACCTGGTTCGGCCTCGGCGACAAGGACATCGCCACGCACCTGGTCCGCACCCAGATGCTCGAGGCCGGCTACCCCCTCTCCGCCGTCACGGAGGCGCTGTGCCGGCGCTGGCAGCCAGGCGTCCGGCTGCTGCCGATGACCGACGACCGGGTCGAGACCCATGTCGTCGTCGCCGACGACGAGGCCCCCTCGGGCCAGCGGGCGGTGCACTTCCAGGAGTACTGGATCCGGCTGCACGCCGAGGTGCCGGCCCGGGCCGTCGTCCCGGTCGGCATCGACGGGGCGAGCCCCGCGCCGGGGGTGCTCAAGGCGATCGCCGACACGGACCTCCTCGTGCTGCCGCCGTCGAACCCGGTCGTGTCCGTCGGCACGATCCTGGGCGTGCCCGGCATCCGCGACGCCGTCCGGGACACGCCGGCGCCGGTCGTCGGCCTCTCCCCCATCGTCGCCGGGACGCACGTGCGCGGGATGGCGGCACAGATGCTCACGGCGATCGGCGTGGAGGTGAGCGCCGCCGGGGTCGCCGAGCACTACGGCTCCCGGCGAAGCGGCGGCATCCTGGACGCCTGGCTGGTCGACGAGTCCGACGCCGCGCTCGCGGACCGGGTGCGCGCGGCCGGGATCGCCTGCGCCGCCGTGCCGCTGATGATGACCGACCAGGACGCGACGGCGGCCATGGTGGAGGCCGCCCTGAACCTCGTCGACCCCCTCGGTCACCGCCCCTGATGCTGGACCCTGCGAGGGACCTGCGAGGGCCCCTGGGTGGCGGTGGCTAGCATCGCAGGTCCGACACACGCAGCGGCCGACGAGCGGAGAACGCCGATGAGCGCGGAGCCACGACGCCCGGAGTGGGGATGGGCAGCACCCGGCCGGGTCAACCTCATGGGTGAGCACACCGACTACAACGACGGCTGGGTGCTGCCCTTCGCGATCCAGCAGCGCACCCGCTGCGCGCTGCGGCTGCGCGACGACGACCGGCTGCGGCTCTTCTCGGCCCAGGCCGACGACCCCGACGACCCGGTCGAGACCACCACCGCGACCACGCCGGGCGACGTGTCCGGCTGGGCCTCCTACGTCGCCGGCGTGGTCTGGGCGATGTCCGAGGACGGCGTCGACGTACCAGGGGCCGACATCTGGGTGGACGGCGACGTCCCGCTCGGGGCCGGGCTCTCCTCCTCCGCGGCGCTCGAGGTGTCGGTGGCGCTCGCCCTCGACGACACCTTGGGGCTCGACCTCGGTCGCAGCCGGCTGGCCGACCTGGCGCGGCGCGCCGAGAACGACTACGCCGGCGCCCCGACGGGCGTCATGGACCAGGTGGCCTCGCTCTACGGCCGGGAGGGCACCGTGCTGCTGCTCGACACCCGCACGATGGAGATCGACGAGCAGCCCGCCGACCTCGCGGCCGCCGGCCTGACCCTGCTGGTCATCGACACCCGCGCCTCCCACGAGCTCAGCGACGGCGGCTACGCGGCCGTGCGCGCCGACTGCGAGCGCGCGGCCCGTGAGCTCGGCGTCACCGCCCTGCGCGACGCGACGCTCGACGACCTCGAGCGGCTCGACGAGGACCTGCGTCGCCGGGCCCGGCACATCGTCACCGAGAACGCCCGCGTGCACGAGGCCGTGGCGCAGCTGCGGGCCGGCGACTGGGACGGCCTCGGCGCGACCTTCGACGCCTCGCACGCGTCGCTGCGCGACGACTTCGCGATCAGCTGCGAGGAGCTCGACGTGGCGGTCGGGGCCGCCACCGGAGCGGGCGCGCTCGGTGCCCGGATGACCGGCGGCGGCTTCGGCGGCAGCGCCGTGGCGCTGGTGCGGCGCGACGCCGCCGACGCCGTCGCGCAGGCCTGCCGCTCCGAGTTCGACCGGCGCGGCTGGCGCGAGCCGCACGTGTTCGCGGTCGAGCCGTCGGCCGGCGCCGGCCGGCTGCACCCGTGACCGGGCCGGGGCCCGACCCGCTCCACCGGGACCCGACCGCACCGGGGCCACCGGCCGCTCCCGTCGCTCCCGTCATGGAGCTCAGCGTGCTGCCCGTCGACGGCATCGGCGAGGTGGTCGCCGGCGCGGACCTCGCCGGTGAGCTGCTGGAGGCGGTCGGGCGCGGCGGCCTGCGCGACGGGGACGTCGTCGTGGTCACCAGCAAGGTCGTGAGCAAGGCGGAGGGCCGGACCCGCCGCACGGACAAGGCGTCCGCACTCGCCGAGGAGACCGTCCGGGTGCTCGCCCGCCGCGGGGCGACCTCGATCGTCCGCACCCGGCTCGGCCTGGTCATGGCCGGAGCGGGCATCGACGCGTCGAACACCGAGGCGGGCACGGTGCTGCTGCTTCCGGAGGACCCCGACGCCTCGGCGCGCGCACTGCGTGAGGACCTCGCCGCCCGGACCGGCTGCAACGTGGCCGTGGTGCTCACCGACACCGCCGGGCGAGCCTGGCGGCAGGGCCAGACGGACCTGGCGGTCGGCGTGGCCGGGCTTGCGGTGCTGCACGACTACGCCGGTCGGGTCGACCCGCAGGGCAACCGGCTGGAGGTGACCGCCCCGGCGGTGGTCGACGAGGTGGCCGCCGCGGCCGACCTCGTCAAGGGCAAGCTCACCCGGCGTCCCGCGGCCCTCGTGCGGGGCCTCGCCGGGTGGGTGCTGCCCGCCGGCGAGCACGGCGCCGGAGCGCGCGCGCTGACCCGCCCCGAGGGGGAGGACATGTTCGGTCTCGGCGCCCGCGAGGCGGCGGTGGCCGCCCTGGTGGGCGACCCGTCCGGACAGGCCGCCTTCGGCCGGCCCGCCGCCGCGGAGGAGGTGGTCGCCACGCTGCGGTCCGTCGGGGCGGACGCGTCGGTGGCCGGTGCGGGCGTCGACGTACCGGTGCCCGACCTGGCGCTCCGTCCCCTGGGTGCCTGGGAGGCGCGGGTCCGTGCCGCGGCGTACGCCCTGGGATGGCGGCCGGTGCCCGGTGACGATCCGGGCACGGCGCTCAGGTTCGCCGCCGCGACTCCGTAGACTCTGCGGCGAAGACCGCCCGCGGCGCGCCTCGGCGCTCCGCCGAACGACCAGAAGCGAGCCGAGAAGACTCCATGGCCAAGCCCAGCAAGGACAAGGACCGACGCGCCGTCGTCGAGCAGATGCGTCGGGAGCAGAAGCGGACCGAGAAGCGCCGGACCTACGCGGTCATCGCCGCCTGCGCGGTGGTGGCGCTGGTGATCATCGCCCTGGGCGCCTACCCGCTGATCAAGCAGGACAAGGTGGCCGCGGCGGACCTGGGCTCGATCGGGGTGACCGCGGGCCAGGCCGGCTGCCAGGAGGAGACCACCAAGTCGGCCGAGGGCAACAACGACCACCGGCAGATCGGCACCGACATCGTCTACCCCGACGCTCCGCCGGCGTTCGGCGCGCACTACCCCGAGACCGCGGGCTTCGACCGGAAGTTCTACTCCCCCGGTGACCGCCCGGACCTGGAGTACCTCGTGCACAACCTGGAGCACGGCTACAACATCTTGTGGTACGACCAGACGGTGGCCGACGACGCCGACGCGCTCGCCGAGGTCAAGGCGATCGCCGGGAAGTTCGAGGGCGACAAGCTCACCGACAAGTTCATCGCCGTGCCGTGGACGAAGGAGGACGGCAAGGCGTTCCCCGACGGCGCGCACGTCGCGCTGACGCACTGGTCGGTCGGCGACCCCGCCCAGCAGGGCAAGGACCAGAAGGGCGTCTGGAAGTACTGCGGCGCCGTGAGCGGCGACGCCGTCTCCCAGTTCGTCGAGGACTACCCCTACACCGACTCCCCCGAGCCGAACGCGATGTGAGCCGTGTCCCTGGGACGCCGCCCCGCCCGGCCGTGAGCGGGACGGGGCCGAGCGGTGCGTGAGATCGGTGCGCTGTTCCTCGTCTCGATCGCCTCCGCGCTGATCCCGCTGATCAACATCGAGGCGTACCTCGGCGTGCGGGCGGCCGTGGCGTCGGTCGACCACCTGTGGTGGCTGGGCCTGGTCGCCGCGGCAGGGCAGATGCTCGGCAAGATCGTGTGGTACTACCTCGGCGCCAACTCGCTGAGCTGGGGCTGGGTACGCCGGCGGCTGGAGAACCCGCGCAACGCAGCCCGGCTCGCCCTGTGGACGCGGCGCACCGCGGAGCGGCCGGCCCTGGCGGGTGTGCTGCTGTTCGTCTCGGCACTGACCGGCTTCCCGCCGCTCGCGATCGTCGCGGTGCTCGCGGGGCAGCTGCGGATGAACCTCCCGCTGTTCCTGCTCCTCGTGCTGCTCGGGCGCTGGCTGCGCTTCGTCGCGGTGCTCGGCGGGGCCGCCTGGGTCAGCGACCTGCTCGGCTAGCCGGCGGTCCCTGCGCCAGCAGCGTCCGGAACAGGTCGACGTACTGCGTCAGGTGCCGGTCGCCGAGGAACCGGTCCTGGACGCGGGAGTGCGCGGCGGTCCCCAGGCGCCGGGACGACTCCTCGTCGTGCAGCAGCCTGCCGACCTGCTCGGCGAAGGCGCCCAGGTCCAGGGGGTCGGGAAGCAGGATGCCGCTGACGCCGCTCTCGATCTGGTCCGCGATCCCGCCGACCGCGGAGGCGACCACCGGCCGGCCCTTCCACATCGGCTCGGTCACCGTCAGCCCGAACCCCTCGACCAGGCTCTTCTGCACCACCACGGACGCGTGGCGCTGCAGGGCGTTGACGAGGTAGGCGTTCTCGTCGGAGTCGTCCATCGGCAGGCAGGCCAGGTGGACCCGGTCACGGGCCGCGGCGGGCAGGTCCTTCCACGCGGCCAGGCACTCCTGGAGCACCGCCTGGCCCTCGGGGTCGTCGGTCACTCCCTCCACCTCCGGCCCGGCCAGCAGCAGGTGCGCGGTGTCGGGCATCTCGTCGAGGTGCTCGGCGAAACCCGTGAGGACGCCCTGCATGTCCTTCAGGCGGTCCCACCGGCTCACCTGCAGCACCACCTGGGCGGTCCCGGGGATGGTCCCGCCGTCCTGGAGCAGCCCGTGGTGCTCGCGCACCCGGCCGGTGCGGCCGTCGCGCCTGGTGAACCGGAGGGTGGCAGCGACCGCCTCGGTCTGCACCAGCCCGGCGCGCAGCAGGGCGGCCTGCACCTCGTTGGTCTCCATCGACACGTTCTTGGCCGTGAACGGGTCCAGGGACGGCGGGATGATCCAGAGTCGGTCGTCGGGGATCCAGGGCGGCGGGTAGGCCGACCGGGAGAAGATGAACGCGTCGGCGTCGCGTACCTCCTCGCGCAGGAACTCCCAGGCTCCGTCGGTCAGCTCGTTGGGCGTGTCGCGGCCGATGTGCGAGCGCCAGACGGCGATGGCCCCCAGCCGGCGCACCCCCTCGACCAGCCCGGCCGTCTGCGGGTCGTGCAGCAGCACGATGTCGCCGGGCGCCACCTGCTCGGCCAGCCGGGCGAGGTTCGCCTCGGTGACCGCCCGGTAGTGCGCCCGTTCCGCCTCCCCCAGCGCCCCGGAGTCGCCGGGGCTGCCGTGCAGGTGGTTGTGCAGGCGCTTCGTGATGGCGAAGAACGCCGGGTCGGCGCTGATCGTCAACCACCGCGTGTCGGTCTGCGCGCCCCGGGCGTAGGCCAGCAGGGCGTGCAACATCTCCGCGACGCCCCCGCCCTGGGCGGTGGAGTTGACGTTCCACACCACCCGCCCGGCGAGCAGCCCGGGGGCCAGGGCGGTGTACGTGCGGAGTCGCTCGACCCGGTCGGGGCTGAGCAACGGCTCCAGCCTGGCCAGCGGAATGGGATCGACCTGGACCTCGTGCATGCCCCCATGCTGGCACCCCGGCGACCTCGGCGGGGGCGAAGCGGCCGCATCAGCCGGTCGAGACGGCCGCCTCGAGCCGGGTCCCGGGCTCGACGGGCTCCTCCACGCGGGCCCCGTCGCCGACGGTGACACCGACCAGGGACACCCCCGGGGCGACCTCGGCTCCCGGTCCCAGCACGCAGCCCGTGAGGTGCGCCCCGGAGCGCACGACGGCGCCGGGCATCACGACGCTGCCGATCACGACCGCGTCGGCCTCGACCCGCGCGCCGGCACACACCGCCGTCCCCCCGCTGAGCGTGGCGGCCGGGTCCACCGCGGCGCGCTCGTCGACGTGCGCGCCCTCCGGCTCGGCCTCGACGGCCGGGCTGGTGCAGCGGCCGAGGACCAGGTCGCGGGAGGCCGACACCAGTGCCTCCGGCGTCCCGACGTCGCGCCAGTAGGCGTTCTCGAGGTACCCGACGACGAGGGCGTCGTGCTCGACCAGCGCCGGGAACGTCTCCCGCTCCACCGACACCACCCTGCCGGCGGGGATGGTGTCGACCACCCGGCGGCGGAAGACGTAGCAGCCGGCGTTCACCTGGCGGGTGACCGGATGCTCGGACTTCTCCACGAACCCGGTGACCCGGCCGGAGGAGTCGGTCGGCACGCAGCCGAAGGGCCGTGCGTCCTCGACCTCGACGAGGTGCAGCGACACGTCCACGGGCCGGCCGGCGCGCGGCGTCTCGAAGTCCTGCAGCTGGGCGGCCAGGTCGTGGCCGGAGAGGACGTCGCCGTTGAGGACCACCACCGCACCGTCGGGATCGGGGTCGAGCGCCCCGGCGACGTTGCGGATCGCGCCGCCGGTGCCGAGCGGCTCAGTCTCCTGGACGAAGTCGAGCCGGACCCCCCACCGGCTGCCGTCGCCCAGCACGGGCTCGAACAGGGCCGCACGGTAGGAGGTCGCCAGCACGACGTGCCGCACACCTGCCTCCGCCAGCCGGCTGATCTGGTGCTCGAGGAACGGCACCCCGGCCACCTCGAGCAGGTGCTTGGGGCGGTGCGTGGTCAGCGGCAGCAGCCGGGTGCCGAACCCTCCGGCGACGATGACCGCCTCCGGCGGTCGGGCACGAGACGTGGGACTGGCCTCCATGGGCGAGATCCTGCCACGTGCGTACAGTGGCTGGTCATGCCTGCCTCGACGTTCCCCGACGCCCTCGCCGAGCAGCTGCGCCGCGACGCCGCTCGTCCGCTCGTCACGTTCTACGACGACGCCACCGGCGAGCGCGTCGAGCTCTCCGTGACGACGTACGCCAACTGGGTCGCCAAGACCGCATCCCTGCTCCAGGACGAGCTCGACCTCGAGCGCGGGCAGCTGGCGCTCGTGGACCTGCCCACTCACTGGCTGGGAGCCGTCTGGGCCGGCGCCGCCTGGACGCTCGGGCTGCGCCTGACCGACGACGCCGACCGCACGGACGAGTGCGACCTCGTCGTCTGCGGTCCCGACGGCGTCGACCGCTTCGCCGCTGCGGCCGGGCGGGTGCCGGTCGTCGCCCTGTCCCTGCGTCCCCTGGGAGCCAGGTTCGCCGAGCCGCTCCCTCCGGGCGTGGTCGACTACGGCGCCGTCGTGCTCGGCCAGCCGGACGCGTTCGTCGCCCTGGCGGCGCCCTCGGACGAGGATCCGGCGTGGGAGGACCGCGACGGCAGCCGTACCCAGCGGCAGCTGCTGGAGCGGGCCGCCGCCGAGCCTCTCGAGCCCGGCGGCCGGCTGCTGACCGACCTCGCACCGACCACGTCCGCCGGGCTCGCGACGCTCCTGGCGCCGTTGCTGGCCGGTGGCGGCACGGTCTGGGTCGCCCACCCCGACGCGTCGGGGTGGGCGCACCGCGCCGAGACGGAGCGGGCCGGAGCGGTGTGGCGCCGCCGCGGCGATCAGCCCGCCAGGTCGTAGCCTCCGAAGCCGTCTCCCACGTGCCACCGGGCCCCGAAGCCTCCGCCGGCAGCACCGGGCAGCAGCCACAGCGCTCCGTCGGAGCTGCGGGTGACGATGTCGGGGCGTCCGTCTCCGTTGGCGTCGCCGGCCCCGATCATCCAGTCGTAGCCGTTCGCCGCTCCGCCGATCTGCCGGCTCGAGGTGAGCCCGCCCGGACCGTTGCCCGGGTAGAGCCACAGCGTCCCGTCGGAGCGCCGCACGACGCTGTCCGGTGAGCCGTCGCCGTCCCAGAGTCCGGCGCCGAGCTGCGCGGTCGCGCTGACCGCACCGTAGGCGACGTAGCTGCCCTGGAAGCCGCTGGCGCCGTTGCCCGGGTAGATCCGCATGGCGCCTCGGGCGGGTTGGCCGAGCAGGTCCGGGAGGCCGTCGCCGGTGATGTCACCGACCGCGGTCACCAGGGAGACCCCGGCCCACCCTGAGCTCGCGAGCACCGGACCTGCCCAGTGGTTGCGGCCGTCACCCGCCCGGAAGAGCATGGCGCCGTCCGAGGCACGCCGCGTCATCAGATCGGCCCGTCCGTCGCCGTTCCAGTCGCCGACGCTCAGCAGGAGGTTGGTGTTGCCCAGCACCTGGTCCGTGCCGACCACCCGCAGGATGTTCTTCGTCCCCTTGTTGACGTAGGTCGCCAGCCGTCCCGCGGCCGTGCGCCCGACCAGGTCGTGGCGAGAGCTGCCGCCGACCTGGCCCGGCGACCACATCTGGGTCAGCGCGCCGAGGCCGGGAAGCGGCCCGTAGCGGCGCTGCAGGGTCCCCGTCCCCGTGCCCGGGTAGATGTAGGCCGCGCCGCCGCGGGTGCGCACCACGACGTCGGCGTGCCCGTCGTTGGTCAGGTCGGCTCCGCCGGCGAGCGCCGGGAACCCGCCCCAGGAGCCGGGGATCGCGGTCCGTGCGAGCAGCGTGCCCCGCCCGCTGCCGCGGAACCACCACAGCCCGCCGCTGGTGTCACGTGCCAGCAGGTCGGGGACCTGGTCGCCGTCGAGGTCCCCGGCGGGCGAGGTGAGGTTGTAGCGCGACCAGTCGTCCGCCAGCCGCCGGGCACGGAGCACACTGCCGCCTCCGTTGCCGCGGAAGAGCACCAGACGCTTGGTGGTGGCGTTACGGACCACCACGTCGTTTCGGTCGTCGCCGTTGAGGTCACCGACCGCGACGAGCTGGTCCAGGGTGTGCAACCGGGAGATGACCCGCGTCGGGGAACCGAAGTGCCCGGCCCCGTCGCCGGGGCGCAGGCTGGTGCGGTTCGCGGACCGGTCATAGACCAACAGGTCGGCCCTGCCGTCGCCGTCGAGGTCGGGAGACACCGCGGTCAGGTCCTCACCAGCCACGCCCACGCCGGCGTCCACGCCGCGCTCCAGGCCGACCTGTCCGCCCGTCTGCACGACGCTCAGCCGGTGCGTCGCGCGGTCGCGCACGACCAGGTCCGGCCAACGGGTCCCGGACACGTTCGCGTCTCGCTGGCGGTCCGTGAAGGGGTGTTGGTAGGCGTCGGCCAGGGCACGGATGGCCGGCACGCGCGCGTAGAGGTAGCGCCCGGGGCACGCGGTCTGTCCCACGTCGCGGTGGCCGTTGATCGCGGGCAGCGTCTTGGGTCCGATCCGCTGGCTCCGTGAGCCGGCGTCCACCCCGTGCAGGCTCAGCTTCCAGGCGAACAGCCGCCCGTAGGCGTCCAGGACCGCGGCGCTCGGGTGGACTGCCTCGAAGTTGCCGATGGCCGACATCGCGAACGAGTAGTCGTTGTAGTTCAGCGTGTGCGCTCCCACGACCGGTCGGTCCACGCCGCCGTACCGCCCCTCCCAGATGCGGCCGAAGCGGTCCACGAGGAAGTTGTAGCCGATGTCGCTCCAGCCGCGGGACTGGGTGTGGTAGGCGTAGATGCCCCGGATGATCGAGGGCACCTGCGCGCGGGTGTAGTCGTTGGCGTTGACGGTGTGGTGCACGAAGCCGCCGTGGACCTCGAAGTAGCGCAGCGAGCCCTTGTCACGCAGCCGTTCGTCGGCGCCCCACTGGGCCCGGGAGAAGATCTGCGGCTTGGGCGTCACGTCGGCCGTCCCGGTCAGCTCGACCTCCGCGGTGCCCGTCGTCGTGGCCGACGTCGTGGCCGACGTCGTCGCGGACATCGGGGCCAGGTCGGCGGAGGGAAGCTGGGAGGTGTCGATGGCGGGTGCCTCGCGGGTCAGTGTCTGGCCCGCACCGGGATCGACGACCGCGAGCCGGAGGTCGGCGGGCAGCGCACCGTCGGCCGTCACCGCCTTGACCTGGACGTCGTCGACGTCGCCGACGACCACGGCGTCGGTTCCCGACCGCTGGTGAGCGGCCTCCGGGCTGTCCGGGTCCGGTCCGTGGTCGGCGTCGTAGCGGATCTCCTGCCACGGCGACCACTGGCCGTCGTCGAGGCTCCGCACCGACACGGTGAGGTCGTCCTCGGCGTACCCCTGACCCGGGGCCCAGGTGACTCCGACCGTCGCGTAGCCCTCGATGGGCTCCGGGACGGACACCGCCGCCTGGGCGTCTCCGGACCGCGCCGGCATCCGCAGGCGGGTGGCGTTGCCGGTCAGCACCTCGGTGCGCGCCCGGGGGCGCGTCGTCTTCTCGGGAGCCGTGAGCGCCACCTCGCTGACCGAGGGCTCGACCGGCTCAGCGGCCACCAGGGAGCCGGCCGCCGCGGGTGCCGGGGCCCCCGGCGCCGCCGTGCCGTCCGCGTGCTGGGGGCCCACCAGGTCCAGCCGTCCCACACCGACCGCCGGAGCAGCCACGAGGACCACCACCGCGCACGCGAGGGCCTGCTGGCACAGCAGGACGAACCTGCTCTTCTTCTCGGTCATGGCAACGCTCTCTCACCGGCGACGTAACAGGAGCACCAAATGTCACATGCGTCCCGTTACGCCACAAGAGAACCGTTTAACTACGCGACTGTAATTCGTCCCGGTTCGTCCCGGTTCGTCCCGGTGCGGGCATGATGCATCGCCGCGGCGGAGGTCAGACGTCCGCGCCCATGTCGTCGTCGGTCAGCTCTTCGTCGTTGGTGTCATCGTCGTCGTAGTGGAGGAACTTGATGCCCTCCTCCGTGGGGCCGTCGAAGACGAGCCTGCCCTTCTCGAGCACGAGCACCCGTTCGCACATCTTGCGCACCGAGCCCGGGGCGTGGCTGACGTAGAACATCGTCCGCCCGCTCTTGCGGATCTCGTCCATGCGCCGCATGCACTTGCGCTTGAAGGGCCGGTCGCCGACGGCCAGGACCTCGTCCATCAAGAAGATGTCGGAGTCGGTGTGGATCGCCACCGCGAAGCCGAGCCGCGCCTGCATGCCGGAGGAGTAGTGGCCCACCGGCGTCTCCAGGAACTTGCCGATGTCGGCGAACTCCACGATGTCGCCGAACTTGGCGTTGGTCTCCTTCTCGCTCATCCCCAGGATGGCTGCGTTGAGGAAGACGTTCTCGCGTCCGGTCAGCTGCGGGTGGAAGCCCGCGCCGGTGGCGATCAGTCCCGCGATCCGCCCGCGCGTCTGCACCTGGCCGCTGTCGGGACGCATCACCCCGTTGATGAGCTTGAGCAGGGTGCTCTTGCCCGACCCGTTCAGGCCCATCAACCCGATGGACTCGCCCTGCTCGACCCTGAACGAGACGTCGTCGAGGGCCAGGAAGGTGTCGCTGAGCTGCTGGCCCCGCACCATGGCGATCGACATCTGCTTGATCGTCCGGTGGTAGCGCATGGTGAAGCGCTTCGACACGTGGTCGACAACGATGGACTCGGTCATCTAGAGGCGCTCCGGAACCTTGTTCTCCAGCCGGCTGAAGACGAGCTGGGCGAAGGCCAGGAAGACCAGGCAGACGGCCAGCATGATGAAGCCCCGGGCGAAGAGGTCCGGCGGCATCCCGGTCGCGATGGTCTCCGCCGGGTCGGAGGTGGTCGGCACCCAGAAGCACCGCTGCAGCAGCAGCACGGCCTCGGCCAGCGGGTTGGCCAGGTAGAGGCCGACGAACTGCTCGCCGAACCGCTCGTCCACCTTCGAGAACGGGTAGATCATCGGCACGACGAAGTGCACGAACGTCGTCAGGGTCGCGACGATGTTGGAGAAGTCGCGGAAGAACACGTTGGCGGTGCTGAACAGCAGCGCCAGGGCGGTCCCGAGGACGCTCAGGATGGCGAAGCCGAGGAGGCCGGCGCCGAACCCGACGAGCTGCGGATCCCAGCCGACCAGCGTGCAGGCCACGGTGAGGATCAGGATCTGCGGGATGATGTGGTAGGCCGAGACCAGCATGGACGCGACCGGGAACATCTCCCGCGGCATCGCCATCTTCACCACGATGGACTTGTTGCGCACGAGTGAGCGCGTGCCGGCGCTGAAGGTCTCGGTGAAGTAGTGCACGAAGACCATGGCCGAGAAGATGTGGATGGCGAAGTTCTGGACGTCCTTGTGCAGGCCCAGGACCAGCCCGACCACGAAGTAGTACATGAAGAAGCGCACCATCGGCTGCACGTAGGACCACAGCATGCCGAGGAACGAGCCCTGGTAGCGCGCGCTGAGCTCGCGCTTGACCAGCAGCCGCAGCAGGTAGCGCCGGCGGAACACGTCCACGAGGCCGCCGGCGCTCGAGGGCGAGCTGAGCGGCTGCTGCGCGACCTCCTGGGGGTCGACCGAGCGGACACTCACGACTCTCCCGAGCCGGAGGCCTCGAACGTCTTGCGCCACTGCTCGGGCGAGGTGATGTCGTCGAGTGCGTCGCGATAGGTCTTCGCCAGCCGCGGCCACTCCACGTAGAGCCGCTGGTGGATCTCCACGGTCCGGCGCAGCAGGTCCAGGAACTCCGACCGGTCTCGCTGGTGCCACGCGGCGCTGGTCCCGTCGGGCATCGAGACGACGACCGAGTCGAACTGCGCGATCATCCACCACTTCGCGTCAAGGGCGGCCAGGCGCGCCTCGGGGAACCGGTCGGCCAGCGGCCGGCGCGGCAGCAGCTGCCGCACGGTGCCCTTGGCGGCGGTGAGCATCTCGCCCACGACCCCGCGCGGCGCAGTCGCGTCGCGCCCCTTCTTCGGCGGCTTCTCGCGCCGCACCTGCGGGAAGGCGTCGGGGTCCTGGTGCGTCTGCGCGTCGAGGAACTGCGCCCGCAGCTTGCGGATCCGCGGCAGCGTGGTGGCGAGCTCCTCGTGCAGCCGGTCCGGCCCGGCCAGGACGTCCTCGAGCGCCCGGTGCCGCAGCTCCGCGGTGGAGTACTGCATGGCGAGCAGGTGCTTGACCTGGTGGTTGAAGCTCTCGCGGACGATCCGGCCACCCCGCTCGTACGGCGAGTGCAGCAGCGCGGCGATGGTCCGGTTGCGCTGGTGGAAGTAGGCCTGCCAGTCCAGCGCGTCGTTCTTGTCGGTCCACGGCACGTGCCACACGGCCGACCCGGGCAGCGTCACCGTGGGGAAGCCGGCCGCCGCGGCCCGCACGCCGTACTCGGAGTCGTCCCACTTGATGAACACCGGCAGGCTCAGGCCCACCGAGCGCATGACCTCGACCGGGATCAGGCACATGAACCAGCCGGTGTAGTCCACGTCGACCCGCCGGTGCAGCCACCGGGCGGAGCGCAGGTTGCGCGCGGCGAAGTCCCAGTCGGGCACCACCGTCGAGGGCGAGGTCCACCAGAACCGGTAGCGGTTGATGACCTCGCCGAAGCTGTGCAGCCGAGACTTGGCGAAGAGGCTGAACATGTGCCCGCCCACGATGGTGGGCCGGCGGCACAGGTCCCCGAAGGTCACGGCCCGCACGATGCTCTCGGGCTCGCTGACGATGTCGTCGTCCATGCAGAGCATGTACGTCGACCGACCGGCCTCCAGGGTCTCGAGCTGGGAGCGGGCGTAGCCGCCCGAGCCGCCCATGTTGGCCTGCTCGATGATGCGCAGACGGTCCCCGAGGACCTCGCGCGCTGCCGGGAAGCGACCGCTCTCGGCGACCTTCTGCGAGCCCTGCTCGGCGACGATGACCTCGTCGAGGATCTCCGCGACGGCGCTGTCGGAACCGATCTGGTGCAGCAGGTCGGCACAGAAGTCCGGTCGGTTCATCGTGGTGATGCCCACCGTCACCGTGCCGGACTGCGCCCGGTCGGCCGGCACCTCGGCGTCCCAGACGGCCTCCTGCAGGACCGCCTCCTCGTTCTCGGCGACGACGTCGAACCAGTACCACCCGCCGTCGGCGAAGCTGGCCAGCGAGAGGTCGAAGGAGAAGGTCTCCTCCTCCGACTCCACCGTCGCGTCGTCGACGCGCTGGATCCGGCCGTCGGCCATCGAGCGGTAGACGATGACCGTCGCACCGGTGCCGCTCAGCCGCACCCGCAGCGTCACGGCCGACACCACGGTCCACCGCCGCCAGTAGCTCGCGGCGAACCCGTTGAAGTAGGTGCCGAAGGAGACCCGGTCCGAGGCCGCCACGCGGTAGCGCAGGCGGTCCACGACCGCGCGTGGGTCGGGGTCACGGGAGTGCAGCGCGGGAGACGAGTCGCGGCCGCCGCCCTGGACGGCTCCGGCGGCCTCCTGCTGCGGGCGGTCGAGGTCGACGTACAGCGGCAGCACGTCGGCGTCCCGGCTCTCCGGGAAGACGACCCGCTGCAGGACGCGCCGCACCGTGCCGACGTCGTCGACGGTCAGCGGCACGGACTGCACCTCGCTGGTCTGGGTCATTCGTCGATCCCTCCACTGGTGAGGACTGAGCCGTTCTCGAAGTGGGGCCTCAGCTTGTTGTCGAACATCGACAGCGCCGACCCGATGGCCATGTGCATGTCAAGGTACTTGTAGGTGCCGAGACGGCCGCCGAAGAGCACCATCGGCTCCTTCTCGGCGAGCTCGCGGTACTTGAGGAGCTTCTCGCGGTCCTCGGCGGTGTTCACGGGGTAGTAGGGCTCGTCGCCCTTCTCCGCGAAGCGGCTGAACTCCCGCATGATGACGGTGCGGTCCTCGGGGTAGTCGCGCTCCGGGTGGAAGTGCCGGAACTCGTGGATCCGCGTGAACGGCACGTCGGGGTCGGGGTAGTTCATGACAGGGGTGCCCTGGAAGTCACCGGTGCCGACGACCTGCCGCTCGAAGTCGAGCGTGCGCCACGACAGCTCGCCCTCGCTGTTGCCGAAGTACTCGTCGACCGGACCGGTGTAGACGATCGGGACCTGGCCCTTGTAGTCGTCGGCCACGTCGAAGAAGTTGGTGTCCAGCCGCACCTCGATCTTCGGGTGGTCGGCCATCCGCTGCAGCCACGCGGTGTAGCCGTCCTTCGGCAGACCCTCGTAGGTGTCGTTGAAGTAGCGGTTGTTGTAGGTGTAGCGGACCGGGAGCCGGCTGATGATGTCGGCGGACAGCTTCTCGGGGTCGGTCTGCCACTGCTTCGCGGTGTAGTGGGCGATGAACGCCTCGTAGAGCGGACGCCCGATCAGCGAGACACCCTTCTCCACGAAGTTCTCCGGCTCCTTGTCGCCGAGCTCGGCGGACTGCTCCTTGATCAGGGCGCGGGCCTCGTCCGGCGAGTACGCCGCATCGAAGAACTGGTTGATCGTGCCGAGGTTGATCGGCATCGGGAACACCTGGCCGTCGTGGGAGGTGTAGACCCGGTGCTGGTAGTCGGTGAACTCGGTGAACCGGTTGACGTAGTCCCACACCCGCTTGTTCGAGGTGTGGAACAGGTGAGCGCCGTACACGTGCACCTCGATCCCCGTCTCGGGGTCCGGCTCGCTGTAGGCGTTGCCACCGATGTGGCTGCGACGCTCGAGGACGAGCACCTGCAGCCCGAGCTCGTTCGCGGCCCGTTCGGCGATCGTCAGTCCGAAGAACCCGGACCCGACCACTACGAGGTCAACGCTCACTGCATACTCCAAATCGGCTTTCGACTCCGGGGACACGTCAGTCTATCGGCCGTGACGCTCTGCTCCGTCCGCCGCACCGCTCACCGCCGTGTCGCTGTGAGCCGCGCCACCCCTCGGCCGGTGGTTGGCGATGAGCGCGCGGTACGCCGTGCGCCGGACCGTCTCGGGCACCAGCCGGTAGCCGCCCCGGACCAGGACGTTGCGGGCGTACTCGCGTCGCGTGGTGAGCCCGAGCTCGCGGAGCCGGCGCTGCAGGGCGAGCTCGGAGCGCAGCAGCCGGCCGCCGCCGCGGCGCGCGTACGCGCCCGCACCCACCCGGTAGCGCACCAGTGGCTCGGCGAGGTTGGCCGGCACAGCGCCGCCCTCGACCATCCGCGTGAACAGCAGGTAGTCCTCCATCAGCGCCATGTCGCTGTACCCGCCGGCGGCGAGCACCGCCTCGCGCCGGTACACCACCGTCGGGTGGTTGAAGGGGTCGCGGAACCGGATCACGCGGCGGATCTCGTCGGGGTCGGTGGGCGGGGTCCGCCGTCCGACCAGGTCCTCCGCGTGCTCGCCGAACTCCACCAGCCCCGAGCCGACGATATCCGCGCCGGCCTCGATCACCGGCAGCTGGCGCTCGAAGCGGTCCGGCTCCGAGACGTCGTCGGCGTCCATCCGTGCCACGACGTCGTGCCGGCACGCGGCCAGGCCCCTGTCCAGCGCCGGGCCGAGGCCGACGTTGGCGTCCATCACCACCTGCCGGACCGGCACCGGGCTCGCTGCAGCCAACTCGGCGAGGACCGCGGCGAGGTCGGCGGGGACCGGCCCGTCCTGCACGAGCACCACCTCCGCCGGGGGCCGGGTCTGGTCGGCGACGGTCGAGGTGAACGCCTCCCGGAGGAACTGCGGGTCGTCGCCGGCGTAGGTCGACATCAGCAGGCTGAACGGCGTCCCCGCGGGCAGCACCCGGTCGGGCTCCGGCTCGTGCGCGCTCCAGCCGGCCGCGGCGAGCACCTCGCTGTTGTCCCTGGGACGGGTGCGCACGCCGTCGACCAGGCCGGCCCGCAGGGCACGGCGCAGCACGCGCCGGTCCGAGGACGCCCGGAACGTGCGCCCCCATCGGCGCGCGGTGGAACCGCCGTAGAGGACCTTCTCCCACCGGCTCAGGCCGGAGCTGCGGGTGAACAACCACAGCTTGTTGCGCACCTCGTAGAAGAACCGCTCCCCCGGGTCGGCGTCGGTCGAGCCGAAGGCCCGGGTCTTGTGCACCACGACGCTGGCCGGGACGTACAGCCCGGCTTTGCCGCGCACCAGCCGGGTGGAGTACTCGAAGTCGTCGTTCCACAGGAAGTAGTCGGCGACCGGCAGGCCCCGCTCGCGGACCACGGCGACGTCGCACATGATCGAGACGAACGACGCCGACCGGATCGGCACCGCCCCGACCGCCTCGGCGGCGCGGCGCTCGCCCCCCGAGGCTCCCGGCTTCCTCCGGGGCGTGTTCATCGGGTGGTCGCGGCCGTCGGTCCACACGACCTTGCTCGCCAGCAGCGCGGGACGCCCGCCGGGCCCGTCGTACGCCGTCCAGGGCTGCACCAGGGCAGCCGCGGCCCCTGGGGTCGGCACGGTGTCGTCGTCGAGCAGCCAGACGAGGTCCGGTTCGAGCCGCAGCGCCTGCTCCATGCCCACCGCGAAACCGCCGGCGCCGCCGGTGTTCTCGGTGAGCGTGACGACCTCGAGCGGCGCGGGGCGCCCCTCGTCGAGGCGCCGCCGCAGCAGCGCCCCCGTCCCGTCGGTGCTCGCGTTGTCGACGACCACGGTGCCGGCGAGCCGGTGGGTCTGCGCGGCGAGCGCGTCGAGGGCCTCGGCCAGGAGCTCCTGCCGGTTCCAGGTCACGACGACGGCGACGACCCGGGGACTCACCTCGCCGACCCTACCGACGCCGCCGTCGTGCGTGCTCAGCAGGCCGACGAGAGGTCGGCGGCCTTGTTGGCGGCGTAGCCCTCGGAGTAGCTGCCGATCGACCCGCCCACGGTGCTGTGCGTCGTACCGCGCGAGAAGCCCTTCTTCGCGCCCGCCCCTGCGCCCTTGGCCGGGGTGTCGGCTGCCTCGTGCTTCTCGGTCGACGTCGACGAGCCGTCGTCCTTGGCCTCCGAGCGGTCGATGGCGTCCTGCACCATCGACTGGATCTTGGCGATGTCGGGGTTGCCGGTGGCGATGGCCGGCGGCACGAACGAGACCGACGCGACGGGCTTGGACCGGGCCTTCATGGCCAGCTCCGCGAAGCGGCCGAGCTCCGAGGCGGGCAGGTCGGTGGTGACCAGCTCCGTGCTCGCGGCGGCGATGCTCTCGAACTTGGTGACCACCGTGCGCGGCGAGAGCTGCTGCAGCATGGCGTTCATCACGCACTTCTGCCGCGCCATCCGCGAGTAGTCGTCGGCGCTCTCCCTGGACCGGGCGAACCACAGCGTCTCGAACCCGTTCAGACGCTGCACGCCGGGCTCGATGTGACCGGTGATCGGGCCGCCGACCCCGCCGATCGGGATCCGGTCGCGGACGTTCAGCTCGAGCCCGCCGACGGCCTGCACCAGGGCGCGGAAGCCCTCGAGGTTGACCATCGCGTAGTAGTTGACGTCGAGACCGGTGATTCCCTCGACGCCTTCGACGGTGGCCTCGACGCCGGGGTTCTCGACGCCCTTGAACAGCTCCTGGTTGTCCTGCGCCCAGGTGGAGAGGCTGTTGAGCTCGCACTCGGGGCCGCAGTCGTAGCCGTCGGGGAACTGCTCGGCCATCACCGAGCCCTCGCGGAACGGGAAGTTCGTCATGTTGCGGGGCAGGCCGAAGATGATCGCGCGACCGGTCTCGGCGTCGATGCTGGCCACCGAGATGCTGTCCGGCCGCAGGCCCGTCCGGTCCGCACCGGAGTCGCCGCCGAGGAGCAGCACGTTGTAGCGGCCGTCGGTGGCCGCGGAGGCGGCGCCGTCACCGAACATCGCGCTGATGAAGCCGCGCTGGACGGCGACCATGTGCGAGGCGAAGAGCAGCGTGCCGGCGACGGAGAAGCACAGCACCCCGTTGAGCCCCACCACCGCGAGGCGCTGCTTCTGCAGCAGCTCCAGGGGCTGACCGATGCGCCAGGCGTCGAGGAAGAGCACCGCCCAGCCGATCGCCACCGCGCACAGCAGCAGCCGCAGGAGGCCGAGCATGAAGGTGTTGACCGCCAGGAAGTAGACCAGGCCGTGCCACAGCGCACCGACGCCGGCCACCAGCAGCACCAGCGCGACCAGCGAGCCGAAGACGCGCAGGGCGAACCGCCCGACCCGCTTGTTGCCGGCGACGAGCTGGGCCGACCCGGGCAGCACCAGGGTCATCAGGAGCAGCGTGACGGCCCGACGGAACCGCACGCGTGAAGCCGCGACGCCCCTGCCGTCCGGAGGTCCGGGGCGGCGGCGTCGGGCGTCGGGCGGGAGCAGCGAGGTCGAGAAGTCATCCGACCCGGGGGAAGAGACGGGCGGCATGCGGGGGCCTTTCCGGAACAGCAGGCGGTACGTCCGGCCCAGTATCACCAGTCACAGCCGTCACATCGGTGACGGCACGCCGGACGCCTCGGGTCCACCTCTGGGCGGCCAGGTCGACCCCGAGGGGCGGCGCTTGGTCGGTCCCGGGGCGCGGCGCCGGGGGCGGCGCCGGGGGGCGGCGCTTGGTCGGTCCCGGGGCGCGGCGCCGGGGGCGGCCCTTGGTCGGTCCCGGGGGGCGGCCCTTGGTCGGTCCCGGGAGGGGCGCCGGCGCGGTGCGTTTCGGGACCACCTCGGGCCGCACGGTAGCGTTTCGGCCATGGCACGACCCCCGCAGGGCGACCGCTCCGGCCGGTCCGACGACCCCGACTACGATTGGCTCTACGGCTCCCGGCAGGCCGGCGGCTCGCGTCCGGGCAGCCGGGGACAGTCCGGCCGGCCCGGACAGGACCCCGAGCCGACCCGGCTGCTGCCCACGATGCGACGTCCCGGGCGGCCCGAGGAGCAGGCCGCTCCGACCGCGCCCCTCAGGGAGCAGCCCCGGGGCCCGCAGGGCCCGTCCGGCCCCTCGCGGCCGGTGCCCGCCCCGGCGCCCGGCGGGCGGTCCCGGCGGCCGCGCTTGCGCTGGCGGTGGGTCAGGCTCGCCCTGCTGCTCTGGCTGGTCTTCCTCGTCGCGGTCCCGTTCTGGGCCTGGTCGAAGGTGGACAAGGTCGATGCGTCGCCGAACGGCGACCGGCCGGCCGACCAGCCCGGGACGACGTACCTTCTCGTCGGCAGCGACAGCCGCGAGGGCCTCACCCGCAAGCAGGAGCTCGACCTCGGCACCGGCAAGGGCGAGGGCCGCCGTACCGACACGATCATGCTGCTGCACACCGGCTCAGGTCCGAACCTGCTGATGTCGATCCCGCGCGACAGCATCGTCGACGTGCCGGGCATCGGCAGCACCAAGGTGAACGCCGCCTTCGCCTACGGAGGCCCCCAGCTGCTCGTCGAGACGCTGGAGAACGAGACCGGCATCCGCATCGACGACTACGTCGAGATCGGCTTCGCCGGCTTCGTCGACGTCGTGGACGCCGTCGGCGGGGTCGAGATCTGCCCCAAGGCGCCGATGAAGGACCCCCAGGCGAACCTGGACGTGCCGAAGGGCTGCCAGGAGGTCGACGGCAAGGTCGCGCTGGGCTACGCCCGCTCGCGCAAGACCTCCGCGCTCGGCGACATCGACCGGGCCCGGCACCAGCGGGAGGTCGTGAGTGCCGTCGGCTCCAAGGCGGCGTCGCCGTGGTCGGTGCTGAACCCGGTGCGCTACGCGCGCCTGGCGGGCGCTGGCGCCGACTCGCTGCGCGTGGGCAAGGACACCTCGCTGGTCTCGACGATGAGGTTCGCGTGGGCGATGACGCGCGTCGACGGCGACAACGGCCTGACCTGCGGCGTGCCGATCGCCGACCTGGCCGTCAACTGGGACCGCGAGCGCGCCGACCGGCTGTTCAGGCTGATCGCCGAGGACCGCACCTCCGACGTCGGCAAGCAGCTGTGCCGCCCGTCCGGGCTGGCCGACCAGTGACCCGTCCGGAGAGCGGCCCGGAGACCGGCCCAGAGTCAGACCCCGAGTCCGGCCCCGAGTCCGGCCCCGAGCCGGGCTACGAGACGCTCGGCTGGGCCGTCGAGGACCGCGTGCTCACCTTGACCCTCGACCGGCCCGAGCAGCTCAACGCGTTCACGCCGACGATGGCCGAGGAGCTTGTCGACGCATTCGACCGCGCCGGCGCCGACGACGACGTCGCGGCGATCGTGGTCACCGGCCGGGGCCGTGCCTTCTGCGCCGGCATGGACCTCTCGGCCGAGGGCAACGTCTTCGGGCTCGACGAGTCGCTGCGCCCCGGCCTCGAGGACCTGCGCGAGCACTTCGAGGACCCTGCGATCGTGCAGGGGGTGCGCGACACCGGCGGCCGGGTCAGCTTGGCGGTCTACCGCTGCCCCAAGCCGGTGATCGCCGCGATCAACGGTGCGGCGGTCGGGATCGGGGCCACGATGACCCTGCCCATGGACGTGCGGCTCGCCTCCACGGACGCCCGCATCGGGTTCGTCTTCGGTCGGCTCGGGATCGTGCCGGAGGCGGCGTCGTCGTGGTTCCTGCCGCGTCTGGTCGGGATCTCGCGGGCGCTGGAGTGGGTCTACTCCGCCGACATCCTCAGTGCCCGGGAGGCGCAGGAGGGCGGCCTGGTCCGCTCGGTGCACCCGGCCGACGAGCTGCTCGACGCCGCGCGGGCGCTCGCGCTGAGGTTCACCCGTGGCCGGTCCCCCGTCGCGACCGCGCTGGCGCGGCAGATGATGTGGCGCAACAGCGCGGCGCCGCACCCGGTCGAGGCGCACCGGGTGGACTCGCTGGCGATGTTCTACACCAGCGTGGGCGACGGCAAGGAGGGCGTGCAGGCGTTCCGCGAGAAGCGCGAGCCGCGGTTCACCGGCCGCGCCTCGCAGCTGCCGCCCTTCCACCCCTGGCAGTCCGACGACTGACCCCACCCCGATTCGTCCGCGGTGGCTGCGCGCGGGACCGGCTCGCCACCGCGGACGAACCGGGGTGGTCGGGTCAGCCCGGGCCGGTCGCCCAGCTCGACTCGGTGCGGTCGGCCAGGTCCGCCACCACGGCCTCCAGCGACCCGGCGGACTCCCAGGTGGAGCGCTGCCGTACGGCGCCGTTGCCCCGGGCCAGCAGCTGCTCGAACAGCTCGCCGACCAGCTCCAGGTCGCCGGCCTCGTCCAGGGCCGGCTCGACGTGCGCCATCAGCGCACCGACCACCTGCCGGGTCGGCGCGAGCTCCAGCCGCTCCGGGTGCACCAGCGGCCCCGGGGCTCCGTAGCGGGCCGCCCGCCAGGTGGCTGCCTTGAGCAGGTCCGCGCGCCAGCCGGGGCCCAGGCGGTCGGGGTGCCCGGCCCCCCACGCGTCGGCCTCGGTGCTCACCAGCGCGCGGGCGAGGAGCGCGACGAGGACCGCGTCGTCGACCTCGGTGCACACGTCGGCTACGCGCACCTCGACGGTCGGGAAGGACTGCGCGAGCCGGATGTCGAAGTAGAGCATCGCCGGGTCCAGGCCGGCGCCCCAGGAGGTGAGCCGGTCGGCGGTCTCCCGGTAGGTGTCCGTGCCGCCGTACGCCTCGGACTGGCCGCCGGTGGGCCACCGCGTCCACAGCTGCGAGCGCCAGCTCGCGTGCCCGGTGTCGCCGCCGCGCCAGAACGGCGAGTTGGCGCTGAGCGCGAGCAGCGCCGGCAGCCACGGCCGGACCCGGTCGACCACCGCGACGGCCTCGTCGTCGTCGGCCACGTCGACGTGGACGTGCATGGCGCAGGCCAGCGCCTGTCCGGCGACCTCGCCGTACTCGTCCCTGATCCGCTCGTAGCGCGGCTCGGGCGTGATGTGCTCGTCGGGGTCGACCAGCACCGGAACCCCCATCGCGACCGCTCGGGCGCCCGCGGCGCCGGCCGCCTCGCCGATCGCCCTGCGGCCCGCGCGGATGCCCTCCGCGAGCTGGTCGGCCTGCGTGGCCGGCTCCGTGGCGGTCTCGATCTGCTGCAGGAACAGCTCCTGCTCGACCTCGGGGCCGGCGTGGTTGCGGACGGCCCGGCGGGCCACGGCGGTCAGTCGGAGGGTGTCGGGGTCGACGAGGAGCATCTCCTCCTCGACGCCGATCTTGCGTACGGTCATGCCGCACCGTCCCCCGGGCGGGGCACCTCCATGCATCGCTGCGGCGTCAGCACCCCGGGCGCCGCCGGTCCCTGCCGGGCAACCCGGTCACATCTCCTCGTGGGTGTCGGGGTCGCCCCCGAAGAGCCGGCCGTCGGCCCGGCCGAGGGCGGTGATCGCGGCGACCTCGTCGTCGTCGAGCGTGAAGCCGTCGACGTCGAGGTTCTGCCGCTGCCGCTCGGCGGTGGCCGACTTCGGGATCGGCAGCGACCCGAGCTGGAGGTGCCAACGCACGATGACCTGGCCGGGAGTCACCCCGTGGCGCTCCGCCGCGGCCGCGACCGCCGGTTCGGTGAACGGCGCCTGCCGCTTGCCCATGGGGCTCCACGCCTCGGTCCGGATGCCCAGGCGCTCGTGGACGGCGCGCATCCCGGTCTGGGGGAAGTAGGGGTGCATCTCGACCTGGTTCACCGCGGGCGTGACGCCGGTGTCGTCGATGATCCGGAGCAGGTGCTCCTCGGTGAAGTTCGAGACCCCGATCGAGCGGACCAGGCCCTCCTCGCGCAGCGCGACGAGCGCGCGCCACGCCTCGGGGTACTTCCCGACGCTGGGGTTCGGCCAGTGGATCAGGTGCAGGTCGAGGTAGTCGGTGCCGAGCCGCTCGAGCGACTCCCTGGTGCTCGCCACGGCGTCGTCGTAGCCGTGGTGGCGGCCCGGGATCTTGCTGGCGATCATCAGCTCGCCCCGCGGCACGCCGGAGCGGCGTACCGCTTCCCCGACCTCCTGCTCGTTGCCGTAGTTCACCGCGGTGTCGAGCAGCCGGTAGCCGGACTCGATGGCGCCGGTGATCGCGGCGATGCCGTCCTCGCCGGACAGCGGGTAGGTGCCGAACCCGATGGCCGGGATCGTGGCACCGTCGTTGAGGGTGTACGTCGAAGGCATGGGGCCACGCTAACGGGCGGCGGAGCTGCGACGAACCCGACCGGACGGTCGCGCGGAGCCGGGTCGCACGGAGCCGGCCGCACAGGGCGACGGCGTACCCGGTGAGCAGCTCGTCACCGAAGCCGCCGCGGCACGTCACGGACCGGAAACATCGGACCACCAGGCTCGGGAGCGCCAGCCGGCCCGGGCAAGGGCGCCTCTCCCCCGGCTGTCGCCCCACTGCCCAGCCGAGGAGTCCCCATGTCCTACGTGAGCCCGTCCGAGTTCGTCACCAAGATGATCGACGCCGGTGAGGCGAAGGTCTTCATGTCCACCCGCGACACCGTGATCCGGGCGTTCATGGCCGGCGCGATCCTCGCGCTGGCCGCGGCGTTCGCCGTCACCGTCACCGTCCAGACGGGCCAGCCGGTCGTCGGGGCGCTGCTGTTCCCGGTCGGCTTCTGCCTGCTCTACCTGCTTGGCTTCGACCTGCTCACCGGCGTGTTCACGCTGGTACCGCTGGCGCTGATCGACAAGCGGCCGGGCGTCACCGTCCGCTCGATGCTGCGCAACTGGGGGCTCGTCTTCCTCGGCAACTTCGCCGGGGCCCTCACGGTCGCGGTGATGATGGCGGTGATCTTCACCTACGGGTTCTCCGTGGCTCCCGACGCGGTCGGGGAGAAGATCGGCAGCATCGGCGTGTCCCGCACCGTCGGCTACTCGGAGTTCGGTGCCGCCGGGATGCTGACCCTGTTCCTGCGCGGGGTCCTGTGCAACTGGATGGTCTCCACCGGCGTCGTCGCCGCGATGATGTCGACGAGCGTGTCGGGCAAGGTGATCGCGATGTGGATGCCGATCCTGCTGTTCTTCTACATGGGCTTCGAGCACTCGGTCGTCAACATGTTCCTGTTCCCCTCCGGCCTGATCCTCGGCGGCAACTTCTCGGTCATGGACTACCTGGTGTGGAACGAGATCCCCACCGTCGTGGGCAACCTCGTCGGCGGCGTCACGTTCGTCGGGCTCACCCTCTACGCCACCCACGCGCGCACCGGCCCGCTCCGCAACCGTCCGGCGCCGCAGACCGCCGGCATCGCGGCCCACGACGTCGGCGTCCCCACCGAGGACGTCGCAGTGCCCGTCAAGTGACCCGGCGCGCGTCCCTGACCCCCCACGACCTCGAGGGAGACCGTCATGACCCCGATCCTGAGCAAGTCAGAGGCCGCCGACCTGGTGGTGGCGGCGCGGATCCGGCGCGGCCTGACCTGGGCCGCGATCGCCGAGGAGATCGGCGCACCGCCGGTGTGGACGACTGCCGCACTGCTCGGCCAGCACCCGATGACGCAGGCGCAGGCGGAGCAGGTCTGTGCGCTGCTGGGCCTCGACGAGACCGTGGCCGAGAGCCTCCGGCTCCAGCCCACGCGCGGCAGCGACCCGCCCGTCTCGGCCGACCCGACGGTGTACCGCTTCGTCGAGGCGCTGTCGGTCTACGGCCCCGCCCTCAAGGAGCTCCTCCACGAGGAGTTCGGCGACGGGATCATGAGCGCGATCAACTTCAAGGTCGACCTCACCCGCCGACCCGATCCCGAGGGCGACCGGGTCGTGGTCACCTTCGACGGCAAGTTCCTCGACTACCGCTGGTGACGCCGCCCCGTCGCGCCCTCGGGCCGGGGTCGTTCAGCCGGGGACGCCGTACGGATCCCTGGCCACGCTCGAGACCGGCACGATCTCGCGCCCGAGGGGCACCAGCGACAGCGGCACCATCTTCCAGGAGGCGATCCCGAACGGGATCCCGATGACGGTGATCATGAGCAGGGCGCCGGCGACCAGGTGCAGCAGGGCCAGCTCCCAGCCGAAGAAGACGATCCACACGACGTTGCCGATCACTGACCAGATCCCCGCGTCCCGCCGCCAGACCGTGGTCCGGCCGAACGGCCAGAGGACGAAGCTGGCCAGCCGGAAGGACGCGATGCCGAAGGGGATCGTCACGATGAGCACGAACGCGAGCAGTCCCGCCGCGACGTAGCCGATGGCGAGCCACACTCCGGCAAGCACCAGCCACAAGATGTTGCCTATCGTCTGCACACGACCACTCCAACAGATCGCCGGGCCGTGTCAAGCCCCCCCGATCATTCGCTGTCGAGACGTCAAGAATTTCGACTTGAGTCGTCGAGGATTCCATGTTGAGTCGTCGACTGTGGACCTCAGGGCGCCGGTCGTGTCGGCGAAGGGCGGCCGGCCAGCCAGCACACCAGAACCGCTCGAGATCGACCTTCCCCTTGGCCCGCGACAACGCCGCTCCGCGTGTTCACGACGGCTGCCGCAGGATCCGGGCAAGGAACGCGGTGAGGTTGGTTCGCAGCCGCTCGGCGCGCTGCTCGACAGTCAGCGTCTCAGGCATCCCCGTCGTACCGGTCGACAGCTTGTCCCGCACGTACAGCGAGCATGACAGGTCCGCGCAGATGTACGTCCCGACCGAGTTGCCCTGCCGCCCCGGCTTCCCCGCCCGGGGCGCGACCATCAGCGAGACACCGCCGGTGTGCGCGGTGAGGCACAGGGAGCAGGTGCTGCGGGCAGGGCCAGGGCGCGACGAGGGCGCGCGCAGCACGACACCGCAGAGGCGACCCTCGTGCTCGCCCACGACATAGCCGCGCTCCGGCGACTGGGGGTCGCGCCAGCCGAGGAAGTCGAGGTCCTTCCACGGCACCGCGGAGAGGTTGCGCGGCACGTTCAGCCGCGTCGCCTCGCCCTTCGAGCAGTTGACGAAGGACGCGCGCAGCTGCTTCTCGGTCAACGGGTGCATGCCCCGGAGACTAGGCTGCCTATATTGTTTAGGCAAGCGCCTTAGCCATTGAGGAGACCGATGCCGCGCGCCGGACTGACCACCGAGCGAGTGATCCGGCTCGGAGCCGACCTCGCCGACGAGCTCGGCTTCGAGGCCACCACGCTCTCCGCGGTGTCTCGACGCGTCGACGTCAAGGTGTCCAGCCTCTACTCCCACGTGGCCGGGTCCGCCGGCCTGCGCACCGGCATCGCGCGGCTCGCCCTGACCGAGCTGGCCGACGAGGCCGGCTCCGCGCTCGCCGGCCGCTCGGGCAAGGAGGCACTGGTCGCCTTCGCGAGCACCTACCGGTCCTACGCCCAGCGCCATCCCGGGCGGTACGCCGCGATGCGTCATCCACTGGAACCGGACTCGACCGCAGTCGACGCCGGCCGCCGGCACACCGAGCTGATCCACGCCCTGCTGCGCGGGTACGGGCTCGACGAAGGGAGCGAGACCGACGCCGTGCGGTTCCTCGGCAGCGTGCTGCACGGCTTCATCAGCCTCGAGCTGGCCGGCAGCTTCGACCACAGCCCGCCGACCGGTGACGAGAGCTGGCTGCGGATCCTCGACTCCGTCGATGTGACCCTGTGCCGCTGGGGGACGTGACCTGTGGAGGGCGCCACCGCACGCCGGCCGACTCGGTGCCGCGCGGACGCTGCTGGACGGCGGCACCGGCTGCGGCTTCGCAAGTCCGCGGCGCCGGTGTGAGGATGGGTGGGGTGAAGCGTCCGCCTCCCCCACTCCTGGCACTGGCCGCCGGCGTCATGCAGGCAGCGATGACCAAGGGTTCGCCGCCGCCCGCAGCCGGCCGTTCGCTCGTGGCCGCGGCGACGAAAGCAGCCTCGGCGGGACTGGCTGCTGCAGCGGCACGCGAGTTCCGGCGACAAGGCACCACGGTCGAGCCGTTCGAGCCCTCGAACGCCACGGTCTTGGTGAGAACCGGCGTCAACAGGATCAGCCGCAACCCGATGTACGTCGGTTTGGCCGGCCTGCTCGTCGCGAATGCCGTGCGCCGAGGGTCATGGAAGGGGCTTCTGCCGGTCGCTGCCTTCATCGTCATCATCGACCGCGTGCAGATCGCCGCGGAGGAGAAGGCCCTGCGCGCCAACTTCGGCGTTGAGTACGGGGCGGCGTACCTGGCCTCAGTCCCCCCGGTGGCTGGGCCGTCGATCGGTCCCGCTCGGTAGACGGGCCCTTCGCTCGTCGCGCTGACCAGTGGAGGCGAGATGCCTCCACAATCCTTCCGGCAGCACCCTCGACGGCGGCGTCGACCCTGATCGCGGACTCGTCCTCCATCGTGTACGCCGGCCGCTGCCTGCCCGCCGCCCCATGCTCCGCGTCGGCAGCTGCTCGTCGTCCGCTCAAGCGCCCGCGGCACCCGGCGCGCTCGGGTTCACTTGCTCCACACGGAGACTGCGCCCGAACGACGACGCCTCGGCTTCCAGCACGCTCGCGACCACCCCGGTTCCCGCGGAACCTGGGGATCCACCGTGCCCACCGGAAGGAAGTTCGGGTCGGTGCACCTCGACCCACCGGTCCGCTACCCAGCGAACCTGCGCCTTCGCCAGCCGATGCGCCGGGAACCGGTCCTCGACCATCTGCGTGAACGCTATGGCTAGGGCGTCCGGGTCGACGCCGGGCACGAGCACGGACAGGTACACCTGGGAGCCCCAGTCGGGGGTCACCGGCAAAGTCATCGCACCATCGGGGTCTTCGACGTAGACACCGGGATCGGCCTGTCTGGCCAGTGCCCGCTTCCGGCTTCTCGCGTCACGGTCGGGCGGGAAGTCCGCATCGAACGCGTCGGTGTTGTCGTAGAGGTGCAGGTTGGTCTCCGACCCGTAGACCGTGCGCACGGAGACACTCTTCCTGACACCGACGTGCTCGTGCTCCTCCGGTGCACGGCGGTGCTGGCGCAGGTAAACCGGGGAGGTAGAGATCTTCCTGACCTCCGAACGGTCCAAAGACACGTTTCCGGCGTGGTCGCGCAAGATGTACAGCACTGGTTCGTCGTCGCCGGCATTGACGCCCTCGAGGTCGGCGTAGCGAAGCCGGGCGGACGCTCACCGCGGCCGGGTCGGGAACGGACGAGATCGATGGGGGCGGGTCCTGCTGCTCGGGCATGCTCGCTCCGTCTCATCCCGCCGAGGGGTTCTCGACGGGGGTCCTCGGCCGGGGGTGTCCCGACCTGTCACCCGCAAGGCTACTTAGCGCTCGCCGATGTGGCATCCACTGCGGATGCTCGGTAGCGCCTGCCGCGGATGGGTAGCTCGTCGCCCACCCCTCCTGGAGCGCCGCCTCGGCCAGTCTGGGAAGCCCTTCGATGCGCGCACCATCAGACCGCCGTGGCCGCCAACCAGAACGGGCGTCACTACTCCCTGACAGAAGTGAAGATTCGCGTGGCTACAGTTCGCTCTGGATCCCGGCGAGCAGCTGGCGCGCCATCACGATCCGCTGCA
>CAWIFK010000015.1:0-132312 GCA_963835385.1 uncultured Actinomycetota bacterium
TCTCGGCGACAGACAGAACTTTAGCCACGCGTCGCGGCCGCGTGCAAATCAGGGGCCGGTGGCGCCGCTCACACGCTCAGCGCACCTCGACCCCGGCGAGCCGCTTCTTGCCTCGCCGGAGCACCAGCCAGGCTCCGCCCAGGAGGTCCTCGTCGCCGGGCACGTGGTCGGGCTCGCCGACGCGGACGTTGTTCACGTAGGCGCCGCCTTCGGCGACCGTCCGACGGGCCTCGCCCTTGCTCGCACACAGGCCGGTGGCGACCATCAGCTCCACCACGGTGGGCACCTCCCCGCGGCCGACCTGCACCGAGCCGGCCCCGCGCAGCGCCGAGCCCAAGGTGGCGACGTCGAGCGCCTCGAGGTCACCCCCGCCGAACAGCGCCGCGGCCGCGGCCTTGGCCTGCTCGGTCTCCGCGGCGCCGTGCACCAGCGTGGTGACCTCGTCGGCGAGCCGCTTCTGGCCGGCTCGCAGGTACGGCGTCTGGGCGGTCTGCCGGTCCAGGTCTTCGATCTGCTCGCGGTCGAGGAAGGTGTAGAGCCGCAGAAGCTCGCCGACCTTCTCGTCCTCGACGTTGAGCCAGAACTGGTGGAAGGCGTACGGCGAGATCATCTGCGGGTCCAGCCACAGCGCCCCGCCTTCGGTCTTGCCGTACTTCGTGCCGTCGGCCTTGGTGACCAGGGGCGTCGCGAAGGCGTGCGCCCTGCCCCCGTCGGCGCGCCGGACCAGCTCCGCCCCCGCGGTGATGTTGCCCCACTGGTCGCTCCCGCCGAACTGGAGCGTGACGCCGTGGTCGCGGTAGAGGCTCAGGAAGTCCATGGACTGGAGCAGCACGTAGCTGAACTCGGTGTAGCTGATGCCCGCTTCGAGGCGCCGGTTGACGACGTCGCGGGCGAGCATGCGGTTCACCGGGAAGTGCTTGCCGATGTCGCGCAGGAAGTCGATGACCGACATGCTCGCGGTCCAGTCGTAGTTGTTCACCATGGTGGCGCCGTTGTCGCCCTCGAAGTCGAGGAAGGGCTCGATCTGGCCGCGGACGCGCTCGACCCAGTCCTTGACCACGTCCAGCGAGTTGAGGGTGCGCTCCCCCGACTCCTTCGGGTCCCCGATCATGCCGGTCGCTCCGCCGACCAGGGCGTAGGGGACGTGGCCGGCCTGCTGGAGCCGGCGCGCGGTGAGGATCTGGAGCAGGTTGCCCATGTGCAGCGACGGCGCGGTCGGGTCGAAGCCCACGTAGAACCTGACCGGCCCGCTTCGCAGCGCCTCGCGCAGCGCGTCGGGCTCCGTCGAGTGGGCGATGAGTCCGCGCCACTCGAGGTCGTCGAACAGGTGGGGGTCGGTGCTCACGCGGGACCTTTCGTCGTTCGGCCTGTCTGGCCTGCCTGACAAGCGTGCCTCATGCAGCGGCACGGCGGCCAACCGGTTGTCCGCCTCGTCAGGGCCACTCACCGAACGCCAGCGGCCGGCGGGTCACCAGGTAGGTCGCCCAGTTCATCTTCACGACGCGTCCGTCGGCGTCCCGGCCCACGCTCAGCAGCTCTCCGGCCTCGCGTCCCTTCGTGGTGCGGTAGAGGTCCTCCCCCACCTTCTCGAACACCGAGGACGGCTTGTGCTCGGGCAGTCCCTGGGCGCGGGCCTCCAGGTGGCCGTCGAGGACGCTGAACACGAACGCGGCCCCCTCGGAGTACCAGACTCCCAGCAGCTCGACGAGGTCGTCCGGCACGGCGGTCCCCGGCCGCCACACCTCCGGCTCCTCGGGGTCGTGCTCGGTGACGTGGTCGGCCAGCTGCACCGCGAAGGCAGCCGGGTCCGGGCTGGAGGTGGCGTTCATCAGCACCAGCCCGCCGGTGCCGGCCTGGCGGTCGGTGAACACCCCGGTGATGTGTCCCGGCATCCCGCCGGTGTGGCCGACGTAGGTCCTGGTGCCCGACCGCACCAGCATGAACCCCAGCCCGGAGGCGGCGGTCCACCGTTCGCGGTCGATCATCGCCTGCGGCTCGCACATCTCCTCGAGCGTCGCGGGGGCGAGGACCTCCTCCACGGGGGCGGCCACGAACGCCGACCACCGCGCCATGTCGCCAGCGGTGCTGGCCAGGCCGCCGCACGCCGCCAGCGCCTTCAGGTCGAGGACCGGCTCGGGCACGGGCACGTCGGTGTGCGGCGGCACGTAGTAGCCCTGCACGAAGGAGCCGGACGGCCCGAGCGTCGTACGGCGCATCTCCAGCGGCCGCAGGATCCGGTCCTGCAGGGCGTCGTACCACTCCCTGCCGTCGATGCGGGCGACGACCTCGCCGAGCATCGAGAACACCAGGTTCGAGTAGTGCCACAGGTGGTGCGGCCGGTGCACGCGCTCGGCCTCGCTGAAGCCGGCGACGAGCTCCTGGCGGTCCGGGCTCTGCAGGGTCTCCCACACGTCGCCGAGCGGCTCGCGCTGCATGCCGGTGACGTGCGCGAGCGCCTGCCGCACGGTGATCCCCGCGTGGCGCACCTCTGGCACGTGCTGGTCCAGGGTGTCGTCGAGGCTGAGCCTGCCCTCGTCGCGCAGCTGCATGACCAGCACGGCCGTGAAGGTCTTGGAGTTCGAGGCCACGAGGAACTGGTCGTCCGCGGTCGGGGGCACGTCGGGTGCCGAGACGTCGGCGGCGCCGATCCCCTCACCCCACACGGCGCGTCCGCCGCGCACGACGGCGGCGTACAGGCCCGGGACACGTCCCGAGGCTTGTCGCTCCAGGGCGATCCGGCGCAGGTTGCGGACGGTGCGGGGGTCGAGGTCCGGCATGGGAGGACCCTAACCAGCCGCGATGTCCCGGCTTCATCGGCATGGGCGACCTCACCATCACCTCCGATGCCTCCGCTGGACTCGCGCTACTCGTGATCCGAAAGGTCACCGGCCACCCGTCGCACGACCCAGAGCCCGGCTGCTCTCGCCCGGCCCTCCGGTCCCGACCCGCCGGCCGACCGGCCTCGAGGAGCTGACCGAGCGCGAGCAGGAGATCCTCGCGGTGATCGGCCGCGGCCGATCCAACGCCGACATCGCCGCTGAGCGGGTGATCAGCATGGCGACGGTCAAGACCCACGCGCGTCACGGCCCGGCATGGGAGCAGGTTGTCGGGGCTGGCTTCGCCGTGCGATGTCCAGGGGTCTCACGCTCGGTCGTCGTGCACGTCCGCACGACGTGGCGCTCACTTCGACGGCTGCGGCACCTTCACGTTCGGACACGTGACCTTGGGATTCACCCCGACGTAGTTGAGCGGCCCGGCGACGACGGTCAGCACGGTGTCGCTGACCTTCTTGCAGCTGACATCTCTCGCGTCGGAGAAGTAGTCACGTTGGAACGCAGCCAACACGCCGATCAGCAACCAGATGACGACGAGCACCGAACCGATCCTCACAGAGCCTCCATGGGGCGATCGCAACTTGGTCACCGGATACCCCGCGGGCGCCGCGCCGCAACCTGATGCCCCTTCGCTGTCGATGCCGGCTGCACGGCGTAAGGCGTCCGCGAGCGGAACCAAGTAGACACCTCACGCGGAATCAGGCCGAGAAGCCGACATGACTGTCGGCACCCGGGGGTAAGCGACCAACAACGCCCCCGACGGCTCGGCCGCCGCGAACAGGAGATCGCCCATGACCGACAGCACCCGCCCCGCCACCACCAACGACGCCGGCAACCCGGTCGCCAGCGACCAGTTCTCGCTGAGCGTGGGCCCCGACGGACCGCTGCTGCTGCAGGACCACTACCTGATCGAGCAGATGGCGCAGTTCAACCGCGAGCGCATCGCCGAACGGCAGCCGCACGCCAAGGGTGGCGGTGCCTTCGGCGAGTTCGAGGTCACCCACGACGTCAGCGCCTACACCCGCGCCGGGCTCTTCCAGCGCGGCGTCAAGAGCGAGGTGCTGGCGCGGTTCTCGACCGTGGCCGGCGAGCGCGGCAGCCCGGACACCTGGCGCGACCCTCGCGGGTTCGCGCTGAAGTTCTACACCGACGAAGGCAACTTCGACATGGTCGGCAACAACACCCCGGTGTTCTTCGTGCGCGACCCGATGAAGTTCCAGCACTTCATCCGCTCCCAGAAGCGGCGCGCCGACAACAACCTGCGCGATCACGACATGCAGTGGGACTTCTGGACGCTGGTGCCCGAGTCGGCTCACCAGGTCACCTGGTTGATGGGCGACCGGGGCATCCCGCGCAGCTGGCGCCACATGAACGGCTACTCCAGCCACACCTACTCCTGGATCAACGCCGAGGGCGGGATGTTCTGGGTGAAGTACCACTTCAAGACCGACCAGGGCATCGAGTGCTTCACGCAGGACGAGGCAGACCAGATGGCTTCGGCCGACACCGACTACCACCAGCGCGACCTATACGAGCACATCGCCGACGGCCAGCATCCCAGCTGGACGTTGCACGTGCAGGTCATGCCGTTCGAGGACGCCAAGACCTACCGGTTCAACCCGTTCGACCTCACCAAGGTCTGGCCGCACGGCGACTACCCGCTGCACGAGGTGGGCCGGCTGACGCTGAACCGCAACGTCACCGACTACCACACCGAGATCGAGCAGGCCGCCTTCGAGCCCAACAACATGGTGCCCGGCACCGGGCTGTCCCCGGACAAGATGCTGCTGGCTCGCGGCTTCAGCTACTCCGACGCCCACCGGGCCCGGCTGGGCAGCAACTACCGCCAGATCCCCGTCAACGAACCCAAGTCGCCGGTGCACAGCTACTCCAAGGACGGGCACATGCGGGTGCGCAACGTCTCCGACCCCGTCTACGCACCGAACAGCTACGGCGGCTCGGAGGCGGACTCCTCCCGCACCGACGACGGCGGCCGGTGGTACGCCGACGGCGAGATGGTGCGCACGGCGTACACGCTGCGTCCCGAGGACGACGACTGGGGCCAGGCCGGCACGATGGTGCGCGAGGTCCTCGACGACGCCGCCCGTGACCGACTGGTCGACAACATCGTCGGCCACCTGCTCAACGGGGTCAGCGAGCCGGTGCTGGAGCGGGCCTTCGCCTACTGGCGCAACGTCGACAAGGACCTGGGTGACCGCGTCGAGGCGGGCGTGCGGGCCAAGCAGGACGAGACCGACCCGAAGGCCGAGGACCAGGGCAACCCCGCGCGCTCGTCCATGCAGCACAAAGCCTGAGGCGCGTGGGGCCAGGTCGAGCTCACCGGCCGGAGACGACATCACGGCCCGGGCGCGCAGCGGCGCTCCGCGCCCGGGGCGTGGCGCTCAGCCGAAGAGGCCGGCCGTCTTCACCAGGGTCTGGTAGACCCCGTAGACGAGGGGGATCCCGACCACGGCCCACGACACGGTCAGCAGCACCGGCCGGGTGCCGGTGGTGGCCTGGGCACGAGTCCGCGTGGTCGTCGCCGTGGCGCCGCGGCCCGAGCCGGCCGCAGCGAGCTCGTCCTCGCGGTCGATGGCCGCTTCCGCCTCCGCCAGGCCCTTCTCGTGGAACCGCTCGGCCACCGGGCGCACCAGGAGGTTCGCCACGAAGCCCACCGCGAGCAGGGCAACCATGGTGAGCAGCGCCGGCCGATAGTCGGCCGCGGTCAGCTCACCCGGCGTCCCCTCGGCGTCCAGGAAGCCGTTGACGATGAGCGGGCCGGCCACCCCGGCCGCCGCCCAGGCGGTCAGCAGCCGGCCGTGGATGGCGCCGACCTGGTACGTCCCGAACAGGTCGCGCAGGTAGGCCGGGACCGTGGAGAACCCGCCTCCGTAGAAGGAGATGATGATCCCGGCGAGCACGACGAACAGGACCGTCGTGCTGTTGCCGACCAGGGCGAGCGCCACGTAGAGCACCATGCCCACGCCCAGGTAGCCGAGGTACACCGGCTTGCGGCCGATCACGTCGGAGGTCGAGGACCAGACGAACCGGCCCGCCATGTTGCAGATCGACAGCAGCCCGACGAAGCCGGCAGCCGCCGCCGGGGCGACCGAGGACGTGGCGCCGTCCCGGAAGAAGTCCTGGATCATCGGCGCTGCCTGCTCGAGGATGCCGATGCCGGCGGTGACGTTGCAGAACAGCACCGTCCAGAGCAGCCAGAACTGCGGTGTCCTGATCGCGTTGGCCGCCGAGACGCTGGCCGTGGTCACCATCGACCTCGACCTCACGGTCGTCGGGTCGAAGCCGTCGGGCCGCCAGTCGTCGGCCGGCACCTTGATCAGCCAGGCGCCGAACAGCATCACGACGAGGTAGACCAGGCCGAGCGTGACGAACAGGCCGGCGACGGCGGAGCCGCTGGCCACCGAGCCGGTGGTGGTGGCGTCGAAGTCGGGGTCGTAGAGGGCCAGCAGCCGGCTGGAGACCGGGGACGCCACCAGGGCGCCGCCGCCGAAGCCCATGATGGCCAGGCCGGTGGCCAGCCCCGGCCGGTCGGGGAACCACTTGATCAGCGTGGAGACCGGCGAGATGTAGCCGATCCCCAGACCGATGCCGCCGATGACGCCGTACCCGAGGTAGAGCAGCC
This sequence comes from uncultured Actinomycetota bacterium, assembly GCA_963835385.1. Taxonomy (GTDB): domain Bacteria; phylum Actinomycetota; class Actinomycetes; order Propionibacteriales; family Nocardioidaceae; genus Nocardioides_B. The sequence goes on from CAWIFK010000015.1 coordinate 6,478, forward strand.
ACAGCTGGCCGGACGCGATGCCGGCGGCGCCCACCAGGAAGCCGACCGACCACGCCACCGCGGCGGCGACCATGGCGCGGCGCGGGCCGCCGGTGTCGACCCAGGTGCCCAGCACCGCGGCGGAGAGACCCAGCATCACGATGGCGAGCGAGAACACGATCCCGATCGTGGTCAGGCTCGAGTCGAAGTGCGCCACCAGCGAGCTCTTGTAGACGCTGGTGGCGTAGACCTGCCCGATGCACAGGTGGATGGCCAGGGCTGCCGGCGGGATCAGCCAGCGGTTGTAGCCCGGGGGTGCGATGGTGCGCGAACGGTCAAGCATGCCGAGGGCCATGCCGTGCCTCCTGGGTGCGGTAGTTGCGGATGCGCTGCCCAGGATGGTTGAACTCGAAACTTCTGTCAGCGCTCGATCGGTGAGCGGCGGCTATCACGCGACGACCGGCCGCTCCGGGCGTCAACCGGCCCCGCGCCGGGGTGACCGATGGCCCTGCCCGGGACCGCTGGGACCGCCGCACGCTGAAGGGACGAAGCGGGGGGACAGGAGCGTTGTGGGACTGGCCCTCCGGAGCATTCCAGGAGGAGACCGTCGATGACCTTCACCACCACATCGGGACACCGCGTCCTGCTCGCCTTGGGCACGGCGGCAGTGCTGCTGGTGCCGCTCGCCGCACCCGCCCAAGGGGCCGAGATCCACCTCGAGACACGTCTGCACCCCACCGTGAGCTTCGCGTACGCCCGGGGCCATGCCGGGTACGAGGCCGAGGAGGGGCACCGGGAGCTCGAGGCGACCGTCGCGGGGGTGCGGGCGCTGCACGGGAGAAGGGTGGTGGTCCGCGTCCACGGGACACGCGTCGGCTCCATGACCGTCAACCGGCACGGTCGGGCCCACCTCGAGCGGCACACCTCGGTCCGGGCCGCCGCCGGCGACGTGGTCGCGCTCCGCACCCGCTCGGGACGGCTGGTCGCCTCGGGCACGTTCCACCGCCACACGGGCTGAGGAGCCCGAGCAACGCCCCGCCCTCAGAGTCAGCTCGCGGGGGCGCGCGGGCTCCGCTTGTAGGCGCTGACCGTCGGGTCGTCGGCCACCCAGAACCGCCAGGAGACCTCGTGGGCCACGCTGACCCCGACCCGGTGCCCGGAGGCGACCCGGCTTGCCTCGACCCGCTCCCCCGGCCGCAACGTCAGGGTTCCGCCGCCGAGCAGGTCCGCCCCGTTCTCGGCCCGGCCGAGTCCCAGGGCCTGCCCGAGACAGCCCGGGCCGCGGGCCAGAGCGGTGTCCTTGACCCGTTCCCCGCGGCGCTGCCGGGCCAGGTCGGCCCCGTCCACGACCCGGCCGGCGCGCAGCAGGACCGCGGAGGCGTGCCCCTCGGTGCCGGTGACGACGTTGCAGCACCAGTGCATGCCGTAGGACAGGTAGGTGTAGAGGTGGCCGGCGCGGCCGAACATCACCTCGTTGCGGGGCGTGGGACCCCGGAAGGCGTGGCTGGCCGGGTCGTCGGGCCCCAGGTAGGCCTCGACCTCCGTGAGCTCCACCGTGACCGTGCCGGCGTCGGTGGTGCGGCTCAGCCGCCAGCCGAGGAGCTCCGGGGCGACCGTGGTCGCCGGTCGCGCGAGGAAGTCGTGGATCGCGGCGGGGTCGCCGACCACGGGCGCGCCGGAGGCGTGGTCAGCCGAGCCGGTCACGGTGTCCCTCCAGCCGGGCTCGCAGCTCGGCGAGCTGCTCGGCGACGCGCGCCGCGGCGGTGCCGCCCCGGGAGTCGCGCGAGGCCACGGAGCCCTCCACGCTCAGCACCTCCCGCACACCGGGCGTCAGGTGCTCGGAGATCTCGGCGAACTGCTCGTCGGTGAGCTCGTCGAGCTCCACACCGAGCTCCTCGCAACGGCGCACGCACGCGCCGGCCACCTCGTGGGCGACCCGGAACGGCACCCGCTGCCGCACCAGCCACTCCGCGACGTCCGTGGCGAGAGAGAAGCCCTGGGGCGCGAGCTCGGCCATCCGGTCGGTGTGGAAGGCGAGCGTGGCGACCATGCCGGTGAACGCGGGCAGCAGCACCTCCAGCGTGTCGACGGAGTCGAAGACCGGCTCCTTGTCCTCCTGCAGGTCACGGTTGTAGGCCAGCGGGAGCGCCTTGAGCGTCGTCAGCAGCCCGGTCAGGTTGCCGACCATCCGGCCGGCCTTGCCGCGCGCGAGCTCGGCGATGTCGGGGTTCTTCTTCTGCGGCATGATGCTCGACCCGGTCGACCAGGCGTCGTGGAGCCGCACGAAGTCGAACTCCTTGGTCGACCACAGGATCACCTCCTCGGCGAACCGCGACACGTCGACACCGACCATCGCCGCGACGAAGGCGAGCTCCGCGACGAAGTCGCGCGCCGCCGTACCGTCGATGGAGTTGGCGCTGGAGTCGGTGAAGCCCAGCTCCCGCGCGACCTGCTGGGGGTCGAGGCCGAGGCTGGAGCCGGCGAGCGCCCCCGAGCCGTACGGCGAGTCCGCCGCCACCCGCTGGTCCCAGTCGCGGAGCCGGTCGAGGTCGCGCACCAGTGGCCAGGCGTGCGCGAGCAGGTGGTGGCTGAGCAGCACCGGCTGTGCGTGCTGCAGGTGGGTCCGGCCGGGCATGACGGCACCGAGGTGGCGCTCGGCCTGGTCGGCGATCGCCGCGGCCAGGTCCGCCACGAGCCGGCCGACGATGCGGGCGTGGTCGCGCAGGTAGGCCTTGAACAGCGTCGCCACCTGGTCGTTGCGGGACCGCCCGGCCCGCAGCCGGCCGCCGAGCTCGGTGCCGGCCTCCTCCAGGAGCAGCCGCTCGAGGGCACCGTGCACGTCCTCGTCGCTCGCCACCGGCGTCGCGTCCCCCGAGGCGACCCGGGCCTCGAGCCGGTCCAGGGCGGCCAGGAGACCGTCGAGCTCGGGCGTCGTCAGCAGGCCGGCGCGGTGCAGCACCCGGGCGTGGGCGCGGCTGCCGGCCAGGTCGTAGGGCGCCAGCCGCCAGTCGAAGTGGGTGCTCTTGGACAACGCCGCGAGGGCGTCCGACGGCCCGTCGGCGAACCGGCCGCCCCACAGGGCGCCGGTGTTGGTGCTCGGCTTCTCGGTCACGGGGTCCTTCGTACCAGTCACAGACGATCGGGGCCGGTCAGTCCGTGCCGGCTTCCATGGCGGCCGCGTCCAGAGCCTCGGCCTCACCGACGCCCGGGTTCAGGGTGATCCGGTCGGCGCCGCCCGGCTCCAGAGCCCCGAGCAGGTTCCCGTGCTCGACCAGGACGTGGCCCTGGTCCTGCGGTTGCTCGGCGTAGAGCTCGAGCTTGGAGCGGGAGTCGGCGATGTCGAGGTTGCGCATGGTGAGCTGGCCGATCCGGTCCGTGGGGCCGAAAGCGGCGTTCTCGGTGCGCTCCATCGACAGCTTGTCCGGGTGGTAGGAGAAGGCGGGTCCCTCGGTGCCCAGCACCGTGTAGTCCTCTCCGCGGCGCAGCCTCAGGGTCACCTCGCCGGTGACCAGCGAGGCGATCCAGCGCTGGATCGCCTCGCGCAGCATCAGGGCCTGCGGGTCGAGCCAGCGCCCCTCGTAGAGCAGCCGGCCGAGCCGCCGGCCCTCGAGGTGGTAGCTGGCGATCGTGTCCTCGTTGTGCACCGCGTTCACCAGCCGCTCGTAGGCGATCCACAGCAGTGCCATGCCCGGGGCCTCGTAGATGCCGCGGGACTTCGCCTCGATGATGCGGTTCTCGATCTGGTCCGACATGCCCAGGCCGTGCCGGCCGCCGATGACGTTCGCCTCGTGGACCAGCGCCACCGGGTCGTCGTAGTCCTTGCCGTTGACGGCCACCGGCCGGCCGGCCTCGAAGCGCACGCTGACGTCCTCGGTCGGGATCTCGACGGCCTCGTCCCAGAACTTGACCCCCATGATCGGCTCGACCGCCTCCAGGGACACGTCCAGGTGCTCGAGGATCTTGGCCTCGTGGGTGGCGCCCCAGATGTTGGCGTCGGTGGAGTAGGCCTTCTCCTGGCTGTCGCGGTAGGGCAGCCGCCGCTCCGTCAGCCACTCGCTCATCTCGTTGCGGCCGCCCAGCTCGTGCACGAAGTCGGCGTCGAGCCAGGGCTTGTAGATCCGCAGGGAGGGGTTCGCGAGCAGCCCGTAGCGGTAGAACCGCTCGATGTCGTTGCCCTTGAACGTCGACCCGTCGCCCCAGATGTCGACGCCGTCCTCGTGCATCGCGCGCACCAGCATGGTGCCGGTGACCGCGCGGCCGAGCGGGGTGGTGTTGAAGTACGTCCGGCTGCCGGAGCGGATGTGGAAGGCACCGCAGGCCATCGCGGCCAGCCCCTCCTCCACGAGCATCCGGCGGCAGTCGACGGCGCGGGACAGCTCGGCGCCGTACTGCCCGGCGCGCTCGGGGACGCCGCTGATGTCCGGCTCGTCGTACTGGCCGAGGTCGGCGGTGTAGGTGCAGGGCACCGCGCCCTTCTCCCGCATCCAGGCGACCGCGACCGAGGTGTCGAGGCCGCCGGAGAAGGCGATGCCGACGCGTTCGCCGACGGGCAGGGAGGTCAGGACCTTGCTCACAGGGGTTCCTTTGCGATCATTGTCGAGGGTGGTCGGACGTGCTGGGAAGTGCGCGGACCGGAGGGTCAGGGGGCCAGCGGGCTGTCCGCGCGGACGCTGGCGTGGGGCTGGTTGGCCAGCCCCAGGAACCGTTCGGCGAGCGCCTGCCCGCCGTCGGGTCGTCGGCTGATCACCAGGACGGTGTCGTCGCCGGCGACCGTGCCGAGGACGTCCTCGAGCACGGTCCGGTCGAAGGCGGAGGCGAGGAACTGGGCGGCGCCCGGCGGCGTGCGCAGCAGCGCCAGGTTCGCCGAGGCGTCGGCGGAGACCAGCAGCTCGGCCAGCAGGCGGGCCAGGCGCGCCTCGGACGCGGCGGTGTCGACGACGACGGGGGTGCGGTCGCCGCCCTCGGCCGGGACGGCGTAGACCAGTGCGCCCGACGGCACCCGCACCTTCACCGCGTCGAGCTCGACGAGGTCACGCGACAGCGTGGCCTGGGTGACGTGCACGCCGGCCTCGGAGAGCAGCTGGGCCAGCTCGGACTGGGAGCGGACGGCCTGCCGGCCGAGCAGCTCGACGATCTTCTGCTGGCGGGCGCCCTTGGTCAGCGGGATGTGCGCGGTCATGCCCGGCCCCCCGCTGGCTCCTGCTCGTGCGCCAGCAGCCAGGCCATCAGTGCCTTCTGGGCGTGCAACCGGTTCTCTGCCTCGTCCCACACCGCGCTCTGCGGCCCGTCGATCACGTCCGCGGCGATCTCCTTGCCGCGGTAGGCAGGCAGGCAGTGCAGGACGACGGCGTGCCCGGCGGCCTCCGCCAGCAGCGCGTGGTCGAGCGCGTAGGGAGTGAACCGGTCGAGCCGCTGGTCGGCCTCGGCCTCCTTGCCCATCGAGACCCAGGTGTCGGTGGCGACGACGTCGGCGCCCGCCACGGCCCGGCGCGCGTCGTCGACGTACGCCGCGGAGCCGCCGGTCTCGGCGGCGACCTGCCGGGCACGTGCGAGGACCTCGGGGTCCGGGGCGAAGGCGTCCGGGCCGCTGACCCGCACGTGCATGCCGGCCGTGGCGCCGGCCAGCAGCATGGAGTGCGCCATGTTGCTGGCGCTGTCACCGAGGAAGGCGATCGTGCGTCCGGCGAGGTCGCCGAGCCGCTCGGTCACCGTCAGCAGGTCGGCGAGCAGCTGGCACGGGTGGAACTGGTCGGTCAGGGCGTTGACGACCGGGACGCCGGCGTAGGCCGCCATCGTCTCGACGCGCGACTGCTCGAAGGTCCGCCACACCACCATCGACGCCTGCCGGCCGAGCACCCGGGCCACGTCGGCGACGGACTCCCTGGTGCCGATCTGCGCGAGGTTGCCGTCGACGACCATCGGGTAGCCGCCGAGCTCCGAGACGCCGCTGGCGAACGAGAGCTGGGTGCGCAGCGTCGGCTTGTCGAAGACGATGGCGACCGTCCTCGGCCCGGCGAGCGGCGTGGCGGCGTAGCGGTCGGCCTTGAGCTGTGCGGCCAGGGCCAGCACCTCGGCCTGCTCGGCGGGCCCGAGGTCGTCGTCGCGCAGGAAGTGCCGCGTCATGAGCCCCCCTCGCCGGCGGCATAGGCCTCGTCGAGGATGGCCGGCCACGCGTCGAGCAGCTCGTCGGCCTGCTCGGTGGTCAGGATCAGCGGCGGGGCCAGCCGGATCCGGTCCGGGGCGCAGTCGTTGAGGATCACGCCGTGCTCGCGCGCCGCCACCGCGACCTGCGCCGCGACGGGTGCGTCGAGGTCCAGCCCGACCAGCAGCCCGCGCTGCCGGATCTCGCCGACGTGCGGGTGTCGCAGGCCCTCAGCGAGGTGCGCCCCGACGGTGCGCGCGTTCTCGAGCAGCCCGTCCTTCTCGATGGTCTCGATCACCGCGAGCGCGGCCGCGGCGGCGACCGGGTTGCCGCCGAACGTGGTGCCGTGGTTTCCCGGCTGCAGCAGGTCGCCGGTCTCCCCCAGCGCCACGCAGGCGCCGATCGGGACGCCCCCGGCGAGGCCCTTGGCCAGCGTCACCACGTCGGGGGCCACCCCGGTCGGGGTGTGCGCGAACCAGTCGCCGGTGCGGCCCATGCCGGACTGCACCTCGTCGAACCACAGCAGTGCGCCGTGCGCGTCGGCGACCTGGCGCGCCCGGGCCAGGTAGCCCTCCGGCGGCAGGACGACGCCGGCCTCGCCCTGGACCGGCTCGAGCACCACGGCGGCGGTCTGGTCGGTGACGGCGGCCGCGAGCGCCTCCCCGTCGCCGTACGGAACGAAGGTGACGTGTCCCGGCAGCGGCTCGAACGGCTCGCGGTAGGCGGCCTTCGAGGTGAGTGCCAGCGCTCCCATCGTGCGGCCGTGGAAGCAGCCCTCCGCCGCGACGACGTGGGTCCGACCGGTGCGCCGGGACAGCTTGAACGCGGCCTCGTTGGCCTCGGAGCCGGAGTTGGCGAAGAACACCTTGCCGCCGCCGGGGCCGACTCCCAGCAGGTCCAGCAGCCGCTCCGCCAGGCTCACCTGGGGCACGGTGGCGAAGAAGTTGGAGACGTGCCCGAGCGTCGAGAGCTGCTCGGTGACCGCCGACACGAGCGCCGGGTGGCCGTGCCCGAGGGCGTTGACGGCGATGCCGCCGAGCAGGTCGAGGTAGCGCCGCCCGTCGGCGTCCCACACGTAGGGGCCCTCCCCCCGGACCAGCACGAGCTTCGGCGGGCCGAACGTGTTCATCAGCGAGTCGGCGTAGCGCGCGGTGACGGTCTGGGAGGTACTCATGCGTCCTTCCTCAACGCGGTGCGGATCCTGGTCTGCACGCCGGGGAGCACCTGGGTGCCGACCCCGTCGTCGGTGAAGATCTCGAGCAGCACGGCGTGCGGCTCGCGGCCGTCCACCACGGTCGCGCGGGGCACGCCGCCGGTGACGGCCGCGAGGCAGGCCCGCATCTTCGGCACCATGCCGCTGGCCAGGGTGGGGAGCAGCTCGGTCAGCGCCTCCGGGCTGATCTGGCCGATCACGTCGTCGCTGTCGGGCCAGTCGCGGTAGAGGCCCTCCACGTCGGTGAGCACCAGCAGCTTCTCGGCCTCCAGCGCGACGGCCAGGGCCGCGGCGGCGGTGTCGGCGTTGACGTTGTGCACGCGCCCGAGCACGTCGGGCGCCACCGAGGAGATCACCGGGATGCGGCCGGCGTCGACGAGGTCGCGGACGGCCTCGGGACGCACGTGCGCGACCTCGCCGACCAGACCCAGGTCGACCTCCTCGCCGTCGACCATCGTCGTGGTCGGCTCGGCGGTGAACAGGCCCGCGTCCTCGCCGCTGAGCCCGACCGCGAGCGGGCCGTGGCCGTTGATCAGGCCCACGAGCTCGCGCCCCACCTGGCCGACGAGCACCATGCGCACGACGTCCATGGCCTCCGGGGTGGTGACCCGCAGTCCGCCGCGGAACTCCGACTCGATGTCGAGACGGTCCAGCATCTGGCTGATCTGCGGCCCGCCGCCGTGCACGACGACGGGGCGGAAGCCGGCCATGCGCAGGAACACGATGTCCTCGGCGAACGCCTGCTTCAGCGTGTCGTCGGTCATCGCGTTGCCGCCGTACTTCACCACGATCGTCTTGCCGTGGTAGGTCTTCAGCCACGGCAGCGCCTCGGCGAGCGTGGCGGCCTTGGCGGTGGCGCGCTTCCACGCCTCGGGGGTTCCGTCGGTCTGGCTCATGCGGCTCGCGTCCTCAGCTGGAGTAGGCGGAGTTCTCGTGCACGTAGGCGTGCGTCAGGTCGTTGGTCCACACCGTGGCGCGACCGGCGCCCGCCTTCAGGTCGATCGTCACCGACACGTCGCGGCCGGTCAGGTCGACCTGGTCGGGCGGCGTGTGCGGCTCCGACCCGCGGCAGACCCACACGCCGTTCATGGCGACGTCGAGGTCGGCGGGGTCGAAGGCCGCGGACGTGGTGCCGATCGAGGCGAGCACGCGCCCCCAGTTGGGGTCGTTGCCGAAGACCGCGGCCTTGAACAGGTTGCTGCGGGCCACGGACCTCCCGACCTCGACGGCCTCGTCCTCGGTGGCCGCGTTGAGCACGGTGATCGCGATCTCGTGGTCCGCGCCCTCCGCGTCGGCGAGCAGCTGCATGGCCAGGTCGGTGCAGGCCCTCGCCAGCGCCTCGGTGAAGTCGTCCGCGCTCGGGGTGATCCCCGAGGCGCCCGACGCCAGCAGGGTCACGGTGTCGTTGGTCGACATGCAGCCGTCGGAGTCGAGCCGGTCGAAGCTGACCCGGGTGGCGGCGCGCAGCGCGCGGTCGGCGGTGGCCGCGTCGACCTGGGCGTCGGTCGTGAGCACCACGAGCATGGTGGCCAGCTGCGGGGCCAGCATGCCGGCCCCCTTGGCCATCCCGCCGACGGTCCAGCCGGTGCCCTCGACCACGACCTGCTTGCTCACGCTGTCGGTGGTCATGATCGCCTCCGCGGCGTCGGTGCCGGCGTCGGGCGCAAGGGCGGAGAGTGCCTCGTCGACGCCGCGCAGCAGCACGTCGCGGGGGTTCGCCAGCCCGATCAGGCCGGTGCTGCACACGACGACGTCGACGGCGCCGATGCCGAGGCCGGCGGCCACCTGCTCGGCCACCGCGTGGGTGGTCTGGAAACCTTCCGCACCCGTGTAGCAGTTGGCCCCGCCGGAGTTGAGCACCACTGCACGAGCGACGCCGTCCTTGACGACCTCCTCGCTCCACAGGACCGGGTTCGCCTTGCACCGGTTGCTGGTGAACACGCTGGCGCAGACGTGGTCCGGCCCGTCGTTGACGACCAGGGCGAGGTCCTTGCCCCCGGACCGCTTCAGGCCCGCGGTCACCCCGGCGGCCCGGAAGCCGGCGGGGGCGGTGACGCTCACGGCGCGAGCCCGATCGTGGAGAGCCCGGCGGTCTCGTCGAGGCCCAGCGCCAGGTTCATGCACTGGACGGCCGCACCGCCGGTGCCCTTGGCGAGGTTGTCGACCGCTGCGACCGCCACCAGCCGGCCGGCCGCCTCGTCGACGGTGACCTGGACGTGCACGGCGTTCGAGCCGAGGACCGACTTGGTCTGCGGCCACTGCCCGGCCGGGAGGAGGTGCACGAAGGGCTCGTCGGCGTAGGCGGACTCGTAGGTGGCGTAAGCCTCCTCGGGGCTCAGCGTGGTGGGCGCCGAGCACGTCGCGAGGATGCCGCGCGGCATCGGCACCAGCACCGGAGTGAACGAGACGCGCACGTCGCCGTCGGTCAGCCCACCGAGGTTCTGCACGATCTCGGGCGTGTGCCGGTGGGTGCCGCCGACGCCGTACGCGCTGACCGAGCCCATCACCTCCGAGCCGAGCAGGTTGGGCTTGGGGGCCTTGCCCGCGCCTGACGTCCCGGACGCCGCGACGACCACCAGGTCGGCCGGCTCCACCACCCCTGCCGCCACCGCGGGCGCCAGGGCCAGGGTGGACACCGTCGGGTAGCAGCCGGGCACCGCGATCCGGGTCGCACCGGCGAGGAGGTCCCGCTGACCGGGCAGCTCGGGGAGGCCGTAGGGCCACGAGCCGGCGTGCTCGCCTCCGTAGAACTTCTCCCACGCAGCCGGGTCGGTCAGCCGGAAGTCGGCGCCGCAGTCGATCACCACGGTCTCCTCCGGCAGCGCCTCCGCGATCACGGCGGACTGGCCGTGCGGCAGGCCCAGGAAGACCACGTCGTGACCCGCCAGCACCTCCGGCGAGGTCGCCTCCAGGCGGCGCGAGGCCAGCGGCACCAGGTGCGGCTGCAACGCTCCCAGGCGCTCACCGGCGTTCGACCCGGCGGTGACCGCGCCGACCTCGACGTCGGGGTGGCTCAGCAGCAGGCGCAGCACCTCGCCGCCGGCGTACCCGCTGGCTCCCGCAACAGCGACTCTCCGCTTCGACATGTGCATGACTATACACAGGCGTGTATCTATGCGCACTGCCCGGTCCGCGGAGCGTCTCAGGCGCGGTGGACGGCTCCGTGCCGCCGCGCCGCCAGCGCGACGGCCGCGTCGCGTGCCGCGGCGGTCTCCTCGTCGGTCAGCGTGCGGTCGGGGGCGCGGAAGCGCAGCGCGAACGCCAGCGACTTCTTCCCGCTCTCGATCTGGTCGCCGGTGTAGACGTCGAACAGGCGCAGCGCCTCGAGCAACGGCCCGGCGCCCTCGCGCAGCGTCGCGGCCACCCCGGCGGCGGTGACGTCGCGGTCGACGATCAGCGCCACGTCCTCCTTGGCGACCGGGTACGTCGAGAACCGCGGCGCCTCGGGCTCGGTGGAGGCCGCCACCAGGGCGTCGAGGTCCACCTCTGCGGCCACGGTGCGCGCCGGGACGCCGTACGCCGCACAGACCCGCGGATGCAGCTCGCCGGCGTGGCCGAGGACGGTCCCGCCGACCGTGATCTCGGCACACCGTCCGGGATGCCAGGGCGCCTGCTGGGCAGCGGCGACCGTGACCTCGACCCCCAGCACGCGTGCGGCCTCGCGGACGGCCGCGATCGCGTCGGCCCAGGTGGCGGCCCGGCCGCTGCCCCACCAGCCGGCGGCGTCGCGCTGACCGGCGAGCACCACGGCGAGGTGCCGCGGCTGGTCCGGGACCGCGGCCGCCAGCGCGGCGAGCTCCTCGTCGGTCGGCCGCCGGTCCACGCCGAGGATCGGCGCCGCGCGCTGCGGGTCCTGCGGCAGGAAGACGAGGGCGGTCTCGTAGACGGCGACGTCGCCGCACCCGCGGCCCACGTTGCGCGCCGCGGTCTCCAGCAGTCCCGGCAGCAGCGTCGTGGCGAGCTGCGGCCGCTCCTCGGAGATCGGGTTGGCCACGCGGACGGTACGGCGACGGGGGTCGCCGTCCTCCAGGCCCAGCGCGTCGAGCTGGGCGTCCCCGACGAACGGGTAGGTCTTCACCTCGACCAGGCCGGCCCCGGCGAGCGCGAAGCCCACCCGGCGGCGCAGCCGCTGCCGGCGGGTCAGGCCCCGCCCGGCCGGCGCGGTGGGCAGCACCGAGGGCACCTCGGAGTAGCCGACGATCCGGGCGACCTCCTCCACCAGGTCGTAGGGGTCGGTCAGGTCCGGGCGCCACGGGGGCGGGAGCGCCGTGAGCGTGTCGCCCTCCACGTGCACCGCGCAGCCGACCGCGCGCAGGTGCGCCACGGTGGTGTCGGCGTCGATGTCCATGCCGGTGACGCGCGCGGGCAGGTCGAGCGCCGCGGTGATCTCCGGCTGCCCGGGGGGCGAGCCCACGTAGGTCACTCCGGGCTCGACCCGGCCGCCGCCGTGCTCGACGAGCAGCTCGGCCACCCGGTCGGCGGCGAAGGCGGGGAGCAGCGGGTCGACCCCGCGCTCGAACCGCTTCGACGCCTCGGACGGCAGCTTGTGCCGTCGCCCGGTGCGGAAGATCGACACCGGGTCGAAGTGCGCCGCCTCGATCACCACGTGCGTCGTCGTGCCGGAGAGCTCGGTGGTCTGCCCGCCCATCACTCCGGCCAGGCCGATCGGGCCGCTGTCGTCGGTGATCAGCAGGTCCTCCTCCGACAACGTCCGGCGGACGTCGTCGAGGGTGGTCAGCCGCTCCCCCGCCGCGGCGCGACGCACCACGATCGGTCCGGACAGCCGGTCACCGTCGTAGCCGTGGATCGGCTGGCCCAGCTCGAGCATCACGTAGTTGGTGACGTCCACGGCCAGCGAGATCGGGCGCATGCCGGCCAGCTGCACCCGGCGGGCGATGTGCCGCGGTGTCGGTGCGGAGGCGTCGAAGCCGGTCACGGTCCGGGTGGCGAACACCGGGCAGCCGTCGGGCGCCTCGACGCGCACCGGGTGCCCGTCGCCGTTCGGCTCGGGGACCTGCCGGTGGGCGGGGTCGTGGAACGCCACGCCGTAGGCGGTCGCCGCCTCGCGGGCGATGCCGCGCAGCGAGAGCGCGTAGGCACGGTCGGGGTTGATCTCGAACTCGATGACGTCGTCGCGCAGCCCCAGCAGGCCGACCGCGTCGTCGCCCGGCTTCACGTCACCGTCCAGGCGCGGGTCCAGGACGAGGATGCCGCCGTGGTCCTCGCCGATGCCCAGCTCGCGGGTCGAGCAGATCATGCCGTCGGAGACGTGGCCGTAGGTCTTGCGGGCTGCGATCGCGAACCCGCCGGGCAGCACGCAGCCCGGCAGCGAGACGACGACGAGGTCGCCCTCGGCGAAGTTCAGGGCACCGCACACGATCCCGCGTTGGCCGGCCTCACCGTTGTGCTCGGGGCCGACGTCGACCTGGCACCACCGGATCGTCTTGCCGTTGGTCTGGGGCTCCTCGGCGAACTCGAGCACCCGGCCGACGACCAGGGGTCCCTCGATGTCGGCGCCCGGAGACTCCAGCGCCTCGAGCTTGAGTCCCAGCGCCGTCAGCCGGTGGGCCAGGTCGGTGGCGTCGACCTCGGGCGGCAGGTCGACGTACTCACGGATCCAGGAAAGCGGGGCCCGCATCAGATCTCCGTTCCGAAGGGCAGGGTGAAGCGCACGTCACCCTCGACCATGTCGCGCATGTCGGCGACGCCGTTGCCGAACATCAGCGTCCGCTCGATCCCCATGCCGAACGCGAAGCCGGTGAACTCCTCGGCGTCGATTCCGCAGGCGGTGAGCACGCGGGGGTTCACCACGCCGCAGCCGCCCCACTCGATCCAGCCCTCGCCCTTGCAGGTGCGACAGTCCTGGTCCCCGGTGCTGCCGGTGCCGCGGCACACGAAGCAGACCAGGTCGACCTCCGCGCTGGGCTCGGTGAAGGGGAAGTACGACGGCCGGAAGCGGGTCGTGATGCCCTCGCCGAACATCGCCGCGGCGAAGTGGTCGAGCGTCCCCTTCAGGTGCGCCATCGTGATGCCGCGGTCGACGACCAGACCCTCGACCTGGTGGAACACCGGCGTGTGCGTGGCGTCGAGCTCGTCGGTGCGGAAGACGCGCCCCGGGCAGATGACGTAGATCGGGGGCTCGGTGGTCAGCATCGTGCGCGCCTGCACCGGCGAGGTGTGCGTGCGCAGCACCAGGCCGCCGTCGGGCGGCTCCAGCCAGAACGTGTCCTGCATGGTGCGCGCCGGGTGGTCCGGGCCGAGGTTCAGCGCGTCGAAGTTCAGCCACTCGGCCTCCACCTCGGGCCCCTCGGCCACCTCCCAGCCCATCGCGACGAAGACGTCGGCGATCCGCTCCTGGATCGTCGTCAGCGGGTGCCGGGCCCCGCGCGGCCCCCGGTCCCAGGGCAGCGTCACGTCGACGGTCTCCTCGGCGAGCATCCGCGCCTCGTGCTCTGCCTCCAGCACGACCTGCCGCTCCGCGAGGGCCTTGTTGACCGCGCCCCGCGCCTGACCGACGCGCATGCCGGCCTCCTTGCGCGCCTGCGGCGGCAACGCGCCGATCTCCCGGTTCGCCAGTGCCAGCGGGGACCGCTCCGCCGCGTGCTCGGTCCGGACCCGCTTCAGCGCGTCGAGGTCGTCGGCCGCTGCGACGGCCGCCAGGGCGGCGTCGCGCATGGCCTCGACCTGGTCGGCCTTCAGCGGTGTCACCTCGACCGGGTCGTAGTCGGTGTTCGGGCCGGACATGGCAGCAGGCCTTTCGCAGGGTCGGTCACGCAGCGTGCGCGGGTGTGCGGGCCAGTCTAGGAAGTACGCCGACCGCGGCGCGAACCGGTTTGCCCGGCACTCACGCGACGTCGGCGGCGACCGGCCAGCGGATCACGATGCGAGCGCCACCACCGGGGGCGTCGTCGATGACGACGGTGCCGCCGTGAGCGGTCACCAGGCCGTGGATGATGTACATGCCCAGGCCCGAGCCACCACGGGTGCCGTGCTTCCAGAACTTCGTGAACACCCGGCTGCGGATGTCCGGGCTGATGCCGTCGCCCTCGTCGTCGACGACCAGCAGCACGTCCTCGCCCTCGCGGCCGCGTTCCCGGGAGGCCGGGCCGACCCGGACGTGCACGTGCCCGCCACCGTGCCGGATGGCGTTGTCGACCAGGTTGTGCAGGACCTGGGCGAGCTTGTCGGGGTCCGCGAGGACCGGGGCCAGCGGCCCGTCGACGGTCAGGCTCAGCTCCCGACCGGTGCCGGCACGGATGGAGGCCAGCACCTTCTCGACCGCACCGACGAGGTCCACGGGGCGGGGGTAGAGCGAGAGCCGGCCGGTGTCGATGCGGGCGACGTCGAGCAGCTCCGCGATCAAGCGGGTCAGGCGGTCGGCGTCGACGTTGACCGTCTGCAGCATGAGCTTCTTCTGCTCGTCGCTGAGCCGGTCCCACCGCGAGAGCAGGGTCGCGACGAAGCCCTTCACCCCGGTCAGCGGCGAGCGCAGCTCGTGCGCGACCGTGGCAACGAGGTCCGAGCGCTCCCGGTCCAGGCGCGCGCGGGCCCGCGCCGAACGCAGCGAGACCGCCACCCGCTCGACCGCTCCCCCCGGCGAGCCGCGCTCCAGCCGGGCGGTGACCAGCAGCTCGGTGCCGTCGGGCAGGAACCAGGACTGCTCGGTCAGCGCGGAGCGGGTCGGGAGCCCTTCGTAGGGGTCGGTGCAGGAGAACCAGTCGTTGCCGGCGTTGTCCTGCAGGCTGAGCACGTCGGAGAGCCGCTTCCCGCAGACGTCGCCGACCCCCAGCAGCCGACGCGCCGCCTGGTTCACCAGCGAGACCGCGCCCTCGGAGTCGGCCAGCACCACCCCGTCGGGAAGGGCGTCGAGCAGCGCGGACACGCTCACCCCGTCCCGATCCATGGGGACACGTTACCGGGTGACCGGCGCCGGCGCGCGCCGCCGGTGCGCCCGGGCGCTGGCGTAGAGGCAGACCGCGGCCGCGGTGGCGAGGTTCAGGCTCTCGGCGCGGCCGTGGATCGGGATCCGGACCCGACGGTCCGCCGCCGCGGCGAGCTCGTCGGGGAGCCCCCATGCCTCGTTGCCGAACAGCCAGGCAGTCGGGCGCGCCAGCGTGCCGTCGTCCGCGGCGTCGTCGAGGTCGAGGTCGCCGGCGCCGTCGGCCGCCAGCACCTGCAGGCCGGCGGCCCGGAGCATCCGGACCGTCGCGACCGGGTCGCGGTGCACCGCGACCGGCAGGTGGAACAGGGAGCCGACCGTGGCCCGCACGGTCTTGCCGTTGTAGAGGTCCACCGAGCTGCCGGCGAGGACCACGCCCGCGGCACCGGCGGCGTCGGCACACCGGATGACGGTGCCGGCGTTCCCGGGGTCGCGCACGTCGGCGCACACCGCCAGCAGCCTCCCCGCGCCGACGACCTCCTCGACCGGTACGTCGAGGAACCTGCAGACGGCGACGAGCCCTTGCGGGGCGACCGTCCCGGTGAGCCCGGACAGTGCGGCCTCGTCGACCAGGTGCCAGGCGACCCCGGACGCGGCGGCCCCGGTGGCCAGGCCCGGGTGCGCCTCGGCCGCGCCGGGCAGCGCGAAGACCTCGCGCACGCAGCCGGGGACGGCCAGCGCCTCCCGCACAGCCTGGGGCCCCTCGGCCAGGAAGAGCCGGTGCTCGGCCCTGGACGTACGTCGGGCGAGCCGCCGCGCCGCCTTCACGCGTCCGCTCCTCGCGGTGAGGAGGGTGGCGTCAGCAGTCGACACGGGGCTCGCCCTCGACGTACTCGGTATGCGCGCCGCTCAGGCGGACGCGGCCTCGGTCTCCCGGGGAGCGTTGACGTCCTCGGGGAGCGCGGCCTTGGCGGTCTCGACCAGCGCGACGAAGGCCGGCGCGTCGTTGACGGCCAGGTCGGCCAGGATCTTGCGGTCCACCTCGACACCCGCGGCCTTGAGGCCCTGGATGAACCGGTTGTAGGTCATGCCGTTGGCGCGGGCAGCGGCGTTGATCCGCTGGATCCAGAGCTTGCGGAAGTCGCCCTTCTTCGCCTTGCGGTCCCGGTAGCTGTAGACCAGCGAGTGGGTGACCTGCTCCTTGGCCTTGCGGTAGAGACGCGAGCGCTGTCCGCGGTAGCCGGACGCGCGCTCGAGGGTCACCCGGCGCTTCTTGTGGGCGTTGACTGCCCGCTTGACGCGTGCCACTTGCTTACTCCTTGATGCTTGGTGAAGGTCGGGGGTTACGAGCCCGGGTCAGCGACCCAGGAGCCTGCGGGCCGTCTTGGTGTCGGCCTTGGAGACCTCGGTGGTGCCGCTCATGCGACGGGTCACCTTGGAGGCCTTGTGCTCCAGGTTGTGCCGCAGCCCGGCCTTCTGGCGGCGGATCTTGCCCGAGCCGGTGACCCGGAACCGCTTGCTCGCACCGGAGTGCGTCTTGTTCTTCGGCATCTCTTCGCTGTCCTTCTTCTTCGGGTGGCCGGTCCGGGGGGACGGACCGGTCGGTCACATGTCGAGGTCGAGGTTCTCCGAGCGGCGGCGCGGCTTCTTGTCGCCTGGCTCCGTCGGCGCCACGGCCGTGCGCTCGGCGTGCTCGGCGTCCTTCTCGGCCTGACGCTCGGCGGCCCGCTCGGCCTTCGCGGCCTGGACCTCGGCCTTGGCCTCGGCCTTCTTCTTGTGCGGCCCGAGCACCATGATCATGTTGCGGCCGTCCTGCTTGGGCGCCGACTCGACGAACCCCAGCTCGGTGACGTCCTCGGCGAGCCGCTGCAGCAGCCGGAAGCCCAGCTCGGGGCGGTGCTGCTCACGACCACGGAACATGATCGTGATCTTCACCTTGTCGCCCTGCTTGAGGAACCGGACGACGTGACCCTTCTTGGTCTCGTAGTCGTGGGCGTCGATCTTGGGACGGAGCTTCATCTCCTTGATCACGACGTTGGTCTGGTTCCGGCGCGCCTCACGGGCCTTCTGGGCGTTCTCGTACTTGAACTTGCCGTAGTCCATGAGCTTGCAGACCGGGGGTCGCGCGGTCGGCGCGACCTCGACCAGGTCGAGGTCGGCCTCCTGCGCCAGACGCAGGGCGTCGTCGATGCGCACGATCCCCACGGTCTCGCCGTTGGGGCCGACGAGCCGGACCTCGGGGACGCGGATCCGGTCGTTGATTCGCAGCTCGGTGCTGATAGGTCCTCCTGGGATGAGTTCTGCTGTACCCGACCTGCTCGGCGGCTCGCCACAAGACAAAAGGCCTCCGCGTCGCGTGACAGCGGAGGCCAGTCCCGACGGCGCGTGCTGCGCCGCCGCACAGGAGCGGGGACCGTCGTACGACGGGCCACGTCCCGCGACCGGACCCGACGACCTGGGGCGGTCGATGCGGGTGGGAGACTCGTCTCCGCTTGTCTGATCGTGCTGGTTCAACCACCCAGACGTCCCGGATGTTCCCACCCCGGGGCGCAGAGGAAGCCGACCAGCAGATCGGTCCCGTTCAGGGTAGCAAGAGCAGGTGCCTCGGCGCACCTCCAGGGGCCGTGTCAGGCTGGGAGACATGACGCACGCCGCCCCCGAGTCCGCCCGCGACATCGCCGAGGTGCCCGCTCTCGAGATCGTCTCGACCGCGGCCCTGCACCTGATGAGTGCCGCCGCGGTCAACCTCGGCCTCGCCGAGGACCTGCCCGAGCACCGCGACCTCGACGAGTCCCGCACCCTCATCGAGGCCCTCGCCGGGCTGGTCACCGCCGCCGCGCCCCGCCTGGGCCACCACCACGCCGCGCCGCTGCGCGACGGGCTGCGCAGCCTGCAGCTCGCCTTCCGGGAGGCCTCCGAGGTCCCCGACGCACCGGGCGAGGGCCCGGGCGAGTCGCTCACCGGCCCGGTGTCACCCACGCGTAGCGGCCGCTGACCTCCACCAGCACCCGGCCCTGGGCCAGCTCGCGGAGGTCGTCGCCCGCGACCACGACCGGCACCGGTCCGGCCACGTCGACGAGCAGCGCGTCGGCGCCGTCCTGCACGGCGGCCTCGGCGGCCCGGGGCGTGGTCACCGGGACGGGGCGCGCCGCGGGGTCCCAGCGCTGCAGGGTGTCGTTGCCGGTGAACGCCAGGAGCGCGGTCCGGCCGTCGCGACCGCGCATCAGCACGGTGGCCATGTCCGAGGTCTTGTCGTGGACCAGACCGGCCTGGTCGACCTCGGACTCCCCCAGCACCGCCACCACCGGGACGAGCAGCCGAGCGCGCTGCAGGACCAGCAACATCGCGGCGTGGCCCCGGTCGGGGTCGGCGGCGTAGGCCGCCAGGGCCGCGCCCACCTCCGCGGAGGCGGCGCCGGTGTCACCGGCGAAGCCGGGGTCGGGGATCGAGCGCATGCCCCGATCCTGCCAGGCGCCGTGGCTAGGCTGGAGGGGTGGCGACCGTCGACAACGCGACCTGGCAGGCGCTCGGCCTGACGCTGACCCTCCTCGGGCTGGCGGTGAGCGCCCTGGTGTGGCGCCGCCGGGGCGCGCCGTCCGGCCTGCGGGCCGTGGCCTGGTCGCTGCTGCCCCTCGCCGCGGCTCTCACCGGCACGCTGCGCCTGGCCTGGCGGATCGCCGACGCGGTCGTGGACTGGGCCGTCCGGCTGGTGTTCAGCCCCGCCGTCTGGGCCGGGATCGCCCTGGCCGGGCTGGCGGTCGCGCTGTTCGTGGTCGCCGGGATCCTGCGCAGCCGCAGCGGGGCCGGCGCAGGCCGCAAGGACGAGCAGACCGCGGGCCGTCCCGCCCAGGGCCGTTCCGTACAGGGCCGTCCCGCGGTGGGCGACGACGACCTCGCCGACATCGAGGCGCTGCTGCGCAAGCACGGCATCGAGTGAGCGAGGTCGCCGACGCCGTGGTCCGCCGGCTCCGCGCCGGCCCGCCGACGCTGGGGACGGGACGGCTGCTCTGCGTCGACGGCCCCTCGGGGTCGGGCAAGACCACGCTGGCCCGCCACGTCGTACGCCGCTGGCGCGACACCGGTCAGGAGACGGTGCGGGTGCTGCACATGGACGACCTCTACCCCGGCTGGGACGGCCTCGAGGAGGGCGTGGAGATGCTGGCCGGGCACGTCCTCGCCCCGCTCTCGCGCGGCGCCACCGGTCGCTACCGGCGCTGGAGCTGGGTGCGCGGTCGTCCCGCGGGCTGGGTCGAGGTGGCCCCGGTCGACCTGCTGGTGGTCGAGGGCTGCGGCGCCGGCGCGGCCTGCCCCGCCCGCACCGGCGTCCTGGTCTGGCTCGACGCGCCGGCGCCGCTCCGTCTGGCCCGTGGCCTGGCCCGGGACGGTGACGGCGCCCGGGAGCGGCTCGAACGCTGGCACCGCGCGGAGGCGGCGCACTTCGCCCGGGACCGCACCCGCGAGCGCGCGGACCTGCGCCTCGAGACCTCCGACGTGCCGGAGGCTCAGGCGTCCACGGGCGGCCGCACGAGGCCGTAGTTGGCCCACCGCGACTCGACCTCGAACCCGGCACGCTCATAGATGCCGAGCGCGCCGGTCGGGTTCTCGGAGTCCACGTCGAGCGACGCCTCGTCGTAGCCGGCCTGCCGGTAGGCCGCGAGCGCCGTCGCGAGCAGCGCGCCGCCGAGCCCTCGGCCGCGGAAGCCGCGCAAGGTGCCGAGCTTGCCGACGAACGCCTCGCGCCGCCCCGTCGCCTCGAGGTAGGCGTCGAACTCGTTGGACTGCAGGTAGCCCACGACCCGCTCGGGCTCGGCCGGGTCCACGGCGACGAAGCTCAGCCCGGGGCGGAAGTTGCGGCTGTCGGTGACCCACTGCTTCCACATGGTCTCGGTCCACGGGGTGAAGCTCGGGTGGTCCAGGAACGCCTCGTTGTGCGCGATGCGCATGGCGTCGGCCCGGGAGTCGTCGTAGGGGAGGATCTCCACTCCCTCCGGCACCTGCGGTACGGCGGCGTGGTCGCCGAGCCGGGTACGCATCACGAAGCTCCACCGCTCGGGCAGCAGGCCGAAGCCGGCCAGCAGCCCGCTCTGCGCCTCGTTGCGGGTCAGGCCGGTCAGCGACACGTGCAGCGGCAGGTCCGGGTGCTTCTCCGCGTGCACCTCGTCGGCACGGGCCAGCATCGCCTCGACGAGCCGGTGGCCGATGCCCTCCCCGCGCCGGTCGGGGCGCACCGTGCCCTCGACGTGCACCTTCTGGTGCTCACCGTCGGTGGAGCGCGGGTACACCGAGAAGTAGCCGACCAGCTCCCCCGCCGGGCTCCCGTCGAACGCGCCGACGACGTCCTTGCCCAGCTCGATGTCGGGGTTGGCGAACTCCTCGGCCAGGTCCGCCTCGCTGTAGTGCTCCCCGGTCTCGTCGACGGCCTCCGCCGCCGCCAGCAGGCGGGCCAGGGCCGGGATGTCGTCGCTGCCCAGCGGGCGCAGGGTGATGTCCACGCGCTGAGGGTAAGCACCCTGTCCGGCACGGCGCACCGGAAATTCGAACCTGGGTGCTCGCCGCATGGCAGGGTGAGCCCGTCGACGCAGTCGTACGTCGTGCAGTCCTGGAGCCGAGGAGGTCGTGTGGTCGCGCCGAGTGGTGAGCAGTTCGAGATCCGTGGCGGCGGGCACCGGGCGGTCGTGACCGAGTGCGGCGCCGGGCTGCGGCTCCTCGCGCACGACGAGGGCGCCCTCGTCGACGGGTTCGGGGCCGACGAGATGGCCTCGTCCGGCCGCGGCCAGCTGTTGCTGCCCTGGCCGAACCGGGTCCGCGACGGCCGCTACACCTTCGAGGGGCGCGAGCTGCAGCTGCCGCTCAGCGAGCCCGCGCGCGCAAACGCCAGCCATGGCCTGACCCGGTGGACCGCCTGGACGCTGGAGGAGCAGTCGCCGCACTCGGTGTCGCTGACCTACCGGCTGATGGCGCAGACCGGGTACCCGTGGACGGTGGACCTGCACGCGTCGTACGACATCTCTGCCGACGGGCTCACCGTCACGGTCACCGCGACCAACCTGTCGGACTCCCCCGCCCCGTTCGCCCAGGGCGCGCACCCCTACCTCACCGTCGGCACGGACCCGGCGTCCGGGCCCGGCGGCATCGACGGCTGGGAGCTGCTGCTGCCGGCCGGCACCGCGATGCTGGTCGACGAGCGCAAGAACCCGGCCGGAACCGAACCGGTCGACGGCACCAGCCTCGACTTCCGGGTGTCCCGGCCGCTGCGCGGGGTGCAGCTCGACACCGCGTTCACCGACCTCGAGCGCGGTCCCGACGGCCGGGTGGAGGTGCAGCTGCGCAACCGGGCCGCCGACCGCGGCGTGGCGCTGTGGGCCGATGCCCGGCACCGGTGGCTGCAGGTCTACACCGGTGACGACCTGCCGGCCGACCGGGCCCGGACATCGGTCGCCGTGGAGCCGATGACCTCCCCGCCGAACGCGTTCGCCTCCGGCGAGGACCTGGTGGTGCTCGCGCCGGCCGGCGAGGACGGCTGCGAGCACTCCAGCTCCTGGGGGATCCGGGCGCTGTGAACCTCTCGTGCGACCCGGGCTTCGCGGGTCGCCACCCCGGGTAGGCAGGGTGGGACAGGTCCCCCGACGCACGAGGAGGCACCCCACATGGACATCACCGACGTGATCCTGCACCAGCACGCAGACCAGCGCCGCATGTTCGCGATGCTGGACGAGATCCCCCGCTCGGACACCGAGACACTGGCTGCGGTGTGGAAGCGGCTGGAGGTCCTGCTGGAGACGCACGCGGAGGCGGAGGAGCGCTACTTCTACCCCGAGCTGCTCAAGCTCGGCACCGGCGCGGCGGACGCCGACGACGCCGAGGAGGAGGTCGAGGACGCGGTCAAGGACCACAACGAGATCCGCGAGGCGATCCGCGCGGTCGGCCGCCACGGGGTGGGCAGCGACGACTGGTACGACGCGGTGGTCGAGTGCCGGGTGCACAACAGCGACCACATGGCCGAGGAGGAGCGCCAGGACCTCGCGGACTTCCGCCAGCACGCCGACCTCGACCTCCGGCACCGGATCGCGATCCAGTTCCTGCGCTACGAGTCCCTGAAGGCCGCCGACGGCGTCCCGCCGGAGGACAAGGACCCCCAGGAGTACGTCGCGTCCGGTGGCCGGTCAGGCTGAGCAGATCGCGGGCCGGCGCCGGCCCACCTGCGTCGCCTGCTCGAACGCGTGCGCGATCTCCAGCAGCCGCCGCTCGCCACGCGGCGGCCCGACCAGCTGCAGGCCGACCGGCCACCCCTCGGCGGTGAAGCCGGCCGGCACCGACACCGCGGGACACCCGGTGGCGCTGATGAGGTACGCCGATCGCATCCAGTCCAGGTACCCCTCCTGGGCGACGCCGTCGATCCGCGTCGGGTACTCCTGGTCGGCGCTGAACGGCGGCACCTGGCTCACCGGCAGCGCCAGCACGTCGTAGGTCTCGAAGAACGTCCGCATCCGGTCGTGGGTCGAGGTCAGCTGCGAGAAGGCGCGGGCCACGTCCTCGCGGTCAGCCGCGCCCCGTCCTCGATGTTCTCGCGCAGCGACGCCTTGAACGCCTCGGGCCGCTTGGCGACGAGACTGCGGAAGCGGTGCCAGAACAGCCAGGCGCGCAGGGTCGTGAACGCGGCGCCGGCTCCGTGCAGCACCGGGTGGGCCTCCTCGACGGCGGCGCCCGCCGCCTCGAGGACCGCCCCCTGGGCGCGCACCACGTCGGCGACCGCGGGCTCGACCGCGAAGGCGCCGCCGAGGTCGACCGAGAGTGCGACCCGGAGCCCGCGCAGCGTGGCGTCGTACGGCGGCGCGAACGCCTCGCCGGGCGTCTCCAGGGACGACGGCGCCCGCCGCGACGGGCCGGCGAGCACCGACAGGAGCAGGCCCAGGTCCTCCACGGAGCGCGCCATCGGGCCGCCGGTCGAGGTCAGCTCCCACGCGTTGGTGCTCGGCCACTGCGGGACCCGGCCCCGTCCGGGGCGCAGGCCGACCACGTTGCAGAACGAGGCGGGGTTGCGCAGCGAGCCACCCATGTCGCTGCCGTCGGCCAGCGGCACCATGCCGGTCGCGAGCGCGGCCGCCGCTCCCCCGCTGGACCCGCCGGCCGACCGGCCGAGGTCGTAGGGGTTGAGGGTGGCGCCGAAGACGGGGTTGAACGTGTGCGAGCCCGCCGCCCACTCGGGCACGTTGGTCTTGCCGATCGGGACCGCCCCCGCCCGGCGGACCCGCTCCACGAGCAGCTCGTCGCGCCGCGGCACGTGGTCGGCGCGCAGCGGCGAGCCGTAGGTGGTGCGCCAGCCCGCCACCTCGTGGGTGTCCTTGAACGCGTGCGGGAGGCCGTGCAGCGGGCCGAGGTCCTCGCCGCGGGCGACCGCCTCGTCGGCGGCGGCCGCACCGGCCAGCGCGCGCTCCTCGTCGAGGCTGACGATCGCGTTGACCTGCGGGTTGACGCGCGCGATCTGCGCGAGGTGGGCCGCCACCAGCTCGCGCGAGGAGACGTCGCGGCGGCGCACGGCCGCGGCCATCTGCCGGGCGCTGCCGAACACGTCGAGCTCGGTCACCGACGCCTCAGGCGCTGCCGCTGCGGGACTCGACGAGCGCGCGGATCTCCCGGACCTGCCGGAGGGCCCGGGCGCCGTCGGAGCCCTGGATGCCCACGACGTTGACGGTGGTGCCGTCGCTGAGGTCGATCTCGGCCCACGGGCTGCCCGGGCGCAGCGAGATCGCCACGACCTGGGCCCACTCGAACGTGTGCGAGCGGTAGCCGTTCACGACCCGCAGGCCGGACTCGCGCGCCTCGACCCGGCTGCGCGCGAGGCCCCAGCCCAGCGCCAGGAAGCCCAGTCCGAGCACCACCACGGTGCCGCGCTGGAACAGCGTGAACTGGTCGCGGATGGACTGCGGGAACGTGAACCAGATGACGGCGGTGACCAGCACGAGGAGCCCGCCGAAGGCATAGACGGCGATCCGGACCCCGAACGGCCGGAACGTGCGCGGCAGCGGCACCGTCATCTCACAACCGGCAGGCGTGGATGTCGGTGGAGAGGATGCCCCGGGCGCCCAGCTCCCACAGCTCGTCCATCACCCGCTGGGCGGCGTCGCGGGGAACCATCGAGCGGACCGCGACCCACCCCTCGCGATGGAGCGGGGAGACGGTGGGGCTCTCGATGCCGGGGGTCAGCGCCACGGCCTCCTCCACCCGCTCGTCGCGGATGTCGTAGTCCATCATCACGTAGGAGCGCGCCACGAGGACCCCCTCGAGCCGGCGGCGGAAGACGTCGAAGCCCGACGGCAGGTCCGCGCCCGACCGGGTGATCAGCACCGCCTCGGACTCCAGGATCGGCTCGCCGACCACCTCGAGGCCCGCCTGGCGCAGCGTGCTGCCGGTCTCGACGACGTCGGCGATCACGTCGGCCACGCCGAGCTGGACGCTGGTCTCCACGGCGCCGTCGAGGCGGGTGACCGTGGCGTCGATCCCGCGCTCCTCGAGGTAGCGGCGCACCACCCCGTCGTACGACGTGGCGATCCGCTTGCCGGCCAGGTCACCGGCCGAGCCGATCACGCCGGGACGCGCGGCGAACCGGAAGCGCGAGCGCCCGAAGCCGAGCTCGAGCGTCTCCTCGGCCTTGGCGCCGGAGTCGAGCAGCAGGTCACGGCCGGTGATGCCGACGTCGAGGGTGCCCTCGCCGACGTACAGCGCGATGTCGCGCGGGCGCAGGTAGAAGAACTCGACGCCGTTGTCGCCGTCGGTCAGGGTGAGCTGCTTGCCGTCGGTGCGTTGCTTGTAGCCGGCCTCGCGCAGGATGTCGGAGGCGGACTGGGACAGCGATCCCTTGTTGGGGATGGCGATCCGGAGCAGATCGGGGATCATGCGGTGACCTCTCGGGGTCGGACCGGCGCTCCGGTCACAGGTGGGCGTAGACGTCGTCGAGCTCGATGCCGGTGGCCAGCATCAGGACCTGGGCGTGGTAGAGCAGCTGGCTGATCTCCTCGGCGGCCCGCTCGCGTCCCTCGTGCTCGGCAGCCATCCAGGACTCCGCGGCCTCCTCGACCAGCTTCTTGCCGATCGTATGGACGCCGGCATCGAGGGCGGCGACGGTGCCGCTGCCCTCCGGTCGCGTCTGCGCCTTCTCGGAGAGCTCGGTCCAGAGCTCGTCGAACGTCTTCATCCGCTCGCTTCCTGCTGTCTCGGGTGTCCGGTTCCGGACCGGACCAGGGTACGGCGTGGGGCTCACCGCCCCGCGTCGGCCTCGTGGCCGCGGCGGATGCCCCGCAGCGCCGTCGCCGTGAGCAACGCTGCGGAGGTGGCCTCGTAGCCCTTGTCCTCCGAGGACCCCTCCAGCCCGGCACGGGCGAGGGCCTGCTCCTCGGTGTCACAGGTGAGCAGCCCGAAGCCGACCGGGACGCCGGTGTCGAGCGCCACCCGGTTGAGCCCGTCGGTGGCGGCCGAGCAGACGTAGTCGAAGTGCGGCGTGCCGCCGCGGATCACCACCCCCAGGGCGACGACGGCGTCGTAGCCGGCCTCGGCCAGCGCGTGCGCGACGACCGGCAGCTCGAAGGAGCCGGGCACCCGCACCACCTGCCGGGCGCCGACCCGGTAGGCGTCGAGGGCCCGTCCGGCGCCGGCCACCAGACCGTCCATGACCTGCTCGTGCCAGCTGGCCGCCACCACCGCGACGCGCAGGTCGTGGCAGTCGACGGGACGGTCCTCGGGGCTGCCTGCTCCGCTCACGCGCTTCCTCCTCGCTCGGTGGCCACGCGCTCGTGGTGCTCGTGGCCGTCCTGGTCGTCCTGGGCGTCCTGGCCGTCCTGGTGCGACAGCTCCGGCAGCTGGTGCCCCATCCGGTCCCGCTTGGTGAGCAGGTAGCCGATGTTGTGGTCGTTCGGGTGCGGGGTCAGCGGGACCCGCTCGGCCACCGTGACGCCGTACTCCTCGAGGTTGGTGACCTTGTCCGGGTTGTTGGTCATCAGCCGGACCGAGCCGACGCCGAGGTCGCGCAGGATCTGGGTGGCGGTGCCGTAGTGACGGGCGTCGGCGGGCAGCCCCAGCTCGAGATTGGCCTCCACGGTGTCGCGGCCGCCGTCCTGGAGCTGGTAGGCCTGCAGCTTGGCGACGAGGCCGATGCCGCGCCCCTCGTGGCCGCGCAGGTAGACCACGACTCCGCGGCCCTCGGCGACGACCCGGTCCATCGCCTCGTGCAGCTGGGGTCCGCAGTCGCAGCGGTGCGACCCGAAGACGTCGCCGGTCAGGCACTCGGAGTGCACCCGGGTGAGCACCGGCGTGCCGTCCCGGAGCGAGGCGGGGTCGCCGTGGACGAGGGCGACCTGCTCGGAGCCGTCGACGGTGACCCGGTAGCCGATGGCGGTGAAGTCCCCGGACCGGGTCGGCAGCCGGGTCTCGGCGACCCGCACCACCAGCGTCTCGTGACGGCGCCGGAAGCTGATCAGCTGCTCGATGGAGATCATCGACAGGCCGTGCTCGTCGGCGAAGTCCCGCAGCTGCTGGCCGCGCTTCATGGTGCCGTCGTCGTTGACCACCTCGGAGATCACCCCGGCGGGGGTGAGCCCGGCCAGCCGGGCCAGGTCGACCGACGCCTCGGTGTGGCCGGGACGCACCAGCACCCCACCGGGGGTGTAGCGCAGCGGGAACACGTGCCCGGGCTGGGTGACCTCGAACGGTTCGGTGGCGGAGTCGTTGAGCACACGCACCGTGTGGCTGCGGTCGGCCGCCGAGATGCCGGTGGTGACGCCGTCGCGGGCGTCGACGGAGACGGTGTACGCCGTGCGGTGCCGGTCGCGGTTGTGCGGCGTCATCAGCGGGATCCCCAGCCGGTCCAGCGTGACGGCCTCCATCGGCGCGCAGATGACCCCCGAGCTGTAGCGGATCGTGAAGGCCATGAGCTCCGGGGTCGACCGGCTCGCGGCGAAGACCAGGTCGCCCTCGTTCTCGCGGTCCTCGTCGTCGACGACGACGACCGCCTTGCCGGCGGCGATGTCCGCGACCGCCCGATCCACGGAGTCGAGGCGTACCCGGGGCGCACTCATGCGACCACCTCCTCGGGCTCCGGCGCGGCGGCCCGGTCGGCGCCGCGGCGGGTCCGGACCCAGGCGGCGAACCCCGCGACGCAGAACGCGCCGTACACCAGGTAGAGCAGCGCGGAGGGGTAGTAGCCGGCGGAGAACAGCAGGGGTACGCCGACCACGTCGACCGCGATCCAGATCAGCCAGAACTCGATCCAGCCGCGCGCCATGCCGTAGGTCGCCAGGATGGAGCCGGTGAGGATCCATGCGTCCGGCAGCGGCCCCCAGGAGCCGAGCGCCTTCAGGACGTAGTAGAAGATCACCGTGCCGGCGACCGCGAGGGCGGCGAGCTGCGCCCAGCCGGACGGCCCTGCCCACCGCGGCACGATCGCACCGCCGTCGGCGGACTCACCGAGCCGCCGGCTGCGCCGCCAGCGCCACCAGCCGTAGACCGAGACCGCGAGGAAGAACACCTGCCGGCCGGCCTGCCCCCACAGGTCCTGGGCCTGCGGCTTGTCGAGGATGCCTC
Organism: uncultured Actinomycetota bacterium; assembly: GCA_963835385.1. Taxonomy (GTDB): domain Bacteria; phylum Actinomycetota; class Actinomycetes; order Propionibacteriales; family Nocardioidaceae; genus Nocardioides_B. The sequence continues at coordinate 34,264 of CAWIFK010000015.1, forward strand.
CGACGAAGACCGTGAACAGCACCAGGTTGCCGACGATGCCGACCGGCCAGGCCCACACCCGCCGCCGCATGCCGCCGATCGCGCTGGCGAGGCCGAAGCCGTTGCCGACCACCTCGCGGACCAGGATCGTGCTGGCGGACACGGAGGTGCCGAGGACGGACCAGGACGGGATGTCGAGGGTGCCTTCGAGAAGCCACTCGATGGGGTTCATGCCGGGTCTCCTGCCGGGGGGTGCTGGGTGTGCGTGCGGTGCTCGAGGAGTCGCTCGACGTACTTCGCGACGACGTCGACCTCGAGGTTGACCGGGTCTCCGGGACCCTTCAGGCCGAGCGTGGTGCGGGCGAGGGTCTCGGGGATGAGGCTGACGGTGAACGAGCTGTCGCCGACGTCCACGACGGTCAGCGAGATGCCGTCGACCGTGATCGAGCCCTTCGCGACGAGGTAGCGCGCGAGCCCGGGCGGCAGCGAGACCTCGACGACCTCCCAGTGCTCGCTCGGGGTGCGGGCCAGCAGCTCTGCGGTGCCGTCGACGTGGCCCTGCACGATGTGCCCACCGAGGCGGCCGCCGGCCGCGACCGCTCGCTCGAGGTTCACCCGGGACCCGACGTCGAGGACGCCCAGCGAGGTCTTGTCGAGGGTCTCGCGCATCACGTCGGCGGTGAAGGCCTCGCCGTCGCGCTCGGCCACGGTGAGGCAGCAGCCGTTGACCGAGACGGAGTCGCCGAGGTGCACGTCGGCGGTGACCAGCGGCCCGCGGACCGTCAGCCGGATCGCGTCGGTCTGCTCCTCGATGCCGTCCACGACGCCGAGCTCCTCGACGATGCCGGTGAACATCTAGCGGCCTGCCTCTCTGCCGGTCGTCCGTGCCGTCGTCCGTGCCGGGTGCACGGTTCGACGCGGGCTCAGCGTGAGCCGCACGTTGGTGTCCTCACGCGGGTGGTCGGTCGTGTCGTGCCCGTCCTGGTCGGGGCGGACCACGTGCACGTCCGTGACGTCGAGGTGCATCGCGTCGGCGATGGAGCCGATGCCCAGCTCGCCGACGGCACTGCGGCCGGCTCCAAGCAGCAACGGGGCGACGTAGGCGACGACCTCGTCGACCAGACCTGCCTTCAGGAACGCCGCGGCCACGGTGGGACCGCCCTCCACGAACAGGTGCTGGTGGCCCCGCTCGTGAAGGTGGGCGAGCACCTCGTGCGGGTCCCGCGTGCGGAGTACGGCGGTCTCGGCGGCGTCGTCGAGGACCCGCCGGCGGGCCGGCACGTCGCGCAGTCCCATCACGACGCGCAGCGGCTGCTGCTCCCGCGGCAGCGGCGCGTCGTGCTCGTCGCGGACGGTCAGCTGCGGGTCGTCGGCCAGCACCGTGCCGGTACCGACGAGGATCGCGTCGCACAGCGCCCGCAGGCGGTGCGTGTCGAGCCGGGCCGCGCGCGAGGACACCCACCGCGATGTCCCGTCGGCCGCGGCGCTGCGCCCGTCGAGGGTGGTGGCGAGCTTCCAGGTGACGAACGGCCGACCGCGCTCGACGGCGAAGGTCCACGTCCGGTTGACCGCCCGGGCCGCCTCGACCATCAGGCCGCCGTCGACGTCCACGCCGGCGGCCCGGAGGGCTTCGGCGCCCCCGCCGGCGGGCGGGCTCGTGTCCTGCTGGGCGTAGACGACGCGGGCGACTCCTGCCTCGGCCAGGGCCCGGCTGCACGGCCCGGTGCGACCCGTGTGGTTGCACGGCTCGAGGGTGACGACCGCGGTCGTGCCCCGAGCGTGGTCGCCGGCGCGGGCGAGCGCGTCGGCCTCGGCGTGCGGCGAGCCGGCGCCGCGGTGGAAGCCCTCGGCCACCGGCGTGCCGTCCGGCGTGAGCAGGACGCAGCCGACGCGCGGGTTGGGACCGAGCGGGACGCCCGGGGTCCGGGCGAGCTCGAGGGCACGCGTCATCGCGGCCTGCTCGGCCGGCGTGAACGTCATCTCCTGCCCTCTCGCTCCGGCTCGGGCCCCGGGGCGGGAGACGGGAAGACCGGACCGGCACCGGTCGCCGGCGCGGCACTCGGGCCGGGCTCGGCGACGGTGCGGCTGCGTGCGCTTCCCATCCGGACTGTGACCGTCGGTCCAGGAGTTCCACCTGGTCAACCGGCTGCTGGCTGCAGCCGGGTCGCGGACTTTCACCGCCGGTTCGGAGTTGCACCGACCCCAGAGCACGCGAGCGTGAACACTCGTCTGGGGAACAGCCTGCCACACCGGCGGGTCCCGGCGCGTGTGTGGTGCGGCAGGTGACCACGGCGGCCTATCCTCGCTCGGTGCCTCGCCTGCTGCTGCTCAACGGTCCGCCGGGGATCGGGAAGTCCACCCTGGCCCGTCGGTACGCCGAGGACCGCCCCGGCACGCTGGTCCTCGACATCGACCTGGTCCGCTCCCTGCTGGGCGGCTGGCAGGAGGACTTCGTCCGGGCGGGCAGGCGCGCGCGGCCGCTTGCGCTCGCGATGCTGCGGACGCACCTGGATGGAGGTCACGACGTGGTGCTCCCGCAGCTGCTCGCCGACCCGCGGGAGCTCGAGCGGTTCACATCGGCAGCCGCGGAGGTGGACGCCGAGGTGGTGGAGGTGCTGCTCCTCGACCAGCGCGATGCAGTGGTCGAGCGCTTCCGGCGCCGCGGCGAGACCGACCCCGACCCGTGGCACGAGCGGGTCCGGGCGATCGTCGACGCCGAGGGCGGCGACCGGGTGCTCCGGCACTACCACGACCGTCTGCTGGCCCTGGTCGAGCTTCGCCCCAGGACCCGCGTGGTCCCGACGACATGGGGCGAGGTGGACGCGGCGTACTCCGCCGTACTCGCGGCGTGCGCTGGGGACCCCTAGCGGGGGGCCGCCCCGGTCGCCGCCTCGCGGAGCCGGGCGACCATGTCGTTGGGGTCGTCGGCCTTGAAGACGGCCGAGCCGGCGACGAAGACGTCGGCGCCCGCCTCCGCGCACCGCTCGACGGTCTCGAGGGAGACGCCGCCGTCGACCTGCAGCCAGAGCTCCAGACCGTGCTTGTCGAGCAGCTCGCGGGTGCGCCGGATCTTTGGCACGCACACGTCGAGGAAGGCCTGGCCGCCGAAGCCGGGCTCGACCGTCATCACCAGCAGCATGTCGAGCTCGGGCAGCAGGTCCTCGTAGGGCTCGATCGGCGTCGCCGGCTTCAGCCCCATCCCGGCTCGCGCTCCCTGCTTGCGCAGCTCGCGGGCCAGACGGACCGGCGCGGCCGCCGCCTCGATGTGGAAGGTGACCGACTCGGCCCCCGCCTCGACGTACGCCGGCGCCCACCGGTCCGGGTCCTCGATCATCAGGTGACAGTCCATCGGCGTGCCCGACGCCTTGCCGAGCGCCTCGACGACCGGCAGCCCGACGGTCAGGTTGGGGACGAAGTGGTTGTCCATCACGTCGACGTGCAGCCAGTCGGCGTGGGAGATGCGTTCGGCCTCCTCGGCCAGCCGGGAGAAGTCGGAGGCGAGCAGGCTCGGTGAGATCTGAATACCCATGGCGTGGCCCACCCTAGTGGGTCGGCGCGGCGGGTCAGCCGGTCGCCGGGCCGGCATCCTGGGGCGCGGCTCGGGCCGCGACGGAGCCGTCCGACCGACGTTGGCGAACCTCCTTACACGCAATGCGGGTATCACTGACTGTGACCCATGTGAGGTCGAGAACGAGTGCCGCTGTTGACCGCCCATGCCGATGACCGGACGACATCGTGATGCGGGATGGCGAGGCCCTGGACTCGTTGTCTGTTGTCGCGGAGCCACGCCGAGCAGACTCAAACCCGGTGACGGGACGCGGAGAGCGTGCCAGAGTCCGCTCATGACACTCCACCACTTGGTCGAGGGCGACGGGCCGACCGTCGTACTCCTGCACGCGGGCGTAGGCGACCTGCGGATGTGGGACCACCCGGCCGCGGCACTGCTCGCCAGTGGCCGTCGTGTGGTGCGATGCGACCTGCGTGGTTATGGCGCCACACCACTCGACCCCGGCGCTTCCTACGGAGATGCCGAGGACGTCCTGGCGCTCGTGCATGACCTGGGCCTGACCTCCTTCGCGCTCGTCGGGGCGTCGTACGGCGGGTATGTCGCCCAGCAGGTGGCGACCGCCGAGCCCCAGCGGGTCGAGCGTCTCGTGCTGGTCTGCGCGGCCGGTGACCTCTGCGAGCCAGATGCCGGCCTGCGTGCCTTCTGGCGGGAGGAGGGCCGGCTGCTCGATGCCGGCGACGTCGACGCGGCCACCGAGCTCAACGTGACCACGTGGCTCGGCGACGACGCCGACGACTACGCCCGGGACCTGGTCCGGACCATGCAACGCGCTGCCTTCGACCACCAGCTCGCCGCGGGCGAGGTCGACGACCGCGACCTGCCGGTGGTCCCGGAGGCGCTGGTCATGCCCGTCACCGCGATCGTCGGCGCTCACGACTTCGACTTCTTCCGCGACACGGCCCGAGCAGTCGTGGACCGGCTGCCACGGGCCGAGCTGGTCGAGCTCGAGTGGGCTGGGCACCTCCCCACCCTCGAACGCCCGGACGAAGGGACGCAGGTGCTGCTCAGCGCCTTGTCCGAATGAGCTGCGAGCCGGGCTGAGCCGAGCGGTGCGGGATCACGGACCTCGACATCGACCTGGTCACCGAACCGCATGCTCATGCCGCCAGGAGTGAGTTGAAGCATGCGAATGGGCGAGGGCCGTCAGACGTTCCACGACAATGGACGAGTGAAGCCCTACCGCATCCGGATGTTCGCCGAGGTTGGCTGCGACTTCGCGCTTTGGGGCGACCCCCGGCAGCCCCTGCCCACGAACGGTGAAGAGGACGCCGAAGACCTGGAGCACAAGCTCCCAATTTCGGAGGACCTGAAGACGCGACTCCTCGCCTGGGCGGAGCAGCACTACCGGTACGACGGCGGCGACCGCAGCATCGACATGTCCGACTTCGACAAGGAGGGCCTCCTGCTGAGCCGCGAGCTACAGCGCGAGCTAGGACCGGCCTACTCCGTGCAGTACAGCTTCACTTTCGCCGGAAGCCGGGATCGGCTGATGCCTCTGGTCGAGGACGATCCCTGCCCCGGCTGGCGGGTCAGGTAGGGGCTGGCCCCAGTCCGTCGCGGCTGGGGGCGAAGCACACCCACATGCCGCGGATGGTGAAAGCAGCGCCAACCCGATGACCGCGCGCTCAACAGGCGCGGGCGCCCCGCATCGCATCCGCCAGCGCCGTACCCACGAGTTCGTGGGCGAAGGGAGGCAACTCCTCAGGCCGGAACCAACCGATATCGTCATGTTCATCGGGAGCGACGTTCGTCGGCGTTCCCTGCCACTCACCGACAAGCCACGCGCTGAGGCGTACGGATTCCCCTCCGCTTCCTGCGTCCAGCCGACACAGATGGATCGCCGAGCCTGCTGCTATCTGCACGTCCAGTTCCTCGTGCATCTCCCTCTTGAGCGCAGCCAGCTCTGTCTCGCCTGTCTCGATGTGTCCACCGGGCAGATCCCATACACCCGGGTATGCGCGGCGGTTCGGACTCCGGTGGACGAGTAGGACGGACCTTCGCGAACCAGCGCCGCGACAACGACCTCGTGCATGTGGCGATTAGAGCATGGCCCGCCGACCAGGCAAACGTCCGGAATGCCGCGTTGCGTGCACTGCAGCTACTGCCTCGGGCGTCGCGCCCGGACGAGCCGGATCGCCGTGACAACCCGCCAGGAGGCGAGAAGCAGCATGAGGCCAGCCACGGTCCAGAGGAACATCCGGTTGCCGATGTCCGTCTCGTCGAGGGACCAGTAGAGCGACACCGCAGCGAGCGCAAGGAAGAAGACGATGCCGAAGGCGACCTGCACCAACGTCGGCCTCGACCAATCCCAATCCACACGCTGAGGGTATGGCAGGGCGTTCACTCCTCTGCCGCGGATAGTGAACGCTCTGACGTGCCGAAGAGCGGGCGTGGATCAGCGAGGCGGTAGCCCTCGCTTCACCGGATCACTCACCCGGCCAACCTCGAGAACGAGTTGACTGATGCTGCTGTGGCGATGGCCCCGAGTGCCACGGCGACGACCCAAACGGCAGCCATCCGTAGTCGCCCATGAACGTCGGCGAGCAGACCGCCCACCGCACCGGCCAGCGCCGCCGGATAGGCGACCAGCACGGCGACCTGCGGAAGAAGGGTCTCAGGCGCGAACAGGGTAAGTCCCCCGCACAGCAGCACGGGGGCCAGCAACGCACCACCTACCCACACGGACCACTCCGCCAGCAGCACGGCGTACCCCGCCGCCAGGAGGAGCAGGAGACTGCACGCGACACTCACCAGAACAGCACCCTGTCTTGCCTCGGCGACTGCCTCTGGGGTTCTTTCGAAGTACACGCCAGCCAACAGACCACGTCCCAGGACCACGAGCGCGGTCAGCACTGGCCCGCCTCCGGACTGGCGCGGACCGACGCGCGGATCCGCCTTCGCTCCGCTGTCGCAGGAGTGGCGGTACTGGGCGCTGACCGGCGCCTCCCGCCGCCGTAATGAACTTCGGAGCGAAGCGTCCGACCATCCCGCGCGAGGGTGAGCCGCGACTTGAAAGGGCTGCCGTCTTCCTATGCCGCTGTCGGCGCGCAGCTGCACGTCGTGCCGATCAGCGAGCGCTCTGTCGTGTGGCTCGAACTTGCTACGTCTCAGCCCCATGGCGCGGCGTACCGTCGAAGTACGAGGTGACCGCTATGACCATCGTGTTCGTTGTCCTCGCTGCCTCAGCCTTGGTCGTCCTCCTGATGCTCGCGGATCGTCGCCAGCGCCGTCACGGAGGCTCCATGTCGCACGAGGAGGCCGGTCGAGACAAGGGCCTGCCGTTCGTCTGACGAGAATCCCCACCCGGTCCCCCACGGCAAGGCCCTTGGATCGCGCCACCTTCAGGCTCGAGGCTTCCTCCGGGCAGGAGCTGGCGAGCATCCAGGAGCGCAGATCCTCGGCGCAGTCACTTCTCCTTCTCTGGAGCATCGTTGGCGGCGGCCTTGATGTCGTCCGCGACCGCGTCATCGACTGCGCTCTGGACGATGGCGTCCGCCTTGGCGAGGGCCTCCTGGATCTTGACCTCGCCGGGATCGGAGACCAGCGCCACGATGCCCGAATGGCCGACGGCGATGGAGTCCTCGAGCTCCGTGGCGAGCTCCTTGCGGTGGTGGCGTTCACGCAGCTTGCCTACAGCAGCCCCGCCGGCTCCGACCGCTGCTGCGCCGCCCAGGACCGAGGGCGGGAAGATGACGCCGAGCGCGATGCCGCCGACGACGCCCCACCGGAGTCCGGATCGCGTGCTGTGGTCGGTGGCCTTCTGCACCTCGACCTTGCCGTCAGCGCCTCGCTTCACCACGACGACACCCTCGATCTCGACGGTGCGTCCGTCCTCGACGGACTTCAGTGTCTCGTATGCCTGCCATGCCGACCCCGTGTCCGCGAAGTCAGCGACGAGGAGGGTGTACGCGCCGTCCGTCACACCTTCGACCACGCCGCCATCCGCCGTTGCCAGGTTCTCGTTCTCGGTCATGATCCGCTCCTTGGTTCCTTGCGAAGTGACCCGATCGGGCCCCGTCCACCGTGGCAGGTGATGCGAGCCGGCGTATCACTCAGGGCGGGTGAGGTCTGATGGGTCTGGTGGCGGTTCCGGCTGGGTGCGCACGAAGGGAATCTCGGACCGAAAGTGTCGGTCCTCGCTGGGACAGTGAGGTCATGGTCAAGCGATCGGACATCGATTCCCTCGACGCCGCGACGGTTCTCGACGCGGCTGCCGAGGCGCGACGGTTCGCCGACCACTTCGAGGCGAACCTGCTGATGATCGCCGCTCACTTCGCCGACCTGCATCCCGTCGTCGAAGGCACCCCCGGCGCCGGCTACGGCGACCCGGCGCTCCGCGGTCTCGACGAGACGCCCGGGGGCGAGCGCCTGTCCTACCTGGCGGGAGAAGGCACCCCCGCGATCGCCGAGTTCGCAGCCGACGAGCTCGCGGTGTCCCTCGGCCTCTCGGTGGCCCAGGCCAAGGCGCTGATCGGGGAGACGCTCGAGCTGCGGCACCGGTTGCCCCGGCTCTGGGAGCTGGTCCTGGAGGGACCTCTCCAGGCATGGAAGGCCCGCCAGGTTGCCCGGGAGACGATCCCGCTGTCGCGCGCGGCAGCCGACTTCGTGGACCGGCACGTCGCCGTCGTCGCGGCCCGCAACCACCTGCCGTACCTCGGTCGGCTGGTGCAGGAGGCCATCCTGCGTTGCGACCCCGAGGTCGCGCGCGAGCGCGAGGAGGATCGAGCGCCGCAAGCGCGGCGTGTGGATCAACCACCGCCGCCAGACCGCCACGGCCACCATCACCGCCGTCGTCGACGCGATCGACGGCCTCGCGCTCGAGACCCGCGTCCACCAGCTCGCCGGCGCCCTCGCCGATCTGGGCGACACCGCACCGCTGGAGGTGCGCCGCGCGCGAGCCTTGGGCCTGCTGGCCAACCCGCAGCGGGCCTTGTGGCTGACGAGCTCGGATCCCCACAAGCAGGCGTCCGCGCTGGCGAGCGACAGCCGTCTCACCCCGCTGCTCGACCACCCACGCTTCGCCGGCCTCGACCCGCACGACGCAGCAGGCACCACCCCCTCCGCTGAGGCCGTTCGAGGCGTCACCGGGCTCGGAGGCTGCGTGGGCGCCCAGGTCTACCTCCACCTCGACCAGCACGCCGTCCTCAGCCTCGTCCAGCAGCGCTACGGCCACTGGGGCATGCCCGGCCTCACCAACCCAGCAGGTGGCAACCCGGTCGCCGTCGAGGAGCGCCTGGGAGCGATCACCCTGGACCTGCTCCGCGAGTGGCTCGGCGCCGTCGACCACGTGTCGCTCCGCCCGGTCCTGCACCTCGCCGACCCCGCCGTCGGCCGGCACCCGCCACCGGACCGGCTCATCGCCTGACGCAGCCAGTCAGAGCCTGCGCACCAACGCCAGGAACATCGCGTCCGTGCCCTGCCGGTGCGGCCACAGCTGAACGGTGCCGGGCAGCGCCATCTGCTCGGGGCGCAGGTGCGGCACGCCCTCCAGGAGCGGCGTGACGTCCTCGAGCCGTACGTCGGACCGCGCGTCGAGCACCTGCGACACCACGCCCGAGGTCTCCGCGAGCATGGGCGAGCAGGTGGCGTAGAGCACCACTCCCCCGGGCCGCACCGCGTCCAGCGCGGAGGCGAGCAGCGCCCGCTGCAGGGGCACCAGTCCCTCGAGGTCGTCCGGCGACTTGCGCCACCGAGCCTCCGGGCGCCGCCGCAGCGCTCCCAGCCCGGAGCACGGCGCGTCGACGAGCACCCGGTCGAACGAACCGGGACGCCAGGCGGGGCGGGTGCCGTCCGCGGCGACGACGCCGGCCAGGCCCGCGCGTGCGGTCGCCGTCGCCGTACGCACCAGCTCGGCCCGGTGCGGCTGCCGCTCCGCGGCGAGCACCCGTGCCGAGCGCTGCGCGGCCAGAGCCGCGAGGAGTGCGGCCTTGCCGCCGGGCCCGGCGCAGAGGTCGAGCCAGCGCTCCTCGCGCCCCGCGTCGATGTCGGCCCGCGCCAGCGCCAGCACCACCAGCTGCGACCCCTCGTCCTGCACGCCGGCGCGCCCCTCGGCGACCGCCGGCACGTCCAGCGGGTTCCCGCCGCCGAGCGTGACGGCGTACGGCGACATCGCCGAGGCGACCCCGCCCGCCGCGGCCAGCTCCTCGACCGTGGCGAGCCCGGGCCGTGCCACCAGGGTCACCCTCGGCGGGGCGTTGTCGGCGGCGAGCAGGTCGTCGAGCTCGGCCGAGGCCGGTCCGAGCGCCTCGGTCAACGCTTCGACCACCCAGCGGGGGTGGGCATGTGCGACGGAGGCGAACCCGACCGGGTCCGTGTCCGGGTCCGGGGCCAGGCGGCGCACCCAGCCGGCAAGGTCGTGCTCGGCCACCCGGCGCAGCACGGCGTTGGCGAACCCCGCCGGCCGGTGCCCCACCCGCGCCCGCACGAGGTCCACCGTCGTGCCGACGGCTGCGTGCGAGGGCACCCGCATCGCCAGCAGCTGGTGCGTGCCGAGCCGCAGCGCGTCCAGCACACCCGGGTCCACCTTCGCCAGCGGGCGGTCGACGCAGGCACCGATGACCGCGTCGTAGGTGCCCTGTCGGCGGATCGTCCCCGAGACCAGCTCGGTGGCGAACGCCGCGTCCCGGTCCCGGATCCCCCGCGCCCGGAGCAGGCCGGGCAGCACCAGGTTGGTGTAGGCGCCCTGCTCACGGACGGTGACCAACACGTCGTACGCCGCCAGCCGGGCCGGGTCGACCGGCGCCTTCCGCCGCTCAGGCATCCGCACCGAACCGCGCGCCGGACCCGACCCGGACGCCGCGCGCCCAGTCCGCGGCGGCCATCTGCTTCTTGCCGAACGCCTTGACCTCCCCCAGGCGCACGGGCATGGTGCCGGTGCCGACGTAGACGGCGTTCTTCGTCACCTCGAGCTCACCCGGGGCCAGCGCGCCGTGATTGGCCTCGATGACCACCGTCCCGACCTTGAACCGCTCTCCTTCGTACGTCGTCCAGGCACCGGGCGCCGGGGTGCAGGCCCTGATCTGCCGGTCCACGGCCGCCGCGGGGACGCTCCACGCGATCTCGGCGTCCTCGACGGTGATCTTCGGCGCCATCGACACCCCCTCGCTCGGCTGCTCGCGCGCCTCGAGGTCGCCGGACTCGATCCCGTCCAGCGTCGCCACCAGCAGCTCGGCGCCGCCGGTCGCCAGCCGGCCGAGCAGGTCGCCGGCGGTGTCGGTGGGCCGCACGCTCTCGGTCATCACCCCGAAGGTCGGCCCCGCGTCGAGAGCCTTGACGATCCGGAACGTGGTCGCACCGCTCACCTCGTCGCCGGCCCACAGGGCGTGCTGCACCGGCGCCGCGCCGCGCCAGGCGGGCAGCAGCGAGAAGTGCAGGTTGACCCAGCCGTGCACCGGGATGTCCAGGGCGCTCTGCGGCAGCAGGGCGCCGTAGGCGACGACCGGGCAGCAGTCAGGGGCCAGGCCGCGCAGCCGCTCCTGGAACTCAGGGTCCTTCGGGTGCTCGGGCTTGAGCACCGCGACGCCGAGCTCCTCCGCGCGTCGCGCCACGGGAGAGGCCACCAGGCGCCGGCCGCGGCCCGCGGGGGCGTCGGGCCGGGTCACCACGCCCACCAGCTCGTGGCTGCTGTCCGCGATCGCGTCCAGGGCGGGCACGGCGACCTCGGGGGTGCCGGCGAACACGACGCGCATCAGAGCCCCAGCCCGTTCGTCGGGTGCGGGGAGACCTTCACCGTCACACCGGAGCCGAACCAGTCCGACTCGCGGATCTCCTTCATCGCCGCCCGGCGCGCCTCCCGGTCCAGCCTGTCGATGAACAGGACGCCGTCGAGGTGGTCGGTCTCGTGCTGGATCGCGCGCGCGAGCAGCTGCGAGCCCTCGATCGTCACCGGCTCGCCGTGCATGTCGAAGCCCTTCGCCACCACCGACATCGCCCGCCGGCAGTCGAAGGTGAGGTCCGGGAGCGACAGGCAGCCCTCCGGGCCGTCCTGGGTCTCCTCCGACAGGTCCAGCGACGGGTTCACCAGGTGGCCGGCCTGGCCGTCGACGTACCACGTGAACACGCGCAGCCCCACCCCGATCTGCGGTGCCGCCAGCCCGGCACCGGGCGCGTCGAGCATGGTGTCGGTCAGGTCCGCGACCAGGGTGCGCAGCTCCTTGTCGAAGTCGGTCACCGGCACGGCCGGGCTGCGCAGCACCGGGTCACCGAACAGTCGGATGGGCTGGATCGCCACGGGGCTCCTCGGGGTACGTCGTCGGGCGGGGGCCGGCCAAGTCTACGGACCGGCTACTCCAGGCCGACCGGGTCCACCTGCACCCGCAGCGGCGTGCGCTTGCGGGCCGAGCGGATCCCGCCCAGCTCCACCAGCGTGCGGGACAGCGCAGCGCCCGAGGCGCGCGGCACCCGCAGCACCAGCCGGGTCAGCGGCGCTTCCGCCTCCCGCTCGGCCGGCGACGCGGGGGCGCCGGGCGCGGGCAGCACCGGCACCGGGCCGAGCACCTCCGCGCCGTCGGGGAGCCGCAGGTCCGCCAGCGCCTCGTCGAGGTCGGCCTCCGTGCCGGTGAGCGTCGCCAGCCGCGACGCCGGGGGCAGGTGCGCGGACTGCCGCTCGGCCATCTCGCGCTGCGCGAAGCCCGACGGGTCCCACCGCAGCAGCGCCTGCAGCACCGGGTCGGCGGGGTCGCCCACGGCCACCACGCGGCCCCCGGCCTCGGCGGGACGCGCCAGCGCAGCCGCGTTCAGCCACCGGCGCAGCGACTCCTCGCCGGTGCGCAGGTCCTGGCGCGAGAGCACCAGCCAGGTGTCCAGCAGCACCACGCACGCGTAGCCGCCGGCCGCGACCGGCTCCGCGCCCGGCGTGGCCACGACCAGTGCCGGCTCGTCGTCGACCCCGGCGAGCACCCGCTCTCCGGAGGAGGTCCGCACCGGCACCGACGCGAACGCCCGGCCGAGCTCCTCGGCGGTGCGGCGCTCGCCGAGCACCGGCGCACGCAGGCCGCGCCCGCCGCACTCCGGGCAGACCCAGTGCGGCTCCGGTGTGCCGCACCACCGGCAGCTCGGCGGCTGCGACGCGGACAGGATCCGCAGCGGCCCCGAGCACACTCGGCAGCGCGCCGGCGCCCGGCAGCGGTCGCAGGCCAGGCTGGTGAGGTACCCCTGGCGGGGCGCCTGCAGCAGCACCGGCCCCTGCTCCAGGCCGGTGCGGACCGCGTCGTAGGCCGTGCGCGGCAGCCGGGCGCTGCGGGCCAGCGGGTCCCGCTCGAGCTCGCGGTCGGTCGCGCCGGTGATCGAGACCTGCGGCGCCGCCGACCGCAGCGTCGCCCGGCCGGCCGCGACCTCCTCGGCCCAGCCGGTGCGCAGGAGGTACTCGGCCTCGACCGTGCGCGCGAAGCCGCCCACCAGCGCCGCGCAGCCCTCCAGCTCTGCCCGGGTCAGCAGCACCTCCCGGACGTGCGGGTAGGGGGCCCGGGGCTCGGCGTGCAGGTCGTCGCCGTCGTCCCACACCGCCACCAGCCCCAGGTCGTGCACCGGGGCGAACGCGGCCGCGCGGGTCCCGACCACGACCCGGACCGCGCCCCGCGAGAGCGCGAGGAACGCCCGGTAGCGCGCCGACGGCCCGGAGTCGGCGGTGAGCACCACGTGCCGGCCGGCGCCGAGCACGGCGCCCAGCGCGGCGTCGAGCCGGTCCACGTCGCGCCGGTCGGGCACGCACAGGAGTGCGCCTCGCCCCGAGGCTGCGGTCGCCGCGGCGGCGTGCGCCAGCAGCGTCGGCCAGTCGGCGCCGGGCAGCGCGCTCCAGACCGCGTGCGGCGACGCGCCCCGGGCCAGGTGGCCGACCAGCCGCCCGCCGTCATAGGCCGCCCAGGCCGACGCGGCCGCGGCCGGGTCCGCCTCGACGGGAGGCGCGACCGCGGACTCCTGCTTCTCGACCGTCGCGTGCCGGGGCGGGACGGCCAGGCGCAGCACGTCGGACCGGGTGCCGGCGTAGCGCGCGGCGACCGCCTCGGAGAGCGCCGCCACGGCCGGCGAGAGCACCGGCTCGGCGCTGACCGCACGGCGCAGCGGCGCCAGCCGCCCCGCGTGCTCGGAGGTCTCCACCCGCTCCAGCACGAACCCGTCGACGTCCTGGCCGGCGAACCGGACCTTGACCCGCGACCCGGGCACGACCCGCTCGTCGAGCGTGCGCGGAACGGTGTAGTCGAACGGCCGGTCCAGGTGGGCCAGCGGCACGTCCACCAGCACCCGGGCGACGGGCCGCTCGGGTGCGGGCTCGACCGGCGAGGCGGCCCGCTGCTGCTTCGCGGCCGCCTCGCGCTTCGCTGCCCCGGCGACCTCGCGGGCGCGCACCAGACCGGGGATCAGCTCCAGCTGTCCCTCGGCCCCGGTCGTCCCCTGCTCGCTCACGCGCCGATCCTCCCAGCCGCCACCGACGGCCAGGCGGCTCAGATGCCGGCGGCGGCCTTCAGCGCGTCGACCCGGTCGGTCCGCTCCCAGGTGAAGCCGTCGCGACCGAAGTGGCCGTAGGCGGCGGTCTCGGCGTAGATCGGCCGGAGCAGGTCGAGGTCGCGGATGATGGCGGCCGGCCGGAGGTCGAACACCTCGAGGACGGCCTTCTGGATGGTCGCGACCGGGACGGTCTCGGTGCCGAAGCAGTCGACGTAGAAGCCGACCGGCTGCGCCTTGCCGATCGCGTAGGCCACCTGGACCTCGCAGCGCCGCGCCAGGCCGGCCGCGACGACGTTCTTGGCGACCCAGCGCATCGCGTAGGCGGCGGAGCGGTCCACCTTCGACGGGTCCTTGCCGGAGAAGGCGCCGCCGCCGTGGCGGGCCATGCCGCCGTAGGTGTCGATGATGATCTTGCGGCCGGTCAGGCCGGCGTCGCCCATCGGCCCGCCGACCTCGAAGCGGCCGGTCGGGTTGACCAGCAGCCGGTAGTCGTCCGAGGGCAGGTCGAACTGGGCCAGGACGTGGTCGACGACGTGGTTGCGGACGTCGGGCGCCAGCATCGTGTCGAGGTCGATGTCGGCGGCGTGCTGGGTGGAGACCACGACCGTGTCGACGCGGACGGGGCGGTCGTCGTCGTCGTACTCGATGGTGACCTGGGTCTTGCCGTCGGGCCGCAGGTAGGACATCGACCCGTCGCGCCGCACCTCGGCGAGCCGCTCGGCCAGCCGGTGCGCGATCGTGATCGGCAGCGGCATCAGCTCGGTGGTGTCGTCGCAGGCGTAGCCGAACATCAGGCCCTGGTCGCCGGCACCCTGCCGGTCCAGCGGGTCGGCGGAGGCCTCGCTGCGCGTCTCGTGGGCGGTCACCAGGCCCTGGGCGATGTCGCCGGACTGGCCGCCGATCGCGACCATGACGCCGCAGGAGTGCCCGTCGAAGCCCTTGAGCGAGGAGTCGTAGCCGATCTTGAGGATCCGGTCCCGGACGATCGCCTTGATGTCGGCGTACGCCGTGGTGGTCACCTCACCGGCCACCACCACGAGGCCGGTGGTCAGCAGCGTCTCCACCGCGACCCGGCTGCCGGGGTCCTGGCGCAGCATCTCGTCGAGCACCGAGTCGCTGATCTGGTCGGCGATCTTGTCCGGGTGCCCCTCGGTCACGGACTCGGAGGTGAAAAGTCGTCCTGCCACGCGCTGCTACCCCTGTCGGTCTCGGTCGCGGGCCGGTCGGCCCGGACCGCCACGATAACCCGTGCGGCTCAGCGTCGCCGCACGGTCTCGGCGCGCGCGGCGACCTGGTCCCAGATCACGTGGGCCAGCGCCGACTTCGAACCGCGCGGCACCTCGTGCACGCTGCCGTCCCGGCCGAGGAGCGCGGCCTCGTTGTCGGCCTGGCCGAAGACCCGGCCGCCGCTGACGTCGTTGACCACGAGCAGATCGCACCCCTTGCGGGCCAGCTTGGCGCGGGCATGCTCGAGGACCGAGCCGGTGTCGTCGCCGGTCTCGGCAGCGAACCCGACCACCACCTGACCGGGCGAGCGCCGATCGCGCGACAGCTCGGCGAGGATGTCGGGGTTCTGCTCCAGCACGAGGGCCGGGGCCGACCCGTCCCCGGCCTTCTTCATCTTCGCCGTCGACCTCGACGAGGGCCGGTAGTCGGCGGGCGCCGCGGCCATGACGACGGCGTCGGCGCCGGCTGCCGCCGCGAGCACCGCGTCGCGCAGCTCCGCGGTGGTCTCGACACGCAGCACCTTGGCACCGGCGGGGTCGGCCAGCGACACGTTGGCCGCGACGAGCGTGACCTCGGCGCCCCGGGCGACCGCGGCGCGGGCCAGCGCGTAGCCCTGCAGCCCCGAGGACCGGTTGCCCAGGAAGCGGACCGGGTCGAGGTACTCGCGGGTGCCCCCGGCGGAGACCACCACGTGCCACCCCGCCAGGTCCAGCGGCGCCGCCGCGGTGCCACGGGCGAGGACCTCGCGCGCGGTCTCGAAGATCTCCAGCGGCTCGGGCAACCGGCCCTTGCCGGTGTCCTTGCCGGTCAGCCGGCCCTCGGCCGGCTCGATCACCACGGCTCCGCGGCGGCGCAGCGTGGCGACGTTGTCCTGGGTGGCGGCGTGCTCCCACATCTCGGTGTGCATCGCCGGTGCGAACACGACCGGGCAGCGCGCCGTGAGCAGGGTGTTGGTGAGCAGGTCGTCGGCGAGGCCGTGGGCGGCCTTGGCCAGCAGGTCCGCCGTCGCCGGCGCGACCACGACCAGGTCGGCAGCCTGGCCGACCCGCACGTGCGGCACCTGGTGGACGTCGTCCCAGGCGCTGGCCGAGACGGGCTTGCCGGACAGTGCCGACCAGGTCGGCGCCCCGACGAACCGCAGGGCGGCGGCGGTCGGCACCACCGTGACGTCGTGGCCGGACTCGGTGAAGCGGCGCACCAGCTCGCACGCCTTGTAGGCCGCGATCCCACCGCTGACGCCCACCACCACCCGGGTCATGGGAGCGGCGGGTCAGGCCTCGGTCGCGGCGTCGGCGGCAGCGGCCTCGGGGTCGATGTCCTCGCAGGTGAGCAGGTCGGCGTTGATCTCGCGCAGCGCGATCGACAGGGGCTTCTCCTGCACGTGGGTGTCCACGAGCGGGCCGACGTACTCCAGCAGGCCCTCGCCGAGCTGGGAGTAGTAGGCGTTGATCTGCCGGGCGCGCTTGGCGCTGTAGAGGACCAGCTTGTACTTCGAGTCGGTCTTGGTGAGCAGCTCGTCGATGGACGGGTTGGTGATGCCCTCGGCAACAGGTGCGGTTCCAGACACGCTCTTCAGACCTCAGTTCGTGGGGGTGGGTTTCTCATCAAGGCTACCAACTCCTCGCAGGCAGCGTGAACTTCGGTGTTGACCACCGTCACGTCGAACTCCGCCTCGGCGGCCAGCTCCTCGCGCGCGGTCTCCAGCCGGCGCTCGCGCTCCTCCTCGCTCTCCGTGCCGCGCCCCACCAGCCGGCGGACCAGCTCCTGCCACGAGGGCGGCTTGAGGAAGACGAACAGCGCGTCGGGCATCGTGCGGCGGACCTGCCGGGCTCCCTGCAGGTCGATCTCGAGCAGGGCCGGCCGGCCCGCGGCCAGCGCCTCCTCGACGGGTCGGCGCGGCGTGCCGTACCGGGCCGCCTTGTGCACCACCGCCCACTCGAGGAGCTCGTTGCGGGCCACCATCGCGTCGAACTCGTCCTCTGAGACGAACCAGTAGTGCCGCCCGTGCACCTCCCCGGGCCGGGCTGCCCGCGTGGTCACCGACACCGAGATCCAGACCTCGGGATGGTCGGCGCGCACGGCGGCCGCGACGGTGCCCTTGCCGACCGCGGTGGGACCGGCGAGCACGGTGAGTCGCGTGCGGCCCGGGCCGGGTGGGGAAGCGTCAGTCACGCGTGCCGAACTCGCGCTCGAGCGCGGCGATCTGGTTGGCGCCCAGCCCGCGCACCCGGCGGCTCTCGGAGATGCTCAGCCGCTCCATGGTCTGCCGGGCCCGGACCTTGCCGAGCCCCGGCATCGACTGGAGCAGGTCGACCACCCGCATCTTGCCGATGACCTCGTTCTCCTGGCCCTGGCGCAGCACGTCGACGATCGAGGCACCGGAGTGCTTGAGCCGGTTCTTCACCTCGGCCCGCTCGCGGCGCGACGCGGCCGCCTTCTCCAGATTGGCCTGACGCTGTTCCGGGGTGAGTTCCGGCAAAGCCACGTGCTGACCTCGATCGATCGGTGGGGGCGGACAGGGGGACGGGGTGGTCGCAATCTAGCCATCGCACGAGGCGGGCTGCAACGCGGGGTCAGGGGCCAGGCCGGCTCACCCGAGCAGCCCGCGGCGGCGCAGCAGCGGCTCGGTGCTCGGCTCCCGGCCCCGTACGGCGGCGAAGGCGGCCATCGGGTCGACCGACCCGCCGCGGGCCAGCAGCTCGTCGCGGAACCGGCCGCCGTTCTCGGGGCGCAGCCCGCCGTTCTCCTCGAACCAGCCGACCATGTCGGCGTCGAGCACCTCGCTCCACAGGTAGGAGTAGTAGCCGGCGTCGTAGCCGTTGGTGAAGGCGTGCGCGAAGTAGCCGGTGCGGTAGCGCGGCGGCACCAGGTCGGAGCGCACGCCGTGCCGCTCGAGCGCCGCGGCCTCGAACGCCTCGACCTCCTCGGGGGGCACCGGGTCGGCGTCCGGGGCGAGCCGGTGCCACTCCTGGTCCAGGAGCGCGGCGCCGAGCATGGCGACGGTGTCGAACCCCATCCCGGCGGCTCCGGAGGCGATGAGCCGTTCCGCGACGTCCTGCGGCAGGGCCTCGCCGGTGTCGTGGTGGCGGGCGTAGCGGGCCAGCACCTCCGGGTCCCAGGCCCACATCTCGTTGACCTGCGAGGGGAACTCGACGAAGTCGCGGGGCACGTCGGTGCCGGCGACCCGCGGGTAGGTGACGTCGGAGAACAGCCCGTGCAGGGCGTGGCCGAACTCGTGGAAGGCGGTGCGCACCTCGTCGACGCTCATCAGCGCGGGCTGGCCCTGCGCCGGCTTGGGCACGTTGAGGCAGACCACGACGACCGGCCGCTGGTCCAGCAGCCTGGACTGGGTGACGAACTCGTCCATCCAGGCGCCGCCGCGCTTGGTGGGACGCGCGAACCAGTCGCAGACGAACACGCCGAGCAGCGGCGCGTCGGGTCCCGCGCCGTCGCGCACCTCGTAGGCCCGCACGTCGGGGGCGTAGCCGGGCAGGTCGTCGCGTTCGGCGAAGGTGACCCCGTAGAGCCGGTTCGCGGCGAAGAAGACCCCGTCGTGCAGCACCCGGTCGAGCGCGAAGTAGGGGCGCAGCGCGGCCGGGTCGAGGTCGTAGCGCGCCGCCTTGACCCGCGCGGCGTAGTAGGCCCAGTCCCAGGGCTGCACCGGCCCGTCGACGCCGTCGGCGCTCATCGCTGCCTCGATGTCGGCGCGTTCGGTCGCGAGGTTCGCCATCGCCGGTCCCGCCATGGCGTCGAGCATCGCGGTCACCGCGCCGGTGCTGCCGGCGGTCTGGTCGGCCACGACGTAGGCCGCGTGGTCGCGATAGCCGAGCAGGCCGGCCCGCTGCGCGCGCAGCGCGGCGATCCGGGACACCAGCGCGCGGGTGTCGTGCTCGCCGCCGCGCATGCCGCGGGTCGTCGACGCCTCGTGGACGCGCCGGCGCAGGTCCCGGTCGCGCAGCGAGGAGATCACCGGCTGGATCGTCGGCGAGGACAGCGTCAGCACGTAGCCGTCGAGGTCGCGCTCCTTGGCCGCGGCGGCCGCCGACTCCACGGCGTCCTCCGAGAGCCCGTCGAGCCGGTCGCGGTCGAGCACGTGGAACGCCCGCGCGTTCGCCTCGGCGAGCAACGTGGAGCCGAACCTGGTGGTGGCCTTGCTCATCTCGTCGTTGAGGCGCCTGAGCTCCTCCTGCCGCTCGACCGGCAGAGCGGCGCCGGCGCGCACGAAGTCGGTGTGGTGCCGCTCGACCACCCGGCGCTGCTCCGCGGTGAGGTCCGCGGCGTCCCGGTGGACGGCGTCGACGCGGGCGAACAGCCGGGCGTCGAGCAGGACGGCGTCGCGGTGGGCCGACCACCGGGGCATCAGCTCGGCCTCCAGGTCCTGCATCTCCTGGGTCGCCATCGAGCTCGCCATCTCGTAGAAGACCCGCATCGTGCGGTCCAGCAGCGCGCCGGACCGCTCGAGCGGCTCGAGGGTGTTCTCGAAGGTCGCGGGCTCGTCACGGCGCACGATCGCCTCGATCTCGTCGAGGTGCTCGGCCACGCCGGCGTCGAAGGCGGGCCGGTAGTGCTCGGTCCGGATGCGGTCGAACGGCGGGAACGCGAAGGGAAGCGTGCTCGGAGCGGCGAACGGGTTGTCACGGTCGAGTGCCATGCCGAGTTTCTACCTCCCGGGTGCCGAGGCTGTCGAAACGGCTCCTCAGCGCGGCCGGTCCAGCGCCGCGAACTCCTCGGCGGCGCGCAGCGCGGCCTCGTGCAGCGCCCGCTTCTGCGGTCCCGCGCCCAGCACGCCGCGTGAGGTGCTCGGCAGCACGTTGCGGGCCGCCGCCCCGAAGATCAGGCGTACGTCGTCGACCGTGCCGCCCTGGGCCCCGATGCCCGGCACCAGCAGCGGGCCGTTGACCTCGAGGTCCTCCTCGGTCCGACCGATCGTGGCGCCGACGACAGCACCGATCGAACCGAGGCCCTCGACGCCGGCGTTGGCCGAGGCGACGGCGGCCAGGACCGTGCCGGCGACGGTGCGGCCGTCGGCGGTGGTCGCGTGCTGCAGCTGCGGCGCTTCGGGGTTGGAGGTGAGCGCGAGCACGAAGACGCCCGCGTCGTGGGCCAGCGCGGTGTCCAGGAACGGGTCGAGCGTTCCGGTCCCCAGGTAAGGGCTGACCGTGACCGCGTCCACCGCGAGCGGGCCCGAGGCCCGCAGGTACGCGTCGGCGTAGGCCTGCGCAGTCGTCCCGATGTCACCGCGCTTGACGTCGAGGACGACCAGGGTGCCGAGCTCCCGCGCGCCGGTCACGACCTTCTCCAGCACGGCGATCCCGGCCGACCCGTGCCGCTCGAAGAAGGCCGACTGCGGCTTGACGACTGCCACCGTGCCGGCCAGGGCCTCCACCGCGGTCATCGCGAACTTCTCCAGGCCGAAGGCGGAGTCGGTGAGCCCCCAGTCGTCCAGCAGGGCGGGGTGCGGGTCGATGCCGACGCAGAGCCGGCCACGGCCCTCGATCGCGTCGGCGAGGCGGTGTCCGAACGTCATCGGCGTGCTCCTTGGGGGGCGGTGTGTCCGGCACCGACGAGCCGGTCCGGATCGGTGACTCCGTGCCGGTCGAGCTCCTCGCGGAGCTCGGCGGCGATCCGGGCCGCAGCGCCCGTCTCGTGCAGCAGCGTGGTGCCGATCTGCACCGCGCGGGCGCCCGCGAGCAGCATCTGCACGACGTCGAACCCGCTGCGGACGCCTCCGGCGCCCACCAGCGGCAGCTCCGGGTGGTGCGCGTGCACGTCCCACACCGCGCGCAACGCCAGCGGCAGCACCGCCGGCCCGGAGAGGGTGCCGCTCACCGCGCCGAGGGCAGGCCGCCAGGTCACGGGGTCGAACGCGAGGCCCGGGGCGCCGTGCACGAGGACCAGCGCGTCGGCACCCGCGCGGGCCACGACCCCGGCGAGGTCGGGCAGGTTCGTGGCGGGGGCGAGCTTGGCGAGCACCGGGACCCCCGGCGGGAGCTTCTCGCGGACGGCGGTCAGCACCTTCGCGGCCTGGTAGCCGTCGTCGCAGAACCGGCGGCCGTGGCTCTCCCGGTTCCGGGCGGTCAGGTCCAGCTCCAGCGCCCAGACGCCCGGCGCGGTGACCACGCGCCGGGCGAGCTCGGCGTACTCACCGGCCGTGGTGGCGCCCAGGGACACCACGGTGCGGACCCGGCGCTGCGCCAGCCACGGCAGCTCCGTGGCGAGGAAGGCCTGCACGCCGGGGTTCTGCCCGCCCGTGTGCCACAGCACGCCGGCGGGGGTCTCCACGACCCGAGGGGCCGGGGCGCCGGGCTGGGCGTCCAGCGTCAGCGACCGGCTCGTGAAGGCGCCGAGGTCGTCGAGGTGGGGCTCGAGCTCGCGACCGGTGCCGCCGCACCCGGCGGCGCTGAGCAACGGCGTGGCGAGCGGGGCACCGAGGAGCTCGACGCCGAGGTCGGGCCCCGACCGGCCCGGGGCGCTCACCGGGCCTCCTCCGGGACGGCGCCCAGGTCGGCCCACCGCACGCGGTCCCCGCGGAACACCGGCCCCTCGACGCACGCGCGCACCATCCGGGTCACGCCCTCCTCGCCCACCACCGGGACCGCGCAGCCGTGGCACAGCCCCGCCGCGCACGGCATCGGCACGTCGGCCTCGTCGAGCAGGGTCTGGCTCCAGGCCCCGTGCTGCTCGGCCAGCGCCGCGACCGCGTGCAGGGTGGCTGCCCGCGCCGAGGCGTAGACCACCTCGGCGCCGGTGCGCTCCAGCAGGTCGGGCAGTGCGGTGTCGACGCTCCCGTGCAGGCCGACCGACCCGTCCTCGGTGGTGACGGTGAGGCCCCTGGCCGCCCGCCGCGCCTGCAGCGCACCGTAGACCAGCCCGTCGCGGGCGCCACCGAGCAGCATGTGCACGACGCAGCCGCGCTCCTTGAGCCGGTCGGCGAGCGCGAACAACGGCGCGCTGCCCGCGCCGTCGCCGACGAGCAGGCAGGCGACCGGCTCCTTCGGCAGCGCGAACGGCCGTCCGAGCGGGCCGAGCAGGTCCACCGGGGTGCCCGGCGCGGCGCGCAGCAGCCACGCGGTGCCCGGATCGGTGCGGCGGGTCCCGTCGACGACGACCTCGACGGTGCCGCCGTGGGCGCCGGCCGCCCGGGCCGCGTGGATCGGGAAGGTGCGCCGCAGCAGCCGCTCCGAGAGCGCTCCGCCGACCGTCACGGCGACGAGGTTGCCGGGCCGGAACGTCTCGGCGACGCCGGGGGCCACGAACGTGACCAGGTGGAACCCGCCGACGCGCTTGACCGCGAGGACCTGCGCTCCCCCGTCGCTGCCGCGCCTCATCGGCCCGCCAGCTCGCGCTGCACGCGCGCCGGCCACGAGGCGCCCTCGTAGACGAACGCGGTGTAGGCCTGCAGCAGCGTCGCGCCCGCGTCGAGTCGCTCCCGGGCGTCGGCGGCGTCGCCGATCCCGCCGACCCCCATGATCGTCATGTCGGCCCCGACCCGGGCGCGCAGCAAGCGCAGCACCTCCAGTGCCCGGGGCCGCAGCGGTGCCCCGGACAGGCCGCCGGCTCCGACGTGAGCGACGTCCTCGGGGTCCGAGCGGAGACCGCCGCGCGAGACGGTGGTGTTCGTCGCGACGATGCCGTCGAGGCCGAGCTCGACGGCGAGGTCCGCCACTGCGTGCACGTCGTCGTCGGAGAGGTCGGGCGCGATCTTGACCAGCAGGGGCACCCGGTCGGTTCGTACGGAGTCGGCCTGCCGGCGCACCTCCTGCAGCAGCGGGCGCAGCCGCGCGACCGACTGCAGGTCGCGCAGGCCGGGCGTGTTCGGCGAGCTGACGTTGACGACCAGGTAGTCGGCGTAGGGAGCCAGCAGCCGGGTGGACGTCGCGTAGTCCGCGAGCACCGCGTCCTGGTCGTGCTCGGGCACGGCCTTCGACTTGCCGATGTTGACGCCGAGCACGACCTCGCGGCCGGTACGTCGCCGTCCCGAGCGCCGCCGCTCGCGGGCCGCGAGGCGCCGCGCCACCGCCTCGGCGCCGTCGTTGTTGAAGCCCATCCGGTTGACCACGGCGCGGTCGGCGGGCAGCCGGAACAGTCGTGGCCGGGGGTTCCCCGGCTGCGGCTGCGCGGTGACGGTGCCGATCTCGACGAAGGAGAACCCGACGGCGGCGAGCGCGTCGATGCCCTCGGCGTTCTTGTCGAAGCCGGCCGCGAGGCCCAGCGGACCGGGGAACGTCCGGCCCAGTGCCTGCACCGGTGCGCTCGGCAGCGGTCGGCGCCGGCTCACGGCCGGACCGGCCGCCCGGAGCGCCCGGAAGCCGAGCCGGTGCGCACGCTCCGCGTCGACGCGGACGAGCACGCGGTCGAAGATCCGGCGGTAGGCGCTCACGCGCGCGCAGCCCAGTCCTGCAGCGAGCGGACCCCGATGCCGCCGGCCCGCTGCGCCTCGATCCCCTGCACGGCCGCACCGAGTCCCTGCACCGTGGTGATGCACGGGACGTTCGCCATGATCGCCGCGGTGCGGATCTCGTAGCCGTCGAGCCGTGCCGGGCCTCCGGACGCCGACGGGCCGTGGGGGGTGTTCACGATCAGGTCGACCTCGCCGGCCTGGATCAGCTGGACGGTGGTCGGCTCCCCCTGGGGACCGGGCCCCTCGAAGTGCTTGCGGACCACGGTGACCTCGACGCCGTTGCGGCGCAGCACCTCGGCGGTGCCCTGCGTCGCGAGGATCTCGAAGCCGCGGTCGGCGAGGACCTTGATCGGGAAGATCATCGAGCGCTTGTCGCGGTCGGCCATGCTCACGAACACCTTGCCGCCGCTCGGCAGCGACCCGAACGCCGCGGTCTGCGCCTTGGCGAACGCGGTGCCGAAGTCGGCGTCGAAGCCCATCACCTCGCCGGTCGACTTCATCTCCGGTCCCAGCACCGTGTCGACGTTGCGGCCGTCGGGGGTGCGGAACCGGTTGAACGGCATCACCGCCTCCTTGACCGCGATCGGCGCGTCGGGGGGCAGCTCGCCGCCGTCGCCCTCGGCCGGCAGCACCCCGGCCCGTCGCAGCTCGGCGATCGACTCGCCCAGCATCAGCCGGGCGGCCGCGCTCGCCAGGGGGGTCGCGGTCGCCTTCGACACGAACGGCACCGTGCGGCTGGCGCGCGGGTTGGCCTCGAGGACGTAGAGGACGTCGGAGCCGAGCGCGTACTGGATGTTGATCAGGCCGCGCACGCCGATCCCGCGCGCGATCGCCTCGGTGGCCCGGCGGATCCGCTCGATCTCCGAGGCCCCGAGGGTGATCGGCGGCAGCGCGCAGGAGGAGTCGCCGGAGTGGATCCCGGCCTCCTCGATGTGCTCCATGACGCCGCCGAGGAACAGCTCGTCGCCGTCGAACAGCGCGTCGACGTCGATCTCGACGGCGTCGTCGATGAACCGGTCGACGAGCACCGGGTGCTCGGCGAAGAAGTCCTCGCCCGCGCTCTGCTTCTCCAGGTAGGCCTCGAGGGTCTCCTCGTCGTAGACGATCTCCATCCCGCGGCCGCCCAGCACGTAGGAGGGCCGCACCAGGACCGGGTAGCCGATGCCCTGCGCGACCCGGCGGGCCTGCTCGAACGACGTGGCCGTGCCGTGCTTCGGGGCGGGCAGGCCGGCCTGGGCCAGCACCTCGCCGAACGCGCCGCGCTCCTCGGCCAGGTGGATCGCGCCGGGCGAGGTACCGACGATCGGCACCCCGGCGTCCTCGAGGCCCTGGGCCAGGCCGAGCGGCGTCTGGCCGCCGAGCTGGCAGATGACGCCCGCGATCGGGCCCGCCTGCGTCTCGGCGTGCACCACCTCCAGCACGTCCTCGAGCGTCAGCGGCTCGAAGTACAGCCGGTCGGCGGTGTCGTAGTCGGTGGAGACCGTCTCGGGGTTGCAGTTGACCATCACGGTCTCGTAGCCGGCCCGCGACAGTGCGGTCGCCGCGTGCACGCACGAGTAGTCGAACTCGATGCCCTGCCCGATCCGGTTCGGCCCCGAGCCGAGGATGATCACCGCCGGCTTCTCGCGCGGCTGGACCTCGCTCTCCTCGTCGTAGGAGGAGTAGTGGTACGGCGTCCGCGCCGCGAACTCGGCCGCGCAGGTGTCGACGGTCTTGTAGACCGGCCGGATCCCGAGCGCGTGCCGCACGCCGCGGACCACGTCGGCCGGCATGTTGCGCAGTCGCCCGATCTGATGGTCGGAGAAGCCGTGGCGCTTGGCGCTGCGCAGCAGGTCGGGGGTGAGCTCGGCGGCGTCGAGCACGTCCAGCGCGACCTCGTTGACGAGCGCCAGCTGGTCGACGAACCAGGGGTCGATCCCGGTGACCTGGAAGATCTCCTCGGCGCTGGCGCCGGCCCGGAGCGCGTCCATGACCTTCTTGAGCCGGCCGTCGTGCGGGACCCGGATCTCCTCGAGCAGGGCGGCCTTGTCCAGGTCCACCCAGCGGTGGCTCCAGTCGAACACCGCGTCCTTCTTCTCCAGGCTGCGCAGCGCCTTCTGCAGCGCCTCGCTGAAGCTGCGCCCGATCGCCATCGCCTCGCCGACCGACTTCATGTGCGTGGTCAGGACCGGGTCCGCCGACGGGAACTTCTCGAACGCGAAGCGGGGCACCTTCACCACGACGTAGTCGAGCGTCGGTTCGAAGCTGGCCGGCGTCTCGGCCGTCACGTCGTTGGGGATCTCGTCGAGCGTGTAGCCGATCGCCACCTTGGCGGCGATCTTGGCGATCGGGAAGCCGGTCGCCTTCGAGGCCAGCGCGCTGGAGCGCGACACCCGGGGGTTCATCTCGATGGCCACGACGCGACCGTCGGCGGGGTTGACCGCGAACTGGATGTTGCAGCCGCCGGTGTCCACCCCGACCGAGCGGATGATCCCCAGCGACAGGTCGCGCAGGTGCTGGTACTCCCGGTCGGTCAGCGTCATCGCCGGCGCCACCGTGATCGAGTCGCCGGTGTGCACGCCCATCGGGTCCAGGTTCTCGATGCTGCACACGATCACCACGTTGTCGGCGCGGTCGCGCATGACCTCGAGCTCGTACTCCTTCCAGCCGAGGATGGACTCCTCCAGGAGCACCTCGGTGGTCGGGCTGGCGGCCAGACCGGCACCGGCGATGCGGCGCAGGTCGTCCTGGTCGTAGGCCATCCCGGACCCGGCGCCGCCCATGGTGAAGCTGGGGCGCACGACCATCGGGTAGCCGAGCTGGTCGGCCGCGCCGAGGCAGTCCTCCATGGAGTGGCAGATGACGGACCGGGCGACCTCTCCCCCGAGCTCCTCGACGATCCGCTTGAACGACTCGCGGTTCTCCCCGCGGTGGATCGCCTCGATGCTCGCGCCGATCAGCTCGACGCCGTACTTCTCGAGCACGCCGGCCTCGGCCAGCGCGATCGCCGCGTTGAGCGCGGTCTGCCCGCCCAGGGTGGCCAGCAGCGCGTCCGGGCGCTCCTTCTCGATCACCTTCTCGACGAACTCCGGGGTGATCGGCTCGACGTAGGTGGCGTCGGCGAACTCGGGGTCGGTCATGATCGTGGCCGGGTTGGAGTTGACCAGCACCACGCGCAGGCCCTCCTCACGCAGCACCCGGCACGCCTGCGTCCCGGAGTAGTCGAACTCGCAGGCCTGGCCGATGACGATCGGCCCCGAGCCGATCACCAGCACGCTGTCGATGTCGGTGCGCTTCGGCATCTCAGATCTCCCCTTCGAGCAGTGCGGTGAACCGGTCGAACAGGTACGCCGCGTCGTGCGGACCGGCTGCCGCCTCCGGGTGGTACTGCACGCTGAACGCCCGCAGGGCCCCGTCGTCGTCGCGCAGCTCGAGGCCCTCGACGACGTCGTCGTTGAGGCACACGTGCGAGACCGTCGCCGCGCCGTACCGTGTCCGCACCGGCTCCTCGAGGGGAACGCCCTCGGGCCACTGCACCGCGAAGCCGTGGTTGTGCGCGGTGACCTCCACCTTGCGGGTGGTGCGGTCCATCACCGGCTGGTTGATGCCGCGGTGGCCGTACTTCAGCTTGTAGGTGTCCAGCCCGAGCGCGCGGCCGAACAGCTGGTTGCCGAAGCAGATCCCGAAGTAGGGCACCCCGCGCTCGAGCAGCTGCTGCAGCAGCTCGATCTGGTGGGTGGTCGCCGCCGGGTCGCCGGGCCCGTTGGAGTAGAAGACGCCGTCCGGCTCCACGGCGAGCACCTCGTCGAGGCCGGTGGTCGAGGGCAGCACGTGGACCTCGATGCCGCGCTCGGCCATCATCCGCGGGGTGTTCGCCTTGATGCCGAGGTCGATCGCCGCGACCGTGAACCGCTTGCCGCCGGTGCCGGGGCCGGAGGAGTGCGCCCTCACCACGTAGGGCTCGGTGGTGGTGACCTCGTCGGCGAGCTCGGTGCCGGCCATCTCCGCGGAGGCCAGCACCCGCTCGAGGAGCGCCTGCGCGTCGCCCTCGGTGGTGGAGATGCCCACCCGCATGGCACCGCGCTCGCGCAGGTGCCGGGTGAGCGCACGGGTGTCCACGCCGCTGATGCCGACGACGCCCTGCTCGCGCAGCGCGTCGTCGAGCGACCGGCGCGAGCGCCAGCTGCTCGGGACCCGGGCAGGGTCGCGCACCACGAACCCGCCGACCCAGATCCGGCCGGACTCGCGGTCCTCGTCGTTCATGCCGGTGTTGCCGACGTGCGGCGCGGTCATCACCACGACCTGCCGGTGGTACGACGGGTCGGTGAGCGTCTCCTGGTAGCCGGTCATCCCGGTCGAGAAGACCGCCTCGCCGAACGTCTCCCCCTCGGCACCGAAGGCCTCGCCGCGGAAGGCGCGGCCGTCCTCGAGCACCAGGAGGGCCGTGGTCCTGCGATGGCTGCTCATGCGTTCTCCCCTTCGGCGGGCTCGGGACGGCTGCTGGCCGTCTCCGAGATCGAGCGGACCCACGCGTTGTGGGCCCCGGTGGCTCCTGCGGCGGCCACCGAGTCGTCGGTGAGCCGGAAGCCGGAGTCGAGCGTGAGGTCGCCGTGGCGCCACGTGACCACGAGGATCCCGTGCGGCGGCACCACCTTGCCGGCGATGCCCTGGTCGTGCCGGGCCCCGCACAGCGCCTCCGCGGGGATCCGGAACGGCCCGGCGGGCCGGACCACGTCCAGCCCCGCCTCCGACAGCCGCAGCCGGCAGCTGCTGCGCGCGCCCAGCCCGCGGGCGACGACCCGGTCGAGCCAGTCACCGGCGACGGTGGTCCCGAAGTAGCGGGCACCGGCGTCCAGCCGGGCGTCGGGCAGCTCGTCGACCGGCGGCACCGGCAGCAGCGGCGGCAGGTCGTGCTTGGCCGCCCGGCGCCGCCAGCCCCGCCACATCAACGCGTAGAGCGCGAGCAGCACCACCAGCAGCAGCACGACGGACTGCCACGTGGACAGGTTCATGCGGGCTTGCCGTCGAGGACGGTGGGGGTGCCCCGCAGGAACGTGGCGACGACCCGGCCGGGCAGCTCGCGGCCGGCGTACGGCGTGTTGCGCGAGAGCGACACGGTCTGGGCCGGGTCGACGGCGTGGGGCGCGGCCGGGTCGTAGAGCACGACGTGCGCGGGCTCGCCGACCGCGAGCGGGCGGCCGTGGTCGCCGAGCCGGCCGATCCGGGCCGGCACCGTCGACATCCGCTGCGCCACCCCGGCCCAGTCGACCAGACCCGTGTCCACCATCGTCTGCTGCACGATCGGCAGCGCGGTCTCCAGGCCGATCATGCCGAAGGCGGCGGCCTGCCACTCGCAGTCCTTGTCCTCGTGCGGGTGCGGCGCGTGGTCGGTGGCGACCACGTCGATGGTGCCGTCGGCCAGCCCGGCGCGCAGTGCCTCGACGTCGGCGGCCGAGCGCAGCGGCGGGTTGACCTTGTAGAGGGGGTCGTAGCTGCTCGCCAGCTCGTCGGTGAGCAGCAGGTGGTGGGGGCACACCTCGGCGGTGACGTCCCAGCCCTTGCTCTTGGCCCAGCGGACGATCTCCACCGACCCCGCGGTCGAGACGTGGCACACGTGCAGCCGCGAGCCGACGTGGGCGGCGAGCAGGCAGTCGCGCGCGATGATCGCCTCCTCGGCGACCGCGGGCCAGCCGCGCAGGCCGAGGCGGCCCGAGAGCTCACCCTCGTTCATCTGCGCGTCCTCGGTGAGGCGGGGCTCTTGGGCGTGCTGGGCCACCACGCCGTCGAACGCCTTGACGTACTCCAGCGCACGGCGCATCAGCACGGCGTCCGAGACGCACCTGCCGTCGTCGGAGAACACCCGCACGCGGGCCGCCGAGTCGGCCATCGCGCCCAGCTCGGCGAGGCGCTGGCCGTCCAGCCCGACGGTGACCGCGCCGACCGGGAACACGTCGCAGTGCCCGGCCTCGCGGCCGAGCCGCCACACCTGCTCCACGACGCCGGCCGTGTCAGCGACGGGGTCGGTGTTGGCCATCGCGTGCACCGCGGTGAAGCCGCCGACCGCCGCTGCGAGGGTGCCGGTCTCGACGGTCTCGGCGTCCTCCCGGCCGGGCTCGCGCAGGTGCGTGTGCAGGTCGACCAGGCCGGGCAGGGCCACCAGGCCGTCGGCGTCGACGACCTCGGCCGAGGAGGCGCTCAGCCCGGTGCCCATCTCGGCGATCACGCCGTCCTTCAGGACCAGGTCGGTGGGGTCGCCGCCGAGGACGGCTGCGCCCCGGATCAGGTACGTGCTCACAGGGCTCCTCGTGCGGTGACGTCGCTGGTGTCGTGCGGTTCGGTCGCGACCGCGGGCTCGCTGCCGCCGAGCAGCAGGTAGAGCACCGCCATCCGGACCGCGACCCCGTTGGTGACCTGCTCGACGATCACCGAGCGCTGGGAGTCGGCGACGTCGGCGGTGATCTCCATGCCGCGGATCATCGGCCCGGGGTGCATCACGATCGTGTGCTCCTGCAGGTTCGCCATCCGGCGGCCGTCGAGGCCGTAGCGGCGGCTGTACTCGCGCACCGTCGGGAAGAACCCTCCACCACTCAGGTTCATCCGCTCGCGCTGCACCCGCAGCATCATCACCACGTCGGCCTTGGGCAGCACCGCGTCGAGGTCGTACGAGGTCTCCACCCCCCACCCGTCCACGCCGACGGGCAGCAGCGTCGGCGGGGCCACCAGCGTGACCTCGGCGCCGAGCGTGCGCAGCAGCAGCGCGTTGGACCGGGCCACCCGGCTGTGCAGCACGTCGCCGACCACCGCCACCCGGCGGCCGTCGAGGTCACCGAGGTGGCGCCACATCGTGAACGCGTCGAGCAGCGCCTGGGTCGGGTGCTCGTGGGTGCCGTCGCCGGCGTTGATGACGCTGCTGCGCGACCAGCCCGCGTGGGCCAGCAGGTGCGGCGCGCCCGAGGCCCAGTGCCGCACGACCACCGCGTCGGCTCCCATCGCCTCGAGGGTCAGCGCGGTGTCCTTCAGCGACTCGCCCTTGCTCAGGCTCGAGCCCTTCGCGGAGAAGTTGATGACGTCGGCGGAGAGCCGCTTGGCGGCGGCCTCGAAGGAGATCCGGGTGCGCGTGGAGTCCTCGAAGAAGAGGTTGACGATCGTGCGGCCGCGCAGCGCGGGCAGCTTCTTGATCGGCCGGTCCGCCAGCGACCGGAGCTCCTCGGCCGTCCTCAGGACCAGCTCCGCGTCGTCGCGGGACAGGTCGCCCGCGCTGAGCAGGTGCTTCTTCATCGGGCGCCTCCGGAGATCGTCACCGAGTCCGCGTCATCGAGGTCGGCGAGGCGGACCGCGACGCTCTCGACGAGCGAGGTGGGCAGGTTCTTGCCGACGAAGTCGGCCCGGATCGGCAGCTCACGGTGACCGCGGTCGACGAGCACGGCCAGCCGCACGGCCCGGGGCCGGCCGAGGTCGTTCATGGCGTCGAGTGCGGCACGGATGGTCCGGCCGGAGAACAGCACGTCGTCGACGAGGACGACCACCTTGCCGTCGATGCCGCCGGTAGGGATGTCGGTGTGGGTGAGCGGCCGGGCCGGCCGCATCCGCAGGTCGTCGCGGTACATCGTCACGTCGAGCGAGCCGACCGGGACCTCGACGCCCTCCACGGCGGCGATCTTGGTCGCGATCCGGTGCGCGAGCGGGACGCCGCGGGAGGGGATGCCGAGCAGGAGGAGGTCCGAGGCGCCCTTGTTGCGCTCGAGAATCTCGTGGGCGATGCGGGTCAGTGCGCGGGCGACGTCACGCGCGTCCATGACGGTGGAACCGCCGGGGAGGGAGCCCTCGGGGGCTCCGGGAGCAGGCTGCGCACACACGAGGAGTGCCGGACCTCCTTCTCCGCCTCACGGGACGGCTCGTTAAAGGATGTCGAACGACGCTGAGGCTACCAGCCTCCGCGGCCGCCCGAGAACGCGCCGCGGCGCTGTCCACCTGTCAGGACGGCACTGCGGCGCGGGGACGGACCCCTCAGCCGGCGCAGCCCTGCTTGAGCGCGAGCTTGGCGACCGCGTTGAGGTACTTCGTGCCGGCCCCGCAGCGGACGGCGCCGCTGGTGTTGACGTTGAACGACGTCCACCGCCCGTAGGACCACCACACCCGGAAGCCGACGAACTGCTCGCCAGGGCTGGTGTAGTAGATGCTGCAGAACGACTTGCGCCACTTCCCGGTGGCCTTCATGACGCCTCTGAAGAAAGGGAAGAGCTGGTTGTGCGAGGTCTTGTTGGAGACCGTGTCGGTGACCGAGACGGTCTTGCCGACGGTGTGCGCGCCGCTGGTCTGCAGCTTCGTGTCCAGACGCGCCTCGGCCTCGCCGATGATCTCGTTCTGCACCTTGACGGTGACCCCGCCGGAGATCCGTGCGCCGGCGGTCACCTTCGTCTGGTAGGTGGCGGACTTGGTCACCTTGTGCGAGCCGGACGGCGGGATCGCGTAGGCAGACTGATCTTCTTCATGGAACCCCCTGTCGAGCAGCCCGAGAACGAGGCCGCGATGAGGGGAGCATGCTACTGCCTACGACAGGTCGGCGAGGGCGGACTCGACGGCGCGGTGGAAGGTCGGGTAGGCGTAGATCATCGAGCGCAGCGTCTCGACCGGCACCTGCGCGTGCACCGCTGTCACGAGCATCGACAGGACCTCCCCGCCCGTCGGGCCGACCACCGTCGCGCCGACCAGCACCCCCCGGTCCGCGTCGGCGACCAGCTTGACCAAGCCGCTGGCGCCGGCGATCCAGCAGCGGGTCGAGGAGGCGAGGTCGGTGCTGCCGACCTGCACCGACAAACCGGCGTCGCGCGCCTGTTTCTCGGTCATCCCGACCCCGCCGACCTCCGGCTCGGTGAACGTCACGTGCGGCACCGCGTGGTACTGCGCCGCGGGCCCACCCTCTCCGAGGAGGTCGCGCACCGCGATGCCGGCCTGGTACATCGACATGTGCGTCCAGGCGCCCTTGCCGGTGATGTCGCCGATCGCCCACAGCCCGTCCCCGGCCCGCATCCGGTCGTCGACGGGCACCTCGCGCGCCCCGTCGTCGAGACCGACGGTGTCCAGCCCCAGCCCGCGCAGGTTGGGGCGGCGACCGGCCGCCACCAGCAACCTGTCCGCGGTCACGGTGCGATCGCCCACCGTGAGGGAGAACCGCCCTTCGGCGTGGTCCACCCGGTCGATGCTCACCCCCGTCAGCACGGAGATGCCCTCGCGGCCGAAGGCCTCGGTGACCACGGCGCTGGCCTCGGGCTCCTCGGGGGCCAGGATCCGGTCGGCGACCTCGAGCAGCGTCACCTCGGTGCCGAACCGGGCGAACGCCTGCGCCAGCTCGGCACCGATCGCGCCGCCGCCGATCACCGCCAGCGAGCGGGGCGCGGTCTCGGCGCGGACGGCGTCGCGGTTGGTCCAGTACGGCGTGGCGTCGAGCCCGTCGATGGGCGGCGCGGCCGGGTCGGTCCCGGTGTTGAGAACCACGCCGGCCCGGGCGACGTACGTCGTCCCCCCGACCTCGACGCGGCGGTGGCCGGCCAGCCGGGCCTCGCCGCGCACGAAGGTGGCGCCGGCCTTCTCCAGCCGGTCCACGGCCGCCTGGTCGTCCCAGTCCGCGGTGGCCTCGTCCCGGATGCGGGCGTGCACCGGGGACCAGTCGGGCGTCACGCTGGACCGGCCGGCGCTGCCGTTCACCCGGCGGGCGTCGGCGAGCAGGCCGGCGGCGTGCACCATCATCTTGCTCGGGATGCAGCCGAAGTAGGGGCACTCCCCGCCCACGAGCCGGCGGTCCACGGCGACCACCCCGAGCCCGGCCTGGGCCAGCCGGGTGGCGACCGACTCGCCGCCGGGTCCGAGTCCGACGACGACGACGTCTGTCTCATGCTCGCTCATTCGCCCAGCCTGCCACGCGCTTGCCCGTCCCCTCTAGGTTCGAGGTCATGACCTCACTCCCCCAGCAGTCCGTCTCCCTCCCCAGTGGGGCGCACATGCCGCTGCTCGGCTTCGGGACCTGGCAGATCAGGGACCAGGACGCCGTGGCCGCCACCGCTGCCGCCCTGGAGACCGGCTACCGCCACCTCGACACCGCGACCGTCTACGGCAACGAGGCGGAGGTCGGGTCCGCCCTGTCCGGGAGCGGTGTGGCGCGGGACCAGGTGTTCGTCACGACCAAGTGCCCGCCGGACCGCGCCGGCAAGGAGCGCGAGACGCTCGAGCAGAGCCTCGAGAACCTCGGCACCGACCACGTCGACCTCTGGCTGGTGCACTGGACCGCCGACTCGGAGAAGGACCGCGTGGCCACCTGGGAGGCGTTCGTCGCCGCCCGCGAGGCGGGTCTGGTCCGCGACATCGGGGTCAGCAACTACTCCGCCGAGCAGATCGACCAGCTCGTCGCCGCGACCGACGTCACCCCGGCGGTGAACCAGATCAAGTGGAGCCCGCTGCTCTACGACGCCTCCGTCGTGTCCGCGCACGCCGACCGGTCGGTCGCGCTGGAGGGCTACAGCGCCCTGCGCGGCGGCACGCTGACCGACCCGACGATCACCGCGATCGCCGAGCGGCTGGGGCGCACGCCCGCGCAGGTGATCGTCCGCTGGCACCTGCAGCACGGGACGATCGTGATCCCGAAGTCGTCGAAGCCTGAGCGGATCCGCTCCAACGCGGACGTCGGCGGCTTCGAGCTCGGCGCCGACGACATGGAGGCGCTCGACGGGCTGGGCGGCAGCGGCAGCTGAGCCGCCGCGGCCCTCACCGCCAGCCCAGACCCGGGGCGACGTGGGTGAGCAGGCTCTCGAGCAGGTGGGCGTTGTAGTCGACGCCCAGCTGGTTGGGCACCGTGAGCAGCAGCGTGTCGGCGGCGGCGACGGCCTCGTCCTCGGCGAGCTCCTTCACCAGCTGGTCCGGCTCGCCGGCGTACGTCTTGCCGAAGCGGGCCGCACCTCCGTCGAGCAAGCCGACCTGGTCCTGGCTCCGGGTCTCCTGCCCGAAGTAGGCCCGGTCGCGGTCGTCGACGATCGGGAAGATGCTCCGGCTCACCGACACGCGCGGGTCGCGGGCGTGCCCGGCCGCCGTCCAGGCGTCGCGGAACCGCTGGACCTGCTCGGCCTGGAGCCGGTGGAAGGGCACCCCGGTGTCCTCGGTCAGCAGGGTGCTGCTCATCAGGTTCATCCCCTGCGCGGCGGTCCACTCGGCGGTGCGGCGGGTGCCGGCACCCCACCAGATGCGCTCGCGCAGACCGGGCGAGTGCGGCTCGAGCCGCAGCAGACCGGGCGGGTTGGGGAACATCGGCCGGGGGCTGGGCTCGGCGAAACCCTCGCCCTCGAGGACGTCGAGCAGCACGCGCGTGTGCTCACGAGCCATCGCCGCGTGGTCGGACCCCTCGGCCGGGACGTGGCCGAAGTAGCGGAACCCGTCGACGACCTGCTCCGGTGAGCCCCGGCTGATGCCGAGCTGCAGCCGACCGCCCGCGATGAGGTCGGCGGCCCCGGCGTCCTCGGCCATGTAGAGCGGGTTCTCGTAGCGCATGTCGATCACACCGGTGCCGATCTCGATCCGGCTGGTCCTGGCCCCGACCGCGGCGAGCAGCGGGAACGGCGAGGCGAGCTGGCGCGCGAAGTGGTGGACGCGGAAGTAGGCGCCGTCCGCGCCGAGCTCCTCGGCGGCGACCGCGAGCTCGATCGACTGCAGCAGCGCGTCGGAGGCGGACCTGGTCTGCGAGTGCGGCGAGGGCGTCCAGTGGCCGAAGGAGAGGAAGCCGATGTTCTTCATACGGCTGACAACAACGGCACCCGGAGATCCCTTCCTCGTAGGGTGAGCCCCATGGCTCACGGCACCCACGACTTCGAGGACGACCCCCGCAACGACGAGGTGCTGGTCTGGGTCAACGGCGAGCTCAAGCCCCGGGCGCAGGCGGTGGTGTCGGTCTTCGACTCCGGGTTCGTGCTCGGGGACGGTGTCTGGGAGGGGCTGCGGGTCAGCGGCGGCCACCCGGCCTTCCTCGACCTGCACCTCGACCGGCTCTTCGAGGGGGCGAAGGCGCTTCTGCTCGACATCGGCATGACCCGCGAGGAGCTCACCGCGGCGCTGTACGAGACGTTGACCGCCAACGCGATGACCGACGGCGTGCACCTGAGGCTGATGGTGACGCGAGGCGTCAAGCGGACGCCGTACCAGGACCCGCGGGTCACCGTGGGCCCCGCCACCGTGGTGATCATCGCCGAGCACAAGGAGGTCATGCCGCGCACCGTCACCGAGGGCATCACGCTGTTCACGACCCACGTCCGCCGGGCCACCCCCGACACCCTCGACCCGAAGCTCAACGCGCACAGCAAGCTCAACGACATCACCGCGTGCATCCAGGCCTACACCGCCGGAGCGGACGAGGCGCTGATGCTGGACCCGCACGGCTTCGTCGCCACGTGCAACAGCACCCACTTCTTCATCGTCACCGGCACCGAGGACGAGCCGGAGGTGTGGACCTCCGACGGCCGCTTCTGCCTGGGTGGCATCACCCGCGGCAACGTGCTGCGGGTCTGCCGCGAGGCCGGCATCACCGCGCGGGAGACGACGTTCAGCCTCACCGACGTCTACAGCGCGCGCGAGGCGTTCGTGACCGGCACGTTCGCCGGGGTCGTGCCGGTGCGCAGCGTCGACGGGCGGACGATCGGCACCGGGACCCGCGGGCCGGTCGTCGGGCGGCTCCAGGAGCTGTACGTCGAGCTGGTGCGCAGCGACGTCGCGGGGCGGACCGCACCGTGACCGCACGGGCCGGGGGAACTGTCCGGGTCGCGATGTGGAGCGGGCCCAGGAACATCTCGACCGCGATGATGCGCTCCTGGGAGAACCGGCCCGACACCGTGGTCGTCGACGAGCCGCTGTACGCCGCCTACCTCGCCGCCACCGGCATCGAGCACCCTGGCCGCGCGGAGGTGCTGGCCTCGCAGCCGAACGACTACGCGGACGCCGTGGCCGCCCTGGACGTGCCCCTGCCCGCCGGCCGGCGGGTGCACTACGCCAAGCACATGAGCCACCACGTCCCCGGCGGGATGGACCTCGCATGGACGCTGCGCTTCCGCAACGTCTTGCTGGTGCGGGACCCGCGCGAGGTGGTCGCCTCCTACGTCCGGTCCCGGGAGGCGTGCGAGCCGGCCGACATCGGGCTGCTCCAGCAGGAGCGGCTCGCGCGATTCTGGGACGACGCCGGCCTCGAGGTGCCGGTCCTCGACGCCGGCGACGTCCTGCGCGCGCCGGAGGCCCACCTGCGGTGGCTGTGCGACTGGCTGGGCCTCGACCTCACCGACCGGATGCTGTCGTGGCCGCCCGGGCCCCGCCCGACCGACGGCGTGTGGGCTCCGCACTGGTACGACGCGGTCCTGGACTCGACCGGCTTCGAGCCGTGGCGGCCGCGAGACGTGCGGCTCTCGGAGCACGATGCCGCGGTGGCGGAGGCCTGCCGGCCGGCATACGAGCTGTTGCACGCGCGTCGCGTGCGGCTCCGTGCCTGACCGCGGCGCCCAGCCTCAGGCGGAGAGCGCCGGCTTGTCGCGCAGGATCGCGCCGAGGATGCCGTTGACGAACGCCGGCGACTCGTCCGTGGACAGGTCGCGCACGAGGTTCATCGCCTCGCTGACCGCGACCGCGTCGGGGACGTCGTCGACGTAGAGCACCTCGAGCACGCCGAGGCGCAGCACGTTGCGGTCCACGGCCGGCATCCGGCTGAGCGTCCAGCCCTGGGCGTAGCTGGTGAGCACCTCGTCGATGCGGTCCCGGTGCTCCAGGATGCCGCGGATCAGCTCGACGGTGTACTCGTTGACCGGCGGTTCACCCGCCACGACGCGCTCGTTCAGCGTGTCGGGGATCGAGGTGCGGCGCATCTCGCACTCGAAGAGGATGTCGAGGGCCCGCTTGCGAGCCTTGGAGCGTGCGGAGGGCATCAGGAGCTGACGCGGCCGAGGTAGGAGCTGTCGCGGGTGTCGACCTTGATCTTCTCGCCGGTGGTGATGAACAGCGGCACGTTGATCTCGTGGCCGGTCTCGAGACGGGCGGGCTTGGTGCCCCCGGTGGACCGGTCACCCTGCAGGCCGGGCTCGGTGTACTCCACCGACAGCTCGACCGAGGCCGGGAGCTCGATGTACAGGACCCGACCGTCGTTGGTGGCGACGATCGCCTCCTGGTTCTCGAGCATGAAGTTCTTGGACTCGCCCACGATCTCGGGGGTGACCTCGAGCTGGTCGTAGGTCGAGGTGTCCATGAAGACGTAGCTGGTGCCGTCGTTGTAGAGGTACTGCATCGTCCGCTTGTCGACGTTCGCCACGTCGACCTTCACGTCTGCGTTGAAGGTCTTGTCGACGGTCTTGCCGGACTCGATGTTCTTCAGCTTGGTCCGCACGACGGCGCCGCCCTTGCCGGGCTTGTGGTGCTGGAACCAGGTGACCGACCAGAGCTGGCCGTCGAGGTTGAGCACCATGCCGTTCTTGAGGTCGTTGGTCGTTGCCATCGCGCAGTCGTTGCCTTCGCTTCGGAGGTCAGGGGTGGGTCTTGGCTCGATCGCCGGACCGCCGTAGGCGGCAGCCGCCCAGTCTAACGAAGGACGCCTCCGGCTCAGAAATCGGTGCGCGGTCGGGCCGGTGCGTCAGCGGATGACCGTCATCGGGCCCTCGTCGGGCGTCGGTGGCTCGAAGTGGTCGACGTAACTGCGTGGCCAGCTCCTCGCTGATCGCGAAGTCGTCGCTGTGACTCACCCCGTCGGGTGCGCAGGACGCTCGAGGACGGTGGCGCGGTCGGTGGCCAGGTAGACGATCTCCGGCACGACCCCGGTGGGCTCGAGCAGCCGGCGGTAGTCCTCGCGCATGCGCCGTGACCAGAAGGAGAAGTCGAGCACGACGTCGCGTCCGGCAGCGCGCCATTGCGGCGGGAACGGATCAGGAATCGAGAAGCACCGGAGCGGTTCTGCTGCCTAGCCTTCCGTCATGGGCCGGCGCCGCGCCGGCCTCGACCGAGAAAGGCTCGACATGGGGACCGAAAGCGCCGAGACCACCTCCGACGGCTTCACCGCTGAGGAACGCGCCGCGATGAAGCAGCGCGCGGCCGAGCTGCGTGCCGAGGGCCGGAAGGGCGCCAAGAAGGCCGATGGCCTGCAGGCGGTCCTCGACAGCATCGCCGCCATGTCGCCAGAGGACCGGGCGCTCGCCGAGCGCGTGCACGTGGCGGTCACCACCCACGCGCCGGCCCTGTCGCCGAAGACGTGGTACGGCATGCCCGCGTACGCCAACGCCGAGGACAAGGTGGTCGTGTTCTTCCAGAACGCCGGCAAGTTCAACTACCGGTACTCCACCCTCGGCTTCCAGGACGCCGCCCGCCTCGACGACGGCGACGTGTGGCCGGTGACGTACGCGCTCCAGACGTGGACACCCGAGGTGGAGAAGCAGGTCGTCGGCCTGGTGCGGAAGGCGGTCTCCTGACCATCACCCCCGAGCGCTGCGTGGCTCATGACGAGCTGAGTGGTCGGGGATGGGCTGCGTGGAACGGCCTGCGATCGGCGGCCTACGAGCGGCCACGGTCGGTGGCGTTGCCGTCTCCTCGGTCTGCAACAGCTGGTCCCCCACGACGCAGGCGGGCAGGCGTCCCGCCAGAGCGGACAAGGACGGCAACGTCGAGACGGGACCGGCGCGCAGGCGCACCCCGAAGCTGGTGGAACCACGCCGGTTCTCCGGGCATGCCGGCACCCGGCAGGGCGTGCGCGTCTGCCGGGTGTCGAGGGTCGTGTTCTGATTCTTCGGGTTGTCCGGGTCGGTGTCGTTCAGGCGGCGTGGTCGCCGCGCGCTTCGTCGGGTGGTCCAGTGGCGTCCGGTGGACCGGTGTCGTCGGGTGGACCGGTGGTCTCCCTTGACACGGTGGCGGGCGAGGGAGGATGCGAGTCGGCCGGCTCGGGCGGACTCTTGTCTCCGTGGCGCGAGGAGCTCGGAGCGGCGTGGCCCGGTGGACTCGCGCCGGCGGGAGCTGCCACGCCGTCAGCGCTGTCGGTCTCGGGGTGGCGGGTGCCGCCGTGTCGGCCGGGGCTGACGAGGTAGGTCTGGCCGTGCGGGGCGGTCCAGTGGTAGCTGCCGTCGGGGCGTCGCCGGTAGCGCCAGCCGGAGTGGGTCTTCACCCGGTGGTGGTGGCGGCACAGCGGCGCGAAGTTCAGCGGATGCGTCAACCCCGTGACGTCCCCGGCATCGAGGGCGACGGCGGGGTCGGCGGCGGGGTCGTGGTTGGTGATGTGGTCCAGGTCGGCTGCGCGGGCGGGGTGCTGGCAGTCGGGGAACACGCAGCGCTGGTCGCGCAGCCGGACGAGCTCGGCCATCGACTCCGGCGGCGCGTAGGCCACGGTCGCCTTCGTGCCCGCACCCAGCGCCCCGGCCCCCGCGGTCGTGGCCGGGTCTGCGGGGTCGGTCAGGTGCAGCACCGGCCGCACGGTGATCTGGTCGACCGCGCCGAGCCACTCGCGCAGCAGCGCCAGGGTGATCGCGCCGTAGCGCTCCTCCACCGCGACCGCCGCCCCCGCGTCGCTGCTGGTGTCGGCGGTGTCGTGGGTGGTGCCGGTGAGGGCCTGCACGAGGGTCTGGACGGCGTGGGGGTCCAGGTGCAGGTACACCATCGCCCCGACCCCCGCGGCCCTGCCACCGTGCGCGGCGGGGCGGCTGGTGGGCCGGGTGGCGTGCTCGGCCAGCCCGGCACCGGTGAGCCGGCCCTGGGCATCGAGGATCGTGGCGGGGTCGAGGTCGGCGAACAACGGGTGCTCCAGCAACCCGACCAGCCGTGAGTCCGCCGGCCAGGGCCGCGGCCTGGGCACCGCGGTCGGTGCCGGTCAGCCACAGCGCCCGCTGCGGGTTCGCCACGATCCCCACCGCCCGCGCCCGGCGGACCTGCTCTGCGGAGGTGTCGCCGAGCTCGGCCAGGGTGGCGGCGACCTGGCCGACGCGGGCGTCGAAGGCGACCCCGTCGATCGCGTCGACCACGGCGGTGATCGTCGCGGTCGCGGCCTGGCCGCGGTGGTCGACCCACACCCCGCGCCGGTCCCGCTCGCGCTGCTCGCGCTCGGCGGCGTGCTCGGGGTCGCAGCGGGCGATCGCCTCTTGGACCAGCCGGCCCAGGTACGGCAGCCGGTTCCGGGCGGCGACCACCGCGACGTGCCGGTCCACGTACGCCGCCGCCGCGGGCGAGAGGTCGATGGTCTCCCGGGCGACCTGGCGGGCCTTCCACGCCTGCAACAGGCCCCGGAGCACCAGCTCCCACAGCCGCGGCAGCCGGTGCCGCAGCTCCAGGGCTTCGCCGACCAGCGCCTTGCCCTGCCCGATCGAGATCCCCAACGCGGCCGCGAGCTCGTCGACGGCGAACTCCGCCACCGCCGGGGTGCCCACCCCACCCAGCAGCTGCAGCCGCTCCCCACCGGCCACCGGGCCGATCCCGGCCAGCCCCGGGTCGCCGTGACCCGCCGCCGCGGCCCCCTCGACCACCGGGTGCAGGTCCGCGAAGTGCGCCGCCAGCACGAGCAAGTCCGCCTCCGCACGGTCCGCCGCACGACGCGCATCGACGACCGCAGCCAGGACACCGGGAGTGTCCAGGGAGTCGATGCCCGATCGGTTGACCATGACCCCACTCTCCCAGGGCGCACCGACAGTAATGATGGTTCCGGTCGCAGGTGTGGACACGCATGCCGAGACCGTCCACGCCGCCGTGATCGACTCCTCGGACGCCCCCTGGGCGATGCGGAGTTTCCCGGCTCTTCACATTTCACGGTGTAGTCGCGGTCTGAAGCCGCCGGTCTCGAGCAGGCAGCGGGCGATGTAGTTGGTGAGGTTGCGGAAGCCGAGGGCCGAGCCGCGGAGGTGCTCGAGTCGGCCGTTGATTGCCTCGGTCGGTCCGTTGCTGGTGCCGGGGCGGTCGAAGTAGGAGAGCACGTCGGCGGCTCGCTTCTTCAGTGTCCTGCCGAGTGTGATCACCTCGGTGAGCGCGGCGGGGACCCCGCTGCTGACTGACGCGATCAACTTGGTCATCAGCTCGCGTCCCTCGGCTCGGTTGGGCTCCCGGTAGGCGGCGATCATGCGTTGGTAGATGCCCCAGGTTGCCTCGACCTCGACATGGGCATCGACGGCGAACAGGGCACGCAGTCGGTCCTTCTGCTTGTCGGTGAGGAGGTCGGCGCCGGTGTGCAGGGTGCGGCGGGCGGAGTAGAGCGGATCGCCCTTGTGGCCGCGGTGTCCGTGGATGGCTTGCTGTATCCGGCGGCGGCACCGGTCGAGGGCGTCGCCGGCCAGGCGGACGACGTGGAACGGATCCATCACCGCGTCCGCGTCGGGCAGTTCCTCGGTGGTGGCGGTCTTGAAGCCGGTGAAGCCGTCCATCGCGACGACCTCGATGCCCTCGCGCCAGGGTGCGGCTCGGGCGGCGAGCCAGGTCTTGAACGCTTGCTTGGAGCGGCCTTCGACCATGTCCAGTAGCCGCGCTGGGCCGGTCCCGTCGCGGATCGGGGTGAGGTCGATGATCACGGTGACGTACTTGTCGCCGCGGCGGGTGTGGCGCCAGACGTGTTCGTCAACGCCGACCACCGCGACGCCGTCGAAGCGGTGTGCGTCGTCGATCAGGGCCCGCTTGCCTTCAGCGAGGACGGCGTCGTTGGCGGTGTTCCACGCGACCCCGAGGCCTTCGGCGACGCGGGCGACGGTGAGGTGGGCGACCACGATGCCTTCCAGTGCCCACCGCAGCCCGCGACGCGACAGCTTGGCTCGCGGCTCGGCGGCCTTGCTGGTGTCCTGGCGCCAGACGTGACCGCAGCCGGTGCACCGGTAGCGGCGGATCGTGATCAGCAGAGTGGTGGGTCGCCAGCCGAACGGCTCGTGGGCCAGCTCTCGGGTGACGGTGTCGCGTGGCGACCCTTCGCAGCCGCAGCGACGGCACCACTGGTCAGGGTCGAGGACGCGGCACGCGAGGACCGCGCGGTCGGGCTCGAGCCGCTGGCCGGTGACAACGAGACCAAGCTCGCGGAGTCGGCAAAAGGCGGACAGATCGGGGCAGGCGAACGTGTCTGTGCGTTCGCCGACGGTAGCGTCGGGCACGTCGAGGTCTTTCGGGATGAGTGTGTAGGAGCTTTCATCCTCGGGAGACCTCGACGCCTATCCCGGCACCGCCACGCCAGGCCGACCTACACCCTCATCTGTGAAGAGCCAGTTTCCCTCCGCGAAGTGACCGCCCCTGACCGGGCGCACCGGCGGATGGGGTCGCTCGTCAGCCGGTCGGAGCCCGTCGCTGCCGGACGAGGGCGACGACGCAGAGGGCGCCGGCCAGCAGCATCGGCAACCCGATCGTGAGGATGGCCACCAGCCCGAGGAGGACCAGCACGGCGCCGGCGGCGACGAGCGCGCCGCCCCGGTACGGCGCCGCGCCGACGGAGCCGTACCCGGAGCCCGCCGACGCCACGACGAGCGCCGCCACCGCCCAGGCAGCCGGCTCACCACCCTGCTCGCGGATGATCGACAGGTACAGGACGAGCACGCCCACGGATAGGACACAGGCCGCGACGGCGAAGGGCTCCACTTGCGGTCGGCTCATGGCGCCAGTATGTCTCCGCGTCAGCCGGCCAGGTGCTCCAGCGCCATCCGGTAGCCGTCCACGCCATGGCCGGCGATGACCCGCGAGGCGTGCGGCGAGACGACCGAGTGGTGACGGAACTTTTCGGGCCGCCGGGACGGGTCGGACAGGTGTACCTCGACCAGCGGGGCGGTCAGCTGTGCACACGCGTCGAAGAGCGCGTAGGAGTAGTGGCTCCACGCGCCCGCGTTGAGGACGACCGGGGTCTCGTCGTCGGCGGCGGCGTTGAGCCAGTCCAGCAGGTCACCCTCGTGGTTGGTCTGGCGCACCTCGACCGCGAGCCCGGACGCCCGTCCCCACTCCTCGCACAGCGACACCAGCTCGGCATGGGTCGTGGTGCCGTAGACCTCCGGCTGCCGCCGACCGAGTCGTCCGAGGTTCGGCCCGTTCAGCACCAGGACGCGCATCACGACTCCCGGGTGATCTCGGCGAACGCCGCGACCAGCAGCGACGGGTCCGGTGCGGTGAGGACGCTCGGCCGGGCGAGACCGTCGAGCACCACGAAGCGCAGGTTGTCGCCGCGCGACTTCTTGTCGAGCTTCATCGTCTCGTGCAGCTGCGCCCAGTCGGCTCCGCGGTACGTCGTCGGCAGCCCGACCAGCTGCAGCACCGACCGGTGCCGCTCCGCCGTCGCGTCGTCGAGCCGTCCCGCGAGCCGGGCGAGCTCGGCGACGTACGTCATCCCGATCGCGACCGCCGCGCCGTGCCGGAAGCTGTAGCGCTCGGCCTTCTCGATCGCGTGCGCCAGCGTGTGGCCGTAGTTGAGCACCTCGCGCCCGGGATGGCTGCCCGTGCCCGTCGTGGCGGCGGTCTCGTGCAGGTCGCCGGCGACGACGCCGGCCTTGACCTGGATGGCCCGCTCGATCAGCTCCCGGAGGACGTCCGAGCCCGGGGTGACGGCCGCGACCGGGTCGCCCTCCACCAGGTCCAGGATCGCGGGGTCGGCGATGAACCCGCACTTGACGACCTCTGCGAGACCGCTGATCAGCTCGTTGCGCGGCAGCGACTCCAGCGTCGCCAGGTCGCACAGCACGCCGGCCGGCTCGTGGAAGGCGCCGACGAGGTTCTTCCCCTCCGAGGTGTTCATCCCGGTCTTGCCCCCGACGGCGGCGTCGACCATCGCCAGCAGCGTGGTGGGCATGTGCACCACCTTGACCCCGCGCAGCCAGGTCGCGGCGACGAAGCCGCCCATGTCCGTGGTCGACCCGCCGCCCACGGTGACCACGGCGTCGGAGCGGGTGAAGCCGGTCTGGCCGAGCACCTGCCAGCAGAACGAGGCGACCGGCGCGAGCTTGGCCTCCTCGCCGTCGGGGATCTCGATCCCGTGCGCCTCGAAGCCCTGGTCGGCGAGGTCCTGGCGGATCGCCTCCCCGGTCGCGGCGAGGGCGCGCGGGTGGATGACCGCGACCCGCCGCACGCCGCTGCCCAGCAGGCCCGGAAGCTCGCCCAGCAGGCCGGTCCCGAGGACCACGTCGTACGGCGCCGGGCCGTGCACCCGGAGGACGGACTGGTCGGTCATCGCGTGTGCTGCTCCCTCTCCTCGACCGCGCGAGCCACCTCGTCGGCGACCTGCTCGGGTGTCTTGCCGTCGGTGTCCACGGTGAGCGTGGCGACGGAGGCGTAGACCGGCAGCCGCTCGTCGAGCAGCGCCTTCACGCGCGAGCGGACGTTGCCCAGCAGCAGCGGACGCCCCACGCCGAGGCCGACCCGCTTC
Organism: uncultured Actinomycetota bacterium; assembly: GCA_963835385.1. Taxonomy (GTDB): domain Bacteria; phylum Actinomycetota; class Actinomycetes; order Propionibacteriales; family Nocardioidaceae; genus Nocardioides_B. The sequence goes on from CAWIFK010000015.1 coordinate 79,210, forward strand.
ACCGCGTCCGAGAGGCCGACGTGCAGGAACACGACGACGTGGCCCGCCAGCCGGGCCCGCGTCCCCTCGTCGAGCACCGCGCCGCCGCCGAGGGCGAGCACGCCGGCGTGCTCGTCGAGCGCCGCCGCGACCGCGGCCCGCTCCAGCGCCCGGAAGTGCTCCTCCCCCTCGTCGACGAAGAGGTCGGAGATCTCGCGCTGCTCGGCCGTCTCGATGTCGCGGTCGGTGTCGCGCACGGTCGTGCCCCAACGCGCCGCCAGCAGCTCGGCGACCGTCGTCTTGCCCGCGCCCATCGGTCCGACGAGGACCACGCGCGGGCCGGAGGCGGCGGTCCCGGGGACCGGCGAGGCGGCGCTCACGCGAACCTCAGCGTGTCCAGGTAGCTCTCCACGTTGCGGCGGGTCTCGGCCAGCGAGTCGCCGCCGAACTTCTCCAGCATCACGTCGGCGAGCACCAGCGCGACCATCGCCTCCGCGACGATGCCTGCGGCCGGCACGGCGCACACGTCGGAGCGCTGGTGGTGGGCCACCGCCGCCGCCCCGGTGGCGACGTCGACCGTCCGCAGGGCCCGGGGCACGGTCGCGATCGGCTTCATGGCGGCGCGCACGCGGAGGATCTCCCCGGTGGACATGCCTCCCTCGGTGCCGCCGGAGCGGCCGGAGGTGCGGCGGATGCCCTCGTCGGTGGTGACGATCTCGTCGTGCGCGAGCGAGCCGGGGTCGGCGGCCAGTCCGAACCCATCGCCGACCTCCACGCCCTTGATCGCCTGGATGCCCATCAGCGCCCCGGCCAGCCGGGCGTCGAGGCGCCGGTCCCAGTGCACGTGCGAGCCGAGGCCGGGCGGCAGCCCGTGCACGACCACCTCCACGACGCCGCCCAGCGTGTCGCCCTCTTGGTGCGCCTGGTCGATCGCGGCGACCATCTGCTTGCTGGTGTCCGGGTCCAGGCACCGCACCGGGTCGGCGTCGAGACGCTCGACATCGGAGGCGAGCGGCACCGACCCGGCCGGGGCCGACACCCGGCCCAGGCCGACGACGTGGGAGACCACCTCCGCGCCCACGGTCTGCCGCAGGAAGGCGGAGGCGACCGCGCCGAGCGCGACCCGGGCGGCGGTCTCGCGGGCGGAGGCGCGCTCCAGGACCGGCCGGGCCTCGTCAAAGGAGTACTTCTGCATGCCCACCAGGTCCGCGTGGCCCGGGCGGGGCCGGGTGAGGGCGGCGTTGCGGGCCAGCGCCTCGAGCTCGGCAGGATCGACCGGGTCGGCCGACATCACCTTCTCCCACTTCGGCCACTCGCTGTTGCCGACCCGGATGGCGACCGGGCTGCCCATCGTGCGGCCGTGCCGGACGCCGCCGACGATCTCGACCTCGTCGCGCTCGAACTTCATCCGGGCGCCACGGCCGTAGCCCAGCCGACGCCGGGCCAACGCCTCGACGACGTCCTCGGAGGTCACCGAGACGTGGGCCGGCAGCCCCTCCAGGATCGCGACCAGGGCAGGGCCGTGGGACTCGCCCGCAGTGAGCCAACGCAGCATGGCGCCAGTCTTTCACGCGGGGTCGCGGCGAACCTCAGGCGTACCACGCAGCGACACCGGGCCCGAGCAGCACCCCGACCAGCGCGCCGACCAGCATGAACGGGCCGAACGGGTAGGCCTTGCGGTCCACGATGCGCAGCACCGAGAGCAGCAGCCCGCCGACCGCCCCCAGCAGGAAACCGGCGTAGACGCCGACGCCGAGCTCGCTCCAGCCGAGGTAGCCCAGAGCCAGTCCCAGCACACCGGACAGCCGGACGTCGCCGTAGCCCATGCCCTTCGGGTAGACGAACCACAGCACGAAGAAGGACCCGCCGGCCACCAGCCAGCCCAGCCCTGCCCGGACGACGGCGTCGCGGTCCGGCTGCAGCCAGCCGGCGACCAGCACGAGGGCCACCACCACGGCGTACGACGGGGCGATCAGCTTCGTGGGGAGCAGCCGGGTCCGCCAGTCGACCACCGCCAGCGCGACCCCGACCGGGGCGAGGTAGAGCAGGAACGACAGGGCCGGCGACCATCCCACCGCGGCACCGAGGAGGGCCGCGACCGATCCGGTCGCCACGGACGCCTTCCACCCCAGCCCGCGGCTGCGCGCGATCTCGGCGTAGAGCTCCTTCGGCGGCTCGCCGGGGTCCGCCTCCTGCTCCGGGTCCGGCTCGGGCTCCGGGACCCGGGCGATCAGCGCCGGCACCAGCAGCCCGGCGAGCAACCCGTAGGTCGCGCAGGCGAGCGCGGTGTCGAGATGCCAGGTCACGACGGCGACCCTAGGCCATCGCGGCGGCGCGCAGGGGCAGGTTCGGGTCGCCTGTGGAGGTGCGGTCGGGGCAGGTCCTCAGATCTCCTCGGGGAACATCTGGATCGCGCCGGAGGGGCACTCGGCCACGCAGAGCCCGCAGCCCTTGCAGTAGTCGAGGTCGATCAGGTACTCCTCCCCCGGCGTGCCGAGCTTGATCACGGCGTTGTCGGGGCAGACGCCGTAGCAGTTGTCGCAGCCGAAGCAGTTGCCGCACGACATGCACCGCCGGGCCTCGTAGAGGGCGGTCGTCTCGTCGAGGCCGAGCACCACCTCGTCGAAGGTCGACTCGCGTCGGGCCCGCTCCAGCACCGGCTGCCGGCTCCGGGGGGCGTCGGCGTAGTACCAGGTGTTGAGCGTCTCGAAGCTCGCGAGCGGCTTGCGCACCTTCGGCTCCGGCGCCGCCCCCGAGAGCCAGGCGTCGATGTTGCGGGCCGCCCGCTTGCCGTGCCCCACCGCGACGGTGACCGACCGCTCGAAGGGGACCATGTCGCCACCGGCGAACACGCCGGGGCAGCCGGTCATCAGGTCGGGTCCGACCGCCACGACGCCGCGGTCCACCTCGAGCCCGGGGACGCCCTCGAGCAGGGACAGGTCCGTCTCCTGGCCGAGCGCGAGCACCAGCGAGTCGGCGTCGAGCTCGTCGACCTCGCCGGTGGGCTGGGGGAAGCCGGTCTCGTCGAGCTCCATCCGCTCGACCACGAGCCGGCCCTCGTCGACCTGCTTGATCGTGGTCAGCCACTTGAACAGCACGCCCTCCTCCTCGGCCTCGAGGAGCTCGGACTCGTGGGCGGGCATCCGGTCCTGGGTGCGGCGGTAGACCACGATCGCCTCCGACGCACCGAGGCGCTTGGCGGTCCGGGCCGCGTCGAGGGCGGTGTTGCCGCCGCCGTACACCGCCACCCGCCTGCCGAGCATGGGTCGCTCGCCCTCCTCGACGCCGTGCAGCAGGCTGACCGCGTCGAGCATGTGCGCGGCGGACCCGGCGGGTAGGTAGGCCCGCTTGCCGAGCTGGGCGCCGACCGCGAGGAAGACCGCGTCGTAGTCGTCCTTGACCGCCGCGAGGTCGCTGACCTTCGCGTCCAGCTCCAGGGTGACGCCGAGGTCGAGGATCCGCTGCACCTCTGCGTCGAGGACGTCGCGGGCGAGGCGGTAGCGCGGGATGCCGAAGCGCATCATGCCGCCGGCCATCGGGCCGGCCTCCTTCACGGTGACGGTGTGGCCCCGGCGCGCCAGGTGGTACGCCGCCGACAGGCCGGACGGTCCGGCGCCGATCACGAGCACGTGCTTGCCGGTCGCCGCGACGTCGACGCCCACCGTCCAGCCCTGGCGGATCGCCTCGTCGCCGAGGAACCGCTCCACGGAGTTGATGCCGACGGACTCGTCGAGCTGCCCGCGGTTGCAGGCGGTCTCGCACGGGTGGTAGCAGACCCGCCCCATGACCGCCGGGAACGGGTTGTCCTCCATGAGCGTGCGCCAGGCGCGCTCGTAGCCCTCGCCGCCCTCCTCGGCGGCGTAGAGCCAGGCCTGGATGTTCTCCCCGGCCGGGCAGGCGTCGTTGCACGGCGGCATCCGGTTGGTGTAGACGGCGCGCTCGGTGCGCCACGAGCCGGTCTTGTTGGCGCGGCTGGAGCCGACGTCGAGGGTGATCGCGAACGGCTTGTCCATGTCGGCCTCCGTCAGGCTCCGGGGAGCTCCGCGCCCTCGCCGGTGGCGGCGAGCAGCCCGAAGCGTTCGATGTTGCGGTCCGCGCCCGCCTGGATCCGGTCGATCACGTCCTGGCGTGGCGGATCGCCGAACAGGTGGGCGTAGCGCTTCTGGATCTTGAGGTACTCCACGACCGGCACCTGGTGCCGGATCTTCGACACCTCGGTGACCTCGCCGTGCTCGGCCTCGAAGACCGGGAAGATGCCGGTCTCCTTCGCCAGGCGGGCGACCCGGATCGTGTCCTTGGAGGCCGCGCCCCAGCCCAGCGGGCACGGGACGAAGACGTGCAGGTAGCGGGCGCCGCGGAAGCTCATCGCCTTCTCGACCTTGTACTCCAGGTCGCGCAGCTCGGCCACGGTCGCGGTCGCGACGTAGGGGATCTCGTGCGCCATCGCGATCAGGGGCACGTTCTTGCCCTGCCCGAACGCGTTGCCCGGCGAGGCCCCCAGTGCCTTGGTGTTCGCGGTGCGGGCGGCCGGCGGCGTGGCCCCGGAGCGCTGCACGCCGGTGTTCATGTAGCCCTCGTTGTCGTAGCAGACGAACAGCACGTCGTCGTTGCGCTCGAACATGCCGGACAGGCAGCCGAAGCCGATGTCGACGGTGCCGCCGTCACCGGCCTGCCCGATCACCCGGATGTCCTCACGGCCCCGGGCGCGCAGCGCCGCGGCGATCCCCGAGGCGACCGCCGGCCCGTTGCCGAACAGCGAGTGCAGCCAGGGCAGCTGCCACGACGACTCGGGGTAGGGCGTGGAGAACACCTCCAGGCAGCCGGTGGAGTTGGCCGCGACCAGCTTGCCGCCGGTGGCGCGCATGGCGGCGTCGAGCACGTAGCGGGCGCCCAGCGCCTCCCCGCAGCCCTGGCACGCCCGGTGCCCCGACGTCAGGGAGTTCGAGCGGCCCATCCGGGCCTGCACCGACCGTTGCTCGGGCTCGAGCAGCCGGTTGCCGGCGACGAAGGTCCCGGCCTGGTAGAGCTTGATCTCCTGGAATGGCATGTCCGCCCCACTGCTCCTAGTCGTAGGCCCCGGACGCGACGGTGCCGACGTCGCGCAGCATGTGCTCGGCGTGCGGCCCGGGACGGGCGCCGTGGCGCGAGCGCTCCAGCTCGCGCTGCACCAGCCCGGTGTCGAGGTCGAGGAAGTGCAGCCGGCGCGAGTCGATCCGGCCCTCGCGCACGTCGTCGAGCAGCCGTCGCAGCGAGGCCCGGGTGATCGGCCGACCCCCGAGACCGGCCACGACGTCGTACACCTCGACCGGGAGGCCGCGGGTGGCGTCGCGCGTGTTCTGCCCGACGATGCCGCCGGCCCCCACGGCGAACGCCTTCTCGACCACCACGACGCGCTTCGCGCCGCGGAGCGCCTCGCGCACCTCCGCGACGGGCCACGGACGGAAGCACCGGATCCCGAGGACGCCGATCGGCTCTCCGGCGTCGCGCAGGTCGTCCACGACGTCGTCGACGGTGCCGAGCACCGATCCGAGGGCCACCACCACGGTCTCGGCGTCCTCGAGCCGGTAGGGCCGCAGCAGGCCGCCCGACGTGCGGCCGAACTGCTCGGCGAAGTCGGCGGCGATCGCCGGGATCTCGTCGAGCGCCTGCATCTGCTTGGCGTGCATCAGGTACTTCACCTCGGCGAAGGCCTCGGGTCCGACCATCGCCCCGATCGTCACCGGGTCGTCGGGATCCAGCATCTGCTGGGGGACGTAGCGGGGCACGAACGCGTCGACCTGGGCCTGCGTGGGCAGGTCGACCCGCTCGAAGGCGTGGGTGAGGACGAACCCGTCCATGCAGACCATCACCGGGAGCGAGAGCCGCTCGGCGAGCCGGTAGGCCTGCAGGTGCAGGTCGACCGCCTCCTGGTTGGACTCCGCGTAGAGCTGGATCCAGCCGGAGTCGCGCATGGACATGGCGTCGGAGTGGTCGTTCCAGATGTTGATCGGCGAGCCGATGGCCCGGTTGGCCAGTGTCATCACGATCGGCAGGCCCAGTCCGGAGGCGTTGAAGAGGGCCTCGGCCATGAACAGCAGGCCCTGGCTCGAGGTCGCGGTGTAGGACCGTGCGCCGGCCGCGGAGGCGCCGATGCAGGCGGACAGGGCGCCGAACTCCGACTCGACCATGAGGTACTCGCACGGGTCGAGCTCGCCGGTGCGGACCAGGTCCGAGAGCGCCTCCACGATGTGGGTCTGTGGCGAGATCGGGTAGGCCGCGATCACCTCGGGCCGGCACAGCGCGACCGCCCTGGCCACGGCCTGCGACCCTTCGAGCTGCTCAAGCATCGGTACGGCTCCCGTCCTGGTGGTGGACCCCGGTCCTCACGAGGTGGTACGCCGCCTCCGCGGCCCGCGCGTTGCCCTCCCCGACCGGCCCGGGGAAGCGGGCCCGGATCGCGTCGACGACCGCGGCCAGGCCGACCTGCCCGGTGAGGGCGGCGAAGCCGCCGAGCAGCGCCGCGTTGGGCAGCGGCCGGCCCAGGTGCTCGCGGGCGAGGTCGGTGGCGGCGACGGTGACGACGCGTTCGGCCTCGAGGGTGTCGGTGAGGTCGCCGATGCCCAGGTCGGCGAGCGCGCGTCCGGTGTTGACCAGCACGAACCCGTCCGGGCGGAGGCCCTGGAAGAGGTTCACCTGGTGCAGCAGCGTGGGGTCGGCCACGATCAGGGCGTCCGGCTCGGTGATCGGCTCGCGCAGCCGGATCGGCCGGTCGTCGATGCGGCAGAAAGCGACCACCGGGGCCCCGGTGCGCTCGGAGCCGAAGGTGGGGAACGCCTGGGCGTGCCGGCCCTCGTCGAAGGCGGCCACCGAGAGCATCTCGGCCGCCGTCACCGCACCCTGGCCGCCGCGGCCGTGGATCCGCACTGAGAACATCGCGCGCCTCCTCCCCTCGGAACGCTAGGGGGGCGGGCACCGCGCGATCAGGGGCGGAAGGCCCAGCCGGAGGGGCCGACCGGCCGGCTCACCGTCCCCGCAGCGCCCGGGCACCGGCGTCGCGCAGCACCGTCAGCGACGGGGTGCGCCCGGTCATCAGGGCCACCTGGAGCACCGCCTGGTGCACCAGCAGGTCCAGCCCGCCGACGAGGACCTGGCCCTGCTCCTGGGCGGCGGCGGCGAGCGGGGTCGGCCACGGGTCGTACAGCGCTTCGAAGACCACGCGCGCTCCGGCGCAGCCGGCCACCACCTCCGGCGTCTGCGCGGCCGCCGGCACCGTGGAGGCGACCAGGTCCACGGGCGCGGGGCCCCGCGCCGCGAGGTCCTGCAGCGTGCGCACGTCCACGCGCGGACCGACGGGGTGGCGTGCCACCGCGGCGAGGGTCTCCTCCACGCGGGAGGGGTCGCGGACCACGAGGCTCGCCGAGGGACAGCCGAGGTCGCCGAGCGCGAGCAGCACCGAGGCGGCGGTCGCCCCACCGCCCAGCACGACCGCGTGCCGCAGCGGACCGTCGTAGCGCTCGCGCAGCGCCGCCGCGACGCCGGGCACGTCGGTGTTGTGCCCCACCCGCCGCCCGCCGTCGATCACGACCGTGTTGGCGGCCCGGGCCTGCGCGGCCCGTTCGCTGAGCCCGTCGAGCAGCGGCACGACGGCCCGCTTGAGCGGCATCGTCAGGGACAGGCCCCGCCAGCTGTCGTCCAGGCCGTCCAGGAACGCCGCCAGCCCCTGCTCGCTGACGTCGCGGGCGTCGTACTCCCACTCCCCGAGCCCGAGCTCGGCGTAGGCGGCGCGGTGCAGCGCCGGCGAGAGCGAGTGCGCGACGGGGCTGCCGAGCACCGCGCACCGGACGGTCACGAGACGCTCGCGGCGGCGCTCAGCACCGGTCCGACGTCTCGCACCAGGCCTGCAGCTGCCTGCGGTACTTCAGGAAGGTGTCGTAGTCCTCGGCGAACTTGGTCTCGCCGGTCTTGAGGTTCACCGTCACGTAGTAGACCCACGGTCCCGGCGTCGGGTCGACGGCCGCCTCGATCGCCTTGTCGCCCGGCGACTCGATCGGTCCCGGCGGCAGGCCCGGGTAGCGCCGCGTGTTGTAGGGCGAGTCGACCTGCAGGTCCTTCTTGGTCAGGCCGAGGCCCAGGTCGCGGCCGAGCGCGTAGTTGACGGTGGCGTCGATCTGGAGCAGGCCGTTGGTGACGTCGCTCTCCAGGCGGTTGTAGATCACCCGGGCCACCTTCCCGCGGTCGGCGTCCCGGTTGGCCTCGGACTCGACCAGGCTGGCGACCGTCATCAGCTCCCCCGGTGTGTAGCCCAGCCGGGCGGCGGCCTGCTCGAGGCCCGCCTCGTCGGCGGCCTGCCGCCACCGGTCCACCATCGCCGCGAGCATGTCCAGCGGCTTGTCCTGGGGACCGTACGCGTAGGTGGCGGGGAACAGGTAGCCCTCCGGGTTGCCCTTGGCGTACTTCGGCAGGCCCAGTGCCGGGTCCTTCAGGGCCCGGCGGAACTGCCGGGCGGAGAAGTCGGTGTTCTCGGCCAGCACGTCCACCACCTGCGGGACGCGCAGTCCCTCGGGGATCGTCACCGCGGTCTGCACCATGTTGCCGGGCTCGACCAGGACGTCGAGGGCCCCCTCGGCGGACATCTGCCGCTTCAGCTCGTAGAAGCCGGGCTGGATCCCGACCGACTTCGGCTCGTCGCGGGCGGCGGCGACGAAGGCCTCCACGCTCTTCACGACGTCCTTGTCGACGAGGCCGCGAGCGATGTCGCTGGAGGTGTCGCCCTCCTGCACCTCGAACAGCACCGTGCCGGTGCCCGGGCCCTCGTAGTCCTCAGGAGAGGCGAGCGCATCCTGCAGGGCGCTCACGCCGGCAGAGGCGAGCAGGTAGCCGCCACCCACCAGCACGGCCAGGGCCAGGATCACCGCCATGCACCCGAAGCCCCGCTTGCGCCGCTGCCGGCGCTGGCTGGTCTCTCCCAGCTGCTCGAGTCCGAGATCGCTCACCGGTCTGTCTCACACCCATCTGTCGTCGGCCCCGTGCTGTCGTCCGCCGGTGCGACCGGCGTGGCGACCGTGAGGATCTCTCCCGGCTCCCGTCCGCTGCTGCGCTCGGTGTCCAGGGCGTTCTGCAAGATCACCACGGCGGCGGCCTGGTCGACCACCGCTCGTCGCTTCTGCCCCTTCTTACCCTGTTCGCGCAGGATGTTCTCCGCCGACACGGTGCTGAGCCGCTCGTCGCACAGCCGGACCGGCAGCGGCGCCAGGGCGGTGGCGAGCTCGGCGGCGAAGGCGCGGACCTTCGCTGCGGCCGGCCCCTCGCCCCCGGAGAGGCTGCGGGGCAGGCCGACGACCACCTCGACGGCGTCGTCCTCCTCGGCCAGGGCACGCACCCGGGCGAGGTCGCCGGGACCCCTCCGCACCGTCTCGACCGGGGTCGCGATGAGCCCCGACGGGTCGCAGCGCGCGACGCCGATGCGGACGTCTCCCACGTCCACGCCGAGCCGCACCCCGCGTCTCATGAGGAGATCATCGGGTGGTGGCCACCCGACCCACCTCGTACTCGACGTCGCGGAGCGCCTGGTCGGCCAGAGTCGGGTCCGCTCCGCCGCCCTGGGCCACGTCGTCCTTGCCGCCTCCGCTGCCGCCGAGCGCGCCCGCAGCCGTCTTGACCAGCGCGTTCGCCGAGATGCCCCAGGCGCGCGCGTCGTCGTTGACCGTCACCACCACCGCGGGCTTGCCGTTGGCCGAGCCGATCACCGCCACCACTCCCGGCCGGCCGGCCGGCATGCGGCCGCGGACGTCGAGGGCGAGCTTGCGGACGTCGCCGGCTCCGGCGCCGTCGACGCGGTGGCCGACGAAGGAGACGCCGAAGACGTCCTTGGCCGCCGCCGCCAGCTCGCCGGCGGCCGCGAGCAGCTGGCTCATCCGGACCCGCTCGATCTCCTTCTCCGCGGTGCGCAGCCGCTCCACCAGGTCGTTGACCCGCTCGGGCAGCTCCTCCGGCCGGGCCTTCAGCGCCTCGCTGAGCTGGGCGACCAGCACGTGCTCGCGCGCCAGGAACTGGTAGGCGTCGGCCCCGACGAGCGCCTCCACCCGCCGTACGCCGGAGCCGATCGACGACTCGCCGAGCAGCTTGACCACACCGAGCTGGCCCGAGCGTCCGGCATGCGTGCCGCCGCACAGCTCGCGGGCCCAGTCCCCGACCGAGATCACCCGCACCTCGTCGCCGTACTTCTCGCCGAACAGCGCCATCGCGCCCGAGCGCACGGCCTCCTGCTGCGTCATCAGCTCGGCATGCACCGCCAGGTCGGCCAGCACCAGGTCGTTCACGCGCGCCTCGACGTCGGTCATCGCCGAGGCCGGCACGGCACCGGAGGCGGAGAAGTCGAACCGGAACCGTCCCGGCGCGTTCTCCGAGCCGGCCTGCGTGGCGGTCTCGCCGAGCGCCTCCCGGAACGCCTTGTGGACCATGTGGGTCGCCGTGTGGGCGCGACTGATCGAGCGCCGCCGCTCCACGTCGACCATGGACTGCGCGTGCTCGCCGACGGTGACCTCGCCGGAGAGCACCTTCGCCTTGTGCACGATCAGCCCGGTGATCGGCGTCTGCACGTCGAGCACCTGCACGGTCGCGCCGTTGCCGAGCTCGATCAGGCCCTGGTCGGCGAGCTGGCCGCCGCCCTCGGCGTAGAACGGCGTCCGGTCGAGCACCAGCTCCACCAGGTCGCCCTCGCGCGCTGCGGCGACGGGGCCCGCCTCGCCGACGATGCCGCTGACCCGGCCCTCCGTCAGCACCTCGGTGTAGCCGGTGAAGTCGACGGCGCGACCGAGCTGCTCGGCCACGTCGCGGTACCACCCGGCGCCGGCGTGCTGCCCCTTCTTCGCCCGCGCGTCCGCCTTGGCACGCTCGCGCTGCTCGCCCATCAGCCGGCGGAAGCCCTCCTCGTCGACCGCGAGACCCTGCTCGGCCGCCATCTCCAGCGTCAGGTCGATCGGGAAGCCGTAGGTGTCGTGCAGCGCGAACGCCTTGTCGCCGGACAGCTGTGAACGGCCGGCGGTCCTGGCCTCCTCGGCGGCGAGGTCGAAGATGGTCGTGCCGGTGCGCAGCGTCTGGCGGAACGCGTCCTCCTCGGCGTAGGCCACCGTGCTGATCCGCTCCCAGTCGCGCTCGAGCTCGGGGTAGGAGCGCTCCATCCGCTCCTTGCTCACCGGCAGCAGCTCGGGCAGCGTTCGGTCCTCGACGCCGAGCAGCCGCATCGAGCGGACCGCCCGGCGCAGCAGCCGGCGCAGCACGTAGCCGCGCGCCTCGTTGCCGGGCGTGACCCCGTCGGCGATCAGCATCATCGAGGAGCGGACGTGGTCGGCCACGACCCGCATCCGGACGTCGTCCTCGTGGTCGCTGCCGTAGCGGCGGCCGCTCAGCTCCTGCACCCGCTGGATCACCGGGAACATGACGTCGATCTCGTACATGTTGTCCTTGCCCTGGAGCAGGTAGGCGACCCGCTCGAGGCCCATGCCGGTGTCGATGTTCTTGCGCGGCAGCGACCCGGAGATGTCGAAGTCGGACTTCGAGCGCACCGCGCTCAGCTCGTCCTGCATGAACACGAGGTTCCAGATCTCGAGGTAGCGGTCCTCGAGCTCGGTGGGCATCTCGGTCCGGTCGGTGCTGCCGAACTCCCCGTCGGGCCCGTAGTCCGGCCCGCGGTCGTAGAGGATCTCCGAGCACGGGCCGCCCGGACCGGGCACGCCCATCGACCAGTAGTTCTCCTTGTTGCCGAGCTTCACGATCCGCTCGTCGGGAAGTCCGGTCACCCGCTTCCACAGCCTGAGCGCCTCGTCGTCACCGTTGAGGATCGAGGGCCACAGCCGGCTCTCCTCGAGCCCGAACCCGCCCTCGGCGACCGGGCGGGTGACCAGCTCCCAGGCGAACTCGATGGCTCCCTCCTTGAAGTAGTCGCCGAAGGAGAAGTTGCCGCACATCTCGAAGAACGTCCCGTGCCGCGTGGTCTTGCCGACGTCCTCGATGTCCGGCGTCCGCACGCACTTCTGCACGCTGACCGCCCGGTCGTAGGGCGGCTTCTCCTGGCCGAGGAAGTAAGGCTTGAACGGAACCATGCCGGCGTTGACGAACAGCAGGTTCGGGTCGTCGAGCAGCAACGACGCCGAGGGCACCGGCTGGTGGCCGCGCGCCTCGAAGTGCGCGATGAACCGGCGCCGGATCTCCGCGGTATCCATCAGTCGTTGCCTCTCCTCGTCAGTGCCGTGTGCGTCTGGTTCGGCTGCGTCGGGTCGTGTCCATGAAGCGCCGGGGCGCGGCGCGCCCGCAACTCGGTTTCCTTCTCGGCCATGCCGGCGCGGACCTCCTCACCGAACAGGTGCGCCCCCACGGCCAGGCCGGCGAGCCGGTCCGCGAGCCCGTCCGGGGTGAACGCCTCCGCCACGCGCCGGGCCTTGGCGACGGCGTAGACGCCCATTCCCGCCCCCGCGACGAACCACAGGGAACGGCTCATGCCCGAGTCCTCCTCATGCGGCGGAGTCCCGCCCGGCCGCGGGCGTCTCGCCGGCGCGCAGTCCGCGGCGCACGAGCCTCAGCTCACGCTTGCGCTCCTTGCGCGACCGACGCACCGCGCGGCGCATCTCGAAGGTGATCCGGTTGCGGTTCTCTGCCGACAGGGCGCGGCGCACGCCGTATCCGAGCGAGACGAGCCGCACCAGCGACTCCCCGGTCGCCACCGAGGCGAACTGCCGGGCCGTCAACGGCTCCACGTCGGTGCGCGGAGCCGGTGCAGCCACGGGGTCGGGGCGTCCAGCGGTGGTGATGACGTACCCCGGGCCGTCGGCACCGCTGTCCGGGGCCGGTGCGGGGCGTCGTACCTGCCGGGCGAGGTCGTCGACACGGTCCTGCAGCAGGCCGATCTGGTCGCGCGCCTCGCTGAGCTCGGTGTCCAGAGCGCGGCGTCGGCGCGCCGCCGACAGCAGTACGGCGGCCAGCAGCGCGAGCAGCACTGCGCACAGCGCCGCCGCGACCACCGCCACCTGCAGCCCCGGACCCATGGCAGGTGACCCTACCGTGCGGTTGCGCCGCCGCCCCGCCTGCCCTGCGTGCCGCGGTCCCCGCCGGCCTGGCCGCGCAGCAGCGCGCGGATCCGCTGCCAGCGTTCCTTCAGCGCCGCCTCGGCACCCAGCGCGGTCGGCTGGTAGTAGCCGGCGTCGGCCACCACGTCGGGTGCGTACTGCTGCTCGGCGATGCCGAACGGCTCGTCGTGGGCGTAGCGGTAGCCCTTACCGTGCCCGAGCTTCTTCGACCCGCCGTAGTGGGCGTCGCGCAGATGGGCCGGGACCGCGCCGATCTTGCCCGCCCGCACGTCCGCGGAGGCGGCGTCGATGGCCGTGATGACCGCGTTGGACTTGGGCGCCAGCGCCAGCGCGATCGTCGCCTGTGCCAGGTTCAGCCGGGCCTCGGGCATCCCGATCAGCTGCACCGCCTGGGCAGCGGCCACGGCGGTGGTCAGCGCGGTGGGATCGGCGAGCCCGATGTCCTCGCTGGCCAGGATCACCAGTCGCCGGGCGATGAACCGCGGGTCCTCCCCTGCCTCCATCATCCGGGCCAGGTAGTGCAGGGCGGCGTCGGCGTCGGACCCTCGCACGGACTTGATGAACGCGCTGATCACGTCGTAGTGCTGGTCGCCCTGCCGGTCGTAGCGCACCGCCGCCCGGTCGACGGCGGTCTCGGCGGTGGCGAGGTCGACCGTGCTCTGCCCCTGCGCCGCCGCGGCACCGGCCGCGGCCTCGAGGTAGGTGAGCGCTCGGCGGGCGTCTCCCCCGGCGAGCCGGACGAGGTGGTCGAGCGCGTCGTCCTCGAGCCCCACCTCCCCGGCGAGCCCGCGCTCGTCACGCAGCGCCGAGGCGATGACGTCGCGGATGTCGTCGTCGGTGAGCGGCTCCAGGGTCAGCAGGAGCGACCGGGACAGCAGCGGCGAGATCACCGAGAAGAACGGGTTCTCGGTCGTGGCCGCGACCAGGGTCACCCAGCGGTTCTCCACCCCGGGCAGCAGCGCGTCCTGCTGCGCCTTGGTGAACCGGTGCACCTCGTCGACGAAGAGCACCGTCTCGGGGCCGCCCTTGGCGAGCACCGTCCGGGCCCCGTCGATGGCGGCGCGCACCTCCTTGACGCCGGCCGCCACCGCGGAGACCTCGACGAAGCGGCGGTTGGTCTGCCGCGACACGATCGAGGCGATCGTCGTCTTGCCGGTGCCCGGTGGCCCCCACAGCAGCAGCGACATCGGCTGGTCGCCCTCGATGAGCCGCCGCAGCGGGGCGCCGGCCGCGAGCAGGTGCTGCTGACCGGCCAGCTCTGCCAGCTCCCGCGGCCGCATCCGCACGGCGAGGGGCGCGGAGGCGTGCGCGTTCCCCGCCAGGGAGCCGCCGGACCCCGACGTCGCTCCGGAGGGCGCCGTCGGGGTCGCGTCGCCGCCCGAGCCGAGGTCGAAGAGCCCGTCCACGGGTCAGGCCGCCGGCCGGCCGCTCAGGACTGGTCGCCGTCCGTGGCGCTGCTGCTGCTGTCGCCGCTGTCGCCGCCGGGGTGCTCGCGGTTGATCTGCGAGGACTCGCGCGCGTGCGTCTTCAGGTCGGTCCACGTGTCGGCGAACCCGGGCTTCTCCAGGTCCTCGGTGCTCGGCGTCGCACCCGGCACCGGGGTCCCGTCGCGGTCCACCCCGAGGGCGCTGAGGGTGATCGGCGTGGTCGGCTCGTGGCCGAACTCGCCGGCGAAGTGGCAGGCCACCTTGTGCGTGCGGCCGATCTGCAGCAGCGGCGGCTCCTGTCGCGCGCAGATCTCCTCGGCACGCCAGCACCGGGTGCGGAAGCGGCAGCCCGATGGCGGGTTGATCGGGCTGGGGACGTCGCCCTCGAGGCGGATCCGCTCGCGGCGGCCGCCGACCGCCGCCTGCCGCACGTCCGGGGCGGCCGAGAGCAGGGCCTGGGTGTAGGGGTGGTGGGGGTGGTTGTAGACGGTCTCGCGGCTGCCGACCTCCACGATCTTGCCGAGGTACATCACCGCGATGTCGGGGCAGAAGTGCCGGACGACGGCGAGGTCGTGGGCGATGAACAGGAAGGCGATGTTGAACTCCTTCTGCACGTCCTGCAGAAGGTTCACCACCTGGGCCTGGATCGAGACGTCGAGCGCCGAGACCGGCTCGTCGGCCACCAGCAGCTTGGGCTGCAGCGCGAGGGCCCGGGCGATGCCGATGCGCTGGCGCTGGCCGCCGGAGAACTCGTTGGGGTAGCGGTTGTAGTGCTCCGGGTTCAGGCCGACGAACTCGAGCAGCTCCTGGACCCGCGGGAGCACCTGCTTGTCCGGGACCATCTTGTGCACCCGCAGCGGCGTGCCGACGATGGTGCCGACGGTGTGCCGGGGGTTCAACGAGCTGTAGGGGTCCTGGAAGATCATCTGGATCTGGCTGCGCAGCGGGAGCATCTGCCTGTTCGACAGGGTGCCGATCTCGCGACCGTCGAACTTCATGGAGCCCGACGTGGGGTCGTAGAGCCGGGTGATCAGCCGCCCGGTCGTCGACTTGCCGCAGCCGGACTCGCCGACCAGGCCCAGAGCGCTTCCTCGCTGCACCTGGAAGGACACACCGTCGACCGCCTGCACCTGGCCGATCGTGCGCCGGATCAGGCCCGAGGAGCGGACCGGGAAGTACTTCCGGAGGTTCGTGACCTCGAGGATCGGCGTCTCTGCGTCGCTCTGCTCCGTTGCGGCAGGCGTGACGACGGGGTTGGTCATGGCACTCATTGTCCTCGTCACGCGTCCTTGCGGGCAAACGCCCCGTCGACCGGCTGGTCCTCGTGCCGGATCGCCGCGGAGAGGTCGGGGGCCACGACCGGCAGGACCTCCTCGGCGAAGATCGTGTCGGGGTCGGCGAGGTGGCAGCGCTTCACGTGCCCGGGTCGCGTCACGGACTCCAGGAGCGGCAGCTCGGTGCGGCACAGGTCACCGGGCACCCGGTCGCGGTAGGTGCAGCGGGGGTGGAAGGGACACCCGCTCGGCGGCGAGAGCAGGCTCGGCGGGTTGCCCGGGATCGGGATCAGCCGGGAGTCGGTGCTGCCGGTCACCTCCGGGATGCTCGAGAGCAACCCCCAGGTGTAGGGCATCTCCGGGTGCGTGAGGATCTCCTTGGCCGTGCCCTTCTCCACCGCCCGGCCGGCGTACATGACCAGCACGTCGTCGGCCACCTCGGCCACCACACCGAGGTCGTGGGTGATGATGATGATGGCGGAGTTGAAGTCGGCCTGCAGCTCCTGGAGCAGGTCGAGAATCTGGGCCTGGACCGTCACGTCGAGCGCGGTGGTGGGCTCGTCGGCGATGAGAAGCTTGGGGTCGTTGGACAGCGCCATCGCGATCATCGCGCGCTGCCGCATCCCCCCGGAGAACTGGTGCGGGTAGTCGTCGACGCGGCTGCGGGCCTGCGGGATCCCCACGCGGTCCAGCATCTCGACGGCCTTGGCCCGCGCCTGTGACTTGGAGACGTCGTTGTGGGCGCGGTAGGACTCGCTGATCTGGGCGCCGATCGAGTAGAAGGGGTGCAGCGCGGTCAGCGGGTCCTGGAAGATCATCGCGACGTCGCCGCCGCGCACCGAGCGCATCTGGTTGTTGGTCAGACCGATGATCTCGCGGCCGCCGACCCTGATCGAGCCCGACATCTGGGTGCGCTTGTAGTCGTGCAGCCCCATGATCGCCATCGAGGAGACGCTCTTGCCGGAGCCGGACTCCCCCACGATGCCCAGGGTCTTGCCCTGTTCGAGGCTGTAGCTGAGCTCGCTGACCGCGTTGACGACGCCGTCGGCGGTGGGGAACTTGACCGTGAGGTCCTCGACCACGAGGTACGGCTCGCCGGTCGCCGTCGCGGTCGCGTCGTACCGCTGGTCGTCGGTGTGGATATGGCTCATGTCAGGCGCACCCTCGGGTCGATCACGCTGTAGACGACGTCCACGAAGATGTTCGCCACCACGATGAACGCGGCGGCGATCAGCACCGTGGCGGAGATGACGGGCAGGTCCTTGTTGCCGATCGCGTCCAGCGCGGTCAGGCCGATGCCCTGGATACCGAAGATACGCTCGGTGAAGATGGTGCCCGCCAGCAGGTAGGCGAAGTCGAGGCCGAAGATGGTCACGACCGGCACGATCGCGGCCCGCAGGCCGTGCTTGAGGACGACCCGGCGCTCCGAGAGGCCCTTCGCGCGCGCCGTCCTGACGTAGTCCTCGTTGAGCGACTCGATCATCGACCCTCGGCTGAAGCGGGCGTACTGCGTGGAGTAGGCCAGGCCCAGGATGATCCAGGCCAGCAGCATGCCCTTCACCCACGCCAGGGGACCGTCGGTGAACGGACCGTAGTAGCCGCTCTCGGGGAAGATCCCCCACTGGCTGATCAGGAACAGGTAGGCCAGCAGCGCCAGCAGGTAGTACGGGATGGCGTTGATCAGCAGGCTGACCCCGACGATCCCCTTGTCGGCGCTCGTTCCTCGCTTCCGGGCCGCCAGGATGCCCATCGTCACGCCGACGGTCAGGAAGATCACCGCGCCCCCGAGCGCCAGGGACAGGGTCGCGGGGAACCGGTCGAGGAGATACTCCGTGACCGGGAGCCTGAGCTTGAACGAGACCCCCAGGCAGGGGGCGGGGCAGTCGATGGAGATGGCCCCGAGCTTGAAGTCGTTGCCGGTGAAGATGCCGCTCATGTAGTCGACGTACTGCTCGACGACAGGCTGGTCGAGGCCGAGAGAGGTCCGGATGGTCTCCAGACGCTGCGGCGTGCACCGGGTCTCGGGGCAGTAGGCCAGCGCCGGGTCGGAGGGCCCGTAGAAGAACAGGGCGAAGACCGACACCGACACCACGAGGAGGACGAGGACTCCTGAGATGAGGCGCCGGATGATGTAACCGAACATGGTGGGGGATTCTCCCTCGGTCGGGCGGACCGATGGGGGCGGGTGGTGACCCGCCCCCATCGGGATGCTGCTCAGCTGTCGTACTGCGTCACATGCTCAGCATGTCACTTGGTGATGTACATCCGGGACATCGTCGGCATGCCACGCACGTTGTCGTTGGCCATGCCGCCGACCTTCGAGCCGTGGATCATCGCGACGCCGCCGTAGCCGGTGACAACCGCCGGGTACTGCTCCTTCTCCATCATCTCGTCGAAGTCGCCCCATGCTGCGGCGGCCTCCTCCGGGGTGAGGTTGTCGAGGATGCGGTCCTGCTCCTTGTTGAACTTGGCCACATCGAAGTTGGCCGGGTTGGGCATCCCCTCGAGGCCGACCAGGTCGCCGGCCCACTGAGCCGGGAACCACGAGCCGCCGGACGGCCAGTCCGAGCACCAGCCGCTGGAGCGGACGTTGATCGGGCTGTTGTAGTCGGTCCGGTCGGTGCGGATCGTCTCGGTGGTCGAGGCGATCGGCGTGGCCTTGAAGCCGCCGGCCTCGAGGCCCTGGACGATCGCGTCCTTGGCAGCGACCGACTGGTCGTCGTCGGTGGCGTAGAGGAACTTGATCTCGTAGCCCTCGGCGCCGGCCTCCTTCAGCAGCGCCTTCGACTTCTCCGGGTCGGTCGTCTGACCGTCCTGGCCGTCGAGCGCCTGGTACTCCTTACGGCCGGCGGTGCCCGGCGGCAGGATCGCCGTGCCCGGGACCCGGGTGACGCCGACGATGTCCCCGGCGGCCTTCCAGGCGTCCTGGTACGGGTAGGCCCAGCCGATCGCCTGGCGGACCTTGAGGTCCTTGATCTTGGTCATGTCGAGGAACCACATGAACGT
The DNA here is from genome assembly GCA_963835385.1 of uncultured Actinomycetota bacterium. Lineage (GTDB taxonomy): Bacteria > Actinomycetota > Actinomycetes > Propionibacteriales > Nocardioidaceae > Nocardioides_B. The sequence continues at coordinate 97,957 of CAWIFK010000015.1, forward strand.
GCAGGGCTGGGTGCCGGTGACGAGCCGTTCCTTCTCCTGCTGGATCTGCCGGTAGGACGCCGCGCTCACGTTGTCGTAGGTGAGCGTGGTCTGCGCCGAGCCCGTGTCGTTGATGATCACGTTCTCGAGCTTGGCGGTGTCCTGGGCGAACTTGAACTCCCAGCCGTCGACGGCCTGGATGCGGCCGGGGTCGGTGTCGGGGTCCCAGTTCTCGTTCTTGACCAGCGACAGGCTGGTGCCGGCCTTGTAGTCGGAGAACTTGTAGGGACCGGTGGCCAGCGGGTGCTGGCCGTAGGTCTCCGGGTTGTCCTTCGCCTCCGGGATCGCGGTGAAGGCCGGGAACGAGGCGTAGTAGTCCATGTCGGTGAACGGCCGGCGCATCTTGATGGTGATGTCGTTGCCGTTCACCTCGACGCCCTTGTAGTCCGACTTGTCCGAGAACGGGCCCTTGTACTTGTCGCCGTCCAGGAAGAACGTCGTCTGGTAGGTCGGGCCGTCCGGCAGCTCGGCGATCGCGAAGGAGCGCTTGACCGCGTAGGCCACGTCCTCGGCCTTCACGTCGGTGCCGTCCTCGTACTTCAGCCCGTCACGCAGCGTGAAGGTCCACTCGGTGTTGTCCTCGTTGGGCCGGCCCAGGTCGGTCGCCATGTCCGGGATCAGCTGCATGTCCTGCGAGTCCTCGTTGTACGCGTACTGCGTCAGCGAGCGGGTCACCAGGTCGGAGAGGATCGCGGTCGAGTCGGTGTAGTAGGCCTGAGTCGGGTCCAGCGTGCTCGGCGCCACCGACGTCAGCACCGTGAAGGTGCCGCCCTCGGAAGCGTCGTCCGGCACGGTGGCCGGAGCCTTGGCCTCGGCGTCCTTGAAGGAGCCGGCGTTGCCGCCCCCCTTGAACGAGGGTTCGTCGGAGGAGCCGCCGCTGCTGCTGGTGCTGCTGCCACCACCACAGGCAGCGAGCGTCATCAGGGCAGCAGTCGCAAGCGCGACTGCTGGTTTCTTCATGCGCATCTAGGTGTACCCACCTCTCTTGGCTGGTCGATGCATCCCTCCGGTGTCAGATTCACCGGCGAGTCTTGGGGTCGAAGGCGTCGCGCACGGCGTCGCCTAGGAGGTTCAGCGCCACGACGAGGAGGAGAACTCCCACGACAGGCGCGTAGAGGTAAAGCGGATAGGTGTTGAAGAACGGGACCGCACGGTCGATGGTCTGGCCCCACGACGGCTTGCCCACGGCGCCGATTCCCAGGAACGCGAGTCCGGCCTCTGCGGTCACGAAGGCGGGCAGACCCAGCGAGATCGACACGATGATCGGTGCCACCAGGTTGGGCAGCAGCTCCTTGAACAGGATCTGCCGGGTGGGCACGCCGATCACGCGCGCCGCCTGCACGAACTCGCGCTCGCGCAGCGAGAGCACCTCGCCCCGCACGAGACGGGCCAGCAGCATCCAGCCGAAGACCGAGAGCACCATCAGCAGCGAGATGAACTGCCAGAACTCGAGCTGCTGCGGCTGGTTGCCGAACCGGGTGACGATGATCGGCGCGATGGCCAGCGCCACGATGAGGAACGGCAGCGCGAGGAACACGTCGATGATGAAGTTGACGCCCTTGTCGACCGCACCGCGGCTGAAGCCGGCCACCAGGCCGACCGTCACGCCGATCAGGGTCGAGGCCAAGGTGGCGACGGTCGCGACGATCAACGAGGTGCGAGCGCCGAAGAACCACTCGGCGAGCAGGTCGTCGCCGCTGTTCGGCTCGAGGCCCAGTGGCGCCTCCCAGGTGAAGCCGTGGTCGGGGGGACCGATGAGCGGGAAGTTGAACTGGTCGAGGTCCTTGGAGGGGGAACCGGCGTTCAGCTCGACGCCGAACAGCCGGGTCAGCAGCGGGGCGAAGATCGCGATCAGCGCGAAGATGACCACCAGGACGAGGCAGGCGATGGCGATCTTGTCCTGACGCAGTCGCGCGAGTGCGATCTGCATCGGGGAGCGACCGGCGATCTCCTGCGAGACGAGGGTCGGCTCCTCGGTGGCGATGTCCGGTTCGGGCATCTCCGTAGGCTGCGTCGCCATGCTCACCTTTCTGGGTCGAGGCCGGCTCATGAAGCTGCGGGTGCCGGGTAAGGCAGGTCACAGTTTCGAAGCGATGAGCCGATGTGACTGTAGACGACCCGATGCGTCAGATCGGGTCACACTGAGTAACGAATTGATACCGGCTGCTCCGGGCGCCGGATCGCGGCCGGACGCCGGCCCTCACGCCGGGGACTGTTGCGGAACCGGCGTGTCGCCGTCCGGACGCGCGGGGACCGCGTCCACGCCCGCCTCCTTGCGCTGCTCGGGCGTGATCGGTGCGGGCGCGGACGTCAACGGGTCGTAGCCCCCGCCGGTCTTCGGGAACGCGATCACGTCGCGGATCGACTCCGAGCCGCTCAGCAGGGCGCAGATGCGGTCCCAGCCGAACGCGATGCCCCCGTGCGGAGGCGCGCCGTACTGCAGCGCGTCGAGCAGGAAGCCGAACTTCTCACGCGCCTGGTCCTCGGAGATGCCCATCACGGCGAACACCCGCTTCTGGATGTCCTCGCGATGGATACGGATGGACCCGCCGCCGATCTCGTTGCCGTTGCAGACGATGTCGTAGGCGTAGGCGAGCGCCGAGCCGGGGTCGGTGTCGAAGGTGTCGACGTGCTCGGGCATCGGCGAGGTGAAGGCGTGGTGGACCGCGGTCCAGGCGCCGCTGCCGACGGCGACGTCGCCGGCCGCCGTGGCCTCGTCCGCGGGCTCGAACAGCGGGGCGTCGACGACCCACAGGAAGCTCCAGGCGGACTCGTCCAGGAGCCCGGTGCGGCGACCGATCTCGAGCCGTGCGGCGCCGAGGAGGCCGCGCGCGGACTTGGCCGGCCCGGCGGCGAAGAAGATGCAGTCGCCCGGCTGCGCGCCGGCGTGCTCGGCGATGCCCTCGCGCTCCTTGTCGGTGAGGTTCTTCGCGACCGGACCGCCGAGCTCGCCGTCCGCTCCGACCAGCACGTAGGCCAGCCCTCGGTGGCCGCGCTGCTTGGCCCAGTCCTGCCAGGCGTCGAGCTGTTTGCGCGGCTGCGACGCGCCGCCGGGCATGACCACGCATCCGACGTACGGCGCCTGGAAGACGCGGAAGGTCGTGTCGGCGAAGAAGTCGGTGCACTCCACCAGCTCGAGACCCATGCGCAGGTCCGGCTTGTCGGTGCCGTAGCGAGCCATGGCCTCGGCGTAGGTCATCCGCGGGATCGGTGCGCTGATCTCGTGACCGACCAGGCGCCACAGCGCGACCAGGACCTGCTCGGCGACGGCGATCACGTCCTCCTGGTCGACGAAGCTCATCTCGACGTCGAGCTGGGTGAACTCCGGCTGCCGGTCGGCACGGAAGTCCTCGTCGCGGTAGCAGCGGGCGATCTGGAAGTAGCGCTCGATGCCTCCGACCATCAGCAGCTGCTTGAACAGCTGGGGGCTCTGCGGCAGGGCGTACCAGCTCCCGGGACGCAGGCGCGCCGGCACCAGGAAGTCGCGTGCCCCTTCGGGCGTGCTGCGGGTCAGGGTGGGGGTCTCCACCTCGACGAAGCCCTGGGTGGCGAGGACCTCGCGTGCGGCCCGGTTGACCTCCGAGCGGAGCCGGATGGCGGCGCCCGGACCCGAGCGCCGCAGGTCGAGGTAGCGGTGCGCGAGGCGGACCTCCTCCCCCACCTCCACGTGGTCGTCGATCGGGAACGGCAGCGGCGCGCTGGCGCTGAGCACCTCGACGCCGCGCTCGTGCGCCGCGATCACCTCGACCTCACCGGTGGGCAGGTTCGGGTTCTGGTTGCCCTCGGGGCGCGCGGAGACCTCCCCGGTGATCTTCAGGCAGTACTCCGCGCGGAGCTGGTGGGCCACGTCCTCGTCGCGGATCACCACCTGGACGACCCCGGAGGCGTCCCGCAGGTCGATGAAGGCCACCCCGCCGTGGTCGCGGCGGCGGGCGACCCACCCGGCCAGGGTGACGGTCTCTCCGACGTGGTCGGCCCGCAGGCTGCCTGCGGTGTGGGTGCGGATCACCAGAACTCCTCAGCTCTCGTCTTCGGTCGACGGGCCCTGGGGCTCGTCGTAGTGGGCGGTCACGGCCGGGACGAGGTCCTCGGCCGGGGGGCGCCAGGCGCCGGGGTCGGCGTCCTGCTGCTCCCCGCTGCGGATGTCCTTGACCTGGTGCGACGCTGCGTCATCCGCTGCCGGGAACCACACGAACGGGATCCCGCGACGCTCGGCGAAGCGGATCTGCTTGCCGAACCTCTGCGGCGAGGGCGAGACCTCGGTGGGGACGCCCCGGGCACGCAGCTGCCGGGCCACCGCCTCGGCGTCGTCGCGGGTCTCCTCCGACACCAGCGCCACCAGCACGGCGCTCGGCACGGGGCGGGACGCGGTCAGCAGCCCGCGCGAGACCAGCGGCACCAGCATGCGGCTGATCCCGAGCGAGATGCCCACGCCCGGGTACGTCGTGCGGCCGTCGCTGGCGAGGGCGTCGTAGCGGCCGCCCGAGCAGATCGAGCCGAGGCCCTCGTAGCCCTGCATGACCGTCTCGAAGACGGTCCCGGTGTAGTAGTCCAAGCCGCGCGCGATGCGCAGGTCCGCCTCCACGAGGAACCGCTCGCTCGCCACGGGTGCACAGCCGTCGACCACGGCGGCGAGCTCGGTGAGGCCCTCCTCGAGCAGCTCGTGCTCGACCCCGAGGGCGCGTACCCGCTCCACGAACGAGGTGTCGGTGGCGCGGATCTCGGCGAGTCGCAGGCAGAGCTCGGCCTGCTTGTCGGTGAGTCCGGCCTCCTGCTGCAGCATCACTGCGACGGCGTCGGCGGACACCTTGTCCAGCTTGTCGACGACGCGCATCACAGCGTCGACCTCCGAGGCGCCGATGCCGAGGTAGAAGCCCTGGATCAGCTTGCGGTTGTTCACCTGGAGGCGCACCGGCGGCAGCAGGTCCGACAGCGAGGCGAGTGCCTGCGCCATGACCGTGGCGACCTCGATGTCGTGGTGGAAGGGCAGTGTGTCGCGGCCGACGATGTCGATGTCGGCCTGCGTGAACTCCCGGAAGCGCCCCTCCTGCGGCCGCTCGCCGCGCCAGGCCTTCTGGATCTGGTAGCGGCGGAACGGGAACTCGAGGTGACCGGCGTGCTCGAGCACGTAGCGCGCGAACGGCACGGTCAGGTCGAAGTGCAGGCCCAGGCGGTCGCTGCGCCCCGCCTCGTCGTCCCCGGCCTGCAGGCGGCGCAGCACGTAGACCTCCTTGGAGGTCTCGCCCTTGCGCAGCAGCTGGTCGAGCGGCTCGACGGCCCGGGTCTCGACGTTGGCGAAGCCGTGCAGCTCGAAGACCCGGGCGAGCCGGGCCAGCACCTCGAGCTCGACGCGACGCTGGGCGGGGAGGAACTCGGGAAAGCCGCTCATAGCGGCGGGCTTGCTCATCGCTCCACGGGCCTCGGGTCGGTGTCGACCAGGTCGACCAGGAACGGGTTGGTGGCTCGCTCGCGGCCGATGCTCGTCTGCTCGCCGTGTCCGGGCAGGACCGCCACGTCGTCGCGCAACGGAAGGACCCGCTCGCGCAGGCTGCGCAGCATCGTGGGGTGGTCCCCGCCGGGCAGGTCGGTGCGCCCGATGGAGCCGGCGAAGAGCAGGTCGCCGCTGAACATCACCTCGGAGACCCCTTGGTCGCCGTAGGGCGTGCGGAAGGTCACCGAGCCGGGGGTGTGTCCGGGCGTGTGGTCCACGACCAGCTCCAGCCCCGCCAGCTCCAGCGTCTGTCTGTCGGCGAGGTCGGCGACCTCGTCGGGCTCGGCGAAGGTGTAACCGGCGCCGAGGAGCATCGCCGCCGACTCCGGGGAGAGACCGGCGGCCGGGTCGGTGAGCAGGTGCCGGTCCTCGGGGTGGATCCACGCGGTCACGTCGTAGCTGCCGGCCACCGGAGCAACGCACCAGACGTGGTCCACGTGACCGTGGGTGGCCAGCACCGCCACCGGCTTGAGCCGGTGCTCGCGGACCACCTCCGCCACGCCGGCGGCGGCGTCCTTGCCGGGGTCGACCACGACGCACTCGGCGCCGGGGCCGGTGGCCACGACGTAGCAGTTCGTGCCCCACGGGCCGGCGGGGAAGCCAGCGATCAGCACGGGATCAGCGCTCCTGGATGGTCTCGACGGTGGAACAGCAGGAGACGAAGCCTACCGACGGGTCGGGACCGGTCACGCACCCATGCCCTCCGGGCCCGGACGCCGTGCTCGTCGCGTGGCCCCGGCAGGAGCGGGGACCTAGACTCCCTGCGTGGTCACGAAGAGGAAGCGGCGCAGCCAGCTGGCACGCGAGAGTGCCCGTCGCCGGGCCGAGCGGCTCGCCGCCCGCGAAGCACAGCGGCGCCGCACGCGCCGGCTGCTGGCCGTCGTCGCCGCGGCCACCGCCGTCGCCGGGCTGGTCCTCTGGATCGCGCTCCACGACGGGAGCGCCAGCGGCGCCGCCCCTGTCCCGGGCGTGACGTCGGTCTACGATGCCGTTCCCGCCCTCTCGTCCACGACACCGATCGAGGTCCCCCGGTGAGCACCCCCGAGCCCGAGCAGAGCACCCCCGACGTGACCGCGTCCGACGCTGCCGCGCAGGCGTGGGGGCGGGTCGCCGAGGACGGGACCGTCTTCGTGAGGACCGCGGACGGCGAGCGGCCCGTCGGCCAGATGCCCGACGCCACCGCCGAGGAGGCTCTGGCCTTCTTCACCAAGCGCTACGACGACCTCGCCTTCGAGGTCGAGCTGCTCGAGAAGCGGGTCCGCTCCGGCGCGCTGGCCCCGGACGAGGCGACCGGGTCTGTGAAGAAGGTGCGCGGTGCCGTCCACGAGGCGCAGGCGGTCGGTGACCTCGCCGCTCTCGAGGCGCGCTTGGACCAGCTGACGCTGACGATCGCCTCCCAGCGGGAGCAGCGGAAGGCCGAGCGCGCCGAGAAGCTCGAGCGCGCGCGCGGCGAGAAGGAGCGGATCGCCACGGAGGCCGAGAAGCTGTCCGAGGGCAACGACTGGCGCAACGGCGCCAACCGGATGCGCGACCTGCTCGAGGAGTGGAAGGCGCTCCCCCGGCTGGAGAAGAGCGTCGACGACGCCCTGTGGCGCCGCTTCTCGACGGCCCGGACGACGTACACGCGCCGGCGCAAGGCGCACTTCGGCGAGCTCAACGAGAAGCGCGACGCCGCCCGCAGCGTCAAGGAGCGCCTGGTCGTGGAGGCCGAGAAGCTGGCCGAGTCCACGGAGTGGGGGCCGACCGCCGGGAGCTATCGCGACCTCATGCGGCAGTGGAAGGCCGCCGGTCCCGCGCCGCGCTCCGTCGACGAGCAGCTGTGGCGCCGTTTCCGCGCCGCGCAGGACACGTTCTTCGGGGCCCGCGACGCAGCCAACGCCCAGCTCGACCAGGAGTTCGCGGCCAACGCCGCCGCCAAGGAGGAGATCCTCGTCGAGGCCGAGCGGCTGGTCCCGGTGCGCGACCTCAAGGCGGCCAAGGACGCCTTCCGCGCGCTCGCCGAGCGGTGGGACGCGGCCGGCAAGGTGCCGCGGGACCGCATGAAGGAGCTCGAGGGCCGCATGCGCGCCGTCGAGCAGGCCCTCCGCGCGGTCGAGGACGACCAGTGGCGTCGCTCGAACCCCGAGGCGCGGGCCCGTGCGGCCGGCACCGTGGCGCAGCTCGAGTCCTCCATCGCCGACCTGGAGGCGAAGCGCGACAAGGCGCTCGCGGCCGGCAACGAGAAGCAGGCCGCGGACCACGACAGCGCGCTCGAGGCGCGCCGGTCGTGGCTCGCCGAGGCACAGCGCGCGCTCGACGACTTCAGCTGACCGGCGCGCTACTGGGTGACGCGGTAGGCGTCGAACACGCCGTCCACCGACCGCACGGCCTTCAGCACGTGACCGAGGTGCTTGGGGTCGGCCATCTCGAAGGTGAAGCGGCTCTTGGCCACCCGGTCGCGGGTGGTCGCCAGGGACGCCCCGAGGATGTTGACGTGCAGGTCGGAGAGCACCTTGGTGATGTCGGAGAGCAGCCGGGCCCGGTCCAGGGCCTCCACCTGGATGTTCACCAGGAACATCGACTGGGCCGTGGGGGCCCACTCGACGTCGACGAGCCGCTCGGGCTGCGCGGTGAGGCTCTTGGCGTTGGTGCAGTCGGCCCGGTGGACCGAGACGCCCGCTCCGCGCGTGACGAAACCCAGGATGGCGTCGCCGGGCACCGGGGTGCAGCACTTCGCGAGCTTGACCCAGACGTCGGAGATGCCCTTGACGATCACCCCGGCGTCGCCGCCGGCCGACGTGGCCCGTCCGCGCGGCGCGGTGATGGTGACGCCCTCGGCAAGGTCCTCGCTCGCGCCCTCGTCGCCGCCGTAGAGGTCGATGACGCGGCGGACGACGGTCTGGGCGCCGAGGTTGCCCTCGCCCACCGCCGCGTAGAGCGCGGACACGTCGGCCAGCCGCATCTCCGCGGCGACCGTGGTCAGCGACTCGTGGGTGAGGACCCGCTTGAGCGGCTGGCCCTCCTTGCGCATCAGCCGGGCGATCTGGTCCTTGCCCTGCTCGATGGCCTCCTCGCGGCGCTCCTTGGTGAACCACTGCCGGATCTTGTTGCGGGCCCGGGGGGACTTCACGAACCCGAGCCAGTCGCGGCTCGGGCCGGCGCTGGGGGCCTTGGAGGTGAAGACCTCGACCACGTCACCGTTCTCGAGCGTGGACTCCAGCGGCACCAGGCGGCCGTTGACCCGGGCGCCGATCGTGCGGTGGCCCACCTCGGTGTGGATGGCGTAGGCGAAGTCCACCGACGTCGAGCCGGTGGGCAGGGCGATGACGTCCCCGCGCGGGGTGAACACGTAGACCTCGGAGGAGTTGATCTCGAAGCGCAGCGACTCCAGGAACTCCCCCGGGTCCTCGGTCTCGTGCTGCCAGTCGAGCAGCTGGCGCACCCAGGCCATGTCCGCGTTGCCGGCGTCGGCCAGCGTCCGGTCGGTGGCGGTGTCGCCCCCCGCCCGCTGGTGCTCCTTGTACTTCCAGTGGGCGGCCACGCCGTACTCCGCCCGGCGGTGCATGCCGTAGGTGCGGATCTGCAGCTCGACCGGCTTGCCCGCGAGCCCGATGACCGTCGTGTGCAGCGACTGGTACATGTTGAACTTCGGCATCGCCACGAAGTCCTTGAAGCGGCCCGGCACCGGGTTCCACCTGCTGTGCAGCACCCCCAGGGCGGCGTAGCAGTCCCGGTCGGTCTCGACCAGGATCCGGATCCCCACCAGGTCGTAGATGTCGGAGAACTCGCGGCCGCGCACGATCATCTTCTGGTAGATCGAGTAGTAGTGCTTGGGTCGGCCCGTCACCGTGGCCTTGATCTTGGCCTCGCGCAGGTCCTCCTCGACCTGACCGATCACCTGGGCGAGGAACTGGTCGCGCGAGGGCGCCCGGTCGGCGACGAGCCGCACGATCTCGTCGTACATCTTGGGGTGAAGCGTCGCGAAGGCGAGGTCCTCCAGCTCCCACTTGAGCGTGTTCATGCCGAGGCGGTGGGCGAGCGGCGCGAAGATGTCGAGGGTCTCGCGGGCCTTGCGCTCCTGCGTCTCCTGCTTCAGGTAGCGCAGGGTGCGCATGTTGTGCAGCCGGTCGGCGAGCTTGATGACGAGCACGCGGATGTCGCGGCTCATCGCGACGATCATCTTGCGGATCGTCTCCGCCTGGGCGCTGTCGCCGTACTTGACCTTGTCCAGCTTCGTCACGCCGTCGACGAGCAGCGCGACCTCGTCACCGAACTCGGCGCGCAGCTGCTCCAGCGCGTACGGCGTGTCCTCCACCGTGTCGTGCAGCAGCGCCGCCACCAGGGTCGGCTCGGTCATGCCGATGTCGGCCAGGATGGTGGCGACCGCCAGCGGGTGGGTGATGTAGGGGTCACCGCTCTTGCGGGTCTGTGGCGCGTGCAGGCGCTCGGCGACCAGGTAGGCGCGCTCGAGCAGCGCCAGGTCGGCCTTCGGGTGGTTGGCACGGACCGCCCGGAACAACGGCTCCAGGACCGGGTTGCCGGACTGCTGCTTGGTGGCCATGCGCGCCAGCCGCGCTCGCATCCGGCGACCGGCCGGAGCCGTGGCCTGCTGGGTGAGCGCCGGATCGACGGACTCGCCGGGCGGTTCCGGCGAGGCGTCAGGAAGGCTCACGACCCGTTCGTCGGCCATGCATCCACCCTCCTCCTGGACCCGAGGGGCAAGTCTAGTCCGCGACCGCAATCCGGCCCGCGCCGGTCACAGGGTGGCGAGCGCGTGCAGCGGGAGGCCGGTGAGCGCCTCGCGCCCCTGGAGGAAGCCCAGCTCCATCAGCACCGACATCCCGACCACCTCGGCGCCGCACGCCTCGACCAGCTTCTGGGTGGCCGCCGCCGTGCCGCCCGTGGCCAGCACGTCGTCGACGAGCAGGACCCGGTCGCCCTCGGCGAGCGCGTCCTGGTGGACCTCCAGGGTGGCCTCGCCGTACTCCAGGGCGTAGGAGACCTGGTGGGTGGGACCCGGCAGCTTGCCGGCCTTGCGCACCGGCACGAACCCGGCACCGAGGGTCAGCGCCACCGGCGCAGCGAGGATGAACCCGCGGGCCTCCATGCCGACCACCTTGTCGACGACCGGCCGCCCGCCCTGCCGCCCCGCCGTGGCGAGCGCCTCGATGACCGCGGAGAAGGCCTCGTGGTCGGCCAGCAGTGGCGTGATGTCCTTGAACACCACCCCCGGCTGCGGGAAGTCGGGCACCTCCCGGATCAACGAGGTGAGCAGCTCCTCGAGCGGGCGCACGGTCATCGCTTGCCCCGCTGCGAGCGCGGCTTGCGCTGCGGCTGGGCCCGCTTCGCCGACGCCGACGGGCTGACCGCTCGGGAGGCGGGCCGCTCACCGGCGGTCGACCTCGGGGTCCGCACCGGATGCGGAGCGGCGCTCGCGCCCCGGGGGCCGTCGGGGTCCGTCTCGGCCGGCGCGTCGGGGCCGACCCGGCCGGCCGAGCGTGCACCGTCGCCCGGCTCGTCGTAGATCGGCATGTCCTCGGCGAAGGCCGGAACGTTCGCGAACCGGTCGGCCTCCTGGCGCTTGTGGTGCCGCACGGCACGGGCGTCGCCGGCCTTGACCCCGGGCTCGCGCTCCTTGAGCTGCACCACCAGCGGCGTGGCGATGAACACCGACGAGTAGAGGCCGGCCGCCATCCCGACGAACAGCGCCAGAGCGAGGTCCTTCAGCGCTCCCGAACCCAGGCTGACCACGCCGACGTACAGCAGCGCACCGACGGGAAGGAGCGCCACGATCGAGGTGTTGATCGAGCGCACGAGGGTCTGGTTGACCGCGAGGTTCGCGGCCTGCCGGTAGGTCTGGTGGTTGCGCACGACGTTCCGGGTGTTCTCGCGGACCTTGTCGAAGACGACGACGGTGTCGTACAGGGAGAACCCGAGGATCGTCAGCACGCCGGTCACGGTGGCCGGGGTGACCTCGAAACCGGACAGCGCGTAGACGCCGATGGTGATCACGAGGTCGTGGACGAGCGCGACGATGGCGCCCACCGACATCTTCCACTCGCGGAAGTAGGCCCAGATGAACAGCACGACCAGGACCAGGAAGACACCGAGGCCGAGCAGCGCGCGGTCGGCGACCTGACGCCCCCAGGTGGCGCCGATCGCGTCCTCGCTGATGTCGTCGGCGCTCGCGCCGGTCACGTCCTGGAGGATTCCCTCGATCTGCCGGGCCTGGTCGTTGGTCAACGGCTCGGTCTGGACCCGGATGTTGTTGTCGCCGGAGGTGTTGACCACCGGGGACGAGGCCGCGTCGACACCGCTGCTGGCGACGGCCTCGCGGATGTCCTGCACGGCCTGCTGGTCCGCCTGGCCGGCCGGCATCGCGATGCGGTACTCCGTGCCACCCTCGAACTCGATGCCGAGGTTCAGGCCCTTCCAGACCAGTCCGAGGACGGCGACGGCGACGATCACCGCCGAGACGGAGTACCACACCCTGCGGCGCCCGACGAAGTCGATCGAGACGCTGCCGTCGTACAGCTGCTGTCCGAGGCGAGAGAACTTGCTCATCAGGCGTTACCCCCTGCGACCGACGTACGCCGTCCGCCGGCGATGCGGTCGACACCGATCGCCTCCGGGGACAGGCCGGACATCTTCTGGCCGGTGTTGAAGAACGGGAGGCGGGCCAGCCACGCCACCATCGGCTTGGTGAACATGAAGAAGACCGCCAGGTCGATCAGCGTGCTGATGCCGAGCGCGAACGCGAAGCCCTTCACCACGCCGATGGCGAAGATGTAGAGCACGATCGCCGCGAGCAGCGAGACCGCGTCGGCGGCCAGGCAGGTGTTGCGGGCCCGCACCCAGCCGGACTCGACGGCGACCCGCAGCGACCTGCCCTCGCGCATCTCGTCGCGGATCCGTTCGAAGTAGACGATGAACGAGTCCGCGGTGATCCCGACTCCGACGATGAGGCCGGCGATGCCCGGCAGCGTGAGCGTGAAGTTCACCGCCTGGCTCATGGCGAGCACGACTCCGTAGGTGATGAGGCCGGCGACCAGCAGCGAGGCGACCACCACCACCCCCAGACCGCGGTAGTAGAACAGGCAGTACCCCATCACCAGCAGCAGACCGACCGCGCCGGCCCAGAGGCCCGCGCTGAGCTGGTCGGCGGCCAGCGTGGGGCCCTCGTCGCTGACCACCGGAACGGTGAAGGTCAGCGGCAGGGCGCCGTACTTCAGGCTGTTGGCCAGGTTCTGCGCCTCGGTCTGGCTGAAGTCACCGGAGATCTGTGCCTGACCGTTCGGGATCACCCCGTTGACGGTCGGGGCGGAGATGACCTGGCCGTCCAGGACGATCGCGAACTGCTTCTGCTGGCCGGTGAGCGGGCTGTTCACGTTGGCGATCTGACGGGTGACGTTGGCGAAGGTGTCGCGAGCCTCGCCGCCGAAGGTGAGGTCGACGACCCACTGCACCTGCTGCTGCGGGATGCCGGCCTCGGCACGGGTGAGGTCCGTGCCCTCGATCATCGAGGCCGAGAGGAGGTACTTGAACCCGTTGTCGTCGCAGGTCACGAGCGGCTGGTTGGCCCGGTCCACGACCGGGGGACCGGCCTTGCCCGGCTCGGGGCAGGTGTAGGCGGCGAACTTCTGCAGCCACTCCTCCCCCGGGTTGTCCATCCACTGCAGCGGCTGGTCCACCGGCGCGCCTTGCCGGGCCGACGGGTCCGTCGGCGCGGACGGGGCCGCGCCGGGGCCGGCGCTCGGCTCGGCCCGGGGCGAGGCCGGCGGGGTGTTCTTCTTCTTGTCCGCGGCGAGCAGCCCGCTGGAGACGGCCCGCCCCTTGGGCGTGGCCGAGCCCGACGGCTGGTCGGCGCTCGCTCCCGGGGAGGCCGAGCCGCTGGGGCTGCCCGCCGGGCTGCCCGAGGGCGAGGCGTCCGGCGACGCCGACGGCTGCTGGCTGGCGCGTCCGGGCGCCGAGGCCGCGACCAGGCGGAACCGCAGCTGGGCGGTCTCCTTCACCGAGTCCACGAGGTCCTGGCGGTTCTTGCCCGGGATCTCCACGACGATGTTGTTGTTGCCCTGGACGGCCACCTCGGCCTCGGCGACGCCCTGGCCGTTGACCCGCTGCTCGATGATGCCGCGGGCCTCCTGGAGCTTCTCCTGGGTGATCTGCTCGCCGGTGGCGGTGCTCGCCTCCAGCGTGATCCGGGTGCCGCCCTGCAGGTCCAGCCCCAGCTTGGGCTTCCACTGGCCACTGAGCGCCACGCCGCCGAACAGCGCGGCGATCAGCAGCGCGAAGACGATGAGCCGGCGCCCGGGTCGGGACGCGTTTGTCGCCACTACTCACTCCTCCAGCTCCGGGCCGCGACCCGGAGGACGTCTACTGGTCGTGCTCGGTGTCGGGACGGTCCTCGGTGTAGGTCTCCGGCGGCGTGACCGCGGTCGGCTCCACCACTCGGACGACGGCCTGCCGGGCCACCTTCACCCGGGTTCCCGGAGCGATCTCGAGCTGCACCGTCTCCTCGTCCAACGACGTGACGCGGCCATAGATCCCCGATCCGAGCATGACCTCGGAGCCGACCGCGATCCCCGCCTGGGTGGCGGTCATCTTCTGCTGCTGGCGGCGCGCCGGGCGCAGGACCAGGAACCAGAAGACGGCGACGATGAGGACGAACGGGAGAAGGGACTCCCAACCAGACACGATCTACTCCTAGCCGAGGGGGCGTTCCGGGCATGACACGACACCCGAGAAGGCGCGGCCGACGGTCGAGTCTAACGGCACGGCGCGGGACCGACCCACGAAGCCCCGGCCCGGCGCGTCACGAATCGGTGTCGAACAGCGGCTGCTCGGCGGCGAAGGGCGAACCGGCGGGTGCGCTCAGCCCGAGGTGCGACCACGCGGCGGGCGTCGCCACCCGTCCGCGGGGCGTGCGGGCCAGGAAGCCCGAGCGCACCAGGAACGGCTCCGCCACCTCCTCGACGGTCTCGCGCTCCTCGCCGACGGCGACCGCGAGGGTGCTGACGCCGACGGGGCCGCCCCCGAAGCGGCGGCACAGGACGTCGATGACCGCGCGGTCGAGCCGGTCCAGACCCGACTGGTCGACCTCGTAGAGGTCGAGGGCGCGGTGCGCGATCTCCGGTGTCACCACGCCGTCGGCGCGCACCTGCGCGTAGTCGCGCACCCGGCGCAGCAGCCGGTTCGCGATCCGCGGGGTGCCTCGCGAGCGCGACGCGATCTCGGCGGCGCCCTCGTCGGTCAGCTCCACGCCGAGCAGTCCCGCCGAGCGGCGCACGATGAGGTCGAGCTCGGCCGGGTCGTAGAACTCCAGGTGGGCGGTGAAGCCGAACCGGTCGCGCAGCGGACCGGGGAGCAGGCCGGCGCGGGTGGTGGCGCCGACCAGCGTGAACGGCGGGATCTCCAGGGGGATCGCCGTGGCGCCGGGGCCCTTGCCGATGACGACGTCGACGCGGAAGTCCTCCATCGCCATGTACAGCATCTCCTCCGCCGGGCGCGACATCCGATGGATCTCGTCGACGAAGAGCACGTCGTTCTCGTTCATCCCCGACAGGATCGCCGCCAGGTCGCCGGCATGGGTGATCGCCGGACCGGAGGTGAGCCGCAACGGGCTGCCCATCTCCGCGGCGATGATCATCGCGAGCGTGGTCTTGCCCAGTCCGGGAGGACCGGAGAGCAGGACGTGGTCGGGGGTGCGCTCGCGCCCGCGCGCGGCCTGCAGCACCAGCGACAGCTGCTCGCGCACGCGGTCCTGGCCGATCACGTCGTCCAGGCGCCGGGGGCGCAGCGCCGCCTCGACGGCACGCTCGTCGCCCTCCGCCTCTGCCGCGACGACCGACCGGCTCTCGGCGTAGGCCAGCTCGGTCTCGGTCAACTCACGCTCGGCCGCGGTGCCCGCCTCCGCGACGTCGGCCCACGGGTCGCTCTCGGGCCGGCTCATGCCGTGCTCAGGGTGCGGAGGGCGGCGCGTAGCAGGGCCGCGACGTTCGGCTCCTGCATGGCATCACGGGCTGCCTGCGCCTCGGGGGCCACCGCGTCGACGGCCTTGTCGGCCTCCTTGGCCGACCAGCCGAGACCCACCAGGCCCGCGTGCACCTGACTGCGCCAGGGCTCGTCCTTCCCGGGCGCCGGCGCGGCGGCACCGGCCGGTCCGGTGGGGGCACCGATGCGGTCCTTGAGCTCGAGGATGATCCGCTGGGCGCCCTTCTGCCCGATGCCGGGCACCGTCGTCAGTGCCTTGACGTCCTCGCCCGCGACGGCGCGGCGCAGCTCGTCGGGTGAGTGCACCGCCAGCATGGCCTGCGCGAGCTTCGGCCCGACCCCGCTGGCGGTCTGCAGCAGCTCGAAGACCGTCTTCTCGTCCTCGTCGAGGAAGCCGAAGAGCGTCAGCGACTCCTCGCGCACGACCAGGCTCGTCGGCAACGTGGCGGGCCGGCCCACGCGCAGGGTGGCGATGGTGTCGGGGGTGCACTGCAGCTCGAGGCCCACCCCGCCGACCTCGAGCACCGCCGAGGTGGGGCCCACCGCGGCGACCGTTCCGTTGACGAACGCGATCACCGCGTCCTCCTTCCGGCCGCCGCGAGTGCGGCGTCGATCCGGGCCTGGGCGCCTCCGCGCCAGACGTGGCAGATGGCGAGGGCGAGGGCGTCGGCGGCGTCCGCGGGCTTCGGCGGGCTCTCGAGCCGGAGCAGCCGCGCCACCATCGCGCCCACCTGGGCCTTGTCCGCGCGACCGCTGCCGCTCACGGCGGCCTTGACCTCGCTGGGGGTGTGCAGGGCGACCGGGATGCCGCGTCGTGCGGCGGCCACCAGCGCGATGCCGCTGGCCTGGGCGGTGCCCATCACGGTGCTGACGTCAGAGCGCGCGAAGACCCGCTCCACGGCGACGGCGTCCGGGTGGTACTCGTCGAGCCAGGCGTCGATGCCCTTCTCGATCGTGACCAGCCGGGTGGCCACGGGCTGACCGGCGGAGGTGCGCAGCACGTTGACGTCCACCAGGCTGAGCGGGCGGCCCACCTGCCCGTCGACCACGCCCATTCCGCACCGGGTCAGACCCGGGTCGATCCCGAGGACGCGCACCCGCCCACCCCTTCCTCCCGCATCGGCGTTGCTTCCGAACACCTGTTCGGAAGCAACGCTAACGGAGCGGGAGAGGCTGGGCACCGCGACACGCCCGCACCGGCTGCTCGCCGGGTCAGGCGTCGAGGGACTCCATGACCTCGTCGCTGACGTCGAAGTTACCGAACACGTTCTGCACGTCGTCGAGGTCCTCGAGGGCGTCGACGAGGCGCATCACCTTGCCGGCCCCCTCGCGGTCGAGCTCGATGTTCATCGACGGCACGAACGACGCCTCGGCGGAGTCGTAGTCCAGACCCGCGGCCTGGAGAGCGGTGCGCACGGCGACCAGGTCGGTCGCCTCGCTGAGCACCTCGACGGACTCGCCGAGATCGTTGACCTCCTCCGCGCCGGCCTCGAGTGTGGCCTCGAGGACGTCGTCCTCCGAGACCTGGCGGGACTCCTGCGCGGTCGGCACGATCACGACGCCCTTGCGCTGGAACAGGTAGGACACCGACCCCGGGTCCGCCATCGACCCACCGTTGCGGGTCATGGCCGTGCGCACCTCCATGGCGGCGCGGTTCCGGTTGTCGGTGAGGCACTCGATCAGCAGCGCGACGCCGTTGGGGCCGTAGCCCTCGTACATGATCGTCTGGTAGTCCGCTCCCCCGGCCTCGGCGCCGGAGCCGCGCTTCACGGCCCGGTCGATGTTGTCGTTGGGGACCGAGGACTTCTTGGCCTTCTGGATGGCGTCGTAGAGCGTCGGGTTGCCGCCCGGGTCACCGCCGCCCATGCGGGCGGCCACCTCGACGTTCTTGATCAGCTTGGCGAACATCTTGCCGCGGCGCGCGTCGATGACGGCCTTCTTGTGCTTGGTGGTCGCCCATTTGGAGTGGCCAGACATCGGTGGTGCCCCTACTTCCGCTCGTCGTCCTCGGGTCCTTCGCCGCGCACCGTGTCACGCACCAGGTCCACGAACAGTGCGTGGAAGCGGTGGTCCCCGGTGATCTCGGGGTGGAAGGACGTCGCCAGCAGGTGTCCCTGCCGCACTCCGACGATCCTACCGACTGTGTCGGGGCGGCTGCCCGGGGCGACGCGCGCCACCACGTCCACCGCGGCACCGACCTTCTCCACCCAGGGGGCGCGGATGAACAGCGCGTGGAAGGCCGGGCCGATGGCCGGGACGTCGAGGTCGGCCTCGAAGGAGTCGACCTGGCGGCCGAAGGCGTTGCGACGCACCACCACGTCGAGGCCACCCACGGTCTCCTGACCGGCGACGCCGTCCTCGATGTGGTCGGCCAGCATGATCATCCCGGCGCAGGTGCCGAAGGCGGGCAGACCGTCGCCGATGGCCGCGCGGAGCGGGTCCAGCAGGCCGAAGGTCCGGGCCAGCTTGGAGATCGTGGTCGACTCCCCACCGGGGATGACGATGCCGTCGACCGCCGAGAGCTCCTCCGGACGGCGTACCGCCACCGTGGCCGCGCCGGCCCGTTCGAGCATCGCGCGGTGCTCACGCACGTCACCCTGGAGCGCGAGCACGCCGACTGTCACTGCCTCGACCACCGCTCCATGCTAGGCGGCTTGGTGGTGGCTGCGCGTGCTGACCCGGTTCGTCACTCCGTCCAGTGTCCCTGGTCGGTGCCCTGGCGATCGCCGCACCGGTCCAGGCCGACCCCACGACGTCGCGCAGCGCCTTGCCGGTGACTCTCGACTGTGACAACGGCCTGATCTACGACACGGTGGTCGCCGGCGGCGGCGAGCTCACACCGGCGCACGACACGGCCGGAACCACCATGCTGGTGCCGACGATGTTCGACCCGTTCAGCGGCACGGTGACCGACGCCTCGGGGACCGTGATCGACCAGTCCACCGACCCGGCGGTGGCCAAGGGCAGCTCCACATGGGACCGCACCACGAGCGTCACGTGCACCTTCTCCTTCCACGAGACCGTGGAAGACCCTGACCTGGGCTCGCTGGCCTTCGACGGTCACGGAAGCGTCACGGGGTTCACCACGCCCGTGCGCTGATCCCCCGGCCGGTCCGACCCGCTCGGTGCTCGAGCCGGAGGGGTCGGGTGCGGGCTACCAGCCGCGCTCGGCGAGCCGGTGCGGCGCCGGGATCTCCTCGACGTTCATGCCGACCATCGCCTCACCGAGTCCTCGTGAGACCTTCGCCAGCACGTCCGGGTCGTCGTGGAAGGTCGTCGCCCTCACGATCGCCTCGGCGCGCTGGGCCGGGTTCCCGGACTTGAAGATGCCCGACCCGACGAAGACGCCGTCGGCACCGAGCTGCATCATCATCGCGGCGTCGGCCGGGGTGGCGATGCCGCCCGCGGTGAACAGCACCACCGGGAGCTTCCCCGCCCGCGCAGTCTCGGCGACGAGCTGGTACGGCGCCTGCAGCTCCTTGGCGGCGACGTACAGCTCGTCGGGCGCCATCGTCTGCAGCCGGCGCAGCTCGCCGCGGATCGTGCGCATGTGGGTGACCGCGTTGGAGACGTCACCGGTGCCGGCCTCGCCCTTGGAGCGGATCATCGCCGCCCCCTCGGTGATCCGGCGCAGCGCCTCCCCCAGGTTCGTGGCACCGCACACGAACGGCACCGTGAAGGCGTGCTTGTCGATGTGGTGGGCGTAGTCGGCCGGGGTCAGCACCTCCGACTCGTCGACGTAGTCGACCCCCAGGCTCTGCAGCACCTGGGCCTCCACGAAGTGACCGATCCTCGCCTTGGCCATCACCGGGATCGAGACCGCCTCGATGATGGAGTCGATCATGTCCGGGTCGCTCATCCGCGAGACGCCGCCCTGGGCCCGGATGTCGGCGGGCACCCGCTCGAGCGCCATCACGGCGACGGCGCCGGCGTCCTCGGCGATCTTCGCCTGCTCGGCGGTGACCACGTCCATGATCACGCCGCCCTTGAGCATCTCGGCCATGCCGCGCTTCACGCCGGCGGTGCCGGTCTCGGGGGTGGTGCTGCTCTCCGTCACTGTGACCTTCTCCGGTTTCGTGCTCGGCCGGACAGCGCGGCGTGCCGCGCCCCGGCAGTCAGGGTGCATCCAGCCTACGACGGCGCACCGGCACCCACGGCAGCGCACCGGCGCGAGGTCAGTCGGCGACCAGGACGGCGGGGGGCACGTCGTCGAGGTCGACGGTGCGCACCGGCCCGGCCCGGCCGGTCAGCCGCAGCCAGCGCACCCGACGCCGGGAGCGCAGTGCCCGGGCGGAGACGACCACGTCGTTGTGGAACCGGCGGGCCAGCTCGACCTTGTGACAGGCGGCGGCCAGCTCGGCCAGCAGCGGACCGGCGTCCGGGTCCGCGCGGAGCTCGCGCACCTCCCGCCCGTCGGCGAGGACCGCGCGCAGCGACTCGGACAGGTCGGACTCGGCGGCCTCGAACTCGTCCGGCGACGCGGCTCGCGCCCGGGCGGCGGCGTCGAGGAGGAGCAGGGAGCGCACCGGGTCCAGCGTGCCGGAGGTGGCGAGCTCGAGGGCGGTGCCCGAGCGTCGCAGCAGCACCGCGTCCAGCGACGCGCGCGCCACGTCGATGCGGTGGTGCATGCGGTCCAGCCGGTGCGCCGTCCAGCTCAGCCAGAGGCCGCCCACCAGGACGACCAGGGCCAGCAGCACCCCCCACTC
The DNA here is from genome assembly GCA_963835385.1 of uncultured Actinomycetota bacterium. Classification (GTDB taxonomy): domain Bacteria; phylum Actinomycetota; class Actinomycetes; order Propionibacteriales; family Nocardioidaceae; genus Nocardioides_B. Next base: position 118,162 of record CAWIFK010000015.1, read on the forward strand.
CCAGCCCATCAGCCGCCTCCCCCGGCCACGGTCTCGTAGACGGCGATGATCCGATCGGCGACGCTCGCCCAGTCGTAGCGGCGGGCCCCCGTGCGGGCGCTCTCGCGCAGCGTGGCCCGGCGTGGCTCGTCGTCGAGCAGCGCCTGGAGCCGGAAGGTGAGGTCGTCGACGTCCTCGGAGGCGAACTGCTCGCCCAAGCGCCCTCCGTCGAGCACGCGGCTGAACGCGGGCAGGTCGCTGGCCAGCACGGTGGCGCCGGCGGCCATCGCCTCGATCAGCACGATGCCGAAGCTCTCCCCGCCGGTGTTGGGGGCCACGTACACCTCCGAGCCGGCCAGCGCGGCGGCCTTGTCGGCGTCGCCGGCGCGGCCCAGGAAGGTCACCTGCTCGCGCACCGCGCTCGGGAGCCGCCGCCTGGCGGCCTCGGTGTCCCCGCCACCGACGACGACCAGCCGCAGACCGGGACGGTCGGGGGCCAGCCGGCCGAAGGCCTCGGCGAGCAGCGGGAAGCCTTTGCGCTCCTCGTCGAGGCGGCCGACGAACGAGACGGTGCCCTGGCTGCCCTGCCACTCGGGCCGGGGCACGGCGTTCGCGTAGAGGTCGACGTAGATGCCGTTGGGGATGACCACCGGCTCACCCCCGACGTGGTTCACCAGCGTGTCGCGCGCGAGCTCGGAGACGGCGATGCGAGCGGTGATCTTCTCCATGGAGGGCCGCAGGATCGCCGCGGAGGCCGACATGGCCCGGGACCGCACGTTGGAGGTGTGGAACGTGGCCACCACCGGGCACTCGGCCGCCCAGAGCGCCAGCAGCGAGATGCTCGGGGTGGCCGGCTCGTGCAGGTGCAGGACGTCGAACCTGCCGTCCCTGAGCCAGCGGCGCACCCGGGCGGCCACGACCGGGCCGAAGGAGACCCGGGCCACCGACCCGTTGTAGGGCACCGCGACCGCGCGACCGGCCGGCACGACGTAGCGTGGGTGCCCGACGTCCTCGGTGGGGGCCAGCACCGACACCTGGTGGCCCCGGGACAGGAGCGCCTCGGCGAGGTCCTTCACGTGGTTCTGCACGCCGCCAGGGGTGTCCAGCGAGTAGGGGCACACGAGGCCGATCCTCATGCCGGCTCCGGGGCGCCGGCGGTCCGCCGGCCGTCCAGGTCGGCGGCGAAGACACGCTGCATCATGTGCCAGTCCTGGGGGTCGCCGGCGATGCCGCGCGAGAAGGCGTCGGCGACCCCCTGCATCATGACCGCGACGCCGTCGGCGCCGGACCGGTGCGGCACCGGCTCGTGGAACGTCACCTCGAGGTCCTCGCCGCGGTAGGCCAGCGTGACCGGCACCAGCGGCACCCCGGTGGCGCGGGCGAGCATCGCCGGGCCCCGCGGCATCCGGGCCGGCGCCCCGCACAGCGCGACCTCGACGCTCGTGCGCGACAGGTCCCGGTCGGCGAGCAGGCAGACCAGCCGGCCGGAGCGGAGCCGGTCGGCGAGGGTGCCGAACACGGACTCGGGGCCGGTCAGCGACAGGATCTCCATGCCGAGCGACGCGCGGTAGGCCACGAACTCGTCGTAGAGGCGCTCGGGACGCAACCGCTCGGCGACCGTGGTCAGCGGCATCCCGGTGCCGCACGCCCAGGCCCCCGCCCAGTCCCAGTTGCCCATGTGCGGCAGTGCCGCGACCACGCCCCGTCCGGAGTCCTGCGGGTCGCGCAGGTGGTGCTCGCCGATCAGCCGCGTCCGTCGGACGAGGTCGGGCACGGTCCAGGCGGGCAGCCGGAAGGCTTCGCACCAGTAGCGCAGGTAGGAGCGGACCGCGCTGCGGGTGAGCTCCTCGAGCGCCTCCGCATGGACGTCGGGCCTGGCCGTGTGCAGGTTCGACCGGAGCCGGCGCACCCCCGCGCCGTCGCGGCGGAAGATCTCGTCGGCGACCCGGGCGAACGCCCGGTAGGCCGTGGGCTCGGGAAGACGGCGTACGACGCGCCAGCCGGTCACGTAGGCGCCGGCGACCGCGTGGTCGGTGACGGAGGACCGCGCCTGCCGAAGGCCCCGTCGCAGCCCGTCCTCCATCAGAGCGCCGCGACGGCCTGCCGCCGGACCAGCAGGATCCGCTGGACCACGGTGATGCTGGAGGCGACCGCGAGCACCCACAGCGTGAACGGGATCAGGGCCGGCACGTCGAAGATGTCGGAGAGGCCGGTCATCAGCAGGATCGCGACGAGCCGGTCCGCCCGCTCCGCGAGGCCGCCCTTGGCCTCCATGCCCAGCGACTCCGCGCGGGCACGGGCGTAGGAGGTCACCGAGCCCATCACCAGGCAGTAGAGCGCGAGCGCCGCATAGAAGTCGGACTCCCCCGGACCGGCGTAGTACAGCACCAGTCCCCCGAAGATGGCGGCGTCGCCGAGCCGGTCGAGGGTCGAGTCCAGGAACGCGCCCCACTTCGACGACGTGCCCGACAGCCTCGCCATGTGACCGTCGAGCAGGTCACTGAAGACGAAGGCGGTGATCACGAGCACGCCGGCGAGCAGGTCGCCGCGCGGGAAGAACCACAGCGCGCCGAACGCGACCCCGACCGTGCCGACGACGGTCACGACGTCCGGGCTGACCCCCAGCCGCAGCAGGAGCCGGGCGACCGGCGAGATGACCTTGGTCCAGAAGTCACGGAAACGGTTCAGCATGGCGTGAGAAGGCTAGCCGGTGCCGGCCTCGACGCCGGCCACCGGCAGCGGGTCGGCGAGCAGCCGGCTGAAGGCCTGCTCCGCGGCGCCGAGCAGCGCGGAGTCGGGACCGAGCCCTGCCGTGCACACCCGGAGGTCCTGCACCGGTGAGATCGGCCGGCCGAGCGACTCCATGACCCAGGGCTCGGCCGCGTCGAAGATCTGCGCGAGCGACCCTCCGATCACGAGCACCTCGGGGTTGAACACGTTGGTGACCGAGCGCAGCCCGATGCCGGTCCAGTGCGCCACCGAGCGCAGCGACGCGCCGGCGCGCTCGTCGCCCGCCTCGGCGGCCGCGACCACCTCGGCGACCGCCTGCGGGCCACCGCCCGGGAGCCGGCCGGCCAGCGTGAGCAGCTGGTTCTCGCCCACCTTCATCTCCCAGCAGCCGACGTTGCCGCAGCGACAGGTCGGACCGTCGGGGTCGACGAGCAGGTGGCCGATCTCGCCGGCGTAGCCCCCGGCGCCCGCCAGCGGCTCGCCGCCCACGAGAAAGCCACCGCCGATGCCGATGCTGCCGGAGAGGTAGGCGACGTCCTGGTAGCCGACGGCGGCACCTCGCAGGTGCTCGGCCAGCACCCCGAGGTTGGCGTCGTTGCCCGTCGTGACCGGCAGACCGAGCCGGTCGGCGAGCAGCTCGGTGAACGGCTCGTCGACCCAGCCCAGGTTCGGGGCGAAGTGGACCAGCCCGTCGCTCTGGCGCACCGCCCCGGCCACCGAGACGCCGGCTGCGTAGCAGTGCACGTCGGCGTGGGCCGCGAACGTCTCCGCGATCATCTGCAGCACTGACCCGACGACGTTGGCCACGTCGTGCTCGCCGCGCTGGTGCACCCGGGTACGGCGGTCCAGGACCACCCCGCCCAGGCCCACCAGCGCCACGTCGATGCGGTCGACGGCCAGGTCGATCGCCACCACGGTGACGTCGCGGCGCGGCACCACCACCAGGGAGGGCCGGCCCGACCGCTTGGCCGTGGTCGGCTGCTCCTCCTCGACGAGGCCGAACTCGACGAGCTGCGCGGTCAGGTCGCCGATCGTGCTCCGGTTGAGCCCCAGCTCGGTGGTCAGCTCGGCACGGGTCGTGGGCCCGGAGACGTGGACCCGGGTGAGCAGCGCACTCAGGTTGGTGCGGCGCAGCTCCTCCTGGCCGACGCCCGACAGTCGGGGCACGGCACTCAGACCCGCCCGCTCGATGCTGCTCGACGGCGGCTGATCGCGTCCACGCTGGCGGCCAGCAGCAGCACCAGTCCGGTGACCATGTAGACCCGGCCCGACGGCTGGTTGAGCAGCAGCATGCCGTTGTCGATGACCGCGACCACGAAGCCGCCGATGACCGCGTCGACGATCCGGCCCTTGCCGCCGAAGAGGCTGGTGCCACCGATGACGGCCGCGCCGACGGCGTACAGCAGGGTCAGGGAGCCACCCGTGGTCGGGGAGACCGAGTTGTCGCGGCTGGCGAGCAGGATGCCCGCGACCGCGGCGAGCGTGGAGCACAGCATGAAGCACGAGATCTTCACCTGCAGCACGTTGATGCCCGCACGTCGGGCGGCCTCGGTGTTGCCGCCCACCGCGTAGACGTGGCGGCCCCAGCTGGTGCGGCTGAGCATGAACGTCAGCACCACGAGGAGGAACACCAGCACGGCCACGACGATCGGCACGCCCTTGAGGGAGACCGCGATCGGGTTGCGGCTGCGCTCCTTCGACAGGTACGCCGTCGCCGCGATCAGCACGACGGCGAGCGAACCGATCTTCAGCGCCCACAGCAGCATCGGGTCCGCGTGCAGGCCCGCCGCGCGCCTGCTCATCGAGCGGCGGAAGGTCAGGACCGCGTAGATGGCGAGGCCGCCCAGGCACAGGGTCCAGCCGAGCCAGACCGGCAGGTTCTTGTTCGCGATGGCGAGCATGGTGTCGTCGCGCACGGAGATCGTGCCGCCCTCGCCGATGAGCACGAGCATGACGCCCTGGAGCCCGAGGAAGGCCGCCAGGGTGACCACGAAGGAGGGGATGCCGAGGCGCGCGACCAGCAGGCCGATGCACAGTCCGACGAACGCACCGGTGGCCAGCCCGATCAGGATCGAGAAGAACCAGGGCACGTCGTGCCGGGTGAGCGCGATGGCCATCACTGCCGCCGACGTGCCCCCGGTGAACCCGGCCGACAGGTCGATCTCGCCGAGCAGGAGCACGAAGACCAGCCCCATCGCGATCACGATGACAGCCGAGGCCTGGTTGATCAGGTTGGCGAAGTTGAAGGCGTTGGTGAAGGTGTCGGGGCGCAGCACGGAGAAGACCGCGACCAGGGCGACCAGTCCGAGGACGGCCGGCAGGGAGCCGACGTCACCGCCGCGGATGCGGCTGAAGTAGGACCGGGTGATGCCGCCGAGGGTGTTCTCGCCGACCGTGTCCTCGGTCTGCGGCGGCTGCGCCGGAGCTGTGGTGCTCATGCTCAGGCCTCCTTCGTGCTGGTCGGGGCGTCGCCGGCCGGCGCCTCGGCGTCGGTCGCGGGCGTCGTGCGGTCGCCGTTGCCGTTGCCATTGCCGTTGCCGTTGCCGGGGTCGCGGTCGCCGATCCGGCCGCCCGTGATGAGCTGGACCACCTCGTTGCTGTTGACGTCGGCGGCGTGCACCTGGGCCACCATCTCGCCGAGGTAGAGCACCGCGATGTCGTCGGCGACCTGGAACACGTCGTTGAGGTTGTGGCTGATCAGGATGACGCCGAGGCCCCGGTCCGCCAGGCGGCGTACCAGCTTGAGGACCTGCTCGGTCTGGGCGACGCCGAGAGCGGCGGTGGGCTCGTCGAGGATCACGACCTTGGAGTTCCACAGCACCGCACGGGCGATCGCCACGGTCTGTCGCTGGCCACCGGACAGGGAGGCGACCAGCGTGCGCACCGACTTCAGCGTGCGCACCGAGAGCCCGGCGAGGGTCTCGTTGGCGCGCTGCTCCATCGCGTGCTCGTCGAGGCGGCCGGCCTTGGTGACCTCGCGGCCGAGGAACATGTTGTGGACCACGTCGAGGTTGTCGCACAGGGCGAGGTCCTGATAGACGACCTCGATGCCGAGCGCGTTGCTCTCGCGGGGGTTGGCGACGTGAACCGGCTTGCCCTCGAAGAGGTACTCGCCGCTGTCGAAGGAGTGGATCCCGGCGATTCCCTTGATCAGGGTGCTCTTGCCGGCACCGTTGTCGCCGACGAGCGCGGTCACCCGGCCGGGGCGCACGTCGAGGTCGACGCCCCGGAGCACGTGCACGGCCCCGAAGCTCTTGTTGACGCCGCGCAGGGACAGCAGCGGCTCGGTCGAGGCGGCGACCGGCTGCGCCTCGGTGGATGTGGTGGTCACACGGTTCTCCCTACAGGGAGGGGCACGGGGGTGCCCCGGGGTGTTCGGACAGCAGCGTGGGGCCCGCCCCGACACGGACGGACCCCACGAGCGACTACTTCGTGACGCCGTACTTGTCGCAGAGCTTGGCGTACTCGCCGGTGCACACGTCGTCGTAGGACTGGAAGCCGTCGGCGACGACGTCCTTCACCTGGTCGACGAAGATCGACTGCGGCGTCGCGAGCACCGAGGGGACCTCCTGGTTGGTCACCGTGTCGGTCACCGAGCCGGTGGCCATGCCCTCGGCCGCGGCGGTGTCACCGTTGATCAGCGCGATCGCGAGGTCGGAGGCAGCCTTGGCCTCGAGGTTGGTGTCCTTGTAGACGGTCATGCACTGGGTGCCCTTGAGGATCCGCTGGAGACCCTCGACGCTGGCGTCCTGACCGGTCACCGGTACCTTGCCGGCCAGCCCGTTGGCAGAGAGGCGGGCGATGATGCCGCCGGCCATCGTGTCGTTGGCCGACACCACGCCGTCGACCTTGCCGTTGTTCTGGGTGTAGATCTGCTCGAAGGCCGTGCCGGCCTTGTTGGCGTCCCACAGACCGGTCTGGTCGCCGACCACGGTGTAGTCCCCGGAGTCGACCTTCGGCTTCAGCGCCTCCACGTAGCCGGACTTGAACAGCGCCGCGTTGTTGTCGGTCGGGTCGCCGTTGATGTAGACGATGTTGGCCTTGGTCTTGTTCATGTCGTCGAGGCACTGGGTGAGCCCCTTGCCCATGAGCCGACCGACCTCGACGTTGTCGAAGGACACGTAGTACGACGCGCCGCCACCCAGGGTGAGCCGGTCGTAGTCGATGGACTGGACGCCGGCGTCGGCGGCCTTCTTGAGGCAGGCGCTGCCGGAGTCGGAGTCGAGGTTGACGATCATCAGGACCTGGACGCCGGAGTTGATCATGCCGTCGCAGATGCTGGCGAACTTGTTCTTGTCCCCCTGGGCGTTCTGGATGTCGGACTCGATGCCCGCGTCGTCGAAGGCCTTCTTGAGGCTGGGCCGGTCGTTGGCCTCCCAGCGGGGGGACGTGGTGGCGTCGGGGAGGATGACGCCCACCTTCTTGGTGGCTGAGGAGGACTCGCCGCCACCGCCACCGCCCCCACTGCTGTCGCTGCTCGAGTCGTCACCACCGCACGCCGAGACGGCGAGAACGAGCGCCCCCGCCGCCGCGAGCGACAGGGAGCGCTTCATCCGGCTTCCAACCATGGTCCTGGACCTCCATCGCCAACCGGTAGACCGGTCGGGCTTCCATGTGACTGGCGTCACGCGTATGTTGTGCCGAACAACATAAGGCCTCCGAACCGCCGTTGACAACGGCAGCAGGTCACAATTTGTTGTCCGATCCAACCAAAGCGGATGAAAGGCAGGAACCACCCATGCAGCTCTCCCCCACTCGCGAGGACCGCTTCTCCTTCGGTCTGTGGACTGTCGGCTGGCAGGGCGTGGACGTCTTCGGCACCGCGATCCGCCCCCCGCTGGATCCGGCGGAGGCGGTGCACCGGCTCGCGGAGCTCGGGGCCTACGGCATCACCTTCCACGACGACGACGTGATGCCCTTCGGTGCCGACGCCGCCACGCGGGAGCGGCACCTCGCACCGGTGCGTGCGGCCCTGGAGGAGACCGGCCTGGTGGTCCCGATGATCACCACCAACCTGTTCTCCCACCCCGTCTTCCGCGACGGCGGCTTCACCAACAACGACCGCGACGTGCGCCGGTTCGCGCTGCGCAAGGTGCTGGACAACCTCGACCTCGCCGCCGAGCTCGGCGCCCGGGTCTTCGTGGCCTGGGGCGGCCGTGAGGGCGCCGAGTCCGGGGCCGCCAAGGACGTCCGCACCGCGCTGGACCGCTACGCCGAGGCCTTCAACGTGCTGGGGCAGTACGTGCTGGACCAGGGCTACGACATCCGCTTCGCCATCGAGCCCAAGCCGAACGAGCCGCGCGGCGACATCCTGCTGCCGACCGTCGGTCACGCCCTGGCGTTCATCGACTCCCTGGAGCACCCGGAGCTGGTCGGGGTGAACCCGGAGGTGGGGCACGAGGAGATGGCCTCGCTCAACTACGCGCACGGCCTGGCGCAGGCGCTGTGGCACGGCAAGCTGTTCCACATCGACCTCAACGGCCAGACCGGCCCCCGCTACGACCAGGACCTGCGCTTCGGGGCCGGCAACGCGCGCGGTGCCTTCTGGACCGTCGACATCGTGGAGAACGGCGGGTACGACGGGCCGCGGCACTTCGACTTCAAGCCGCCGCGCACCGAGGACATCGACGGGGTCTGGGTCTCCGCGGCGGCCTGCATGCGCAACTACCTGGTGCTGCGCGAGAAGGTGCGCGCCTTCCGTGCCGACCCCGAGGTGCAGGCGGCTCTGCGCGAGGCCCGCGTCGACCAGCTCGCGGTGCCGACCATGGGTGCGGGCGAGTCGCTGGCGCAGCTGCGGGGCGAGACGTCCTTCGACCCCGACGAGGCCGGTCGCCGCGGCATGGGGTTCGAGAAGCTCGACCAGCTGGCACTCGAGCACCTCTACGGGACGCGGGGCTGACGGACATGACGCTGGTGGCCGGGATCGACTCCTCGACCCAGTCCTGCAAGGTGGTGGTCTGCGACGCCGCGACCGGCGAGCCGGTGCGCGAGGGCCGCGCGGACCATCCGGAGGGCACGGAGGTGCATCCGCACGAGTGGTGGCAGGCGCTGCAGCGGGCGGTGGCAGCCGCCGGCGGCCTGGACGACGTCGCGGCCGTCGCCGTCGGCGGCCAGCAGCACGGCATGGTCTGCCTCGACGAGCACGGCGAGGTGGTCCGGCCGGCGCTGCTGTGGAACGACACCCGCTCCGCGCAGTCGGCGCTCGACCTGGTGGAGGAGCTCGGCGGCCCCGCTGCCTGGGCGGAGGCGGTCGGGTCGGTCCCGGTCGCCTCCTTCACCGTCACGAAGCTGCGCTGGCTGGCCGAGCACGAGCCGGACGCCGCCGCCCGGACCGCCGCGGTCTGCCTGCCGCACGACTGGCTGACCTGGAGGCTGCGCGGCACCGGCCGGCTGGCGGACCTGACCACGGACCGCGGCGACGCCAGCGGGACGGGGTACTGGTCCCCGGCCACCGGCGACTACCGGCGCGACCTGCTCGTCCGGGCGCTCGGGCACGACGCCGTGCTGCCGCGGGTGCTGGGCGCCGACGAGGCGGCGGGCACCACGCCGGGAGGGTCGCTGCTCGCAGCGGGGACCGGCGACAACGCCGCCGCCGCGCTGGGACTCGGGGCCGGTCCCGGTGCCGTGGTGGTCTCGATCGGCACCTCGGGCGTCGCGTGCGCGGTCTCCGAGGTGCCGTCGGCGGACCCGAGTGGCGCGGTGGCCGGCTTCGCCGACGCCACCGGTCGGTTCCTGCCGCTCGTGTGCACCCTGAACGCCGCCCGGGTGCTGGACTCGACCGCCCGCCTGCTCGGGGTCGACCACGCCCGCCTCTCCGAGCTCGCGCTCTACGCACCCTCGGGCGCGGACGGGCTCGTGCTGGTGCCCTACCTGGAGGGTGAGCGCACGCCCAACAAGCCGCTGTCCACCGGCGCGCTGCACGGCCTGACCCTGACCACGGCGACGCCGGCGCACCTCGCCCGCGCAGCGGTGGAGGGCCTGCTGTGCGGTCTGGCCGACGGGGTCGAGGCGCTGGTGGCCGAGGGCGCCTCCGTCGACCGGGTGCTGCTGATCGGCGGGGCCGCCGCCTCGCCGGCCGTGCGGCAGGTCGCCCCCGAGGTGCTCGGCCGCCCGGTGCACGTCCCACCGGTGGCCGAGTACGTCGCGCGCGGCGCCGCCCGGCAGGCCGCCTGGGCCCTGGAGCCCGACGAGCCGCCGGCGCCCTGGCATCTCGCCGGCACCGCCGTGCACGAGGCGGCGCCGGCCACCGCCGTACGCCAGCGGTATGCGCAGGCACGGGAGAGCACCCTGGACCGGCCCTGACCCGCCGGTCTCAGGAGGGCCAGGCGTCCGCGAGGAGGCCGCGGGTGTCGCTCATCAGCTGCGGCATCGCCCGGGTCCGCCCGATGATCGGCATGAAGTTCTGGTCCCCGCCCCAGCGCGGCACGACGTGCTGGTGCAGGTGGGCCGCGATGCCGGCGCCCGCGACGGCGCCCTGGTTCATGCCCAGGTTGAAGCCGTGGGCCCCGGAGACCGAGCGGATGACACGCATCGAGGTCTGGGTCAGCGTGGCCACCTCATCGGTCTCCTCGGGCGTCAGCTCGGTGTAGTCGGCCACGTGCCGGTAGGGGCAGACGAGCAGGTGACCGGGACTGTAGGGGTAGAGGTTCAGCACCGTGTAGGCGAGCCGCCCACGGTGCACCACCAGGCCCTCCTCGTCGTCCAGGGTGGGGATCCGGCAGAACGGGCACTCCTGCCCCGCCTCCCCGTTCGCCGGCTTGTTGACCCCCTTGATGTAGGCCATCCGGTGCGGCGTCCAGAGTCGCTGCAGCTCGTCGGGCTCCCCCACGCCGTCCTGCACCAGCGCTTCGGGGGCGGCGAGGTCGCCCTCGCGCGGCTCCTCGGGCCCCGTCATACCTGGATGCGCCGCTCGACGGCGTCGACCACCCGGGCGACCGCGTCGGCCACCGAGACGCCGTTGTCCTGGTCGCCGTCGCGGTAGCGGAACGACACGGCGTGGTCCTCGACGTCGCGGTCACCGGCGATCAGCATGAACGGCACCTTCTGCAGCTGCGCGTTGCGGATCTTCTTCTGCATCCGGTCGTCGGACTCGTCGACCTCGACCCGGATGCCGTGCGAGCGGAGCTCGGCGGCCACCTTGTACAGGTAGTCGTGGTGCCGCTCGGCGATCGGGATCGCCACCACCTGCACCGGCGCCAGCCAGGGCGGGAACGCGCCGGCGTAGTGCTCGGTGAGCACGCCGAGGAACCGCTCGATCGAGCCGAACTTGGCCGAGTGGATCATCACCGGCCGCTGCCGGCTGCCGTCGGCGGCGGTGAACTCCAGCTCGAAGCCCCGCGGCTGGTTGAAGTCGTACTGGATCGTCGACATCTGCCAGGTCCGCCCGATCGCGTCGCGGGTCTGCACCGAGATCTTCGGGCCGTAGAACGCCGCGCCGCCGGGGTCGGGGACGAGCTCGAGCCCGGTGTCGATCGCCACCTGCTCCAGCACCCGGGTGGCCTCGGACCAGTCCTCCTCGCTGCCGACGAACTTGTCGGGCCTGGAGTCGTCGCGGGTGGAGAGCTCGAGGTAGAAGTCGTCGAGCCCGAAGTCACGCAGCAGGCTGAGCACGAAGTTGAGCAGGTGCTTGACCTCGGCCGGCGCCTGGTCCGGGGTGACGTAGGAGTGCGAGTCGTCCTGGGTCATCCCGCGGACCCGGGTCAGGCCGTGCACCACGCCGGACTTCTCGAACCGGTAGACCGACCCGAACTCGAACAGCCGCAGTGGCAGCTCCCGGTAGGACCGCCCGCGCGAGCGGTAGATCAGGTTGTGCATCGGGCAGTTCATCGCCTTGAGGTAGTAGCTGCTGCCCTCCATCTCCATCGGCGGGAACATCGTGTCGGCGTAGTACGGCAGGTGCCCGGAGGTGTGGAACAGCCCCTCCTTGCTGATGTGCGGGGTCCCGACGTACTCGAACCCTTCCTCGATGTGGCGCCGGCGGACGTAGTCCTCCATCTCCCGCTTGACCACGCCGCCCTTGGGGTGGAAGACCGGCAGCCCGGAGCCGAGCTCGTCGGGGAAGCTGAACAGGTCGAGGTCGCGTCCGAGCTTGCGGTGGTCGCGCCGCTCGGCCTCCTCGATCCGGTGCAGGTGCTCCTCGAGGGCCTCCTTCGACTCCCACGCGGTGCCGTAGATGCGCTGCAGCTGCTTGTTCTTCTCGTCGCCGCGCCAGTACGCCGCGGCGCTGCGCATCAGCTTGAACGCCGGGATCCGCTTGGTGGTGGGCAGGTGCGGCCCGCGGCACAGGTCACTCCAGGCCGGGGACCCGTCGCGCTTGAGGTTGTCGTAGATCGTCAGCTCACCGGCGCCGACCTCGACGTTCGCGCCCTCGGCCGCGTCGTCGGCCTTGCCCGACCCCTTGAGGCCGATCAGCTCGATCTTGTAGGGCTCGTCCTGCAGCTCGGCGATCGCGTCGTGGTCGCTGACCACCCGACGGGAGAACTTCTGGCCCTCCTTGACGATCTTCCTCATCCGGGACTCGATCTTGGCCAGGTCCTCGGGCACGAACGGCGTCTCGACGTCGAAGTCGTAGTAGAAGCCGTTCTCGACCGGCGGCCCGATGCCGAGCTTGGCCTCCGGGAAGAGCTCCTGCACGGCCTGGGCCAGGACGTGCGCGGTCGAGTGCCGCAGGATGTCGCGACCGTCGGCCGAGTCGATGGCGACAGCCTCCACCTCGTCGCCGTCGGCGAGCTCGTGCGCGAGGTCCCTGAGCGCCCCGCCGACGCGCGCGGCGATGACCGACGGGTCGTCGGAGAAGAGCTCCCAGGCCTTCGTGCCCGTGGTCAGGGTCCGCTCGCCGCGCTCGCCTGCGTCGACAACGGTGACCTTGATCTCGGACACGGGGCTCCACTCCTCCGGACGGCGGCGCCGCCTCCGCGCGCTCGCGGGGCGTCGGACCGCTCGATGGTATCCGTCACCCCGGGGTCGGCCGCCATCGCATATGCCCGCCCCTGCCGCCCGGCTCCCGGCCCCGGCCACGCACCTCATCCCGACCGCTCCGACTGTCTGGTCTGGCCAGATCGGGCCATTGCCGCCCGCGCGCGGCCAGGAGTTACGTGGGGAGCGCCGGCGGAGCTGCCGGGGCGCCGCCCCCACGAAAGGACCAGCACCGTGTACGCACGAACCACAACAGTGAGCGGACGCACCGATGCCCTCGACCGGGCCATCGCCGAGGCGACGGTCGAGGTGCTGCCCCGGGTGCGGGCGATGGAGGGCAACATCGGCATGTCGCTGGTGGTCGACCGCTCGGCCGGCGAGTGCATCGCCACCACGGCGTGGCGCGACCAGGAGGCACTGCGCGCGACCGCCGAGACGGTGAAGCCGATGCGGGCCCGGGTCGCCGCGACGATGGAGGGCACCGCGGAGGTGCACGACTGGGAGGTCGCGGTGATGCACCGGCTCCACCAGGCACCGGAGGGTTCCTGCGTGCGCAGCACGTGGACCCGGTCGAACCCGGCCGGGATCGACCAGACCCTCGACTTCTACCGCATGACTCTGCTGCCGCAGATGGAGCAGCTGGAGGGCTTCTGCAGCGCCAGCCTGCTGATCGACCGGGGCACCGGGTCGGCGGTCTCCTCGGTCGCTTTCGGCTCCCGCGCGGCCCTGGAGGCCACCCGACCCTCCGGCACGAGCCTGCGGGACACGGCCAGCCGCAGCACCGGGGTGGAGATCCTGGCTGTCCGGGAGTACGACTTGGTCCTCGCGCACCTCGACGTACCCGAGCTGGTCTGACGCCCCGGCGGCACCCGAGCTGACTCGGAGCGCCTTCGCCGCTCCGGGTCTCCTTCGGGGCGTCTTGTTGCGGGGTCACCTTGTGAGTGGAATAGAGATGGATTGTCCGTTCGGCCCGTTATCTTTGTCACATGAGGCGCAGCGGATCCGGGGGAATCTCGAACGTCGTACTTGCCGTCGCCCTCGTCGCAGGGTCGGGCATCTCGGCCCTGGACCAGCACGCGCCAATCGGCCGATGGACGGGTGAGTACGTCGGCGCCGAGAAGCCCGCAGCGGTGCCGGCATGGCGGGACGGCTACGCAGCCCGCTTCCCCGACTGCATGGAGAGCCTGCCCGGTGGCGCCATCCCCAGCGCCGTCGTGGCCGTCACCCTGAGTGGCGACGTCGAGCGAGTGCGGTTCGATCGGGCGTGGACGCGGACCCACAACGCCGCTGAGTATGACGACCTCTGGGTCGTCGGAGCCTGCAAGTGATCTCGCCACTCGAGGTGCGCCGCGCCGCCCGTGGCTGGGGCGTCGACTGGTTCACCGCCTGGACGCGGCTCCGGTGCCTGCGGGCGTACCCGTGGCCGGTGCGGGAAGACTCAGAACGAACCGACGAAAACCGCCTCCGACCCGGTGTTCTCCCCGGTCAGAGGCGGTTTGGTGTTCGGTGGGCGATACTGGGTTCGAA
>CAWIFK010000016.1:0-104160 GCA_963835385.1 uncultured Actinomycetota bacterium
TCAGCCGACTGGCCGCTCTGGGGAGAGCCGATCGAAGACAATGACTGGCCGCGTCGCGAGCTGCGCCTCGAATTCGACCCCCAGGCGCGCCTGCTCGAGACCGTCGTCCTCATCTTCGCGAGCGACGACGAGATGGTCATCCACGCCATGCCAGCCCGGAAGCAGTACTGGGACCTCGTGCCCTGAGCGCAACAATTCATCTCGCCAGAAGCGGACCCCACCCGCTCACGCTCCCGCGTGACGATCCTTCAGCAGGATCCGCGCAGCGCGCGATCCAAGTCGGTCATCAGTTGCGCGCGGCGACCCCCGGCGCTGGGCGCACGCGGGTAGCGGCGGAGCACATTGACCAAGGCTGGTGTCGCGCGCTCACAGGTTCGTTTGATGGCACGGCGGCCGACGTCCGGGTCCTCTCCGGCCTCGAGCTCGACGATGCGCGCGGCATTGGCGGCGATGCCTGAGAAGTTCAGGGCGACGGGGCCAACGAGGGCGAGAGTAGACCGGTACGGACGCGCCACCGAGCGTACGGAATCCCCAGGAACCCGAGCAGTAGCCCGAGGAGCACCGCGATGCCATGCCCGTCGTTGTCCATGATCAGGGTGATCGCCGCGGCGCCGGTGATCACCGCACCCGCCATGGCTCGCCGCCGCTGATCGGGGAGGACAGCCCAGGTCAGCATGGGAAGGGTGGACAGCAGCGCCAACGTGGCGGCCGAGTTGCCGGCACCGTCTTCGGCGCCCGCAAGGACGGCGGCGACGTTGAGCCCGACTCCGACGAGCGCAAAGGTCACGACGGTCGCCCACTCGCCCCACAGCGGCAGGCAGACCAGGAGAGCCACGGCCAGCAGAACCAGGTTCGAGACTGTGCCTGCAACACCTCCGTCCTGCACGACGACTGCAGTGGCAACCCGCCACCACTGGTGATCATCAAGCACTTCCGAGGCGCTGCGGTGCCAGGCCTCGTACAGCCCCGGATACGGGATCTGCAGCAGAGACGGCAGCGCAACCGCTAGCCACAGGACCCAGCCAGCCCAGTGCGTCGTGCGCAGAGACAGACGCCCGTTGAGGATCGGCTGGACCGATAACGCAGCGACCCCGAACACCACCCAGAAGCAAACGAGGAAGATCCAGCCGGACCCTGCCGTTGACATGACTTCAGCATGCCAAGAACTCGATCCCTCGAGCTGCCCCGTCGATGCAGTCAACCATGGCGCTGATCCGGCACAGGTGACGTCAAGCTCGCGAGCGCTCACTCGCGTTGACGAACCGTAGCGTCAGTGCGCTTGGCACCGGTTGAGGATCTGCTTCATTCAGCGATCGGCGTCCGGCACACGTGCCCATCCGCAATTTGGGACGCCTTGACCGCCTTCAGCTCGGCATCTGCCCGGTGATGGCGGCCGCGGCGACACTGATACCGATCTGCCTGCCGCTACCGGCGAGGCCCTCGAGGATCTTGCGGGCCCGAGTCCGGGTGTCGTCATCCGTCGCTTCGCGTGCGAGCTGTTCGAGCGCGCCGACTCTCCGGTCGAGTGCCCTCTCCGGCGTGGGCAATTGTCGACGGCGCGGAGCGCATCACCAGAAGGGTTGCGGAAGCCGTCGATGTTCGGTCCACGATGCGTGGTCTCGCACCAGCCACCGCTCTCGAACCGCCGACCGGCCTGCTGGACTCGGATGTCGTTGCGGTCCCACGCCAGCCGCGAAGCGACATCCCAGGCGTACACCCACTCGCCCGGCTGCTCGTCGCTTAGTTCAATGATCGCGCGTAGCGCCGGCAGATCGCGGTCGTTCCAGTCGTCGGGCATGGCCGCTCCCGTTGGTCGTGGCGTGCGAAAGGCAACCTACCCGCTCGCTGCATCGCTGATCTCGACGAGCTCGGGATCCTCACGCGGAGCGTGACCGGACGGGATGGACGCGCGGAGCGTGCCGGTAGCCGATCCCTCGGCCGACACGACATGAAATGCGGGTAGCGTCGGCGACGACCCGGATTGGAGAGACCTATGGACGATTCCACCGGTCACACTGTGCCGCGGGTGCTGATCGGTGTGCTCGTCGGGGCTGTCCTCGGGTTCGCGGTCGGCGCGGCCGCCTATCTCATCATCGACGCGGTGCTGGAGGGCCGCGGCGGCTGGGTCGAGGAGTTCCAGGGGCTGGCATGGAACCTGGTCCCCCTTGGCGCGGTCGTCGGCGCGGGGGTTGGGGTCTTCGTGACCCGCCGGGGGGTGAGCCGCGCCCAACCGGGCTCCGGCGACGGCCGCCGCTGTAATCGAAACCAGTAGCCCCTTCTGGGCGATAGGCAGCGGGCCCCGGGCCTGCGGCATCCGGGCGTTCGGGTGGGGCGCGGTTGTCGAGCTGTCTCGCGAGCCAACGACCAGCCGACGCCATCCGGACCTCAGCATGCTCGCCAGAGAAACGTCGCAAGAGGATCCCTCAATCGGCGATGACGTTGACCTCGACTGCGACGGTGCGCGGCGCCGTGCAGGAAGCAGGCGGTTGCGGTTGCGGCACTGCGAGTGCGAGTCAACCGATGGGTTGACCCGTTCGCCACCAATCGAGCGATCGAGGTCCCGCCTTGTGCGCGATGGAACCGTGGCTGCCATGGCGTTGCTCGTTGTAGTCAAGTTCACCAGAACGCCGGCTCGTTGGTTTGGCATCCTCACCACGATCGGGGTTGTCGCCTCGCTTGCGCTCCCGGTGTCCGCGGGTCTCGGCGAGGGCACGGCCGCGGTCCCCCTGCCGGGTGTCGCCACGGTCATCGCCCTGTCTGCGATGCATCTGCTCTCCTACGCCATCGCAGTCCCGATGTTCTTGCGACTCGGGCTCACCAGGCAAGGCTGAGCCCGGTGGACGAGATGGTCTGGGCCCGTACCTACGCCTATTCGTTCTCCCGCTGCTGCTGTTCGCCTTCCACCTGGTCGCGCAGCCGGCAGCGCGGACGCCGGCGCGGCGCGTCGAGCTGCTCACGATGTACGTCCTCGGAGTCGGCGTCGGGGCGGCCGGGCTCGGCGGCGCCTACGGGCACCTCGTGATGCCGGACGTCGTGGCTAAGTCCGTCGGCTGGGAGACCGGCAGCCCGTTCCAGCTCGAGATGGGCTTCGCCAACCTCGCACTCGGGCTGCTGGGCCTCGTCGCTGCCAACCGCCGCGACGGCTTCCGCCTGGCAGCTGTCCTCGCAGTCGCGGTCATCGGCGTCGGCGCGACCTCAGTGCACATGGTCGACCTCGCCGCCACCGGCAACCACGCTGCCGGGAACACCATCCAGAACATCGGTAACCTGGTCGAGCCTCTGCTGCTGGTCACGCCGCTGTGGCTCGGTTCGCGGCTGCGCGACGACGAGCGACGAGACGCTCGTTTCGACACATGGCAGATAGGCCAGCGGCCGATCATCGCCGGCGCGGCGATCGGAGTCGGGATCGGATTCGCCACCGGATACGCCGTCGACGCGCTCTGGGTCGGCAGCACCCTCGGCGCCGTGCTCGGAGTCGCCTGCGCCCGGTTGGTGCACCGACGCTCGGCGAACGAAATCGTGGAGGCCGGCTCGAGCCAGAGCGAGCCGGAAGAGATCCACTGATGGGCCCCACCAACACGATCGTCCGAGCGGGCCGCATGGACCTTTCCGTCGTCGCCTTCTTCGCCCTCGCCACCGGTATCGCGTGGTCGGCCTTCGCAGCGGTCGGCTGGCTGGAACACCGAGCGTGTTGGAGGCCCAGGGTGCCTTCGCGAACGCCGAGTCAGGCGATCCGGGGTCCGAGGTCAGTGCGCCGACGTGGGTGCTCTACCTCCTCACCCGTCTCGGCGACTTCGCGTTCTCCATCGCCGGTGTCGTGATGATTGCCGCGACGGCCGGCGTCGCGGGCCTCAGGCAGTTGGGCGCGGCTGGTCCGGTGGGTCGGACGACGGTGGTACGCCGTCGGCCTGTTGCCCGTCTTGCTCTACGTGGTCGCTGCGGCGGCCGCGGGGGCGCTGCCGTCCGTCGAGCTCTCGTCGAGGAGCATCACGACTGCATTGTTCGGCTTGGAGGCTGGCCTGCTGGTGTCCCTGTTCCTGCGCGGGGCCCTGGGCGAGGAGCTCGGCCTGCGCGGGTTTGCCCTCCCCCGTATGCAGGAGACCATGGCGCCGCTGCGCGCGAGCCTGATCATCGGTGCTCTCTGGGGTGTGTGGCATGCGCCGGTCTTGATCGGCCGGTCAGTCCTCACGGTTGCCGCGCTCTTCCTCGTCGCCCTGTCGGCCAGCGTGTTGTCGACGTGCATGTTCAACGGCTCCGGAGGGTCACTCGTCCCGGTGCTGCTGTTGCACGCGACGGTGAACTGGGAGGAAGGCATCGAGACGCTGTTTCCTGCGTTGGCCGGCGCCGACTGGGAGGCGCCCGCCGCAAGGAGCGGTCCTTCGCCGTTGGTTCGAGGACAACGTGCTGCCTGCGTTCGCGGACCGGGTGCTGTCGTTTGACTTGCCAGCGGCGCGAATCCTTGCCGGCTATCGGGTTCCCGAGCACGCTCCGTTCGACGACGCTCTCATCGCGGCGGTTGCGGAGTCTGCTGGGATGACGGTGGTGACGCGCAACGCGGTGCGAAGCGTCTGGTCGGCGACGCGGTGAGGACCGCGCGACGGCTGCTCGGGCAGGGCCACCCGATCCTGGTGCGGATGGACTCGGCGTTCTACGGACGCGGACCAGTTCACGCCGCGCTGGCCGGCGGGGCCGCGGTGTCGGTCACCGTGCGGATGGACAAGCGGGTCAAGGCGGCCATCACCACCATCGGTGACGACTCGTGGACCAGCATCGAGTACACCGACGCCGTCTTCGACGAGGCCAGCGGCCGGTGGATCTCGCCGGCCGAGGTGGCCGAGATCGACTTCACCGCGTTCGCCGCGCAGAAGAAGACCGACCACGTTCCGGGCCGGCTCGTGGTCCGCCGGATCCCCGACTTCAACGCCGAGAAGAACAAGGCCGCCGGCCAGGACACCCTGTTCGACATCTGGCGTTTCCACGCGTTCTTCACCACCGCCGACGCCGACGTGCTGGACACCGTCGCCGCCGACGAGACCCACCACCATCACGCAGTCATCGAGCAGGTCCACGCCGACCTCGCCCGCACGGGTCGCGACCTCAGCGCGCCGGGTCACCCTGCACCTGCCCCAAGCCTGGCCCTGGCAGGCCGCCTGGACGACCTTGTTCGACCGGGTCAGCGACCCGCCGCCCGTCTTCGCCACCTGGTCACCAGCAGCCACAACTGCGCGACGAGGTGGAACACCCCGGACAAGCGGGTCCGGCGGACACCCACGCCCCAGTGTCCTCACCCGGCGACGGCCACCATCACCTCATCCCGCGCAGGTTCATCGGTGGATCCGGGCTTAGTCGGGCGCTGCCCGATGCTCGAGTCGGCGCGTCCCGCGGTCCGGCCGGGCCCAGCCATCGGAGGTGCGCCATGAGCGCACTGCTTGTCGGGTACGCCCGATGCTCCACCGATCAACAAGGCCTGACCGCGCTACTCGACGGTCCGCTCGCCCTGGGGGTCGAGGCCGAGCGGATCTACGTCGACCACGGTCTGACCGTCACCAACCGCGAGCGCCCCGGACTGCGCGAGGCACTCGCCGCGTGCCGCGCCGGTGCCCCCCCGCTTCCCGATCCGGTGCACCCTATGTGGCCGCCGCGGGCTTCCCCGGGCTTGCGAGCTCCAGAAGGCGTTTCCCGACTAGGACGGCGAACACCGAGAACGGCACCAACGACGCGATCGCGAACACCATGCCGACCGTACCGAAGTTCGTGGGGACGGTCATGAGGGCGGCGCTCGCCAGGCCCCACATGGCCGTGGCTCGGCTGAAGATCGAGGATCGCAGCATGAGAACGGCCAGGACCGCCAAGGTCACGAAAGTGAAGTAGTAGTAGATGTCATAGCCCGTGCCCGCCCACGTCGCGAGCATGCCGTCTCCAGTCGCCAGCAAGGCGGTGCGGGTCTCGGCGTCCGCGTCGGCGTAAGCCTGGGCAAGGGACAGCATCTCGACCGGGCGCGGGCTGCTCATGTAGGCGGCAATGCCCACGACGCAGATCGCGAGCGCGATCACGACGGCCGACTGGCTGACCTTCCACAGCACGACGGCCAGCGCGAGATAGACCAGGAACATCAAGGCGTTCGAGACGACGTACAACACGTCCAGCGAGACCAGGCCTAACACCGGGTTGTCCAGCAGCAGCTCGAAGAACCCCTCCGTCGACTCAGGCGGTGGAAAGACGACGTAGATGGGGACTTGCACGACGATCATCACGACACTCGCGAAGGCGCACCACGCCCCGGTGATGAGGAGCCCACGCCACTGCCGCGCGTCACTCCGCACAGTCACTTCATCGATGTCGGCCATGGTGCGTCTCCCGTGTCCACTGATGAACGATCAGCCTCAACCGGAACTGCGTCCCGCCGTCGCCTGTGCTCGACGCTAGCGCTAGGTGGTGCCGCCTGCACCGGTCAGTGCTCTTGGCCCTTCGCCTGCCTGCTCGGGCCATCGCCGGAGGAGCAGTCGTGCCCGCGCGCCGGCACCCCAGCCAAAGGCAATTCGGTGTCGATTCGGGATCCCTGTCGGGACTCCGGCGCTCGTTGTCCTGCCACGCCCGGACATCGCTGGCTTCCTCTTCCGGGCCTTGGGAAGCATCAGCCTGAGTCCTGGGCCGGGACACGGCCAGTGGAAAGTGGAGCGACACCGCCGTCGGCCTCGACGGCAACCACGCCAAGATCGCCATGCTCCAGCCACCAGACGGCAACGGTCGCCTCAAGCTCTTCGAGTAGATCCACCCCAACGCGATCGAGACGGAGCCCACCCCGCCCCACGAGATCGGCATGCACCGCGTCGCCTTCTCGGACGACAATATCGACGAGACCCTCGATAGCCGCAAGCCACGGCTGTCACCCGCTGCGCGGCGTGGCGACCTATGGAGACGTCTACAAGCTCAGCTATGTCCGCGGCCCCAGCGGCATCATCGTGATGCTCGCCGAGGAGCTGAGCAGAGCGGAACGCGAACCCGATACTCGCGGTGATGCGCTTCCCTGACGATGGTCACGCGGAGCGTGCCGGTGCGGGATCGCCTTGCGGAACGACCGTGCGCAGCGGAGGATCGGCAGCCGCCGCGTCCATCGGGGAATGCCGCAGCCATCGCGGCATGGTCGAGGCCCGCACGACGTACGAGGTCCGCGTGAGGTGTCGGCGCTGGCTACCTGTCCCACGACCGGAGACGTGAGAGGGCGCCACCGCCAGCACCTTCCGGCGCGAGACTCAGCACCGTCCCGAGCGGGTGGACTGATCAGCGTCAGTCCGGCCGCGGCACAGTGCCGGCCTCGTCGACGTGCCTGTCGGAAGCCTTGCTCGAGCGTCCCCAGATCCGGCGCTCGAGGACCCGTCACGCCTGCGAATAGTGATGGGCCTTCCCGGTCGTGTAGTTGTAGCAGCTGGTGCCAGCCACGTCGCTGGGCACCCGGTAGCGCTTGAGGATTCGACACTCCCAGGAGTCCTGGGTGCCCTGGATCTCCTTCCACCGGCCATCGACGACCGCCCACATCGCGGCGTAGCCGCCGCAATCGTTGACTCCACCGACTGCGTATCCGTCGGTGCGCAGGGTCCCGACGGTCACACCGACCGCGGCGTCATCGCAGCTGGACTCCTTGACGAGCTTCTCGGCTGTGCGCGCGATGAACTGCTTGAAGGAGGCCGGCGCTCCGTGCAGCGCCCGCACGTCTGCCCGATCGTGCACCTGGACTCCCGGGGACTCCCCCCCGGCGTAGGCGAGCAGCCGTGGCTGCGGCGACTCTGAGGTCGTCGGCGACGCGGAGGACTCGGTCGGTCCGGTCTGGTCTGGGCCCTCCGACGGGCTCTCCGACGGGCTCTCCGACGGGCTCTCCGACGGGCTCTCCGACGGATCCGGCGACGCACTGGCCGAGCTGTCAGGCGTTGTCGAGGTGGTCCGGATGTCGCCCGATGCGACGCCGGATCCGTCGTCGCACGCGCCGAGCGCGAGGAGTGCGACCGCGCAGAGCCAGAGCCGGAGGGGCATGTTCGTGCTTCGCTGTAGGAGATTCATACCCGGAGTGACGCACCGAGGGGCGACTTTGGTTGCGCCCCCGGGGATCCGGGCGTGGGATCGGCCGCCGACTCATCTGCCCGCGCTGCGCGGGCCGATGCCCACATCGAGACAGGCGTTGCCGCGCTGAGGTGGACGCGCGGCAACGCCGAGGGCTCGGTGGATCACCGGAACCACACGTCGCTCGACGCGATGCGCTGCAGCTCCTGGAGATCGAACGGCGGCTCGGCCGCGGTCACGGGGCCTTCCTTGGCCGGCCCGTTGTAGGCCATCACCAAGACATCCCACCCGTCGGGCCGGCGGAAGACGGTCACCGACCGTACGTCGGTTCCACTGTCCACCGCTGGGTTGGTGAAGCTGGACGTGATCACAGCCGGGCCGTCGGGACCGGACCGGCACTACTGTCCTTCTGCTTGCTCTGCGCAACGAAGCGCCGGGTCCGCCGTCGAGCGGCCGGTCACGTAGTCGTCGGGCGTGAGGCCGACACGCACCCCGAACCGCTCCCAGGTGAAGTCGACAACCGGGGCTGCGTCGGGCCCGGACTTCGGTGACGGTGCGCTCACTTGGCCGGCCCGTGAGATTGCTGTCGTCAGCGCTTATTGGAGGCTGCTAGACATGGCTGCATGACCTGGACCGTGGAGACCATGGGTGCCCGCGACCGATCCGACGACCAGATGGAGCAGATCTTCGGTGACGGCTGGCCGGCGTTCATCGCCGCCGACCGTTTGGTCAAGGAGCACATCGGCGTGGTCCGGCAACTGTTCGCCGACCTGGAACTCGTGCTCCTGGATGCCGACGTCATCCCGGTCGCGGCAGGTTGGGCAGTACCACTGCGGTGGGACGGCGATCCGGCGAATCTTCCCGGGGGATACAGCGACTCCCTGGTCCGGGCAGTGGAAGCTCATGCGGGCGCCACGAGGCCGACCAGCGAGGCTGGCCCCGCGTCATAGCCCCGGTCCGCCCGACCCTCAAGAGCCGCTACCCGCTGCAACCGATCGAGCAGTTCGCGTCCTGGACGCGCGGCGACGGACTGCCGCTCGACCCGTGGCTGCGCACGCACCAGCGCCTCGGTGCCAAGATCATCGCCACCGCGCCCGCCTCGCAGACAATGACGGGCACCGTTGCCCAGTGGGAGGAATGGACCGGGATGCGGTTCCCGGATTCGGGGGTGTACGTGATCCCCGACGGCCTGAGCACCTTGCGAATCGACCTGGGCGACGACAGCGGGACCTATGTCGAGCCCAACGTCTGGATGCAGCACCAATAGACGATCCGTCCCAAGCTGAGTCGGAAGCAAGAAGCGCACCTGTTAGCGCTCGTGCACAGCGGCGAGTACAGCACCCTCGAGGTCGCCGAACTCTTCGGCGTTGGACGCTCCACCGTCTACCGCGCCATCGAACGACGACTTGTCGCGGCCAAGGCCGGACTCGCGGAGACGCCGACGCGGCAGTGATCGGTCCTGGCGCCGACTGCCCCACATCCGACACCGCACCGCGACGGGGCCCCGTTGCGTGAGTGGTGAATGAGGCGCTCACCCGAGAGGGTCTCCTCAAGCGACGTCGAGCCCCTTATCGTGGCAGTCCAACTTGACCCGCGGGACTGACAGTCAGGTCCCACAAAGGAGATGCGCGTGACCAGATCGATCCGTTCGTTAGTGGCTCTCGGGGCCGCGGTACTGCTCGCCGTCGGAGGGTTGAGCACAGCCGCGACGGCTACCGCCACAGCAAGTCCGGCACCTGCCTCAACCCATCGCCACCTCGTCGAGAGCCCTGCCCAGGCAGCCCTTGCAGGGGCCGTGGCGCCCAGCGAGTGCGAAGGCACCCTGCTCGATACCTACGTCGACCAGCTCTTCGCCGCCATGACCGACGAGCAGTTCGCCTTCCTGGTCGCCCACCAGGACACCTTGTTCAACGTGCCGACGTACGACGCGCTGTTCTTCGGCACTCCCAACGACCCCGACTACGCTCTCGAGTCCCACGCTCACCAGATCAGGAACACCTTCCGCGACCTGCGCCGATTCTGGGACATCGAGTCCGCCGACATCCAGCTGATGGCCATGCACGGTGACGTGCTGCTCGACGCCGACCGCATCGCGAAGACCCTCACTGCCATGGTCGCGACCGATCAGCTCGACCCGATGACCCCGGCCGAGATCCAGGCGGAAGCCACCACCGTGGCCGACTTCATGCAGACACAGGGTGACTTCTACGACAACCCGCTCTGGACGTTCAACGCGTTCGCCTTCAGTGCCGACGGGGAGACCGACCCCTTCATCGCCGCGCTCCCGGACAAGCTCATCATGGGCGACGGCATCATCGACGCCTACGACGCCATCGGCCTCGGTGACGTGGGGATCCGCGTGATCATGGCCCACGAGTTCGGACACCACGTCCAGTTCGAGCTCGGCGTCTTCGACACCGGACCTACGGACCCCGCCGAGGCCACCCGCCGCACCGAGCTCATGGCCGACGCCATGGCCGCCTACTACGGCACCCACAAGAAGGGCCTGGCGCTCAACAAGAAGCGGGTCGCCGACGCGCTGCTGAGCTTCTACACCGTCGGCGACTGCCAGTTCAACAGCCCCGGCCATCACGGAACGCCGCTGCAGCGCGAGCGTGCTGCGGACTGGGGCGCCGACCTGGCCGCCGCTGCCAAGCCGCGAAGCTACGTCCTCCCCCCGGCGACCTTCGTCGAGCTCTTCGACCAAGCGCTGCCGCAGATCATCTCCGGGAGCTGAGCCAGTACGGCTCGGACCGACTCCAGCACCGCCCCGGCTCCCAGCGAGCCGGGGCGGTGCTCTTCGAGTGCGGCAGACATCCCTACCTGAGGCCGTTGACGTTGAGCCGCAGCGTGTAGACCGTGCTTATCGCCGTGACGAACAAGTGGTTGAGCCGCCGGCCACCCCAGCAGAGGTTCGACACGGGCTGAGGGAGCTTGAGCTTGCCCAGCAGGTCGCCCTCGCGGTGGAAGCAGTGGACCCCATCGTGCGCCGCAGCCCACAGGCGCTCGTGCTCGTCGAAGCGCATCCCGTCGAACGAACCGGCGGTGCACTCCATCACGACCTTGCCGCCGCTCAGCGTCGCGCCGCGAACGTCGAACACGCGGATGTGCTTCTCGCGCGTGTCGGCGATGTAGAGCATCGACTCGTCCGCGGAGAACGCCAGGCCATTGGGTCGAACGAAGTCATCTGCGACCACCGTCACCTCGCCAGAGCCGGGGTCCCACCGATAGACGTGGCAGCCGTCCATCTCCTGCTCGGCACGCACGCCCTCGTAGTCACTGGTGATCCCGTAGCTCGGGTCGGTGAACCACAGGGACCCATCCGAGTGTTCGACGGCATCGTTCGGGCTGTTGAAGCGCTTCCCAGCCATGCGGTCGGCCAGCACCGTCACGGTCCCGTTGTGCTCGGTCCTCGTCAACCGACGGGCGCCCTGCTCGCAGCTGACCAAGCGCCCCTGGTGGTCGCGCGTGTGACCGTTGGCGTAGTTCGACGGCGAGCGGAACACGCTGACGACACCGCTCGTCTCGTCCCAGCGCAGCAGCCGGTTGTTGGGGATGTCGCTGAACAGCAGGTACCGACCGGCCGGAAAGTACGTCGGCCCCTCGAGCCAGCGGCCCCCTGTGAAGATGCGCTCGACCCAGGCGTCACCGGCGACGGTGTCGAACGCGGCATCGACTCGCTCCCACTCGACGGGGATCGGCTCGGACAGCGAGACCGCACGGCGCGCGTCATCAGACACAGTCGGACGCTAGCAACATCTGAGCGGCACTGTCAGGCCACTGCTGTCTGACGGACTCGCCGCAAACGGTCACTGGGGCGGGTACGGTCGGCGTCATGGCGACCCAGGACCCGGGCTCCACGACGATCAAGCCACTGACGCTGGACACGTGGGACCTCTTCGCTGCGCTGGTGGAGCGACACAACGGCATCTTCGGCGGGTGCTGGTGCGTCAAGTTCCATGCCGAGCGGGCCGACCACGTCCCGGGGTACGACGGCAACCGGGCGTTCAAGAGGTGCATGGTCGAGGAGGGCATCGCCCATGCGGCGCTCGTCGTACGCGACGGGGAGAACGGCGAGGAGGCGATCGCCTGGGCGGAGTACGGGACCCCGGCGGAGCTGCCCGACATCCACCACAGCAAGCAGTACCTCGAGGAGCGGGACCTCGATCCCGACTACCGGATCACGTGCATCTTCGTCGACAAGCGGTTCCGCCAGCACGGCCTGGTGACCGTCGCCCTGGAGGGTGCGCTCGCGCTGATCGCGCAGGCGGGCGGCGGCGTCGTCGAGGGCTACCCCCACATCCCGGGCGAGCGGCGGCTGTCCTCGTCGTTCCTCTACAACGGCACGAAGTCCGTCTACGAGCGCGCCGGCTTCGACTTCATCCGACCCAAGGGACTGAAGAACACCGTGATGCGCCGGAGCGTGGCCCCGTCGCGCTAGACGTCCGTCGCCCGCTGACCGTCACCGGCACCGACCTGCTGTGCCTGGTGTCTGGCTCCTCGTTCACCTTCCTGCCGAGACCAGCCGGCACGGCGGTCACGAGGCCGTGGCCCGTCAAGGCGAGAAGAACCCGCTCAGCTCGCCACCGACATGCTGGGGTGCGGTGTCGACCCCCTCATGGCCCACACCGGCGAGTACGACGAGCCTGGGATCGCGCAGCACGCGCGTGAGCCGCTGGGTGACGACGTCGGCCCAGCCCGGACTCTCGCTACCCAGGAGGAGCAACACCGGCTGGGTGACGCGCCTCCCCAGCTGGTCGAGATCGACGGTGGCGAGCGCCTCGGCCTCGCGCACGAGGGTCGCGGCGACGATGCCGAGGGAGTCCTGCGCCACCGAGGAGTCGCGCAGCCGCGCCACCGTCGCCGGGGTCAGGCCGATGACGTCGATGAGGAAGCTACCCATGGCCCTGCCGTGCTCTCCGGCGGCCACCATCTCGGTCGCTCGATCGACCCAGTCCCGCGGCACCGTCTCCGGCCCGGGCGGCTCGTAGAGGCCGATGCGCCGAAACGACGCCCCCGCGGCTGCGGCACCCAGGACGCACACGCCACCGATGCTGTGCCCGAACACGTCGACGGGACCACCGTGCCGCTCGGCGAGGTCGTTGGCCACCGCGGTCACATCCTGGAACTCCCGCTCCAGGCTGTACGGCGCCTGGTCACCGCTGCCGCCGCGGCCGCGCCGGTCCATCGCCGACACCGCATGCTGAGCCGTCAGGTGCGGCCACAGCGCTTGCCAGCGCGCCGAGCTCGTCATTCCACCGTGCACCAGGAGCAACGGTGACCCGCTGCCGGCTGACACCACGGCCACGGGAGTCCCATCGACGCTCGCAACCGTGCGGGACTCGCCCAGAAGCAACGGTCTCCTCCGTTTGGTCGCCTCGTCGCAATGCCGGACCGACGTTACGGCAACTCCGGCGGTTCGGCGAGCAGCCCTCCCCTAGCGGCGCATGCGGCCTGCCCGACGATCCTCAGAGTCGGCGGTCGGGTCGCTCCCCGCGCAGGCGGGCGAGGTAGCGGTCAGCGGAGCGGCGTACGGCGGCGGCTCCGTCGTCGACCACCACGCGCCCCCACCAGCCGCCGTAGATGCGATCGAAGTGGAAGCGTTCCACGCGGCGGGCGATGTCCTCGATGGTGTCCGGGTCCAGCGGGATCAGGTTGGGATAGCTCCACATAAAGCTGACCCAGTCGCGGTCCTGGACCACGGTGATGGTGTCCCCGGTCAGCAGGGCCCCCCGCCCCTGCGAGCCGGCCGGCCAGTGCAGCACGGCGGCGCCGTCGAAGTGCCCGCCGATGCGGGCCACGGTCACGCCGGGGGCCGGCTCGATGTGGTCCTCGAAGTACTCGATGCGTGGTGAGGTCCGTTGCACCCATGCGCGGTCGGCGTGCGGGATCAGCACGCGGGCGTCGAAGGCGTCGGCGATCTCGATGTTGGCGCCGTAGAAGTGCGGGTGCGACATTGCGATCGCGGCGACGCCGCCGAGGTCGTCGACCCGCTCCAGCGTGGGCCCGTCGAGCAGGGAGACGCAGTCCCACAGCACGTTGCCGGCCGGGGTGCGGACGAGTAGCGCCCGTTGTCCGATCCCGAACGACGGTGTGACGCCGAGACCGACGAGGTCCGGCTCCTCCTCGCGGAGCTCATTCGCGTGGTCCCGCGCGAGGTCGGCCATGCTGGTCCACCGCTGACCGTCCCAGCCGACGTACTGCCGCTCGTCGAGGCAGATCGGGCAGCCCGGCGGCGGGTGCTCTGTGTCGGGGTACTGCACGCCGCACGTGGCGCAGATCCACGCGGTCATCGACCGCTGCCTTCCCGCACGTGTCGGGTCCGGATGCTGCCCACGCCCGACACAGTAGAGGCAGCGCCGGCGTCGCGACAGAGGAACGAACGCAGCGGCAACGACGCCGCCGCACGGCAAGGGGCGGCCCGGGGTCCTCCCGCGACCACGGCTGCCCCCGGGCCGGCGGTCAGTCGCCGACGTACGCCGCGAGGTGCTGCCCGGTCAACGTGGAGCGGGCCGCGACGAGATCGGCAGGCGTGCCCGCGAAGACGACCCTCCCGCCGTCGTGACCGGCCCCCGGGCCGAGGTCGATGACCCAGTCGGCGTGCGCCATCACGGCCTGGTGGTGCTCGATGGCGATGACCGAGCGGCCGGAGTCGACGAGACGGTCGAGCAGCCCAAGCAGCCGGGCCACGTCGGCGAGGTGAAGGCCCGTGGTCGGCTCGTCGAGGACGTACACCTCGCCCTTGTCACCCATCTGGCCGGCCAGCTTCAGCCGCTGCCGCTCCCCGCCGGAGAGCGTGGTGAGCGGCTGGCCCAAGGTGAGGTAGCCGAGCCCGACGGCGGCGAGGCGGTCGAGGATCTTGTGCGCGGCCGGCGTGCGCGCCGGCTCCTTGCCGAAGAACTCCTCGGCCTCGGTGACCGACATGGCGAGCACCTCGGCGATGTTGCGGCCGCCCAGCTCGTAGTCGAGCACCGGCGCCTGGAAGCGCCTGCCCTCGCAGTCCTCGCAGGTGGACTCGACGGTCGCCATGACGCCGAGGTCGGTGTAGATCACTCCGGCGCCGTTGCAGGTGGGGCAGGCACCCTCGGAGTTCGAGCTGAACAGCGCCGGCTTCACCCCGTTGGCCTTGCCGAAGGCCTTGCGGACCGGCTCGAGCAGCCCGGTGTAGGTGGCCGGGTTGCTGCGGCGCGAGCCCCGGATCGCCCCCTGGTCGACGACGACCACCCCTTCGCGGCCGGCGAGCGAGCCGTGCACCAGTGAGCTCTTGCCGGAGCCGGCGACACCCGTGACGACGCACAGAACCCCGAGCGGTACGTCGACGTCGACATCGCGCAGGTTGTGCGTCGCGGCACCTCGCACCTCCAGGACGCCGGTCGCGGCGCGCACCTCCTCCTTGAGGGCGGCCCGGTCGTCGAGGTGGCGGCCGGTGACCGTGTCGCTGCCCCGCAGCGCCTCGACGGTCCCCTCGAAGCAGACGGTGCCGCCGCCGGCGCCGGCCCCGGGTCCGAGGTCGACCACGTGGTCCGCGATCGCGATCGTCTCGGGCTTGTGCTCGACGACGAGCACCGTGTTGCCCTTGTCGCGAAGCTGCAGCAGGAGGTTGTTCATCCGCGCGATGTCGTGGGGGTGCAGGCCGATCGTCGGCTCGTCGAAGACGTAGGTGACATCGGTCAGCGACGAGCCGAGGTGCCGGATCATCTTGGTGCGCTGCGCCTCACCGCCGGACAAGGTGCCGGCCGGACGGTCGAGCGAGAGGTAGCCGAGCCCGATCTCGGCGAAGGAGTCGAGGACGTGCTGCAAGCCCGTGAGCAGCGGACCCACCGAGGGCTCGTCGAGGCCGCGGACCCACCCCGCCAGGTCGCTGATCTGCATCGCGCAGAGCTCGGCGATGTTCTTCCCCCGGATCTTGGAGGAGCGTGCCTCCGGACCGAGCCGGGTGCCATCGCAGTCGGGACACGTGGTGAAGGTGACCGCCCGCTCGACGAAGGCACGGACGTGCGGCTGGAGCGCGTCGACGTCCTTGGACAGCATCGACTTCTGGATCTTCGGGACGATCCCCTCGTAGGTCAGGTTGATGCCGTCGACCTTGATCTTGGTCGGCTCCCGGTAGAGCAGGTCGTGCAGCTGCCTCTTGGTGTAGGACCGGATCGGCTTGTCCATGTCGAAGTAGCCGCTGCCGCCGAAGATCCGGCCGTACCAGCCGTCCATGCTGTAGCCGGGGATCCGGAGCGCCCCGTCGTTGAGGGAGAGGCTGTCGTCGTACAGCGCGGTCAGGTCGATGTCGCTGACGGTGCCCATCCCCTCGCAGCGCGGGCACATGCCACCGAGACGGTGGAAGGTCGCCTTCTGCGACCGGGTCCGCTCCCCCCGCTCGACGGTGACGGCGCCGCTCGCGCGCACTGTGGGGATGTTGAACGAGAACGCGTTCGGGGACCCGACGTGCGGTCTGCCGAGCCTGCTGAACAGGATGCGCAGCAGCGCGTTGGCGTCGGTGGCGGTGCCCACCGTGGAGCGCGGGTTGGCGCCCATCCGCTCCTGGTCGACGATGATCGTCGTCGTGAGGCCCTCGAGGCGGTCCACCTCCGGGCGCGACAGCGTCGGCATGAAGCCCTGCACGAACGCGCTGTAGGTCTCGTTGATCAGCCGCTGCGACTCGGCGGCGATCGTCGCGAACACCAGGGAGCTCTTCCCCGAGCCCGAGACCCCGGTGAAGACGGTCAACCGGCGCTTGGCCAGCTCGAGGCTGATGTCCTGGAGGTTGTTCTCGCGCGCCCCCTGCACCCGGATCAGGTCGTGACTGTCGGCCGGGTGGCCCCCGGGTGGGCGAGGGTCGGTGCCGGGCGCCAGGGTCAACGGTCGAGCTCCTGGATGCGGACCAGGTTCCCGGCCGGGTCGCGCAGGGCGCAGTCGCGGATGCCGTAGGGCTGCATCGTGGGCTCCTGGACGACCTCGGCGTCCCCGGCCTGGAGCCGCTCGAAGGTGCCGTCGAGGTCCTTGGTGGCCAGCAGGATCCAGCCGTAGGTGCCCTTGGCCATCATCTCGCGGACGGTGCGGCGCTCGTCGTCGGTGACCCCCGGGTCGACCGCCGGCGGCGCGAGCAGGATCGAGGTGTCGGGCTGCCCGGGCGGACCCACCGTGATCCAGCGCATGGTGCCCTCGCCCACGTCGGTGCGTACCTCGAAGCCGAGGGCGTCGCGGTAGAACGCCACGGAGGCGTCCGGGTCGTCGTGCGGCAGGACGCTGGTGTGGATGGTGAGGTCCATGCCGCTCACGCTACGTCCGGCCGGGCCCGCGGCGCTTCTCGATTCCTGACCGGCCGGCCGACCTGCTTGGTGACGCACGGCGGCAACCCTGCCGCTCCGGCCTCGGCCCGGCGGCGGTATGCGCCCGGCGACATCCCGACCAGCTCGGTGAAGCGGGTGCTGAACGTGCCCAGCGACGAGCAGCCGACCGCGAAGCAGACCTGGGTGACGGTGAGGTCTCCGCGCCGCAGCAGCGCCATCGCCCGCTCGATGCGTCGCGTCATCAGGTAGCTGTACGGCGACTCCCCGTAGGCGAGGCGGAACTGCCGGCTCAGGTGTCCGGCCGAGACGTGGACGCCTCGGGCGAGCGCCTCCACGTCCAGCGGCTGAGCGAACTCCCGGTCGATCCGGTCGCGGACCCGCCGCAGCCGGGCGAGGTCGCTCAGTCGCCGGCGAAGCGCGGCTTCGTCGAGGGCCGACCGGTCGGGTTGCACCCGTGCATCCTCCCCGCCCGGAGCGCGGGCCGTCCATAGTGGCGACCCCGAGGTAGGCGCCGTGGCCCGTCCGGGCCATGGACGTCGCGCCCCCAAGATGGCCGCTGCGGGCGACGCGCCGGCCCTCCTCGCTGCGTCAGTGTTCCTTGCAGATGCTCCACCAGGGGGCTCGTGAGTCAGAGAGGAACCACCATGCCGCTCATCCAGGTCAAGGTGATCGAGAACGTCTTCACCGACGACCAGAAGCAGGAGATCGTGCGCCGGCTGACCGACGCGATGGTGGGGATCGAGGGCGAGAACATGCGCCCCGTGACCTGGTGCATGGTCGAGGAGGTGCACAGCGGCGACTGGGGCATCGCCGGCAGCCCGCTCACGACGGCGGACGTCAAGGCGCTGGCCGCCGGGGTCAACGCCTGACACCCGTGCGGACCGAGGCGGTCCAGGTCCTTCCGGCGCGGCCCGGAAAGCGGATACTGGCAGGGATGGCCTCGCTGGACACTGCTGGGAAGGCGTTGGCCGCAGGCTCCTGGAGCCAGGCGGCCGGCGCCTTCCAGGCGGTCATCGACGAGTCCGACGACCCGCTCGCCCATGAGGGGCTGGCGCAGGTCGCGTGGTGGCTCGACGACGCCGGGACCTGCCTGGGCGAGCGCGAGACGGCGTACCGCCGACATCGCCAGCTCGGCGACCCGGCCGGCGCCGGACGCGCCGCGACGGCCCTCGCGTGGGACTGCCTGCTGTTCGGCCGCGGCGAGGCGGTGGCGCGCGGGTGGCTGGGACGGGCTCGCGAGCTCCTGACGCAGGTCGAGGAGCGTGCCGAGCACGGGTGGCTGTGCGTCCGCGAGGCCGAGCTGGCCCTCGCGGTGCGTCACGACCCCGTGCAGGGGCTGGAGTGTGCCACGAGGGCCACCGACGTGGGGCGCCGTACCGGTGACGACGAGCTCGCGGTGGTGGCCTCGGCGTTGCAGGGCGTCGCCCTCACGGCGTCGGGAGAGGTCGAGCCAGGCATGGCCCGGCTGGACTCGGCGGCGGCCGCCGTCACGGCCGGGGACGTGGCCGACCTCATGTGGGCCGGCAAGGTGCTCTGCTGGCTGATCGCCGCCTGCCACGACACCCGGGACGTGACCCGCGCCGAGGACTGGTGCCGACGGGTCGAGGCTCTCTGCCTGGAGCGCGACCTCGTCCCCCTGCTCAACGTCTGCCGCATCCAGTACGCGTCCGTGCAGGTCGCGGGCGGAAGCTGGGCGGCGGCGGAGACGACGCTCACCGAGACGGTGGCACGGCTCTCCTCGTCGTCGCGGGCCTCCCGGCTGGAGGCGGTGGTGCAGCTCGGCGAGCTGCGCCGTCGTCAGGGGCGGCTCGACGAGGCCGAGGCCCTGTTAGCCCAGGCCGAGTTCCACCCCGTGGCCGTGCTGGGCCGTGCCCTCATCAGGCTCGCCGCGGGCGAGCGGGCCGCAGCCTGGACCGCCGTGCGCGGCCTGCTGACGGTGCTCCCCGAGGGCGACCGCCTGGCTCGCGCCGACATCCTGCTCCCGGTCGTCCGGATCGCGGTGGCGATGGGCGAGCGCGAGGCCGCCCTGCAGGCGGCCGACGAGCTCCGTGCCATCGCGACCGCGGTGGGGACCGACGCACTGCGCGCCGGCTCCGCCGTGGCCGACTCCTTGGTGGCCGCGCCCGGCCACGCCTGCGCCTTGCTCAGCCGGGCGGTGCGCAGCTACCACCGGGCCGGGCTGCGCCAGGACGAGGCCATGACGAGGTTGCTGCTCGCCGAGACGCTCCTCGCCGACGACGACACGACGGGGTCCGACGAGCAGGTCCGCGCGGCCATCGTCCTCCTGGAAGGCCTCCCGGATGCCGCGGGGCTGGCCCGGGCACACCGACTCGCCCGGGCCGTGCCGCACCGCAGCGGCCATCCGCTCACGCCGCGGGAGGTCGAGGTGCTCCGGCTCGTCTCCCGCGGCCTGAGCAACGACGAGATCGCCACCTCGCTCGTGATCAGCGCGCACACGGTGCACCGGCACGTCGCCAACATCCTGACCAAGCTCGAGGAGTCCACCCGCACCGGCGCGGTGTCGCGAGCACTCGGCGCCGGCATCATCTAGGCGCCGGCGCCGACCGGCGTCAGGGCTGGAAGACCACCTTGACCATGCCGTCCTCCTTCTTCTGAAAGTGCTCGTAGGCGTCCGACGCCTCCTCCAGCGGAAGGTGGTGGGTGGCGAACGACTCCACGCCGAAGACGTCCTCCTCCTGGGTCAGCAGCTCCACCAGCTCGTCGGTCCAGGCCCGCACGTTGGCCTGCCCCATCCGGATCTGCACCTGCTTGTCGAACATCTGCATCATCGGCAGCGGGTCCATCGCGCCGCCGTACACGCCGGAGATGGAGACGGTGCCGCCTCGCCGAACGGACTCGAAGGCGGTGTAGAGCGCCGCCGTCCGGTCCAGGCCCGCCTTCTTCACCATCGGCTCCGCGATCGCGTCCGGCATCAGGCCGGCGAGCTTCTGCACCGTGGCGGCGCTCGGCGAGCCGTGCGCCTCCATCCCCACGGCGTCGATGACCGCGTCGGCCCCCCGGCCGTCCGTGCACTCGCGGACCACGTCGGCGACGCTGGAGACCTTCTCCGCCTCGTCGAGGTCGAGGATCTCGGCGCCGTACTTCTCCACGCGCGCGAGCCGCTCCGGCACCCGGTCGACCGAGATCACCCGGTGCCCGGCGCGAACGCCCATGCGCGCCGCCATGTCGCCGATGGGCCCGGCGCCCAGCACCAGGAGCGTGCCGCCGTCCGGGACGTCGGCGTACTGCAGACCCTGCCAGGCGGTCGGCAGCACGTCGGAGAGGAAGAGGAACCGGTCGTCGGCGGGCCCGTGCGGGACCTTCACCGGCAAGAAGTCGCCGAAGGGCACCCGCATGTACTCCGCCTGGCCGCCGGGCACCTGCCCGTACAGCTTGCTGTAGCCGAACAGGCTGGCGCCGGTGCCGTGCTCGCGGTTCTGCGTGGTCTCGCACTGGCTGTACAGGTTGCGCTCGCACATCCAGCACTGTCCGCAGGAGACGTTGAACGGCACCACGACCCGGTCGCCGACCTTCAAGGAGGTCACCGCGCTGCCGACCTCCTCGACGACGCCCATGGGCTCGTGGCCGACGACGTCACCGGCCTCCATGAACGGCGACAGCGGCTCGTAGAGGTGCAGGTCGGAGCCGCACAGCCCCGTGGACGTCACCTTGACGACCACGTCGGTGGGCTCCTCGATCACGGGATCGGGCACCTCGACCACTCGCATGTCGTGCACGCCCTGCCACGTCACTGCCTTCACCGGGTCCTCCTCGCATCGTGGGTACGTTCGCCCTCCGAGGTTCCCGATGCGCGGCAGTTCATGGGTGCCTGTGGCCGATGTGAACGAAGCGACTGCAGTGCGGGCTCCCGTCACTCCCAGAAGATCCGGTCGACCACCTGGCGGGCGTGCCGCGTCGCGCGCAGGTAGTCGTTGACCATGGCGTCGGACTCGCCGGGCGGGTAGCCCCGGATATGAGCGACCGCCGCCCGCTCGTCGGCGTCGCGGGGCAGCGAGTCGGCGGAACGGCCGCGCACCTGCACGACCGCGTTGCGCAGGCCGCTGGCCATCCGCCACGCCTCCTCGAGCGCCTCGGCGTCGGCAGCGTCGAGCAGGTCCGCCGCCACGGCGGCGTGCAGCGCGGCGAGCGTCCGGGGAGTCCGCAGCTGCGGCACCGCACCGGCGTGCCGCATCTGCAGCAGCTGCACGGTCCACTCGATGTCGGTGAGCCCGCCGCGGCCGAGCTTGAGGTGGGTCGCCGGGTCCGCCCCGCGGGGCAGCCGCTCGGAGTCGACGCGGGCCTTGATCCGGCGCACCTCGCGGATGTCGTCGTCGCTGAGCCCCTCCGCCGGGAAGCGCAGCGGGTCGACGAGAGCGGTGAACCGCTCGCACAGGTCCCGGTCGCCGATGCTCGCCGAGGCCCGCAGGAGCGCCTGGGCCTCCCACACTGCCGACCACTTGGCGTAGTAGGCGGCGTAGGAGTCCAGCGTGCGCACCAGCGGGCCCTGGCGGCCTTCCGGCCGCAGGTCCGCGTCGACGTCGAGGGCCGGGTCGGTCCCGGGCAGCTTGAGCAGCCGGCGCATCTCGTTGGCCACGTCCTGGGCGGCCCGGGCGGCCTCCTGCCCCGTGGCTCCCTCGAGCGGCTCGTGCACGAACATGACGTCGGCGTCGCTGGCGTAGCCCAGCTCGCAGCCACCGAACCGGCCCATGGCCACGATCGCGATCCGCGTCGGCAGCGGTCCCCGCCGCTCCGCCTCGACGGCCTGCCGGGCGACCGCGAGAGCCGCCTCCAGCGACGCGGCGGTCAGGTCGGTGAGGGAGACCCCCACCTGCGCCTCGTCGATCTCGCCGAGCAGGTCCGCGACCGCGACCCGGAACAGCTCACGTCGCCGGATGGCCCGCACCGCGGTGATGCCGTCGACCGGGTCCTGGTGCCGGGTGCCGGCGGCCAGTGCCTCCTTCTCCAGCGCCGCCCGCTCCAGGGGCACCAGCCCGTCGTCCTCGCCCAGCATCCGCACCCCCTCCGGGGCCCGCTGCAGCAGGTCGGTGGCGTAGCGGCTGGAGGCCAGGACCACCGCGAAGCGCTGCGCCACCTGCCCCTCGTCACGCAGGGTCTGCAGGTACCAGTGGGTGGAGCCGAGCGCCTCGGAGATCTGGCGGAAGCCGAACAGGCCGGCGTCGGGGTTGGGCGCGTCGGCGAACCACTCGAGCATCGCCGGCAGCAGCGTCCGCTGGATGCTCGCGGTCCGGGAGACCCCCGCGGTCAGCGCCTCCAGGTGGCGCAGCGCACCGGCCGGGTCGACGTACCCGAGGGCGGCGAGCCGCTCGCGCGCCGACTCCGGTGAGAGCCGCACCTCGCCGTCCGGGAGCTTGGCCACCGCCGCCAGCAGCGGTCGGTAGAACAGCTTCTCGTGCAGGCGGCGGACCTCCTGGCTGTGCCGGCGCCACTGCCGGTCCAGCTCGGCGACGGCGTCCTTGAGGTAGCCCATCGCACGGCCCAGCCGGCGCAGGTCGTCCTCGTCGTCGGGCAGCAGGTGCGTGCGCCGCAGCTGGCGCAGCTGCATCCGGTGCTCGAGCGAGCGCAGGAAGCGGTACGCCGCGTCGAGGGCCGCACCGTCGTCGCGGCCGACGTAACCGGCCCGGGTCAGGTGCGCCAACGCGCTGAGGGTCGCCCCGTCGCGGATGGACTCGTCCGCGCGGCCGTGCACCATCTGCAGCAGCTGGACGGCGAACTCGACGTCGCGCAGGCCGCCGGAACCCAGCTTGATCTGCCGTCCGGCCTGGGCGGCCGGGATGTGCTCGAGGACCCGGCGGCGCATCGCCTGCACGTCGGTCACGAAGCCGTCGCGCTCGCAGGCCGCCCAGACCAGCGGCTTGACGGCCTCGACGTACTCGCGTCCGAGCTCGGCGTCGCCGGCGACCGGCCGGGCCTTGAGCAGCGCCTGGAACTCCCAGGTGCTCGCCCACCGCTCGTAGTAGCCGAGGTGGCTGGCGACCGTGCGCACCAGCGGCCCGGAGCTGCCCTCGGGCCGCAGCGCCGCGTCGACCGGCCACAGCGTGCCCTCGGCGGTGTGGTCGGAGCAGATCCGCATCAGGTTCGAGGCCAGCGTGGTGCCGGCGCGCACCGCCTCGTGCTCGTCGTGGCCGTCCGCGGCGGCGACGGCGAATACGACGTCGACGTCGCTGACGTAGTTCAGCTCGTGACCGCCACACTTGCCCATCGCGATGACCGACAGCCGCGCGGACCGTGCCGCCTCCCCGAGCCGGGCCCGTGCGATCGCCAGGGCCGCCTCCAGCGTCCCGCCCGCGAGGTCGGCGAGCTCGGCGGCGACGTCGTCGACGCCGCAGCCGTGGGCGAGGTCCCGGCTGGCCAGGCGCAGCAGCAGCCGGCGGTACTCCACGCGCAGCGCGTCGACCGCCTCGACGTCCGGCGTGGTCGCGAACGGCGCCGGGTCGCTCGGGTCGGCCCCGACCGCCTCCAGCAGCCGCGCCCGGATCACCAGCGCCGGCGGCCGGGTGGACCCGAGCGACGGGTCGGTCAGCTCCAGCCAGTGGTCGGGGTGGCGCAGCAGGTGGTCGCCCAGTGCGGCGCTGGCGCCGAGCACCGAGAACAGCCGCATCGCCGACCCCTCGTCGTCGGCGAGCTCGGCGAGGAAGCCCTCGCGCTCGTCCACCCGGTCGGCGAGGTCGGCGAGGTAGGCCAGGGCCTGGTCCGGGTCGGCCGACGTCGCGGCCAGGTCGACGAGCTCGTCGGCGTGCTCGCCGAGCCGGTCCAGCTGGGCGGCCGCCGCCTCGGCGTCGGCGAAGCCCAGCCGGGCCAGCCGGCCGCTGCGGGTGCTGAACCGGGGCCGGGTCACGACGTCACGCGGGCCCCGTCCGCGACGAGCTCGGCGAACCGTCGCGCCAGCAGCACCCACGTCTCCCGGAGCCGGTCGGTCGCTGCCGCGACGTCCCGGACGTAGCCGTCGAGGTCCACGCCCCGGGCGGCCGCGTCGTCGCGCTCGTGGTCGGCCCACACCGCGACGACGTCCTCGCCGGCCTCGGGGTGCCACTGCACGCCCCACACCGTGGCGGCGAAGCGGGCAGCCTGCAGCTCACCGGTCGGGGTCTCGGCCAGCACCCGCGTCCCGGGCGGGGCCTCCTGCACGATGTCGTTGTTCCACTGCACCGCACCGGCCGGGCGCGGCAGGCCCCCGGTCAGCGGGTCGTCCGCAGCCGCCTCCGTCCAGCCGACGTCGAGGACGCCGACCTGCTGGCCACGGGGGTTGCGCACGACCGTCCCGCCCAGGGCGACGGCGCACAGCTGGTGGCCCAGGCAGACGCCCAGCGTCGGCACGGCGCCGGCCGCGGCGTGGCGGACCAGCTCCTTGACCGGGCTCAGCCACGGGTGGTCGGCGTCGTCGTCGGCACCCATGGTGCCGCCGAGCACGAGCAGGCCGGCGTGACCGGTCAGGTCCCGCGGGAGCGGCTCGCCGGCGTACGGGTGGCGGACGTCCAGGGCGGCGCCGGCTCCGGTCAGCCACTCCCCCACCCAGGCGGGCGGGCAGCCGGGCTCGTGCTGGACCACCAGGATCGGTCGACTGCTCACGGTGCTGTCGGTGCTGTCGGTGCTGTCGGTGCTCTCAGTGCTCTCAGTGCTCACGGTGCTCACGTGCCGAACCTAACCGGCCTCACAGCACCGGCAGCATCAGGTCGCGCTCGTAGGCGCTGACCTGGATGCGGTAGTCCTCCCACTCCTTGCGCTTGTTGCGCAGGAAGAAGTCGAAGACGTGCTCGCCCAGCGTCTCGGCGAGGAGCTCGGAGCCCTCGGCGACCGCGATCGCGTCGGAGAGGTTGCGCGGCAGGGGCTGGATGCCCAGCGACTTGCGCTCGCGCTCGTTGAGCGACCAGACGTCGTCCTCGGCCTCGCGGGGCAGCTCGTAGTCCTCCTCGATGCCCTTCATGCCCGCCGCCAGGACCACCGCGAACGCCAGGTAGGGGTTGCACGCGGAGTCGAGGGTGCGCAGCTCGACGCGGGTGGACTGGCCCTTGTTCGGCTTGTACATCGGCACCCGGATCATCGCCGAGCGGTTGTTGTGCCCCCAGCAGATGTACGACGGGGCCTCGCCGCCCCACATGAGCCGCTTGTAGGAGTTCACCCACTGGTTGGTGACCGCCAGGATCTCCGAGGCGTGCCGCAGCACCCCGGCGATGAACTGCCGCCCGGTCTTCGACAGCTGGTACTCCGCACCGGCCTCGAAGAACGCGTTGCGGTCGCCCTCGAACAAGGACACGTGCGTGTGCATGCCGGAGCCCGGGTGGGTGGTGAACGGCTTGGGCATGAACGTCGCCCAGATCCCCTGGGACAGCGCCACCTCCCGGACCACGGTGCGGAACGTCATGATGTTGTCCGCGGTGGACAGGGCGTCGGCGTACCGCAGGTCGATCTCCTGCTGGCCCGGCCCGCCCTCGTGGTGGCTGAACTCGACCGAGATGCCCATCGCCTCGAGCATCGTGATCGCCTCGCGGCGGAAGTCCGAGCCCATGCTCTGCGCGGTGTGGTCGAAGTAGCCGCTGCGGTCCACCGGCACCGGGTCGGCACCGGGAAGCGGGGTGTCCTTGAACAGGTAGAACTCGACCTCGGGGTGGGTGTAGAAGGTGAACCCGTTCTCGGCGGCCCGGGAGAGGGTGCGCTTGAGCACGTAGCGGGGGTCGGCGTACGACGGCGAGCCGTCCGGCATCACGATGTCGCAGAACATGCGCGCGGTCGAAGGGCCCTCACCGCGCCACGGGAGGATCTGGAACGTCGACGGGTCCGGCTTGGCGAGCATGTCGGCCTCGTAGACCCGGGCGAACCCCTCGATGGCGGAGCCGTCGAACCCGATGCCCTCGCTGAAGGCGCCCTCGAGCTCGGCCGGCGCGACCGCCACCGACTTCAGAGAGCCGAGCACGTCGGTGAACCACAGCCGCACGAAGCGCACTTCGCGCTCCTCCAGGGCGCGGAGCACGAAGTCTTCCTGCTTGCCCATCAGTGTCCTCCTGGCTGCCGGTTGCCGGTGGGTCCCACCTCGAGGGTGTCGAGGCACCTCTGACTGTCCCACGTCCCGCGTGGCCGACCGTGTCCGCCCTGCGGTTGCTAGCGTCGACCCGTGGAGAACACGACCTTCGGGGAGCTGCTGGAGCTCGAGCGGGAAGGCTGGGACTCGCTGTGCGAGGGCACCGGCGGTGCCTTCTACGGCCGGGTGATGTCCGAGGCCGGCGTGATGGTCCTGGCGCACGGTCAGGCGCTCACCCGGTCGGAGGTGGTGGCCTCGCTGCACGAGGCCCCGGGCTGGGACTCCTACGAGCTGAGCGAGCAGCGGCTGGTGGAGGCCGGCCCCGGCGCCGCCGCGCTCGTCTACCGGGCGCGTGCGCGTCGCGCCGGGCAGGAGCCGTTCGAGGCCCTCATGGCCAGCGTCTACGCCCTGGTCGAAGGCCAGTGGCGACTGGTCGTCTACACCCAGACGCCGGTGCCGCCCTCCTGAGCGGTGACGCCGTCCTCACCGTGTCGGCACGTTGCGCTCGAGCTCGTCGAGCCAGACCCGGGCGTTGCCGTCGGAGGGGGCGCGCCACTCCCCGCGCGGCGACAGCGAGCCACCGGCCACGACCTTGGGGCCGTTCGGCAGCGCCGAGCGCTTGAACTGGCTGAACGCGAAGTAGCGCTTCAGGAAGACCTCGAGCCACCGCCGGATCGTCGCCAGGTCGTAGGAGGTGCGCCGGTCCTCGCCGAACCCGGGCGGCCACTCGCCGTGGTCGGGGTCGGCCCAGGCGTGCAGCGCCAGGAACGCGATGCGGCTGGGGGGCAGGCCGTAGCGCAGCACGTGGAAGAGGTTGAAGTCCTGCAGCGCGTAGGGACCGATGGCGTCCTCGGTGCTCTGCGGACGCTCCCCCTCCTCGACCGGCACCAGCTCCGGAGAGATCTCCTGGTCGAGGATCAGCTCCAGCACCTCGCTCGCCTCGTCCTCGAGCTGGTTGGTGGAGATCACCCAGCGGATCAGGTGCTGGATCAGCGTCTTCGGGATGCCGGCGTTGACGCCGTAGTGCGACATCTGGTCGCCCACGCCGTAGGTGCACCACCCCAGCGCGAGCTCCGACATGTCGCCGGTGCCGAGCACGATCCCGCCGCGGTGGTTGGCGAGCCGGAACAGGTAGTCGGTGCGCAGGCCGGCCTGGACGTTCTCGAACGTCACGTCGTAGGTCGGCTCGCCGTCGGCGAAGGGATGGTCGAGGTCCTCGAGCAGCTGCCGGGCGGCCGGCCGGATGTCGATCTCCTCGAAGGTGACGCCGAGCGCCTCGGCGAGCCGGGTGGCGTTGCTCTTGGTGCCGGCACTGGTGGCGAAGCCCGGCAGCGTGAAGGCGTGGATGTCGCTGCGCGCCCGGCCGAGCCGGTCCATCGCCTTGGCCGCGACGATGAGGGCGTGCGTGGAGTCCAGGCCGCCGGAGACGCCGATCACCAGCCGGGGGCCGCCGATGGCCTGCAGCCGCTGCTCGAGCGCGGAGACCTGGATGTTGTAGGCCTCGTAGCAGTCCTGGGCGAGCCGGTCGGGGTCGTCGGGCACGAACGGGAACCGGTCGACCGGCCGGCACAGGCCGATGTCGGTGCGGCGCGGGGCGAGCTCGAAGTCGACCGTGCGGAAGGCGCGCCCACCGCGGTCGGCCAGCGCGCGCCGGTTGTCGTCGAAGGTGCCCTGACGCTGCCGCTCCTGGCGCAGCCGGAGAAGGTCGACGTCGGCTACCGCGCGGCGCGGGCCGTCGGGGAAGCGCTCGGTCTCGACGAGCAGCTGACCGAGCTCGTAGACCATCGTCTGGCCGTCCCAGGACAGGTCCGTGCTGGACTCGCCGAGCCCGGCGGCGGCGTACAGGTAGGCGGCCAGGCAGCGCGACGACGCCGATCGCGCCAGCAGCCTGCGGTCCTCGGCGCGGCCGACGGTGATCGGGCTGCCGGACAGGTTGGCCAGCACCGTAGCGCCGGCCAGGGCGGCCTCGGCGCTCGGCGGCACCGGCACCCACATGTCCTCGCAGACCTCGACGTGGAGCACCAGCCCGGGAACGTCGGTGGCGCGGAAGAGCAGGTCCGGACCGAGCGGCACCGGCACGCCGCCGAGCACCAGCGTCTCGCCGCGGCGGTCGTCGCCGGGGGCGAAGTGCCGGCGCTCGTAGAACTCCCGATAGGTGGGCAGGTAGGACTTCGGTGCGACGCCGAGGATCTGACCGCCATGGATCACCACGGCGCAGTTCAGCAGCCGGTTCCCGTGCCGCAGCGGCGCACCGACGACGAGCACCGGGGTCAGCTCGGCGGACGCGGCGGCCAGGTGCTGCAGGGCGTCCTCGGTCGCCTCGAGCACGGACTCCTGGAGGAACAGGTCCTCGATGGAGTAGCCGGTCAGGCAGAGCTCGGGGAACACCGCGACCCCGACGCCCTCCTCGTGGCAGCCACGGGCCTCGGCGAGCACTGCCTCGGCGTTGGCGTGCGGGTCGGCGATCGTCGTGAGGAGGGTGCACGCGGCGACGCGGGCGAACCCCTGGTCGTAGGCCGATGTGAACTCCACGAGGGTGAGTGTGCCAGTGCACCCGCCGACGGAAACCACTTGACGCCCTGTGGCGCGTTGATGAGCGTTCCCTTGTGCGACAACCACCCGACAACCTCGCCGAGGGCGACCTCCTCGCCGTGGTGCGCCGGGAGTGGGACCTCGAGGTGGACCGGCTCGAGCACCTGCCGGTCGGCTCCACGGCACACCACTGGGCCGCGTGGGTCGCCGGGCAGCGGCGGCTCTTCGTCACGTTCGACCGCCTCGGTGGCCGGCACGGCCCGCAGTCGCTGGAGCGTGCCTACGCCGCGGCGGGCGCCCTCGCCTCGGCCGGTCTGGAGTTCGTGCTCGCTCCCACGACGTCGCGCTCGGGCACCGTCACCGTGCCGGTGCCCGGCGGCGCGCTGAGCCTCGCGCCGTGGGTCACCGGCACCTCGGGGGCCGGCCCGCTGAGGGACGCCGCCGAGGTGCGCCAGACAGCCGGGCTGCTGGCAAGTCTGCACCGCAGCCCCGCGCCCGGTCGCATGCCGGTGTGGCAGCCGCTGCTCGACGCCTCGTTCCCCGACCACCTCGACCGCAGCCTGTCCGCGCCGTGGCACACCGGCCCGTTCGGCGAGCCGGCGCGCCGGCTGCTGGCCGGGCACTCCGCCGAGGTCCGGGAGTGGACCGCTCGCTACCACGCCCTGGCCGCACGGGCCCTGCCCGAGCAGGAGAACTGGGTGCCGACGCACGGCCGGCCGCACACCGGCAACCACCTGGTCACCGCGACCCGGCGCTACCTCGTGGACTGGGAGTCGCTGCGGCTCGCACCGCGCGAGCGAGACCTCGGCGTCCTCGTGGCGTCCCAGGCCGGGTGGCAGGCGTCGTACGGCGCCGTGGACCCGGATCCGCGGATGCTGCAGCTGTTCGACCTCGAACGGCGCCTCGACGAGATCGCCCGGTGCGCCAGGTGGTTCTCGCGCCACCACCGACGCACGGAGAGCGACGACGAGGCGTTCCGGTGTCTCGTCGAGGAGCTCCAACGGCCGGACCGGCAGCAGCCCACGTGAGCCCGGGGCTAGCCTGAGTGGTGGTCCGGGGACTCCACGAGGGAGCCTCGAGAGCACAGTCCGGAGGACACATGAGCGAGACGGCTGCCCCCTACGGCACCGGTCCGGCCGCGCCCGCCGCACCGGGGCGTCGGGTCCGCACGCACCACCTGCGCGAGATGAAGGAGCGCGGCGAGCGGTTCGCCATGCTCACCGCCTACGAGCAGTACGCCGCGCACACCTTCGACGAGGCCGGCATCCCGGTCCTGCTGGTGGGCGACTCCGCCTCGAACAACGTGTTCGGCAACGAGACGTCGCTGCCGGTGACCGTCGACGAGCTGATCCCGCTGGTCCGCTCCGTCACCAGGTCGGCGCGCCGCGCCCTCGTCGTGGCCGACCTGCCCTTCGGCTCCTACCAGGCCTCGCCGGAGCAGGCGTTCCACACCGCCGTCCGCTTCATGAAGGAGGCGAACGCGCACGCGGTGAAGCTCGAGGGCGGGGCGGAGATGAGCGGCCAGGTCCGCAAGCTCACCGAGTCCGGCATCCCCGTGATGGCCCACATCGGCTTCACGCCGCAGTCCGAGCACAACCTGGGCGGCTACCGGGTGCAGGGCCGGGGCGAGGCCGGCGCGCAGCTGGTCGACGACGCCCGTGCGATGCAG
Source organism: uncultured Actinomycetota bacterium (assembly GCA_963835385.1). GTDB lineage: Bacteria > Actinomycetota > Actinomycetes > Propionibacteriales > Nocardioidaceae > Nocardioides_B. The sequence continues at coordinate 30,575 of CAWIFK010000016.1, forward strand.
GAGGCCGGCGCGTTCGCCGTGGTGATGGAGATGGTGCCCGGCGACGTGGCCGCGCGGATCACCAAGGAGCTGGCGATCCCGACCATCGGCATCGGCGCCGGGCCGGAGTGCGACGGGCAGGTGCTGGTCTGGCAGGACGCCTTCGGCCTGCGGACGGGCCGGATGGCGAAGTTCGTCAAGCAGTACGCCGACCTGCACGGGGTGCTCCTGGAGGCGGCCACGGCGTTCGCCGACGACGTGGCAGGCGGGACCTTCCCGGGGCCCGAGCACACGTTCTGAGGTCAGTCCTCGAGCTGCTCGTCGTTCCAGTCGGGGTCGCTCTCCCACTGCTCGTTGCGCTCCTCCACCCGGTCCAGCGCCCGCTCGGCCTCGGCCTCGGTCGCGTAGGGGCCGAGCCGGTCGGCGTTGCGGCAGCCGTCGCGGCCCTCGACCCTGTGGTGCTTCAGGCAGAACCAGTACTCGGTGTCGCTCATCGCCCGTCCTCCTCGACTCGGCCACGCACGGCTCGGCCCGCCCCGCAGGCACGGCCGATCGTTCCCTCGGGCCCCGAAACTACACTCGTCGGCGTGACTGCGATCGCCCCTGCCACGATCTCCCCGCGCCGACCCGTGCCGGCCCACATCGAGCGGCCGGAGTACGTCGACCGGCCCGCTCCGACGCCGTACGACGGACCCGACGTGCAGGACCCGGGCACCGTCGAGCGGATGCGCGTCGCCGGCCGGCTGGCGGCACAGGCCCTGCAGCTGGTGGGCAGCCACGTCCGTCCCGGGGTCACCACCGACGAGCTCGACCGCGTCGGGCACGAGTTCCTCGTCGACCACGGCGCCTACCCGTCCACGCTCGGCTACCGCGGCTTCCCCAAGTCGCTGTGCACGAGCGTGAACGAGGTGATCTGCCACGGCATCCCCGACAGCCGCGTGGTGCAGGACGGCGACATCGTGAACATCGACATCACCGCTTTCCTCGACGGCGTGCACGGCGACACCAACGCGACGTTCCTCGCCGGTGACGTCGACGAGGAGAGCCGGCTGCTCGTGGAGCGGACGGAGGAGTCGCTGCGCCGGGCGATCAAGGCGGTGCGGCCGGGGCGGCGGGTCAACGTGATCGGCCGGGTGATCGAGTCCTACGCCAAGCGCTTCGGCTACGGCGTCGTGCGCGACTTCACCGGTCACGGCATCGGCGCCGCGTTCCACTCCGGGCTGATCATCCCCCACTACGACTCCGAGCTCTACGACACGGTGATCGAGCCGGGCATGACGTTCACCATCGAGCCGATGCTGACGCTGGGGACCTACGAGTGGGACATGTGGCCCGACGAGTGGACGGTCGTCACCAAGGACAAGCGGCGCAGCGCCCAGTTCGAGCACACGCTGCTGGTCACCGCGGAGGGGGCGGAGGTCCTCACCCGGCCCTGAGGCCCGGTCAGGCCAGGTCCTCCAGGGAGCCCGACGTCTCGGCGAGCCGCCGCTCGACACGCAGCACCCCGGCCTCGTGCTCGGCGTCGCCGGACATCACCGCGGCGAGCCGCAGGTGCGGCAGGGCCTCGGCGTAGCGCGACTGCCGCTCGAGGACGCGGCCGAGGGCGAAGCGCGCCCACACGTCGGTGGGTGACTCCTCGACCAGCAGGACCAGGTCACCCTCGGCCCGCTTGAGCTGGGCGCTCTTGAAGTAGGCCCAGGCCCGCAGGGTGCGCAGGCCGGTGGCCTGTGGCTCGTCGCGGAGCACAGGGTCGAGGATCGCGATCGCCTCGAGCGGCGCGGACCCCTCGATGAGGCTCCAGGCGCGCTGGTAGGCGTCGGCGGGGTGCGTGCTGTCGGCGTCGTCGGTCGGCAGCTGGAAAGGTGGCAAGCTCACGATTTCTCCCATCGCCGTCTCCAACGTACTCGTGCCCCGGGACATTCCGCCCCCACCTGCGGCCGTCGGCGCAGAGGCTTAAGGTGCCCGCGTGCGCCCACTGGACCTCCCCGACTCCCCCGACGGCTGGCAGCAGCTGCTCACCGAACGCTGCGACGGCCAGCTCGCCGCCGTACGACGCGCCCGCGAGCGGCTGAAGCGGACGGACCGGCCGACCGACCGCGAGACCGTGCTGGCGCGGTGGAACGAGATCGCGCTCGGCCTGCTCAACGCCACCACCACCGCCGGTCTGCTCGCCCAGGCGCACCCCGACGAGGAGCTCCGGGACCGGGCGGAGCGTGCCCAGCAGGCCGCCTCCGCGCTCGGCAGCGAGATCCGCCTCGACCGCCGGGTCCACGACGTGCTGGCGGCGCTCGACGCCGACGGCCTCGACCCCGTCGCGCTGCGCATGCTCGAGATGACGCTGCGCGACTTCCGGCGGGCCGGCGTCGACCTCGACGACGCGACGCGGGCCCGGCTGCAGGAGCTGTCGGACCGCGAGACCGAGCTGAGCCAGACCTTCGAGCGCACCGTCAACGACGACGCCCGCAGCGTCAGGCTGCGCGTCGAGCAGCTCGACGGGCTGCCCCAGGACTACCTGGACGCGCACCCGGCCGACGCCGACGGCACCGTGGTGCTGACCATGGACTACCCCGACGTCTTCCCGGTGCGCAGCTTCGCCCGCGACGCCGAGGCGCGCCGGGAGGTGCTGGCCGAGTTCGACCGGCGCGCCTGGCCGGCCAACGAGGACACGCTGCGCGAGATCCTGCAGATCCGGGCGGAGCGGGCCCGGCTGCTGGGGTACCCGGGATGGCCCGACTACGACGCGGAGATCAAGATGATCGGGTCGGGACGCGCGATCGCCGACTTCGTGGACCTGCTCGACGCCGCGGTCCGGCCGGCCGCCGACAAGGAGCTCGAGGAGCTGCGGGCGCGCCGGCTCGCCGACGACCCGGGCGCGGACCGGTTCTGGTCCTCTGACCTGTTCTTCTACCTCGAGACGATCCGACGCGAACGGTTCGGGGTCGACGCCCAGCAGGTCCGCGGCTACTTCGACTTCCCCGCCGTGCGGCAGGGGCTGCTCGAGGTCACCGGCCGGCTGTTCGGACTGGAGTACGTCGAGGTCGACGCGCCCACCTGGCACGACGAGGTGACGACGTACGACGTGCTCGACGCACGAGACGCGCGCCGGCTGCTCGGCCGGATCCACCTCGACCTGCATCCGCGGGCCGGCAAGTTCAAGCACGCGGCGCACTTCCCCCTGGTCAAGGGCATCGACGACCTGCAGCTCCCGCAGAGCGCCCTGCTGTGCAACCTGCCGCGCGGCCTGATGGGCCACGACGACGTGGTGACGCTGTTCCACGAGTTCGGCCACCTCGTCCACGCGGTGCTCGGCGGCCGGCAGCGGTGGGCGCGCTTCTCCGGCGTCGCCACCGAGCGGGACTTCATCGAGGCGCCGTCGCAGATGCTCGAGGAGTGGGCGTGGGACCACGCGGTGCTCAGCGGCTTCGCCCGCGACGCCGCCGGCGACCCGATCCCCGCCGACCTGGTCGAGCGGATGAAGCGGGCGCAGGCGTTCGGCCGTGGCTGCACCGTGGCGGTCCAGGTGGCCTACACCGCGATGTCCTACGGGCTGCACGCCGACGTCCCCGACGACCTGTCGGCCTACGTCCGCGACGTGCTGGCCCGGCACCTGCCCTTCGAGCCGCTCCCCGACACCCACAAGCACGCCTCGTTCGGGCACCTGGCCGACCCGGGCTACTCCTCGGCCTACTACACCTACCTGTGGAGCCTGGTCATCGCCAAGGACCTGTTCTCCGGCTTCGACCACGACGACCTGTTCGACGACCGCACGGCCCGGCGCTACCGTGACCTGGTGCTCGCCCCCGGCGGCAGCGTGGACGCGGCGCTGATGGTGCAGCGCTTCCTGGGCCGGCCACCGAGCACCGAGGCCTTCGACCGCTGGCTGGCCGGCGGCGGATGACTGGCGCCGCCGCCGGCCCCCGGCTCAGCGGCGCGTCAGGGACTGACGGTAGGTGCGGACCGCCGACGCGTTCCCCACGTTGTCGATCCCGTTGACCTTGACGATCAGCGCGCCCTTGCGCAGCCCGGTCACCCGGTAGCTCCAGGCACCCTCGAGGGCACCGACGCGCGCCGGACGGCTCTTCGTGAGCGCGCCGGCCTTGCTCGCGGCCCGCACCCAGGTCCGCGACTCCGCACGGTAGGCGTACCACCTGGTCCCCCGCTTCTCGACGAGCCGGACGACGACGCGGCGCACGCCCGTCCCCGGGGCGTCGGTGGCCGTGCCCTGCAGACGCACCCAGGAGCGGACCGACAGCCGCCTCGTCGCGGGCTTGCGCAGCGCGACCTTGGGCCCGGCGGTGTCAGCGGTGACCACGACGGCCGAGGTCGACACCTCGTTGGGCGCGATGCCGGCCTCGTCGCTCAGCGTGACGGTCGGGGTGTAGGTGCCGGCCTGGCGGTAGACGTGGCGGAGCGCGGCGCTGCCGGTCCACGTCGAGGACGCTCCGTCGCCCCAGCTCACCGTGCGGGTGATCAAGGCGGGCTCGCTGACGTCGTCCTGGAGCGTCCCGACCTGCGTGAGCGCGACCGGCGTGAACGCGGCCCAGGCCTTCTGCGCCGACACGGCGAAGGTCCCGGTCGGCGCCTCGGTGTCGTCGATGGCCACACCGGCCAGCGGGACGGTGACGGCGTTGCCCGCCTGGTCCGTGAGCCGCACGGAGGGGTGGTAGGCATGCCGCCCGCCCGGGTAGTCATGGGAGATCTCGGTCCCGGTGCTCCACGTCTGGAAGCCGGCGGCGTCGTCCCAGTCGATCTCCCGGGTGATCGCGGTCGCGGCACTCAGGTCGTCGGTCAGAGCCGTCTGCGAGACGGTGGCGGTCCGCGTCGCGAGCGACACGGCGTAGGTCCCGGTCGGCGCCGTGACGTCGGGCACGGACGCGCTGGTGCTGGTGGCCCGTCCGGGCTTCTTGCCGTCGAAGGGCACGACCTTGACCGAGACGGTGCTGCCGACGACCAGGGGCGCCCCCGCGGCCCAGTCGCTCGAGGAGACCTTCGCCGAGGCGATCACGGTCCCGCTCGACGAGAGCAGGTTCACGCGGTAAGACGTCGCCTGGGCGAGGTCGTCCCAGTCGGCGCTGACGCGGTAGCCGGTCGGCTTGGTGACCGTCATGTGGAGGTGCTCGACGGACCCGATCTTGCGGGCCGGTGCGGCGTCGGCCGCGGGCGCCGCGACCAGCACGGTCGCAGCGCAGGTTCCGGCCACCGCCAGGGCGCGCATCGCCTTGACGCCGGGCGGGTGTGACAACGCGTGGTGCATCTGGAGTTCCCCCTGCATGAGTGGCGCAAGCCCACGACGTACACCATGTCCGTCGCCCCCGAGGCCAGCTCGCCAACCGCTCTGAGAATGGCCGCCCGCCAGCGGGTCGTTCCCGACATTCCGACAGAATGACCCAAAAGGGGCATCAAGATGTCCGAACGGACCACAGCGGGATCGCGGGCGTGCACCCGTGACAGCCCGGTGACAGCCCGGTGACCGCCCAGTGCAAGGCCGTCCGGCGAGCGTGAGGGCACGGCGTCGCCCCCGGACCGTCACGGCTCACGACCAGGACTGAGCGGAGGAGCGACGCATCCCATCCACATCGACCTCTGGAGGACCCATGCAGCTCAACCGCGCTCGTACCCACATCGTCCGCGTCGCCGTCGGCACCGCGTGCCTCACCGCCGTCACCGCCGTCACCGCCGGCGCCGCAGCAGCCCCCGCTTCGGCCCAGCCGAGCGAGGGCATGTACCAGCAGCTGACGGTGCTCTGCGGCGCCGCCGGTGGCGACTTCTACCCCGCTCGCTTCGGGTACTGGAGGTGCCAGGACGCCCGTCTCGACGGGATGGGGACGTTCACGGCCGTGAGGTCGGTGTGCGAAGGAGCGGCCGGGCGCAACTACTACGAGGCCACCGACTACCCGGAGGTCGGTCGCGGCACCTGGGTCTGCGGCCCGGCCTTCTGACCCTGTCCGTGGGCTCGCCCATCAGGCCTCGGAGCATCGGCCGACAGCCCACTGAGGGGCCAGTGAAAGGGCCGGGGAGCAGGCTGCTGGCACGACTCGATCCCAGGAGGAACACATGACCAGAACAGGGACGCCGACCCGACCTCCCGTCCCGCCGGACCCGGTCGAGGGCGACCCAGCCCACCTGACCACCGGATGGGAGCAAGACCTCGCCACCGACGACACCGAGCTCCGCCGCTTCGTGCTCGCCTGGGGAGACTCGCTGGCCGGCCCGGTACGCGCGTCGGGGGGCAGGGTGGTCCGGACCAGGGACGCGCTCACCTGCGACCCGGGCAGGGCTCTCGGCTACTACTCCTCCGCCGTGCTGCTGCGTCCTCCGGCGCCCGACGAGTGGGACCGGGTCCTCGACGGTGTGGAGCGCACGATGTTCAGCGACGGGTCCGGCCGGGTGCACCTGTGGAGCGCCTGGCCCACTCCTGACCTGACGCCGCGGGCATGGCGGCTCGAGGGGCACCCGCCGTTCCTGTTCCGGGCACCGGGCGGGCCGCTGCCGGCGGCTGCTGCGGACCTGGACGTGCAGGAGGTCACCGACCGTGCGGACCTCGCGACGTGGGAGCGCATCGCGGTCGAGGGCTACCCGATGCCCGACCTCCAACCCTGGAGGGCTGGTCGGTTGTTCGACGAAGCGGTGCTGGGCAGCGGCCTGCGGCTGTGGCTCGGTCGGGTCCGCGGCGAGCCGGTGGCGGCGTGCGCGTCGTACGTCGCTCGCGGGTTGCACGTCCTGGCGCTCGGCATCGTGCTGCCGCATGCGCGCGGGCGTGGCTACTGGCGCACCCTTCTGCGCACCCGGCTGGCCGCCTACCCCGACCTGCCCTGCGGATCGCTGTTCTCCGACATGAGCCGCCCGGGCGCGCAGCAGCATGGCTTCTGGCCGGCGTCCCGCTTCACACTGTGGACACGAGACCGTCCGTGACACCGGGACCGGCGACAGCCCCCACCCGCACACCACGACCTCAAGGAGCTCGACATGAACCTCGACATGAGCACTGACCTGCTCCGATACGCGGCCTTCACCCGTGACGGAGAGGGCGGCAACCCGGCCGGGGTCGTCCTCGACGCCCGAGAGCTGACCGACGACCAGATGCTGTCGATCGCCCGGCGCGTCGGGTACTCCGAGACTGCCTTCGTGCTCCCCGGCACCCATGACCCCAGGCGCGCCGGGCTCCGGTACTTCAGCCCGGAGGCGGAGGTGGCCTTCTGCGGCCACGCCACCGTGGCGACCGCGGTGGCTTTGGCCGAGCGGGACGGCCCCGGCCGCCTGCAGTTCACGACCTCGGCCGGTGCCGTCACCGTGGACACACGGCACACCGCGGACGGCGCGAGGACGGCGACCCTGACGTCCCCGCCTGCCCACTCCTCCCCCATCGCACCCGAGGTGCTGCGGCGGCTCCTGGCGGCTCTTCGCTGGACACCGGAGGACCTGCATCCCGACTTCCCCGTCCACGTCGCGTTCGCAGGCAACCACCACCCTGTCGTCGCGGTCCGCGACGAGGGCACGTTGGCTGCCTTGGACTACGACTTCGAGGGGATGCGTGTCCTGATGGGCGAACACGGGTGGACGACCGTTCACGCCTTCTGGCCGCAGGACCCGGTCACCTTCCAGGTCCGCAACCCGTTCCCACCCGGTGGCGTGACCGAGGATCCCGCCACCGGCGCCGCGGCGGCAGCATTCGGTGGCTACCTGCGCCTCGTGAAGGGCCTCGAGGGCCACCACGAGCTGACCCTCTACCAAGGCCACCACATGGGTTCCCCCAGCCGGCTCGTCGTCGAGCTCGACGGGTCCACCGCCTCCGTGCGCGTGACCGGCACGGCGACGAGGCTGCCGGCGGCTGCGTCCGCGGACTCGCACGTCGCGCTGACCGGCCCTGCGGGTCGGCGGGGGTTCGAGGGATGAGCTGGCCTGTAGGCCAGAAAGGCGCACGCGGGCGCCGGCCACCGGTGACGATTGGTGAGAAGCACCTCTGACCTGTGGTCTTACCGGTGGCTGACGGTGGTGGTCCACGGTCCTTCGCGAACTTCTCGCTGACTATTCGCCCTACGACCTGGAGGTGTTCCTCGGGATCGTGGCCAAGCCACAGGACGAGGTGTGAACCGGCGGACGCGCTGGGGTTCATCACCGCAGGCCCGCGCGGAGATCACCGCGAACCCGGTGCCCCGCGGACGTCGCACTCACGAGGCGGGCCAGGGCAGCAGTCGGGCGCCCAGCACCGATGCCTGAAGGGTCAGCGCCTCGGCCGGGATTCTGGGGTCCAATCCGGCGAGGCTCTTGACGCGGGCCAGACGATAGGTGACGGTTCGAACCGAGACGTGCAGCCTGCGAGCGGCCTCGGTGGCCACGGCGCGAGAGGCGAAGTACGCCTCGAGCGTGTCGACCAGTGGCGCGGGGCCGCCTCGGGCTTGCTGCAGCGGGACCAAGACGCTTTCGACGAGATCGGTGAGGGCTGCCCGGTCACGTCCGAGCACTCGGTAGATGAGCAGATCCCTGGTCGGAACGAGATCCGCGTCTGGGCGCAGCCGTTCGACCAGGGCCATCGCCTCGCGGGCCTCTTGGTAGGACCGGGCGACGCCGTGGGCGCCGGCGTAGGGGCGGCCTACGGCGACGCGCCAGGACATCCGTGGCGCGGACCGTGCGAGGACCTGGTGGAGCTGACGGCCCGGAGCATCGACGTCCGAGCCCGCGGGTCCTGCCGGGATGACGGCGACGAGCTGTCCGTTCCGTCGGGTGACGAGCGTGTCACGGTCGCCGTAGATCGCCGTGACCGAGCGGCCGAGTGCGGCTTCGTCGGGCGGTCGGGCCTCAGCGGCTTCCCGCGGCTCCGCGAGCACGATCTGGTGGCGAGAGCCGAGGTCGAGCCCGAACGGTTCAGCGCGCTGCACCAGATCGGCGATGTCGGCGTCGCCGCGCAGAAGGTCGTCCACAAGTTCCTGACGGGCGGTCTCCTCCTGGCGGATGATCCGGTGACCGGTGCTCTGGTGGCCCTCGATGAGCTCGGGCACAACGGCCCGGATAGCCACGAACAGTGACTCCCCCGACGCGGCGCGCCGGTCGCTTGTAAGGTCCCAGAGTCGCTCTGCCGTGGTCAGGTACAGGTCGACGACTTCCACCGCGGTGAGCCCATGCTCGGCGGCGGCCGAACCGGCGCTGCGGATCGCCTGTACGTCGTTGGCGGCCAAGCTCGTCGCGCCGGCGACCAGGCGGGCGGTGACCTTCTCGACCGCCAGCATCACGGTGCTCGTCCCGGGTACACCTTCGAGACTCGGACTCTGCGGCTGCACGCGATCGGCCATGGGTAATTGTCACAGACGCGCTCAAGCCGACGGCCGTTGCCGGACCTCGGCAACCAGCGCGCCCCCGATCGTCCGACCGTGCCCCCGGGGCGCTCGACCCTGGTGGCGGACAATGGAAGCACCAGGCGCTTCGGCGCTGATCCGCTGAAGCGCCAGCCCGTCCCCGCCGAGTATGCGAGGAGCATGACATGGCCCCCATCCGACGAGTCCAGTCCATGACCGCCCCGGCGCGCACCGAGGTCGAGGGGCTAGGTGACCGCGAGGCGAGGTTGCGCGAGGCGCGCACATTCCGGCGTGAGCAGATCGCCGGCTTGCAGAACGACCTGGGCGAAGATGCCCGCCGTGACACGGTCACGAGAGCCCTCCTGATGGCGGCTAGGACGGCTTTGCACGAGATCGACGCGGCACTCGACCGGATGGCCCGGCATTCCTACGGGCGGTGCGTGACGTGTGCCAGGCCCATTCCCGAGGAAAGGCTCGATGTGCTGCCTATGGCGGCGCAGTGCATGCCCTGCCACTTCAACGACCAGAACTGCAGGCAGAGCGCCTGAGAGCTCCTGGATCCAGGGTGGAGGCGGCCAGACGATGAGCGCCTCCATCACCGGAGGACGCCGAGGCCGGGGCGCAGGCCGGGCGGCGGGGCGGTTTCGGGCTGGTCATCGGCGTCGGCTGACCAAGGGTGCGGACGTGGTCGTGCAGTGCCTCGATGAGGTGCAGGTAGCCCGCAGAGCGTGAGGGCCTTGCCGCGGGTGCGCGCACGCTCCCCACGGTGGCGGTCCACCTGGTCGGGACCTTGGACCCGGGCGCGGGGGGCCGAGGCGGATACCGTACCCGGCCCGTCTTCGGCAGTGTGATGACATGGACGTGACCCTGCTCGTCATCTCCGTCGTCACCTGGCCGATAGTCGGCCTGGTCATCGGCACATGGATGGTTCGCCGCGGCCATCACCCGCTGTGGCTGGTCGTAGCGGTCGCGTTGGGTCCCTTGTTCGTGCCCATCGCCCTGGAGCGGGTCGAGCGCCGTCCCCGGCTGGCCGCGGTAGGGCCGGAGGGTGTCCCGGGGCCACGTCCGGAGACACCGGACGGCCCAAGGGTCCTGGTGGGGATGGACGGGTCGAGAGAGTCCGGACAGGCCCTGACCGAGACCGTGGGGTTGCTCGGCGCCCGCTGCCGGCTGCTGGTGCTGGCGGAGGTGATCTGCTACGACGACGCCGAGGACTGCGCCCAGGAGACGGTGAAGGCCGCCAAGGAGCGGCTGTCCGCGACGGCTGCTGCGGCGCGCGCCGCCGGGGTGCCGGTCCGGGTCGAGGTGCTCGCCGGACCTCCGGGTGAGACGTTGCGACGGTTCGCTGAGGACCAGCAGATGGACCTGCTCGTGGTCGGGCGGCGCCGCCGGGGCCTGTCGAGGCACCTTTTGGGCAGCGTGTCGGCGGACGTGGTCCACGGTCCCGGTCCCGGTGCCGGTCGTGGAGCCGGTGCCCACCGCGCCGACGTCGGCCCCGGACCAGCAGGCAGCGGCCCGGCCGCCCGCGGACGACCGGCTCGCGCGCGGGTGAGGTGACGCGATGAGCACGTCGCTGTCCCCGACGACGGCGGCCCACCACGGGCTCGCCGCCCACGAGGTGGTGCTGCTGCTCGAGACCGACCCGCACCGGGGGTTGACCGGCGAGGAGGCCGCCGACCGGTTGGCGCGGTCCGGGCCGAACAGCCTGCCCCCGGCGAAGGGCGCGGGGCTGCTGATGCGGGTGCTGCGCCAGTTCCACCACCCGCTGGTCTACGTGCTGCTGGCGGCCGGGGCGATCACGGCCGCGCTGGGTGAGTACGTCGAGTCGGCGGTGATCTTCGGCGTGGTGGTGGTCAACGCGATCGTCGGCTTCATCCAGGAGTCCAAGGCCGAGGCCGCGCTCGAGGGCCTGCGGTCGATGGTGCGCACCCAGGCCAAGGTGGTCCGCGACGGACACGGGCAGACCGTGCCGTCCGACGAGCTGGTCCCCGGCGACCTGGTGCTGCTCGAGGCCGGGGACAAGGTGCCGGCCGACGTGCGCCTGACCCGGCTGGCCGAGCTGCGCGTGAACGAGTCGGCGCTGACCGGGGAGTCGGTCCCGGTGGCCAAGGACGAGGTGGTGCTGCCCGAGGCGGTCCCGGTGGCCGACCGGCGCAACATGGCCTACTCGGGCACGCTGGTCACCACCGGCAGCGGCGCCGGGATCGTGGTCGCCACCGGCGCCGAGACCGAGTTGGGGGAGATCCACCGGCTGGTCGGGGCCGCGGAGACGCTGGCCACCCCGTTGACGCAGAAGCTTGCCGCGTTCAGCAAGATCCTCACCGTCGGCATCCTCGGTCTGGCCACGGTCACCTTCGGCGTCGGGCTGCTGCGCGGGCAGGACGCGGTGGAGACGTTCACCGCCGCGATCGCGCTCGCGGTCGGGGCGATCCCCGAGGGGCTGCCGGCCGCGGTCACCATCACCCTGGCCATCGGGGTGGCCCGGATGGCGCGCCGGCGCGCGGTCATCCGCCGGCTGCCGGCGGTGGAGGCGCTGGGCAGCACCACGGTCATCTGCTCGGACAAGACCGGCACACTCACCGAGAACCAGATGACCGTGCGGGCGCTGTGGACCCCCGACGCCCGGTTCGAGGTCACCGGCTCCGGGTACGCCCCCGACGGCGCCCTGCTCGACGACCAGGGGTCACCGGCGGACCCGAACTCCCACCTCCCGCTGCGCTGGTCGCTGCTCGTCGGCGCGGCCTGCAACGACGCCGCCCTCACCGACCGAGCCGGCCGGTGGGACGTGGTCGGCGACCCCACCGAAGGTGCCCTCCTGGTCGTCGCGACCAAGGCCGGCCTGGACACCGACCGGGTCGCGCGGCTGCTGCCACGCATGGCGACGGTCCCGTTCAGCTCCGAGCGGCAGCTCATGGCGACCCTGCACCACGACACCACCACAGGAGACGCCCGCCGGCACGTCCTGCTGGCGAAGGGCGCGGTGGAGCGGGTGCTCGACCGCTGCGACGCCCAGATGGACGCTGATGGCAGCCTTAGCCCGCTGGACCGTGAGGCGGCGCTCGCGGCAGCAGCTGAGTTGGCCGGGCGGGCACTGCGGGTGCTGGCCACCGCCGTACGCCACGCCGAGCCCGGTGACCTGCCCGCCGACGACTTCGGCGAGGACGCGCTGGCCGGTGGAATGGTGCTCACCGGGCTGCACGCGATGCTCGACCCGCCTCGTGCCGCCGCCACCGCCGCCGTGGCCGCCTGCCACAGCGCCGGCATCGCGGTAAAGATGATCACCGGTGACCACGCCGCGACCGCCACCGCGATCGCCGGCCAGATCCGCCTGCTCGACGGGCACCACGACGACCCCGGTGCGGTGCTGACCGGCACCGACCTCGCCGCGCTGACCGCGGAGGAGTACCCCGAGGCCGTGGACCGCGCCCGCGTGTTCGCCCGGGTCTCCCCGCAGCAGAAGCTGCGGCTGGTCAAGGCACTGCAGGCACGCGGCCACGTGGTGGCGATGACCGGCGACGGGGTCAACGACGCCCCCGCCCTGCGGCAGGCCGGCATCGGCGTGGCCATGGGCGAGGGCGGCACCGAGGTCGCCAAGGACGCCGCGGACATGGTGCTCACCGACGACGACTTCGCCACCATCGAGGCGGCCGTGGAGGAGGGCCGCGGCGTGTTCGACAACCTCACCAAGTTCATCACCTGGACGCTTCCGACGAACATCGGTGAGGGCATGGTCATCCTGGTCGCGATCATGGTCGGCGCCGCCCTGCCGATCCTGCCCACCCAGATCCTGTGGATCAACATGACCACCGCCGTCGCGCTCGGGCTGATGCTCGCCTTCGAGCCCAAGGAGGCCGGGATCATGACCCGCGCCCCCCGCGACCCCGGCCAGCCGCTGCTGACCCGCGCCCTCATGGTGCGGATCCTGCTCGTGTCCACCCTGCTGGTCGCCGGGTCCTGGTGGCTCTTCGAGTGGGAGCAGGCACGAGGAGCCACCCTGGCCGAGGCGCGGACCGCGGCACTGAACCTGTTCGTCGTCGTCGAGGCGTTCTACCTGTTCAGCTGCCGCTCCCTGACCCGACCGGCGTGGCGGATCGGGCTGCTGTCCAACCCGTGGATCGTCGTCGGCGTCACCACCCAGGCGGTCGGCCAGCTGGCCATCACCTACCTGCCAGCCATGAACACGCTCTTCGGCACCGCCCCCATCGGCGTGGGCGTCTGGCTGCGCATCTTGGCCATCGCGGTGGGCGCCAGCCTCGTGGTGGCCGCCGACAAGCGGCTGCGGCGAGGGCGTGCGTGAGCACGATGGACGGTTGCACGCTGTGCGCGCTGCCAGTCAGCGAGTGGTTCCTCGTCTACAGCGGCACCAACCCGGCATGCGAGGGGACCAGGGAGGCGCTGTCTACCCTCGGGAACTGCTACATGGCCACCAGGAGTGCGGCCCCGGAGGGGTGATCGCGCTGACTGCCCACACCCGCGCCACCACACCCCCCACCACCACCGGCACCACGCCCGGCCACGGGCCACCCCCGCAGAAGGGCGAGAGTCAGCGGGCAGCCCGGGGCTTGCGGAACGAGTCAGCAGCGAGGCTGAGGACCTCGGCCCGCATCCCACCCAGACCCCAGAGACTCACACCAAGTCGAGGTGAGATGGTCCCGACCAATGACGACGCTGGGCCGAACCCGGCAGTCTTCGCTCCGTGCGACCTTTCGAAGATGAGCGACAAGATGGCCCCCGGCCGGCGCCTCCTCGGCCTACGTCGGCATGACCCGCGGCCGCGGGCACAACATCGCCCACCTCGTCGTCGCATCCATCGAGGAGGCCCCGGCGCCAGTGGACTGACGTCTCGTTCGCTCAGTCGGAGGCGCTCTCGGTCGGCCCGTACGCCCGGCTTGAACGACCGGCTCCCACGCGCGCCGCACCGGCCGCGCGATCTTCAGTGTTCTCCAGCTGTCGACGAGCAGGGCGCCGTCGACCCTCCTCAATCTCTGCTCCGGCGTTCCGAGCATGAGGAGCATCTCGTAGAGTCGCCGACGGTCTGTGCGATCCCGCAGATTCCACAGGCCCTCCGGGACAAAGCGGGCGCGTGCATCGGCCGACATCGACCGCTCATATCAAGACGATGTCCACATGTGGTGTGAGGGATGAGCTGGCCTGTAGGCCGGGTTCTGTCTCCGCTCGCCTCGCGGCGTGGCGGTCGGCGACCATCCATCTAGGGCTGCCGTTGCCGACAGCCTCGTGCGGTCTACCCGCGGACTCGGGCGGGCCGCCCTCGAACATCCGCGCGAGCCACCGTCCGGAGACGGAGACCCTTCTTGACCTTGCTCCGGGTGGGGTTTACCTAGCCGCTCCGGTCGCCCGGAGCGCTGGTGGTCTCTTACACCACCGTTTCACCCTTACCGCTGCTGCCGAGGCAGCAGCGGCGGTCTGTTTTCTGTGGCACTGTCCCGCGGGTCACCCCGGGTGGGCGTTACCCACCACCCTGCCCTGTGGAGCCCGGACCTTCCTCGGGGACCGGTGTCGCCACCTGTCCACGCGGCCGCCCGGCCAGCTCATCCACCGAGCAGTCTAGACGTTCAGGGGAGCTCGAAGCGGACGGTACGGCGGTCGGGGTCGGCCTCGACGAGCCGGACCGAGACGTCGGTGCCGAGCGGCAGCGGCGCCGACCCGGTGACCCGCGCCTCGACAGCGGGCTCCTGGACGACCACGTCGCCCTTCTCCTTGTCCTTCTCGTCGACGGCCACCACCACCCCGTCGAACATCGACCCGACGTGCGGTCGGAGCACCGCGGCCTCGACCAGGTTGAGCACGGCCTTCTCGTAGGCGCCGGCCCGCCGCGAGGACTCCTGCATCGTGGCGGGCAGCTCGTGCAGCTTGTCGTGCACCCAGCCGGGCACGTCCTCGCCGGCGCACAGCGCGACGCACACCTCCCCGGCGTAGCGGTCGGCCAGCCGGCGCAGCGGCGCCGTGACGTGGGCGTACTCCGAGGCGAGGGCGGAGTGCTCCGGCTGGCCCGGCACCTCGCCGTCGAAGCCGACGTAGCCCGAGCCGCGCAGCAGCCGGGTGCAGGCCAGCACCATGGCGGCGTGGTTGGCCCTCGACGGGTCCAGGGAGCGGATGAAGTCGGGGTAGAGCTGCTCGGCCGGCCACTCGATGTCCAGCGCCCGGGCCGTGCGGTGCAGGCGCTGCACGTCGTGCGGGTCGGGCGGCGGAAGCGTCCGCAGCAGCCCGACCCGCGCGTAGACCATCAGCGAGGCCGCGCCCATGCCCGTCAGCAGCGAGATCTGGGCGTTCCACGCCTCCACCGGCGACATCCTGCGGAACGCCAGGCTCCACCGGTCGCCGTCGACGTCGATCTCCTGCTCCGGCAGCGGCAGCGACACCCCGCCCCGTGCGGCCTCGCGCTGCCGGCGCAGCTCGCCGACCTCGCGCAGCAGCTCGAAGACGGGGTCGGCCGTGCCGGCGTCGAGCTGCTGCTGCACGGTCTCGTAGTCGAGCTGCGCCCGGCTGCGCACCAGGGCCCGGCGAACGTCGATGTCGGTCCCCTCCCCGGTCGGGTCGACCTTGATCGTCCACAGCAGCGCCGGCCGGACCTCGCCGGGCAGCAGCGAGGCGGCGTCCTCCGAGAGCACCGGGGGATGCAGCGGCACCTTGGAGTCGGCGCCGTAGAGCGTCTCGCCGCGCCGGTGCGCCTCCACGTCGACCGGGTCCCCCGGCGACACGAACGCGGCGACGTCGGCGATCGCGTAGTAGACGACGTAGCCGTCGCCGGCGCGCTCGATGTGCAGCGCCTGGTCGAGGTCGCGCGCCCCCGGCGGGTCGACGGTGCGGAACGGGACGTCGGTGCGGTCGAGCTCGGGCAGGCGCGGGTTTCCGGCCGCCTCCTCCGCGGCGCGCTGCACCTCCGCGGGGAACTCCGGGGTGACCCCGATCTCCTCCTGGACCGCCGCGACGCCACGCCGCAACACCTCGCCGTCCGCGTGCAGGAGCCTCACCACTCGCCTGGGCATGCTCGCTCCCACCTTCCGCGTCGTCCGGTCTCGGGCGTTCTGGTCCGCAAGCATAGGGTTGCCGCCGTGCTGATCGTGCTCCCACCGTCCGAAGGCAAGACGGCCCCACGCCGGGGCAGGCCGCTCGACCTGGGCTCCCTGTCGCTGCCGTCGCTGACAGAGGCACGCTCCCGGGTGCTCGACACGCTGGTCACACTGTGCCGCGGCGACCAGGCGAAAGCCGCCGAGGTGCTGGGCCTGGGCGCGACCCAGTCCGGCGAGGTGGCGCGGGACGCGGCACTGCGCGAGGCGCCCACGGCGCGGGCCGACCGGGTCTACTCCGGCGTCCTCTACGAGGCCCTCGACCTGCCCACGCTCGAGGGTGCGGCGCGGCGCCGCGCGACCTCCTGGGTGGCGGTGACCTCCGGGCTGTTCGGCCTGGTCCGCCCCGGCGACCGGATCCCGGCCTACCGGCTCTCCGGCGACGTCGCGCTGCCGGGCATCGGCCCGCTCGGCACCTTCTGGAGCAGGCAGCTCTCCCCCGCGGTCGAGGAGGCGGCCGGCACCGGGCTCGTCGTGGACCTCCGCTCCTCGACGTACGCCGGGTTCTGGCGGCCCGGCGCCGACGCCGCGCGGCGCGTCGTGACGCTGCGCGTGCTGCACGAGGTCGACGGCGCCCGCAAGGTGGTCTCGCACTTCAACAAGGCGACCAAGGGCCGGATCGTGCGCGCCCTGCTCGAGGAGGGTACGGCGGCGCGCACGCCCGCCCGGTTCGCCGAGCAGCTGCGCGACCTCGGCTGGACGGTCGAGGACGGACCGACCGGGAAGGGCGGCACCCTGCTCGACGTCGTCGTGGGCGACCTGTAGCCGGGGATCTTCTCCGTCTCCGCTCGTTCGGCGTACGCCAGCCAGTCATCTGGGTGACGTGCTGAACGTCCGCGAGGGGACATCGTCGCAGCACCACCGTGCAGCTGCGCGTGCGTGCGACGAGGGAGGCGACCATGAGGACGTTGTTGACAGCGCTGGCGGTCGGAGGCGCGATGTCGCTGGCAGGCGCCGGCGGCGCCTACGCCGGTCTGCAGGTCGGGTCGGCGCAGATCCGCGACAACTCGGTCCGGTCCGTCGACGTGCGAGACGGAACCATGGCCGGCCGCGACCTCAGACCCGCCGTCCGAGACGCCCTGCGCCGTTCCGGCGCGCTCAGCGGGACGGAGGTGGTGTGGACCCGCTGGATCCTGGCCAGCGACAGCGTGGGACACCGGTCCACGCTGCACTGTCCCGACGGCAAGGTGGCGTTGAGCGGTGTCTCCAACGGAGGCCGCCTGCGGTTCAGCGCGCCCTTGTTCGACGAGATGGACGACGGCGTCCCGCCGACCGGGTGGGGGTGGAGGATCGACCCGACCCACCCCGACACGACAGGACAGGACGAGGAGGACATCTGGCAGTACCTCGTCTGCGCCGACGGCCGGTGAGACGTGCCGGAGCGTCCGGCCGCCGCTCTCAGCCCTTCTTCTCGACGGTGACGTCGAGGATGCTGATCGGCTGGGCCGGGGCCTCCGGGCCGATCGACCCGCCGACGCCGGCCGCGGCGACCCGGTCGACGATGTCCATGCCTTGGACGACCTTGCCGAAGATCGAGTAGCCGGTGGCGTCCGGGATCTGCGAGTCCTGGTAGACGAGGAAGAACTGGCCGCCGTTGCTGTCCGGGTCCGGCGTGCGCGCCATCGCCAGCGTGCCCCGCGGGTAGGTGCCGTCGGCGGGGGCGTTCTCGACGCCGTACCCGTAGCCGGGGTCACCCGAGCCGGTCCCGGTGGGGTCGCCGCACTGGAGCACGAAGATGCCCGAGGTGGTCAGCCGGTGGCAGGCGCTGTCGGCCCAGTAGCCCTGCTCGGCGAGGAACAGGAAGGAGGACACCGTCTGCGGCGCCTTGTCGCCGTAGAGGTCCACCACGATCGGGCCGCAGGTCGTCGACAGCGTCGCCGTCCACACCGCTCCCTCGGCGTCGCCGGGGTCCGGCGCGCTGTCGAACTGCTGCGGGGAGGCCGGCGGAGTCGGCGGCTCGACGCACTCCCCCGGCGGGACGGAGGGCAGGTCCGCCGGTGCGGCTGCCGGAGCCGGAGTGGACCCGGGGTCGGGGTCGCCGCCCAGGACGGCGGCGAGCACGAGCCCGCCGACGACGAGCAGGACCGCGACGGCGGCCGCCACGACCACCACCCCGCGACCGCCCGGCGAGCGCGGTGGGGGCTGCACGGAACGCGAGGCCATCAGGTCAACCTTCCTGCTAGCGGCCGAGGAACGCCGACTCCATCGGCCGGGCGTTGAACATGCGCAGTGAGGCCCGGCCGTCGGCGTACCAGGAGATCACCGTCACCGACGCGGGCGCGAGCTCCATGTGGAACAGCGACTCCAGCGGTGCGTCGAGGGCGAGCCGGACCAGGATCTTGATGGGGGTGACGTGCGAGACCGCCAGCAGCGTGGCGCCGGGGTGGGCGGCGATCAGCCGGTCGCGGGTGCGGCGCACCCGGCGGTCGACGGTGGCGAACGACTCGCCGCCGCCGGTCGGCGCCACGTCGAGCCCGCCGAGCCACGCCTCCAGGTCGTCGGGGTGGCGCTCCTGCACCTCGGTGAAGGTGAGCCCGTCCCAGGTGCCGAAGGCCGCCTCGGCGAGCCCCTCCTCGACGGTGACGTCGTGGCCGAGAACCTCGCCGACGATCTCGGCCGTCTCCCGGGTGCGGCGCAGCGGCGAGCTGACCACCACGTCGACCTCCTCGGCGAGCGGAGCCAGCCACTCGGCGGTGGCCCGGACCTGCGCCCGCCCGTCGGGGTTCAGCCCGGGGTCGTCGCCTCCGTGGCCGCTGAACCGCTTCTCGCGGGTGTGCTCGGTCTCGCCGTGCCGGACCAGGATCAAGGTGGTCGGCGTGCCGAGGTCACCGCTCCAGCCGCGCCGGGGCGGGGCGTCGCGCTGCGGCGTGCTCCCGGCTGCGGCCCCATCGACCGGCTTGCCGCCCTGCCGGTCCAGCGCCTCGTTGAGGATCCGGTCGGCGTGCTGGTTCAGGTCCCGCGGGATCCAGGTGTACCGCGCACCGTGCGGCGCCAGCCGGCCGGCGGCCATCGCCAGCGGCTTCATGTCGGGGTGCTTGATCTTCCAGCGGCCCGACATCTGCTCGACGACGAGCTTGGAGTCCATCCGGACCTCGAGGTCGGCCTCGGGGGTGTGCTCGTTGTAGAGCTCGAGTCCGGCGATCAGGCCGCGGTACTCCGCGACGTTGTTCGTCGCCACCCCGATCGGCTCGGCCCGCTCGGCGATGGTCTCCCCGGTCCCGGCGTCCTTGAGCACCGCGCCGTACGCCGCGTCGCCGGGGTTGCCGCGGGAGCCGCCGTCGGCCTCGATGACGACGGACCGGGGCCCGTCGCCCGAGCCTGGGGGCATCAGATCCCGGACTCCGACGTGCGGACCAGGATCCGGTTGCACTCCTCGCAGCGGAGCACCTCGTCCATCGACGCCTTGGCGATGGCGCCGAGATCGGCCGCGGTGAGCTCCAGGCTGCAGCCGGTGCACCGCCGCGCCCGCAGCGCCGCTGCTGCGACGCCGCCCTTCTGCGCCCGGAGCCGGTCGTAGAGGCTCAGCAGGTCCTCGGGCAGCCCCTCGACCGCGGTCTTGCGTTCCGCGACGGTCCGGGAGAGGTCGTCCTCGAGGCTCTGCGCCTTCGCGGCGCGGGCGCGCTCGAGGTCGGCGATGACCGCGTCGAGCTCGGCGACGCGGCCGGTGAGGGCGTCGTGCTCGGACTGGGCCTCCTCGAGCTGCTCCATGACCTCGAGCTCGGTGTCCTCGAGGTCGGAGATCCGCTTCGACAGCGAGACCAGCTCGCTCTGCATCCGCTCGAGGTCCTTGGGGTTGGTGACCAGGCCGGCGTCCATCCGCTGCTGGTCGCGGGTCCGGCGGGTCTTGACCTGCTCGACGTCCGCGTCGGCCCGGCGCTGCTCGCGGGTCAGGTCGTCGACCTGGATCCGCACGTCACGCGCCCGGTCGTCGAGCTCGCGCCGCTCCGCGGTGACCGCGGCGAGCTGCCGGGTCTCCTCGAGGTTCGCGAGTCGGTGCCGCAGCTGGTCGCACCGGGAGTCGAGCTCCTGGACGTCGAGCAGCTTCAGCTGGGTGAAGGCGTCGGCTTTCAGAGCGGTCTCCTGGGTTCGTGGGGGATGGCCCTCAGGGTACTCGTGCCGGCGGGCGGCTCACGCCCCTGCCCGGAACGTCCACGGGTCGGTGACCAGCGTGCTCACGCGCGTCTCCACGGGCGTCCCCCGGTCGGCGAGGGCACGCGCGAGCCGGCGCTCCACGACGGGCAGCCAGGTCCACTCCGCGGCCCAGTGCGCGACGTCGACGAGTGAGGCACGGTCGTGCTCGAGGAACTCCCCCGCCCGGTGGTGACGCAGGTCGGAGGTGAGGTAGACGTCGGCGTCGAGCCCGAGCACCGTCTCGAGCATGAAGTCGCCCGATCCGCAGCCGGTCACGACCGAGTGGACCGGTCGCTCGGGGTCGCCGGCGACGCGGATGCCGTGCGCGGTGCGGGGCAGCGCGGCCTCCACCTGCTCGACGAACCCGCGCAGCGTGGTGGGCTCGGCCAGCCGCCCGATCCGGCCGTGCCCGCGGTCGGCCGGCCCGGCCTCGTTGGCCAGCTCCACCACGTCGTACGCCGGCTCCTCGTAGGGATGTGCCGCGAGCAAGGCCGAGACGACCTCCGCCCGGCGGGACCGCTCGAGCACCACCTCCACCCGGGTCTCGGCGACGACCTCCGGCTCCCCCACCGTGCCGATCGCCGGGTCGGCGCCGGCGAGGGGGCGGAACCGGCCCTCCCCCGGCACGGAGAACGAACAGCCGTCGTAGTCGCCGAGCCGACCGGCGCCGGCCGCCGCCATCGCGTCCCGGACCGCCTTGGCGTGCGCCTCGGGGACGAAGACCGCCACCTTGTCCAGCCGCGGGCGGTTCGTCGCCACGACCACCTGGGGGTCGACGATGCCGACGGCGCGGGCGAGCGCCTCGTTGACGCCCCGCGGCGCGACGTCGGCGTTGGTGTGCGCCGCGAACAGCGCCGTGCCGGCCCGGCCCAACCGGTGCACGACCCGGCCCTTCGGCGTGGTGGCGGCCACCGAGTGCACGCCGGTGAGCAGCAGCGGGTGGTGCACGAGCAGCAGGTCGGCTCCCCACGCCACGGCCTCGTCGACGACGTCCGGGGCCGGGTCGACCGCCAGCAGGATGCGGCCGACCGGCTGGTCGGGGTCGCCGGCGACCAGCCCGACGGCGTCCCAGGGTTCCGCCCACGCCGGGTCGTACCAGTCGTCGAGCAGGGAGGTGACCTCCCGCAGCGGCACAGTCATGGCCCGCAGGCTAGCGACCCGCGCGGACGGGAGTCGGCACCCCGGGCATGCGGTGACGGCTGCTGGGCACCGGGCGGAGAAGTCGACGAAGGAGCTCCCATGCAGTTCGGATACTTCCTGTCCACCGAGGAGTTCGGCCCCGCGGACCTGGTGGAGCAAGCGCGGCTGGCCGAGCAGGCCGGCTTCGACGCGCTGTGGATCAGCGACCACTACCACCCGTGGAACGAGGAGCAGGGCGAGAGCCCGCTGGTCTGGTCGGTCATCGGCGCGATCTCCCAGGTCTGCGACCTGCCGGTCACCACAGCGGTCACCTGCCCCACCAGGCGCATCCACCCGGCGATCATCGCCCAGGCGGCGGCCACCAGCGCGGTGATGCTCGACGGCAGGTTCCGGCTCGGGGTCGGCTCCGGGGAGGCGCTCAACGAGCACATCCTGGGCGGTGCCTGGCCGACGGCCGACGTGCGGCTGGCCATGCTGGAGGAGTCCGTCGACGTGATCCGCCGGCTGTTCTCCGGCGAGACGGTCACCTACGGCGGCGACTTCTACACCGTCGACACCGCCCGGCTCTACACCGTGCCGGACGCGCCGCCGCCCATCTACGTCTCCGGCTTCGGCCCCAAGGCGACCGAGCTGGCCGGGCGCATCGGCGACGGCTACATCACCACCTCGCCGGACCAGGAGCTGCTCGGGCTGTTCCGGGAGCGCTCCGGTGGCAAGCCGGCGCAGGCGGGGTTCAAGGTGGCCTGGGCGGCCACGGCGGAGGAGGGCGTCGACCACGCCTACCGGCTGTGGCCCAACGCCGGCCTGCCCGGTGAGCTGGCGCAGGTCCTGCCGAGCCCGCAGCACTTCGAGCAGGCCACGCAGCTGGTCACCCGGGAGATGACCGCGGAGTCCGTCGTCGCCGGTCCGGACGTGGACCAGCACGTCGAGGCCTACCAGCCCTACCTCGATGCGGGCTTCGAGGAGGTCTACGTCGCCAACATGGGCCCGAACTACCGGGAGATGATCGAGGCGTACGGCGAGAAGGTCCTGCCCCGGCTCCGGGAGTCCGCCGGCTGACGCGCGGCGCGGGTGGGCGCAGCAGGGATCGAACCTGCGACCGCTGGTTTGTAAGACCAGTGCTCTACCGCTGAGCTATACGCCCCAGAAGCGAGAGGCAGACTACGCGAGCCGGGGAGAGGCGCCAAAAGGCTCCGGACATGCTGACGGCCGCTGGCGTCTCGGGTCACCAGCGGCCGTAGCAAGATCTATTCAACTACGCCGGGCAAGGACTGTCACAGCTTCGACGCGAATCTCAGGATTTCTTTACCCGGGAGCCGGGCCGCCGGCATCTCGGCTCGCGGCGCGGAGCTCACGGAGGTGCTCGTCGAGGTCCCGGGCGCGCGAGGTCTCGTGGTGCACCGACCAGCGCAGCAGGCCGTCACCGTCGATCACGAAGCTGGACCGGCGGGGGCAGCCGCGCTCCTCGTCGAGGACGCCGTAGGCCGAGGCCACCGCCCCGTGCGGCCAGAAGTCCGAGAGCAGCGGGAACGCCAGACCGTCGCGGTCGGCGTAGGCGCGCAGGGAGTAGACCGGGTCGCAGGACACCGCGAGCACCTGCACGGAGTCGTCCTGGAAGTCGGCCAGCCGGTCCCGCACCCCCTGCAGCTCACCGGTGCAGACGTTGCTGAACGCCCACGGGTAGAACATCACCGCGACGGCCCGGCCGCGCAGCGACGACAGTCGGACCGTCCGCCCGTGCTGGTCCCGGAGCCCGAAGTCCGGCACCGCATCGCCGACCCGCACCGCTCAGCCGAGCTCGCGCTTGAGGATCTTGCCGGTGGCGTTGCGGGGCAGCTCGTCGACGAAGACGACGTCGCGTGGCACCTTGTAGCGCGCCAGGTGCGCCTTGACCTGCGCCTTGACGCCGGCCTCGTCGATCGAGGCGCCCTCGCGCCGTACGACGATCGCGCGGAGCCGCTTGCCGAAGTCCTTGTCGTCGACGCCGATGCACGCCACCTCGACCACGTCGTCGTGGCGGGCGATGCAGTCCTCGACCTCCTGGGGGAAGACGTTCTCGCCGCCGGAGACGATCATCTCGTCGTCGCGGCCCTCCACGAAGAGCCGACCCTCCTCGTCGAAGCGACCGACGTCGCCGGTGGCCATCAGCCCGTCGACGACGTCCTTGTGACCGCCGCCGGTGTAGCCCTCGAACAGCAGCGTGTTGCCGACGAAGATCCGGCCGGCCTCGCCGCGCGGCAGCTCGGTGCCGTCCTCGCCGAGGATCTTGACCACGGTCGCCCACGGCGGCTTGCCCGCGGTGCCCGGAGCCGCGCGCAGGTCGGCCGGCTGGGCCACCGTCGCGTAGGCGACCTCGGTGGAGCCGTAGACGTTGTAGAGGGTGTCGCCGAACTGGTCCATCCAGGAGACCCCGAGGTCGCCGGGGAGGGCCGAGCCGGAGGCGGCGACCACCCTGACCCGCGACAGGTCGTAGGAGTCCAGCACCTCCTGCGGCAGCTGGAGGATGCGCTGCAGCATGACCGGGATGACCACGACCGAGTCGCACTCGTGCTCGGTGACCGCCCTCAGGAAGTCCTCGGGCTCGAAGCGGCGCCGCAGCACCATCGTGGAGCCGAGCAGCATGGCCAGCGCCCAGTGCGCCCAGCCCCAGGTGTGGAACAGGGGCGCGGCGACGTGGGTGCGCCAGCCGCGGCGCAGCGGCAGCCGCGAGAGCAGCGCCACCGCGGCATCGACGCCGGCCTCGCTGCGGGGCGCGCCCTTGGGGGTGCCGGTGGTGCCGGAGGTCAGGATGACGACGTGCCCGGGCCGGTCGGGGGGATCGTGGTCCTCCTGCGACCCGGCCGCGATGAGCTGCTCGAGGGTCTCCGGGCCGGCCGACCCGCCGTCGGTCCAGGCCAGCACCGACGGCACGTCGGCTCCCTCGAGCAGGCCGCTGAACTCCTCGTCGTGGACGACCAGTGCGGGCTTCTCGCGCTCGAGGACCTCGACCAGCTGCGGGCCGGCGAAGGCGGTGTTGAGGTAGAGCATGTCCGCCCCGACCTTGGCCGCGGCGATGCTGGCGTCGACGAAGCCCCGGTGGTTGCGGCACATGATCGCGATGCCGTCCCCGGCCCGGACCCCGCGGTCCTTGAAGGAGGCGGCCAGGGCGTTGCTGCGCTCGTGGATCTCGCGGAAGGTCAGCTCACCGAGCTCGTCGACCAGCGCCACCTGCTGCGGCGCCCGCTGCGCCATCGTGGTGAAGCCACCCGCCGGGCCGGCCCCCCAGCGCACCAGCGTGATCCCCACCTGGGCGAGCACCCGCGGCGAGTAGGGACGGATGACCCGGGCCTGGGTCAGCACACGCAGCGACACGAGCTGCCGGCCGACGAGCCCGGGAGCACGGCGTAGGTCGATCACGCAGGATCAGCGGGCCGTCTTCGGGGCGACCAGCCTGGTCGCGGTCCAGTCCTTGCTGACCGACGCCGTGGTCGTGGTCGACAGTCCCGCCAGCTGCGCGGCCTCGGCGACGTCCGCGGGGTCGACGCTCGCCGGGCGGCCCACCTTCGGCGTGAGCAGCCAGATGACCCCGCCGCTGACCAGGTCCGAGAGGGAGTCCACCAGGGCGTCGACGAGGTCGCCGTCATCGTCGCGCCACCACAGGAGCACGGCCTCGGCCACGTTGCCGTAGTCGCCGTCGACGAGGTCGGCGTCGATCGCGTCCTCGATCTCGACGCGGAGGTCGTCGTCGACGTCCTCGTCCCAGCCGAGCTCCTGGACGACCATGCCGCGGCTCAGACCGAGTCGATGACCGATGGTCTGGGTGGCGGCGCCTTCCGGGCCACCCGAGGTCGCGCTCACGCTGGGTCCTCCGTCCGTTCCCGCCCAGGGCGGCCCCGGACGCTCGTGTCGTTCTCCTTGCTTGCGCGTAGTCCACCCGATAGTCACCCTCGCGCGCAAGGCTGGGCGCGACCGGGCACGCCGTCGAAAGGCTACTGGACGGTAGATACCGCCGTCGGGAATGCCGTGACACGATGGAACATGGAGTGCGCCGTGACCCGGCGGCTTCCCGATCCCCCACGGGGACGGCGGAGGATCAACCGTGGAACACGCGAGCGCGAGAGCAGAGGCATCGTGGCAACAGGCTCTGAGAACAAGTCCGGGACGCAGGGCAGGCCGTCCGTCATCCACGAGGGACTGCCGACGCAGCTCCCCGACATCGACCCCGACGAGACGCTGGAGTGGCTCGCGTCCTTCGACGGCATGGTCGACGAGCGTGGCCGCGAGCGCGCCCGCTACGTGATGCTGCGCCTTCTCGAGCGCGCGCGCGAGAAGCAGGTGGGGGTCCCGGCCCTGCGCTCCACCGACTACATCAACACGATCGCACCGGAGCGCGAGCCGTGGTTCCCCGGCGACGAGGACGTCGAGCGCCGGATCCGGGCCTTCATCCGCTGGAACGCCGCAGTGACGGTCTCCTCGGCGAACCGCAAGGGCCTCGAGGTCGGCGGCCACATCGCCACCTACCAGTCCTCCGCGTCGCTCTACGAGGTGGGCTTCAACCACTTCTTCCGCGGCAAGGACCACCCCGGTGGCGGCGACCACGTCTACATCCAGGGTCACGCCTCGCCGGGCATCTACGCCCGCGCCTTCCTCGAGGGCCGGCTCACCGAGGAGCAGCTCGGCCACTTCCGTCAGGAGGTGCAGCACGGCGTCGGCAAGGGCCTGCCCTCCTACCCGCACCCGCGGCTGATGCCGGACTTCTGGGAGTTCCCGACGGTGTCGATGGGCCTGACCGCGCTCAACGCGATCTACCAGGCCCGGTTCAACCGCTACCTGCAGAACCGCGGCCTCAAGGACACGAGCCAGCAGCACGTCTGGGCGTTCCTCGGTGACGGCGAGATGGGCGAGCCCGAGTCGCTGGGCGCGATCGGCGTCGCGGCCCGTGAGGAGCTCGACAACCTCACCTTCGTCGTCAACTGCAACCTGCAGCAGCTCGACGGGCCGGTGCGCGGCAACGGCAAGATCATCCAGGAGCTGGAGTCCACCTTCCGGGGCGCCGGCTGGAACGTGATCAAGGTCGTGTGGGGCCGGGAGTGGGACGACCTGCTCGCCCGCGACGTGGACGGTGTGCTGGTCAACCAGATGAACAGCACCCCCGACGGCCAGTTCCAGACCTACTCGGTCGAGAGCGGCGACTACATCCGCGAGAGCTTCTTCGGCGGCGACCCGCGGCTGCGCAAGATGGTCGAGCACATGAGCGACGAGCAGATCGTGAAGCTGCCGCGCGGTGGCCACGACTACCGCAAGGTGTACGCCGCCTTCGACGCCGCCACGAAGCACACCGGTCAGCCGACGGTCATCCTGGCCAAGACCATCAAGGGCTGGACGATCGACGCTCTCGAGGGTCGCAACGCCACGCACCAGATGAAGAAGCTGACCAAGGACGACCTGAAGAAGTTCCGCGACCGGCTCTACCTGCCGATCAGCGACAAGGCCATCGACGAGTCCGACGTCGCGCCGTTCTTCCACCCCGGCGCCGACGCGCCGGAGATCGAGTACATGATGGAGCGCCGGCGCCAGCTCGGCGGCTCGCTGCCCAAGCGGGTGGTCCGCTCCAAGCCGCTGAAGCTCCCCGGCGACGAGGTGTACGCCGAGCTGAAGCAGGGCTCGGGCAAGCAGGCCATCGCCACCACGATGGCGCTGGTGCGGCTGCTGCGCGACCTCATGAAGGACCAGGAGATCGGCCAGCGGATCGTGCCGATCGCGCCGGACGAGTTCCGGACCTTCGGCATGGACTCGATGTTCCCGACGGCCAAGATCTACCAGCCGGCCGGCCAGACCTACGAGGCGGTCGACCGCAAGCTGCTGCTGACCTACAAGGAGTCGGCGCAGGGCCAGCTGCTGCACGAGGGCATCTCGGAGGCCGGCGCGATGGCGTCCGCGACGGCCGCCGGCTCGGCGTACTCCACGCACGCCGAGCACATGATCCCCTTCTACATCTTCTACTCGATGTTCGGGTTCCAGCGCACCGGCGACTCGATCTGGGCGATGGCCGACCAGCTGGCGCGCGGGTTCCTGGTCGGCGCCACCGCCGGCCGGACCACCCTCACCGGCGAGGGCCTGCAGCACGCCGACGGCCACTCGCCGCTGCTCGCAGCGACGAACCCGGCGATCGTGCACTACGACCCGGCGCTCGCCTACGAGGTCAGCCACATCGTCCAGGACGGACTGCGGCGGATGTACGGCTCGACCGAGGAGCACCCGCACGGCGAGGACGTCATCTACTACCTCACCGTCTACAACGAGCCCACGGTCCAGCCGAAGCAGCCGGAGGACCTCGACGTCGAAGGCCTGCTGCGCGGGATCTACCACGTCGCGGTCCCGCCCGAGGTCGGCGGCGACGGCGGCAACCCGCCGCGGGTGCAGCTGCTCGCCTCCGGCGTCGGCTTCCCGTGGGTCACCGACGCCCAGCGGCTCCTCGCCGAGGAGTGGGGCGTCGCCGCCGACGTCTGGTCGGTGACGTCGTGGAACGAGCTGGCCCGTGACGCCGTCGCGGTCGAGGAGTGGAACCTGCTGCACCCCTCCGAGACGCCGAAGGTCCCCTACGTGACCGACAAGCTCAAGGATGCCGAGGGCCCGATCGTCGCGGTCAGCGACTACATGCGCGCGGTCCCGAACCAGATCGCCAAGTGGGTGCCGGGCGACTACCACGCGCTGGGCACCGACGGCTTCGGCTTCGCCGACACCCGGCCGGCCGCCCGGCGCTACTTCCACGTCGACGCCCAGTCGGTCGTGGTGCAGGCGCTCGCGGCGCTCGCCCAGCGCGGCGAGGTCAAGCCCGAGGTCGTGCAGGAGGCGTTCGACCGCTACCAGATCAACGACCCGACCGCGGTCCGCGGCGTGAAGCAGGAGGGTGGCGACGCCTGACCTGCAGCTGCAGGCCGATGACGGCTATGCGATGTCCTCGGCCTGCAGGGACCCCAGCTCCTGGGGCAGCGGCGCCTTCATGCCGGACTCGAGCAGGCGGCGCCAGCGGCCGCGGTGGTAGTGCGCCGGCTCCGTGGTGCGGATGAAGTCGTTGACGATCTTGACGAACCGCTGAGGGTGGTCCTTGTGCGGGAAGTGACCGGCGTTGCCGATCACCTCGACGGTGGCACTGGGGGCGATCTGCGCCGCCACGCCCGCGTGCCGCACCGGGATCACGGAGTCGTCGGCGCCCCAGACCACCAGCATCGGCATCGCCTCGGTGAGGTAGGCGCGGTCCACCATGGTGACCACCTGGCCGCGCCAGTCCACGACGGCGCGGACGACGTGACGGATGGCGGCGCGCGCCTGCGGGTCCTTGACCGACTCAAGGATCTCCGCGACCTCGTCGAGGTCGCGGGCCTTGGAGACGCCGCTGGCAGCCAGCGCGCGGAGCCACGTGCGGCCGACGTGACGCAGGCCCGGCAGGGTCAGCACCCCCATCGCCGCGCCGGCCAGCGGCAGCGTGATCGCCCGGATGGCGGGGCTCACCTCGGGACCGAGCCCGCCGGGCGCGACCAGGATCATCCGCTCGGTGCGCTCGGGGAACTGGTAGGCGAACTGCATCGCCACGCCACCACCGAGGCTGTGCCCGACCACCGTCACCTTGTCGATGCCGAGGACGGTGAGCAGGTCGCGCATGCCGTTGGCGTAGCCGCCCACGCTGTAGTCGGCGCGCGGCTTGGCCGACTTGCCGTGGCCGAGGAAGTCGGGGGCGATCACCGTGTAGCGGCGGGCCAGGGACTGGATCACCGGCAGCCAGGTGGTGTGGTCGCAGCCCAGGCCGTGCAGGAGCAGCAGGGCCGGCCCCCGGCCGAGCTTCACGAAGGCGCGCCTGTGACCGTTGATGGTGAGGTACTGGACCTCCGGGGTCATGACCATGGGTGCTCCCTCGGCCGGCGTTGCCGTGACTGTAGCGCCGGCATCACGCGAAACCGCCGCACATCGCTCGTGGACCACGAAGAAATGTCCGGTCCGTATCCATATCTCCCCACCGGGGGTGGCAGTGGTCGAGACCGGTCCCACTAGGCTCAGGGCATGAGTGCCGCCGGTGGTCGCGACCGGGACCGGGTCGCCCGGCGGCTGCAGAACGCGGTCGGTGACCTCACCGGCCTGACGCTGGCCCGCATGGAGCGGGAGATGCCGTGGTTCCGGCAGATGCCGGCCGAGGACCGCTCATGGATCGGCCTGATCGTGCAGGCCGGCATCACCTCCTTCGTGACGTGGTACCGCTCCCCCCAGGACACCGCCCCGGTGACCGCCGAGGTGTTCGGAGCGGCGCCGCAGGCCCTCACCGGTGTTGTGAGCCTCCACCAAACCGTCGAGCTGGTCCGCCTCACCATCGAGGTGGTCGAGGAGCACATCGCCGACGCGGTCGGCGAGGAGGACTCCGCGGTCGTGCGCGAGGCGGTCGTGCGCTACGCCCGCGAGGTCGCCTTCGCCACCGCAGAGGTGTACGCCCGCGCCGCGGAGATGCGGGGCGCGTGGGACGCCCGGCTGGAGGCGCTCGTCGTCGACTCGGTGCTCCGGGCGGAGGCCGACGAGACGATCCGCTCACGGGCCAGCGCGTTGGGGTGGGAGGACCGTGGCGACGTCGCGGTGGTCCTCGGCCGCTCCCCTCGGGCGGACACCTCCGGCCCGGCCCGCGAGTCCCTGTTCGACAACGTACGACGCTCGGCCCGGCACGTCGGGCTGGACGCCCTGTGCGCCGTCCAGAGCGACCGGCTGGTCGTCATCCTCGGCGGCGTCGACGACCCGGACAAGGCAGGCGCGGCCGTGGCTCAGCACTTCGGCGACGGGCCGGTCGTCGTCGGCCCGGTCGTGCCCGACCTGCTCCGCGCCAACGTCTCGGCCCGTGCGGCGGTCGCCGGGCTGCGGGCCGCGCCAGGCTGGCCGGAGGCGCCGCGGCCGGTGACCAGCGACGACCTGCTGCCCGAACGAGCGCTGTCCGGCGACGGGCACGCGCGACGCCAGCTGGTGCAGGAGGTCTACCGGCCGCTGCTCGAGGCCGCCGACCCGACCCTCGACACCGTCTCGGCCTTCCTTGACCACGGCGGCTCGATCGAGGGGACGGCGCGGGCGATGTTCGTGCACGCGAACACCGTGCGCTACCGGCTGCGCCGGGCCGCCGACCTCACCGCGCTCTCCGCGACCGACCCGCGGCAGGCGTACACCTACCGGGTGGCGCTGACCCTCGGACGGCTCGCCGCACCGGACGCGGTGTCACCGGAGTTGTAGGAACCCTACAAACTCCGGGCCCTTAACTTCGTCGGCGTCGGGTAGGCGTCAACGGCCGCTCTCCGGGCACAGTGGAGCCGTGCTCGTCATCGTCGCCCCCGGCCAGGGGGCCCAGACCCCCGGCTTCCTCACGCCCTGGCTCGAGAAGCCCACCTTCGCCGAGCGCCTGCACTGGCTCTCCGCGGTGAGCGGCCTCGACCTCGTCCACTACGGCACCGAGGCCGACGCCGAGAGCATCCGGGACACCGCCGTGGCGCAGCCGCTCCTGGTGGCCTCCGGCATGCTCGCCGCCCTGGAGCTGTTCCCGCACCCGGCCGACGCGTTCGGCCGGATCGGCGCCGTCGCCGGGCACAGCGTCGGCGAGCTCGCCGCCGCGGCCGGGGCCCGGGCGATCTCCGGCGAGCAGGCCATGGTGCTGGTGCGCGAGCGCGGCAAGGCGATGGCCGCTGCCGCCGCGGCAACGCCGACCAGCATGACCGCGGTCCTCGGCGGCGATCGCGACGAGGTCCTCGCCAAGCTCGCCGAGCACGGCCTCACCGCCGCCAACGACAACGGTCCCGGCCAGATCGTGGCCGCCGGCACCGTCGAGCAGCTCGAGCGCCTCGCCGACGACGCGCCGGCACGCGCGCGGCTGGTGCCGCTCTCGGTCGCCGGCGCCTTCCACACCGAGCACATGGCGCCCGCCGTGGACGTCCTGGGCCGGCTGGCCCGCTCGGTGTCCACCCACGACGCCCGCACCCCGGTGATCTCCAACCGTGACGGCTCGGTCGTGCACGACGGCCGCGACGTGCTGCGCCGCATCGTCACCCAGGTCAGCACGCCGGTGCGCTGGGACCTGTGCATGGAGACGATGCTCGAGCTCGGCGTCACCGGCCTGCTGGAGATGCCGCCGTCCGGCACGCTCACCGGCATCGCGAAGCGGGCGATGAAGGGCGTCGAGACGTTCGCGCTGAAGACTCCCGACCAGCTCGACGATGCCCGCGCCTTCTGCGACAAGCACGGCAGCGCGTCCTCACTCGACGTGAACCCCACCTGGCGGATGCTGGTGGCCCCGAGCAAGGGCACCTTCCGGTCCGCGGGGCCGCTGAAGGAGGGCGACTCGATCGCCCCTGACCACACGATCGGTGCGGTCGCCGGCTCCCGCGACGAGCGCGACGTGACGGCGCCGTACGGCGGCACCGTCGTGGAGTGGCTCGTCGAGGACGGGGACCTCGTCTCGCCCGGCCAGCCCCTGATCCGTCTGCACCCGGAGGGCGACGCCTGATGACCACCTTGAAGCCCTCGACCGGGGCCGACCACGCCGCGATCCTCGGGATCGGCTCCTACCGCCCCTCGCGGGTGATCCCGAACTCGGAGGTGATCGAGGCGATCGACTCCTCCGACGAGTGGATCCAGCAGCGCTCCGGGATCAAGCAGCGCCGTTGGGCCGCGGAGCACGAGACGGTGCAGTCCATGGCCGTCGAGGCGTCCCGCATGGCCATGAAGCGCTCCGGGGTCGACGCCGGCCGCATCGGCGCCGTCGTCGTGGCCACGGTCTCGCACATGTTCCAGACCCCGGCGGTGGCGACCCTGATCGCCCACGAGCTGGAGCTGGACCACCCGGCCGCCTTCGACATCTCCGCCGCCTGCGCGGGTTTCTGCCACGGCGTCGCGATGGCCTCGGACATGGTCCGCGGCGGCAGCGCGGAGTACGTCCTGGTCATCGGCGTGGAGCGGCTCTCCGACCTCACCGACGTCGGGGACCGAGGCACGGCGTTCATCTTCGCCGACGGCGCCGGTGCCGTCGTGGTCGGCCCCTCCGAGGAGCCGGGCATCGGACCCGTCGTCTGGGGCTCCGACGGCGAGCTCTACGACCACATCCGGCAGCGCGAGGACTGGCGCGAGGTGATCAAGTCCCCCGAGCCGGTGATGCCGCACCTGATGATGAAGGGCAACCCGGTGTTCCGGTGGGCGTCCTACGAGATGGCCAAGGTCGCGCAGCTGACCCTGGAGCGCAGCGGGATCACCGCCGAGGACCTCGACGTGTTCGTGCCGCACCAGGCGAACATGCGGATCATCGACGCGATGGCCCGCTCGATGAAGCTGCCCGAGCGGGTGCAGATCGCTCGCGACATCGCCGAGATGGGCAACACCTCGGCCGCGTCGATCCCCCTCGCCCTCGACCGGATGATCGACGAGGGCCAGGCCAAGCCCGGCGACCTCGCGCTGTTCATCGCCTTCGGGGCCGGGCTGGCCTATGCCGCCCAGGTCGTGAAGGTCCCCTAGTCCCCGGGGCGCTCACCGCCCCGGTTCGCAGCACCACCAGCAGCACCGCACCACCCGACCCCCCACCGGACCATCAGAAGGAGAAGCCCACATGGCCAGCACCGAGGAAATCCGCGCCGATCTCGCCGACATCGTCAACGAGGTCGCCGGCATCCCCGCCGAGGACGTCCAGCTCGACAAGTCGTTCGTGGACGACCTCGACGTCGACTCGCTGTCGATGGTCGAGGTGGTCGTCGCGGCCGAGGAGAAGTTCGACGTGAAGATCCCCGACGACGAGGTCAAGAACCTCAAGACCGTCGGCGACGCCGTCGCCTTCATCGAGCGCGCCCAGAACGGCTGAGCCTCGCGGCACCGGGTCGGCGGGACCGCGCACCGCGTGCGTCCCGCCGACCGGCAGCACCGGCAGCACCGGCAGAACCCCTGACCCCGCGAGACCCGCGGACGAGCAGACGAGGTGAACTTCGCAGATGAGCGCCACGCGTGTCGTCGTGACCGGACTGGGCACGACCTCCCCTGTCGGCGGTGACGCGCCCACGACCTGGGCCGCGCTGCTGGCCGGCCAGTCCGGCGTACGCCCCCTCAAGCACGAGTGGGCCGAGCAGCTGAGCACCCACATCGCGGCCGAGGTGGCCGTCGACCCGCTCGACGTCCTGGAGCGGGTGAAGGCCCGGCGGCTGGACCGCTCCGGCCAGCTCGCCCTGGTCGCCGCGCTCGAGGCGTGGGCCGACTCCGGCCTGGCCGCCGACGACGCGGAGGTCGACAAGGAGCGCCTCGGCGTGGCGATGGCGTCCGGGATCGGCGGGGTGCAGACCCTGCTGACCAACTACGACTCGCTCAACCTCAAGGGCCCGCGACGGGTGTCGCCGCTGGCGATCCCGATGCTGATGCCGAACTCACCGGCCGCGAACATCGGCCTGGCGATCGGCGCGAAGGCCGGTGTCCACACACCGGTCTCGGCGTGCGCGTCGGGCAACGAGTCGATCGCCCTGGGCATCGACATGATCCGCCTGGGCCGCGCCGACGTCGTCGTCGTGGGCGGCACCGAGGCGGCCGTGCACCCCCTGCCGATGGCCGCCTTCGGCCAGATGATGGCGCTCTCGAAGCGCAACGACGAGCCGGAGCGCGCGTCGCGTCCGTGGGACAAGGGCCGCGACGGCTTCGTCCTGGGCGAGGGGGCCGCCGCGCTGGTGCTGGAGTCCGAGGAGCACGCCCGCCGACGCGGCGCGACGCTGTACGCCGAGGCCGCCGGCGCCGGGATCACCGCCGACTCCCACGACATCGCCCAGCCCGACCCGGTCGGCGCTGGCGCGACCCGGGCGATGAAGATCGCGCTGCGCGAGGCGGGACTGGACCCGGCGGAGATCGCGCACATCAACGCCCACGCCACCTCGACGCCGCAGGGCGACCTCGCGGAGGCGCTGGCGATCCGCAACGCCCTCGGCGACGACGCCGCCGAGCACCTGGTGCTGACCTCGACCAAGTCGATGACCGGTCACCTGCTGGGTGCGGCCGGCGCCGTGGAGTCGCTGGCCACCGTGCTGGCGCTGCGGGACCGCGTGGTGCCGCCGACGATCAACCTCGAGGACCCCGAGGACATCGGGCTTGACGTCGCGACCGAGAAGCGGTCGCTGCCCGACGGGCCGATCGCCGCGCTCAACAACTCGTTCGGCTTCGGCGGCCACAACGTCGCCATCGCCTTCCGCAGCGTCTGAGACGCCGGACCACAGGGAGCTATCGCATGAGCACAGCACAGGCCACCGGACCGGCACCGGCCACCGCCAAGCCGGCGAAGCTGCCGCGCGAGCAGGACCCGCGCAACCCGAACCACCGGCTCGCCGCCTTCTTCGACGACGGGACGCTGGAGCTCATCACCGAGGACGACGGCAGCGGCATGCTCGCCGCGGTCGGCAAGGTCGACGGCACCCACGTGGTGGCGTTCTGCTCCGACCCGACCGTCATGGGCGGCGCGATGGGCGAGGTGGGCTGCAAGGCGGTCGTGCACGCCTACGAGCGCGCGCTGGCCGACCGGGCCCCGATCGTGGGGCTCTGGCACTCCGGCGGCGCCCGGCTGGCCGAGGGCGTGCTGTCGCTGCACGCGGTGGGCCTGATCTTCCACGCGATGACCCAGGCCTCCGGCAAGGTCCCGCAGATCTCGGTCGTGCTCGGTCCGGCGGCCGGCGGGGCCGCGTACGGCCCCGCCCTCACCGACGTGGTGATCCTCGGTCCCGAGGGCCGGATCTTCGTGACCGGTCCCGACGTGGTCCGCTCGGTGACCGGTGAGGACGTCGACATGCTGCGGCTCGGCGGCCCCGAGCCGCACGGGCGGCGCTCCGGCGTGGTGCACATCCTCACCGAGAGCGAGGCCGAGGCGCTGCAGCGGGCGCGCTCCGTGGCCTCGCTGCTCGGCGCGCAGGGCACCCTCGAGATGAAGCACGTGCAGGACGTCGACCTCGC
Source organism: uncultured Actinomycetota bacterium (assembly GCA_963835385.1). GTDB lineage: Bacteria > Actinomycetota > Actinomycetes > Propionibacteriales > Nocardioidaceae > Nocardioides_B. Next base: position 66,159 of record CAWIFK010000016.1, read on the forward strand.
CCAGATGCTGCCGGAGTCGAAGAAGCGCGCCTACGACGTGCACCCGCTCGTCGAGTCGGTCCTCGACGAGGGCACCGCCCAGGAGCTGCACGCCAAGTGGGCTCCGAACATCGTCACCGCTCTCGGCCGGTTCGGCGGCCGCACGGTCGGCGTGATCGCGAACAACCCGCTGCGCCTCGGCGGCTGCCTGGACTCGATGTCGGCGGAGAAGGCGTCGCGCTTCGTGCGGATGTGCGACGCCTTCGGCGTGCCGCTCGTGGTGCTGGTGGACGTGCCGGGCTACCTGCCGGGAGTCGGCCAGGAGTGGGACGGCGTCGTACGGCGGGGCGCGAAGCTGCTGCACGCCTTCGCCGAGACGGTCGTCCCGCGGGTGACGCTGGTGACCCGGAAGACCTACGGCGGCGCCTACATCGCCATGAACGCACGGTCGCTCGGCGCCACCAAGGTGTTCGCGTGGCCCGGCGCCGAGGTCGCCGTGATGGGCGCGGTCGCCGCGATCCGGATCCTGCACCGCCGCAAGCTGCTCGAGGTGGCGCCGGAGATCCGGCCCCAGGTCGAGGCCGAGCTCGCCGCGGAGCACGAGCGGATCGCCGGCGGCGTCGACAAGGCCGTCGAGATCGGTGTCGTCGACGAGGTCGTCGAGCCGGCGCAGACCCGGACGGCGCTGGCCCAGGCGATCGTGGACGCCGGCATCGTGCAGCGCGGCGGGCACGGCAACATCCCGCTGTAGCGGCGCGGCGCCCCCCGCACCGACCGGGCCCGGTCAGGTGCCGGTCAGGTGCTCGGGCCGCACCGGGACCCGGGCCAACGCCAGTCCGGTGGCGGCGCGGATCGCGGCGACGACCGCGGGGGTCGAGGAGATCGTGGGTGGCTCGCCGACCCCCCGCAGGCCGTACGGCGCGTGCGGGTCGGCGCGCTCGAGCACGTCGACGCGCATCGGCGGCATGTCGAGCACCGTGGGGATCAGGTAGTCGGTGAACGACGGGTTGCGGACCAGGCCGTCGACGACCTGGATCTCCTCCATCACCGCCAGCCCGAGCCCCTGGGCGCTGCCGCCGTGGATCTGGCCGAGCACCTGCCCGGGGTTGATCGCGTGCCCGACGTCCTGGGCGCAGTCGAGCGCGACGACCTTGACCAGTCCGAGCTCGGTGTCCACGTCGACGACCGCGCGGTGGGCCGCGAACGCGAACTGCACGTGCGCGTCGCCCTGCCCCGTCTCCGGGTCCAGCGTCGTCGTGGGCCGGTGCCGCCAGGTGACGGTGCGCTCGAGCGGCTCGCCGGCCAGCAGGTCGGCCACCGTGGCCACCGGCGAGCCCGAGCCGTCGAGGACGGCGCCGCCGGCGAGGACGAGATCGGACGCCGGCCGGCCCGAGCACGCCGCCGCCCGCGCCAGCAGCTCCGCGGCGACCTCGCGGCACGCCGCCTGCACCGCCCCGCCGGTGACGTAGCTCTGCCGCGACGCCGACGTCGACCCCGCGCTCCCGACCCGGGTGTCCGCGGACTCGACGCGCACGTCGCTGATGCCGAGCTCGGTGCGCGCGACCTGGGCCTGGAGGGTGACGAGCCCCTGCCCCACCTCGACGGCCGCGGTGTGCACGACCACGACGGGCTCGCCGGCGACCGCCGCCACCGCGACGCGCGCGGTCGAGTGGTCGTCGAACCCCTCGGAGAAGCAGACGTTCTTGATGCCGACGCCGTAGCCGACCCCGCGCACCACGCCCTCGCCGCGGGTGGTGTTCGCGACGCCGCCGGGCAGCCCGCGCAGGTCGCCGGTGCCGGCCGCCGGCAACGGCAGGTCGCGGACCCGCCGGACCAGCTCGGCCACCGGCGCGGCCGAGTCCAGCACCTGTCCGGTCGCCACCCGGTCGCCCTCGCTGAGCGCGTTGCGGATCCGCACCTCCGCGGGGTCGATGCCGACCGCCGCCGCGAGCCGGTCCATCTGCGACTCGTAGCCGAACGCCGCCTGCACCGCCCCGAACCCGCGCATCGCCCCGCACGGCGGGTTGTTGGTGTAGGCGCCGTAGCAGTCGATCGCGACGGCGGGTACGTCGTAGGGTCCGGCGCCCAGCGTGGCCGCGTTCGCCACCACCGCCGGCGTGCTCGAGGCGTAGGCGCCGCCGTCGAGCACGATCGTGGCCTTCACGTAGAGCAACCGCCCGGACTCGTCGGCGCCGTGCTCGTAGTGCATCCGGGCCGGGTGCCGGTGCACGTGCCCGAAGAAGGACTCCTCGCGCGAGTAGACCATCTTCACCGGCCGGCGGGTCCGCAGCGCCAGCAGGCACGCGTGCGCCTGCATGGACAGGTCCTCGCGCGCGCCGAACGCGCCCCCCACCCCGGCCAGCGTGATCCGCACCTGCTCCTCCGCGAGCCCGAGGGCGGCGGCGACCTGGCCCCGGTCGACGTGCAGCCACTGGGTCGCCACGAAGAGGTCCACGCCGCCGTCGGCGGCCGGGACGGCGAGCCCCGACTCCGGCCCCAGGAACGCCTGGTCCTGCATGCCGACCTCGTAGTCACCGCTCACCACGACCGGCGCCGCCACGTCGGTCGCGCCGCGCCGGATCCGCACGTGCCGCACCCTGTTGCCCCCGGGGTGGTGCGGGTGCAGCGGCTCGGTGTCGCCGAAGACGGCGGCGTGCGCGTCGGTCACGGCCGCCAGCTCCTCGTAGTCGACCTCGACCAGGGCAAGCGCGCGGCGCGCCGTCTCGGGGTGGTCGGCGGCGACCAGCGCGACCGGCTCCCCCTGGTAACGCACCCGCTCGGCGGCCAGCACCGGCTGGTCGCGGTGCTCGAGGCCGTAGGCGTTCGTCCCGGGCACGTCCTCGTGGGTCAGCACTGCGACGACGCCGGGCAGGGCCAGCGCGCGGGCGGTCTCGATCCGGGTGATCCGCGCGTGCGGGTGCGGGCTGCGCAGGGTGGCTCCCCACAGCATCGAGTCCATCCACAGGTCGGAGGAGAACGCGAACTCGCCGCGCACCTTCAGGCCTCCGTCGGGCCGGGCGGCGCTGGTGCCGACCCCGTCGCGCACGCCGGTCCGCACGGGCGTGTGGGTCATCGCGCCCCCCTGTCGAGCAGCCGGCGAGCGGCCCGGGCGGCGTCCTCGGCGAGCGCCCGCTCGTCGGCGGTCAGCAGCACGTCGTCCTCGACGACCGCCTCGCCACCGACCATCAGCAACGCCAGCGGCGGGCGGGACCCGAGGACCAGCGCCGCGACCGGGTCCTCGATGCCGGCGTGGGCGAGGCCGTCGAGGCGCCAGAGCGCCAGGTCGGCGAGCTTGCCGACCTCGACCGACCCGATCTCCTCCCCGCGGCCCAGCACCAGTGCCCCGCCCAGCGTCGCGAGCGCCAGCGCGTCGCGGGCGGCCAGCGCCGAGGCCGGTCCGGCGAACCGCGACACGAGCACGGCCGCGTGCAGCTCCGCGGCGAGCGAGCCCTCCTCGTTGGAGGCCGACCCGTCCACGCCGAGACCGACCGGCGCCCCCGCGTCCACCAGCGCCCGCACCGGGGCGAGGCCGGAGCCGAGGCGGCCGTTGCTGGTCGGGCAGTGGGCGACGCCGGTGCCGGTCTCGCCGAGCCGCTGCACCGCGACCTCGTCGAGGTGCACCCCGTGGGCGAACCACACGTCCGGCCCGAGCCAGCCGAGCTGCTCGACGTACTCCGCCGGGGAGCAGCCGAACCGCTCACGGCAGAACGCCTCCTCCTCCACGGTCTCGGCGAGGTGGGTGTGCAGCCGGACGCCGTGCTCGCGGGCCAGCTCGGCGCACGAGCGCATCAGGTCGCCGGTGACCGAGAACGGCGAGCAGGGCGCGACCGCCATCCGCAGCATCGAGCCCGGCGCCGGGTCGTGGTGCTCCGCGATCGCGGCGGCGGTCGCGGAGAGCGCGGCGTCGGTCGTCTCCACCAGGGAGTCCGGCGGCAGCCCGCCGGCGGAGGCTCCGAGGTCCATCGAGCCGCGCGTGGGGTGGAAGCGCAGCCCGATCCGGCGGGCCGCGGTGATGGTGGCGCCCAGCACGTCGCCGCCCGAGCGCGGGAACACGTAGTGGTGGTCGGTGGTCGTGGTGCAGCCGGTGCGGGCGAGCCAGCCGAGCGCCGCGGCGGCCGCGGCGCCGACCACGTCCTCGTCGAGGCGCTCCCACACCGGGTAGAGCGTGGTCAGCCAGCCGAACAGGTTGTCGTCCTGCGCGAGGCCGCGGCTGGCCCACTGGTAGAGGTGCTGGTGGGTGTTGACGAGGCCGGGCGTGAGCAGGCACCCGCGCCCGTCGACGACCCGGTCCCCCGGCTCGGCGGGGCCGGTGAACGGCCCCGGCCCCACCGCCGCGATCCGGCGGCCGGAGACCACGACGTGCCCGTCGCGGTGCTCGGTGAACGCGCCGTCGACGGTGGCCACGGCGCAGCCCTGGACGATCGTCCTCACGCGCCACCGCCCCGGGACGCGGCCAGGTGGACGGCCTCGATGATGTTCTCGTAGCCGGTGCACCGGCACAGGTTGCCGGCCAGCGCCTCGCGGATGTCCGCGTCGGCGGGGTCGGGGTCGCGGGCCAGCAGGTCGTGCACGGCCACGACGAGGCCGGGGGTGCAGAAGCCGCACTGCACGGCGCCGGCGTCGAGGAACGCCTGCTGCACCGGGTGCAGCGCGCCCTCCGACCCCAGGCCCTCGACGCTCACCACCGAGCGGCCCTCGGCCTGGCCGGCGGCCACCAGGCAGGAGCAGACCAGCACCCCGTCGAGGTAGACCGTGCAGGAGCCGCACTCGCCCTGCTCGCAGGCGTTCTTCGAGCCCGGCAGGCCGAGCCGTTCGCGGAGCACGTAGAGCAGGCTCTCCCCGGCCCACACGTCGTCGGCGACCCGCGCCTCGCCGTTGACCGTCATCGACACCCTCATGCCGCCGCCTCCCGCCGGTAGTCCGTCCAGGCCCAGCCGAGCGTGCGCCGGGCCATCACCGCGAGCGCGTGCCGCCGGTAGCCCGCGGTGCCGCGCACGTCGTCGATCGGCGCGGCCGCCGCGGCGACGAGCTCGCCGAAGCGGCGTACGACGGGCTCCTCGACCGGCGAGCGACCGTCCCAGTCCAATGACGTGGCGAGCAGGTCCGCGGCCTCCGGGGCGGTCAGCGGCGTCGGCCCGGCCGAGCCGATCCCGGTGCCGACCCGGCGCGCCCGCGGGTCCAGGGCCAGCGCGAACGACGCCACCGCGATCACCATCGCGTTGCGGGTGCCGATCTTGGAGAACTGCTGCGGCCCGGTGGCGACCGGCAGTCGCACCGCCCGGATCAGCTCGTCTGGCTCGAGCGCGCTGCGCTTCACGCCGGTGAAGAACTCGGCGACCGGGACCGTCCGGTGGCCGCGGACCGACTCGACCTCGACGAGGGCACCCGCCGCGAGCAGCGGCGGGTGCGCGTCGCCGGCCGGGGAGGCGGACCCGAGGTTGCCCGCGACCGTCCCCCGGTTGCGGATCTGCGGGGACCCGACGGTGCGCGCGGCGATCGCCAGGCCCGGAGCCAGCTCGGCCAGGTCGGCGACCACCTGGGCGTAGGTCATGCCGGCCCCGATGACGAGGGTGTCGCCGGAGACGGACCAGGAGCCGATCTCGGCGAGACGGGTCAGGTCGAGCAGTCCCTCTGGCCGGCGGCGGTCGAAGTTGATCTCGACCATGACGTCGGTGCCCCCGGCGATCGGCACCAGGGCCGGGCGGTCCGCCTTCGCGGCCAGCGCCTCGGCCCACGTCGTCGGCCGCGTCAGGTCCATCCCGCTCATCGCCGTCACCATGCCCCGGGGTCGGCGGCGGCGCCGTCGGCCAGCACTGTGCCCTCGATCAGGCCGTAGGGCCGGTCGTCGACGTGGAAGACCTCCCCGGGGTTGTCGAGCCCGAACGGTCCCAGGTCGACCAGCAGGTGATGCCGGTTGGGCAGCCGCAGCCGGATCTCGGCGACCCCGTGACAGGTCGCGACCACGCGCTCGCCGACCGCGTAGAGCGTGTGCTGCAGCGAGTGGCTGAAGGTGTCGGTGAACGCGGTCCGCAGCGCGTCCAGCACCCCGTCGTACGACGCCTGCCAGTCGCGCTGCGGCTCGTCGTGGCGCCACCGGGCGTCGACGGAGGTGCACAGGATCCGGTCGTCGGTCTCGGGAAGCGTGGTGTAGGCGTCGACGGCGAAGCCCCGGAACGCCGAGTCGGTCGAGCTCAGCAGCACCAGGTCGCGCACCCCGGAGACCGTCCGGGTGCCCTCGTCCCCGACGGTCACCGAGGCGGTGCGCGTCTGCGGGCCGGTGCGGGCGAACGAGTGGTCGCCGAGTCGCTCCCAGGGGTACTCCTCGACGTCGACCTGGGCCTGCGTCACCGCACCCTGTGTCTGCACGAAGTGCCGTGCGAGCAGCGCCGCGAAGTCCTCGACGTGACCGACGCCGTGCTCGCGCGCGAACGCGAACACGGTGTTCTTCTGGGTGTCGGTGGGCAGCACGGCGGAGTTGTCGCCGTCGAGGTGCACCGCGTCCATGGCGCCCGAGAGCGCGACGGACACCATGAGGTCGTGCAGCACGTGCCGGGGCGAGTCCCGGTCCACCTTCATCAGCCGGATCTCGGCCTTGCCGTACCGGTTCCCTGCGAGCACCCCGCGCCTCGCCATCACGACCCCCGGTAGGTCGAGTAGGCGAACGGGCTGAGCAGCAGCGGCACGTGGTGGTGGGCGGCGGCGTCGCCGACCTCGAAGACGACGACCACCTCGGGGTAGAACGTCGCCATGTCGTGGCCCGCAAAGTAGCCGCCGCTGTCGAACACCAGCCGGTGCACGCCCGCGGTGGTCGTGCCGGCTCCCCAGTCGGCGGCGCGGCCGTCGGCGTCGGTGACCGCGTCGGCGAGGTGCTGCCACCCTTGTTCGAGCCGTCGCTCCCACCGGATCCGGACGCCGGTGGCCGGCACGCCGCGGGTGGCGTCGAGCACATGGCTGGACAGGCTCATCGGCGGGCCTCCTGGTCCACGCAGCGCAGCAGCCGCAGCCGGACGATCTGCGCGAGCTCGCGGCGTACGACGTGCCGCTCGGTCTCCGCGTCGTGGTGCAGCCGTTCCTCGAGCGCGGCGAGAAGGTCCTCGGCGGAACGCCCGGCCGCCCGGACCAGGAAGACGTGACCGAACCGCTCCTCGTAGGCGCGGTTGCCGGCCGCGAGCCGCTGGGCCGTCGACGATCCGGCGTCGAGCGCTGCGGCCTGCTCGGTGCGCGACCAGTGGTCCTCGGTGGTGAGGCCGGGCCGGCGTTCACCGATCCGGGCGTGGGCGGCGAGCGCCTGGTCGAGGCCGTCGGCGTCGAGTGCGAGCACCGCCTCGTCGGAGAGGTCGAGCAGCGCCTGCACCGAGAGGACGGGTCGGGCCGTCCGGATCCGCGTCAGCCAGGCGTCGGCGGCGCAGCAGGCCCGCAGCTCCTGGTCCGTGGGCGTGACGTCGACCGCCGGACTCACTGGTCGCTGCATGGCACCCTCCACGGGCCTGTTTACACCTTTCGGACGGGTTCGGCGATGAAAATCAACCGAGCAGCTCTCCGTGCACGCGCACTCGCGCCAGCCCCCCGTCGGGGTAGACGTCCACCCGCACGTGCTCGACGGCGGTACGGGCGGCGGGAGCGGCGACCGGCAGGACGTGCCGGGTGTCGGGCTGGAGCGGCGTGCGCGCCAGCAGCTCGGTCCAGCCGTCCGGGTCGCTGTCGGCGCTGCCGGCGGTGCCCCGCACGCGCACTGCATCGGGTGCGTTGCCGATGAAGCAGGTGGTGTCCACGACGAGCCGCCGGACCACGCCGGGACCGGCGAGCCGGATCGTCAGGTGGTCGTTGCCGTCGCCGCGGCGCCGCGCGTTCTCCCAGCCCTCCCCCGTCGTCCGCGCCCGTCCGGGCATCAGCACGTTGCGGGCGGCGGCGTAGAACATGTCCGAGCAGGCCACCACGTCGCCGCCGTTCTCCAGGGCCGCCAGGTCGACGGTGCCGGTGAGCAGCTCCCGGTCCGGCACGGGCCGACCGTGCACGCGCAGCCGTGCCACGCCGCCGTCGGGGTGCAGGGTGAGCCGCAGATGGGTGACCGGGCGCGGCTCGGCGACGGGAAGCGGGTTGCGGGTGTCGCCGCGCACGGCGGAGACGGGCACGAGCGGCTGCCACCGGGCGCCGACGAGCTCCTCGACGGAGGGGTAGCCGGGGAGGTCGACGGCGTCGAGGCTGACCTGCGGCGGGTAGTTGCCGGTGAAGTGCGCGGTGTCGACGACGACGCCCTCGACGACCGCGCGGACCCCGAGACGCACGATCGCGGCGTCGTTGCCCGGCGCGCGGCGGCGCCGCGTCTCCCACCCGTCGTACACCTTGCCGCGGAGCCCGAACGCCGAGGGGTCGAAGACCGGCGGCCCCGGCGTCACCAGGTTCTCGCGCGCGGCGAAGAGCTCGTCGTCGGCGTGCACGACGCTGCCGCCCAGTGCGCGCGACGCCACGTCGGGCAGCCGCTGGAAGTCGGGCCCGGTCCCGGTCACGTGGTCGCTCCCCTGCTCAGCAGCCGGCCGCGCGGCGGCCCCTCGCGCCGGACGCGGTGCCCGGCCAGCCACGTCTGGCGCACCACTCCGGTCAGCGTGCGTCCGGCGTACGGCGTCACCGGGTGCCGGTGCTCGAGCGTTGCCGGGTCGACGACGAACGACTCGTCGGGGGCGAGCACGCACAGGTCCGCGTCGGCGCCGACGGCGATCCGGCCCTTGTGGTGCAGGCCGGCCCGGTCGGCCGGCGCGGTGGCCATCCACCGGGCGACCTCGGGCAGGGTGTGCCCGCGACCCCGCGCCGCCGTCCAGACCGCGGACAGGCCGAGCTGCAGGGAGCTGATGCCGCCCCAGGCGTCGGCGAAGCTGCCGGTGTCGAGCGCCTTGAGCTCCGGTGGGGACGGCGAGTGGTCGGACACGACCATCGCGAGCGTGCCGTCGGCGAGGCCCTGCCACAGCCGGTCGCGGTTGGCGGCGTCACGGATGGGAGGGCAGCACTTGAACGACGTGGCGCCGTCGGCCACCTCGTCGGTGGCGAACGTGAGGTAGTGCGGGCAGGTCTCGGCGCTGACCGCGACACCGTCCTCACGAGCCTCCCTGAGCAGATCCACGCCGGCGCCGGAGGCCAGGTGCACCACGTGCATCCGGCAGCCGGTGGTGCGCGCGGCGCCGATGACGGCACGGACCGCCGAGACCTCGGCGCTCTCCGGGCGGCTGGCGGCGAAGCCGGCGTACGACGCACCCGCCGGCGGGTCGAGCAGCGCGTCGGGATCCTCCGCGTGCACGAGCAGCAGCCCTCCGAACGACGCCACGGCCTCGGCGCAGGCACGCAGACCCGGCTCGTCGAGCGCCGGGAACTCCTCGACCCCCGAGTCGGCCAGGAAGCACTTGAATCCGAGGACGCCGGCACGCCACAGAGCCGCGAGCTCGTGCCGGTTGTCCGGGACCGCCCCACCCCAGAACCCGACGTCGACGGACACCTTGCCCCGCGCCGATGCGCGTTTGGCCTCCAGTGCGGCGGGGTCGGTGGTGGGCGGCAGGCTGTTGAGCGGCATGTCGACGATCGTGGTGACACCGCCGGCGGCCGCCGCCCGGGTGGCGTGCTCGAACCCCTCCCAGTCGGTGCGTCCCGGTTCGTTGACGTGCACGTGGGTGTCCACGAGGCCGGGCAGCAGGACCGCTTCGTCGCCGATCCGGACGGTCTCGTGGGCGTCGAGGTCGGTGCCGGGCGGCACGACTGCGGCGATGCGGCCGTCGCGGATCCCGACGACGCAGCTGCGCAGGGCGCCGTCGACGACGGCCCGCGGTGCGACGACGGCGACGTCGAGCGTCATCAGCGCTCCGCGTCGAGCGTGGCCCGGTAGGGCCGCCAGCCACCGTGGGCGGTGATGTCGCGGTGCCGGTCCGCCTCCACGGCGCGCAGCACCATGCAGAGCGTGCCCCTGCCGTCGGCCAGCTCGACGATCCCGAGCTCGAGCTCGGGCGGCTCGTCGGGGAGGAACGCGTCGCGCAGCACCTCCAGCGGCACGTCGTACAGCTCGCCGCGCACGGAGTCGCCGTGGTCCGGGCCGACCGGGAGCAGTCCGGGGAACTCGTCGCGCACGGAGAAGAACCGGTACTTCGGGGCGGTCTGCACCTCGCCGAGGAACGGGTGGCCCTCGATGTGGTGGTGCACGCGACCTCCACGCATTCCCTCGCCGTTGGTCATCAGGAACACCATGCCGGGCACTGTAGACCCGGCTCGGCGGCTGCGAGAGCGGAACGAGAGGCGCCGTCCGGTCAGGTCAGGCCCGGGCCGTGCCGACGACCGCCGTACCGTCGACGTCCTCGTCGCGCACCACCCGTGCCACGAGGCCGTGCGCCCGCATCCCGGCGGCAAGCCCCGGCGCCTGCCGCCGGCTCGACTCGACCAACAAAGCTCCTCCCGGGCGCAGCCACTCGCCGGCGCCCATGACCAGCCGGCGCTGCACGTCCATGCCGTCCGCGCCTCCGTCGAGTGCGATCCGCTGCTCGTGGAGGCGGGCCTCGGGGGGCATCAGAGCGATGTCGTCGGTGGGGACGTAGGGCGCGTTCGCGACGAGCACGTCCACGCGACCACGCAGGTCGGCGGGGAGCGCGTCGTACAGGTCGCCTTCGTGCACCAACCCGCCGTGCGGCTCCAGGTTCCGGCGCGCCGATACGACGGCGTGCGGGTCGATCTCCGCGGCGTGGACGACCACGTCGCGTCGCCGGGACGCGATGGCTGTCGCGACGGCCGCCACGCCGCAGCACATCTCGACCACCGTCGGCGGCGGGCCGGCCGGCGTCGACTCGTCGAGCGCGGCGATGGCGGCGTCGACCAGCAGCCGGGTACGGCGTCGGGGCACGAACACCCCGCGGCCCACGTGCAGCCGAAGACCGTGGAAGTCCACCCACCCGAGCAGCTGCTCGAGCGGCACGCCCGCGGTCCGCTCGTCCACGAGCGCGGCGAGGGCCGCCGGCGTCGGCGCCGCCTCACGCAGCAGGCCGGCCTCCTCCTCCGCGAAGACGCAGCCGGCGGCGCGCAGGCGATCGACCACGTCGTCGCGCGGGTCAGGCGGAGGGAGGGCCACGGGCCGAGCGTATGCCGTCGCGTCGGGCGCGGCGGGCTCAGTGCTCGGGGATCAGGCGGGCGAACGCGGCCTCGAGGGGTGAGTCCGGGCTCGGTGCCGGCGGGTCGAGGCCGGCCGGCGGGCTGGTGCCCAGGCGATGGGTGCCGGCATGGTCGACCCGGACCCAGTAGCCGGTCGGGGTCCGCCAGTAGTGCACCCCGGCCCGCGGCTGACGGTGGACCCAGCCCTTGCCATGGGTCTTGACCCGGTGATGCCCGCGCAGCAGCCGGCCCAGGTTGCCGATCCGGGTCTGCCCCGGCCCGCCGCCCCGCGCGGGGCTCACGTAGGGGACCGTGTGGTCCAGGTCCACCCGCCCGTCCAGGGCCGGGGTGTAGGGGAAGACCGTGGCCGGGGACCGCAGCCGCAGCTGCTCGGCCATCCGGTCCGGCACCTCGTAGCCGTCCACCGCACGGTCCTCGGCCAGGTCGATCACCGGCCGCACCCGCACCTGCGCGTGGGCCAGGAAGTCCCGGACCTGGTCCACCGTCACCGGCCCCAGCCCCTCGACCCGCGCCACCCCCGGCACCGCCGACTGGCCACGGCCCGGTGTCGTCGCGGCGTGCAGGGACTCCGCCGACAGGTGGACGTACAGCACCGCCCTCGGCAACAGCTTGTCCGGGTCCACGCCACCGCGCTCCAGCGCAGCCAGCAGCCGCGGCCACTCCCCCGCCCGCACCGTCACCGACGCAGCTTGGGCACCTTGGGCATCCGCTCGGGCATCCGGTGACCTCCATCCACCCGCACCCGGGCCGCCGGAGACAGAGCTCTCCCCCGGACCCGCACCCCCCGGTGGACCCGTCCCCGGCTGCGGCGGATCCTCCACCTCAGCCCGCTCGATCGCGTCCAACAACCACCAGGGATCCAGCCCACCGGGCTCACCGGGCTCACCGGGCTCACCGGGCTCACCGGGCTCACCGGGCTCACCGGGCTCACCGGGCTCGCGGGTGTCCCGCTTCGCGGGCTGACCGCCGTGTCTGCCATCCGCGGGGGTGCCGTTCTCGGCGTCGGCCGCTCCACCGGCGGGGTTGTCCTCACCGGCGGGGTTGTCCTGACCGGCGGTCGCCCCGTCATCGCCGTCATCGCCGCTGTCACTCCTGGCGATACCGTCATCACCGCTGCCCCGCGACGCAGCCCCATCCGCCGCGCTGCCGCCGCGACCCGACTCCAAGCCACCTCCGGGCTCGGGCTCGGACTCGTGGGCGGGCTCATGGGCGGGCTCGGCAGCAGGTTCGGGGTCGAGGTCGAGGGGCTCGTCGACGGCGTGCCGGGTCAGCAGCAGCAGCGCAGCAGCCGGGTTGGCCAGGATCCCGATTGCCTTCGACCGTCGCACGTCCACCGGGTCCTCATCACCCTCGGCCGCCAGGCACTGCGCGATCCGGTCACACATCGACACGAACCACACCGCATCCCCAGCCAACGCCTTCGCGATCACCGTGCGCAGCCCGAACTCGTTGACCCGACCCGTCGAGACGAACCGCCGCGCCGCCTCCGCCTCGGCCCGCTCCCGCGCCGCCTCCGGATCGGCCTCGATGATCTTCGCCTCGACCAACGTCTGCAACCGGCTCCACGGCAACGACGCCACATACGGCGCCACCTGCGCATCCACCCACCGCGCCTGCTCGGCCGACAACCCCGCCGCCCGCGTCAACGACGCCACCTTCCGCGCCTGCCACACCCGGATCCGGCCGGCCAGCACCGCCGCCCACAACCCCGGCAACCGATGCCGCACATCGACCGCATCCGCGATCCACAACGCCGCACCCTGCGTCGAGGTCCCCAGCAACACCCCCAGCTCCGCCGCCGCGAACTCCGCCACCACCGGCGTCCTCGGCCCACCCGCACGCCGGAACCGCTGCCCACCCGGCACCACCGAGTCCGCCAGCCGCCCGGTCACCTCATCGGGATCCGCCGGCGCCCCGTGCAGATCAGCCCACGCCGCCACCAGCTGGAACTGCTCACACTCCGACTCCACGATCCGCGCACGCCCGGCGACCAGAGCGTCAGCACACGCACGCGCCGACCCACACCCCTCGTCCCGCTCCACATGCCCGGCCTCGTCCATGAACCAAGCCTCCCAGGCAGCACCGACAGTTCCTCGCGGACTGAGAGCCCCTTGTACTCAACGGCACCCGGGGAATGTGTCATCGCTCGTGTCGCCCTGGAGGTCAGGTCCCGGTCTAGATCGCGGGGCCAGCAGCACCGCTACGAGCCCACCACACCGGCCACTGCCCCGACCTCATCGCTCCCCGACCTCGTCGCTCAGCCGGCCACCGGCCACGACCGATCGGCGCGGACAGACCGGGCCAGCGACAGACCGGGCCAGCGACAGACCGGGCCAGCGACAGACCGGGCCAGCGACAGCCCGGGCGTCAGACCCAGCGTCAGGCGGTCTGCTCCGGCTCACGCGGCGCCCGCAGCTTCTCCAGCCGGGTCCGGAGCAGCGACACCCGGTGTGCGTTGCCGTGCAGCTCGAGGTAGCGCGCCCCGAAGATCGCCAGCAACGCGTCGTCGAGGCGCCGCACCGCGCCGGCCGGGTAGCGGTAGCCCATCAGCTCGTGGATCGCGTCGCTGTCCACCGAGGTCAGCAGCCCGGCGAGCTCGTCGAGCGAGGTGATCCCGAGCTCGAGCAGCAGGCCGGACACCCAGGCGTAGTGGTCGGTGCGGGACCAGCCGGCGTCGGCGTACTGCGCCGCGAGGAAGGTCGCGAGATCCTCCGCGCTGATCCGCGGATCCGTGGCGTCCGACTCCGGGCGCGAGTCCGGCAGCGCCGTCTGCAGCCGGTCCCGGATCGCGGAGAACTCCTGGTCGGCAAGCTCGAGCAGGCCGGCCGCGAGCGTGAAGCGGCGGTCGAGGTCGGGGACGTGCTCCTCGGGGATCGTGCCCTTGTAGCGGATGGCGTGCTCGAACTCGGCCCAGGCGTGCTGCAGCACGGTCCGGACCTGCACCTGGGCGCGGTACGGACGCAACGGCTGGTACGCCGGAGTGCCGTCCGCGTCGACGGCGACCAGGAGGTGCCTGCTCGCGTAGCCGAAGCGACCCTGGCGCGCCGTCTCCTGCCCCATGTCACGGTCGTCCAGCACCCGGAGCTGGTCCCCGAGCAGGTCGGCCACCGCGTCGACGTCGCTGTGAACGTAGGTGATCACCCGCACGCCGATCTGGTCGGTGATCTCCTCCAGAGGGTCGGTGAAGAACGGCCGGCCATCGACCGTGCGGTCCGCCTTGGCCGCGAACGAGGCGACGCTTTTCGTCCGGCCGGTCACGCTCAGGTAGTTGATGCCCGCGTCGTCGAGGAGGGTGGTCACCAGCACCAGGTAGGCCTCCGTGGCCTCCCGCAGCCGGGGCTGCCGCTCGGCGTAGGTCTGGACGGCCAGCCGCACCGGCCCCCGGTCGACCGCCTCGACAGCCGGCTCGAGCGGCTCTCGGCGCGGCTGCCGCGGTGTCGGCACGTGCCCCTCGGGCAGCGTCGGCGTGACGATGTAGCCGGTCTCACCGTCGCCGTACGTCGTCGTCTCGGCCGGTCGGCGTACGGCCCACATCGCGACGTAGGCGCAGACGACCGCGTCCACCTGGTCCTCCACGCGGCGCAGGTCCGCCTTGGTGGTGGCGGCCTCGACCGCAGCCACGAGGGCCCGCCACTCGACGTGGTCACGCACGTGCAAGGGCACCTCCGCCGTGGACAGGCCCTCCAGCAGGCCCATCAGCCGCTGCAGCTCCTCGCGCAGGGCGGGCAACGGCCGCCCTGGCTTCTGCTTGTACTTCAGCGTGCGTCCGAGCCGGAACAGCGAGACGGTGGCGGGGTGCGGGTAGACCTCGATCGCACGACGGGTCGAGCGCGACCCGGGGTCGATGTCCAGGCCGAGCGCGGCGGCAAGGCGGGCGCCGCGCGGGGTCGCCGCGAACTCCGGCTTGGAGGTGTTCGCCGGGTGCGCCCCTGCGTCGAACCGGGCGAAGTCACGGTTCAGCGCGCGCTCGGCCGGCCGGTTGCCCGTCGCGTTGCGCACGATCAACGGCGCGTCCACCGCCACGAGGCAGTCGCCCTCGACGTAGGGCTTCATCGAGGCCCGGATCGTCTCGTCGGTGCGGTGTGCGGAGAGGTGCAGCAGGTGGCCGCCGGCGTCGAGGACGGCCAGCCCGGTCGGCTTCCGCTCACCCCATGCGAGGTCCAGGCCGACGAAGTGCACGGCTACACCCTGCCCTGTCCCACCGACACCCCGGACACCGGCTCACCGCCGGTGCGACCCGCACCCGGGCGGGACCGGGGCGTGACCGGACGCGCAGGGCGTGGTCGGGCGGACCCGGGCGCGTCAGACGACCTGGTGCAGCCAGCGCACGGGGGCGCCGTCGCCGGCGTGACGGAACGTCTCGAGCTCGTCGTCCCAGGGCTTGCCGAGCAGCTTGTCGATCTCGACGAGCAGCGTGGTGTCCCCGAGCGCGGCCTTGACCACCGCGGCCTTCAGCCGGTCCTCCGGGATCATGATGTCGCCGTGCAGGCCGGTGACGGCGTGGAAGACCCCGAGGTCGGGGGTGTAGGAGTAGCGAGCGCCCTCGGTGGAGGTGGTCGGCTCCTCGGTGATCTCGAAGCGCAGCTGGTTCCAGCCCCGCAGCGCGGACGCGACGGACGCCGCCGTGCCCGCCTCGCCGGACCAGGAGAACTCGGCCCGGTAGGTGCCGGCCTGGGCGCCCTGGGGGGTCCAGTCGAGGTTCACGGCATTGCCGAGTACGCCGCCCACGGCCCACTCGATGTGCGGGCACAGTGCAGACGGCGTGGAGTGGACGTAGAGAACGCCCCTGGTGGTGGTGCGTGTGGTCACCGTTGCCTCCTTGATCCGGCGTCGAGATACGCCTTCCCCAGCGGTCTCGTTGGATCCGGGCTGCCCCGTGACTCACACGTGTTCAGTTGTCGCGACGGCCCGTGGATCGGGCCGTCTGTGCCATTGTGACCCACGAACAGCCTCATAAGCCACAACAACACTCGATTTCTCAGTCACCGCGGCCCCGCGCGCGGAGCCGGACGTTGGGCAGCGGCGGCGCCAGGAGCCGGTCGCCGTCGAAGTCGTGCACCTCTCCGAACCGGGGCGGCACCCAGGCGATGCCCTCGCCGTTCCAGTGGTCGCGCTGGGCGACCACCTCCTCGTGGCTGCGGCCGATGAAGTTCCACCACATCACGATCTCCTCCTCGAACGGCTCGCCGCCCAGGAGCATCACCACCGTCTCCTCCCCCTGCCCCTCCGGCGCCGAGACGGCCAGCCCCGGCCGGCCGCTGCCGAGGTAGGCCATCTGGTTGCGCGGCACCTCCCCCTGCTCCACCAGCGCGGTTCCCTGCGCGGTGAGCACGCCGTACTCGAAGGACCGCTCGAGCGGGAGCACCATCTGCGCGCCGGGCCGGAGGCGGATCTCGGCCCCCACGAGCGGCGAGTACGCAGGCGCGGGGGACGTCTGGCCGCCCAGCGTGCCGGTGAGCACCCGCAGGGTGGCACCGCCCTCGCCGTGGGTCGGCAGCTCGGCGAGGTGGTCGAAGGCCGGCGGTGCGCTCTCGCGTACGTCGTCGGGCAGGCACAGCCACAGCTGCACCCCGTGCAGCAGCGGCGGCGCGTCCGGCGGCGAGACCTCCGCATGGCAGATCCCGTGGCCGGCGGTCATCACGTTGAGCTGGCCGGGCCGGATCAGCTGGTCGGACCCGAGGCTGTCGGTGTGGCGACCCAGACCCTCGAAGAGCCACGTCACGGTCTGCAGCCCGGTGTGCGGGTGCGGCGGCACCCACATGCCGCCGGTGGCCGCGATGTCGTCGGGACCGTAGTGGTCCAGGAAGCACCAGGCGCCGATCATCCGACGGCTCTTGTTGGGCAGCAGCCGCCGCACGTGAGTGGTCCGGCCGAGCAGCACGTCGCGCGCGGGTAGCGGCTCGTGCACTCCCTCGAAGGTGCTCATGGCAGCCAGTCTGGCACCCACGCCGGCAATTCGGCTGCGTCGAGTTTCCATACCCGGGACACGCGACCCGCCGGGGTGTCAGGATCAGCCACCGCTCATGCCACGGGGCCTGGGCGCACCCCCCCAGGAGACTGTCATGAGCAGAGCCCCCTTGTCCGCGCGCCGGAGGTCCGCGACGCGGTGGACAGCCGCCGGCGTCGCGTCCGCCGCCGTCCTCACCCTCACCGGCACGTGGTCGGCCCCGGCGGCGTCCGCGGTCGTCGCCGACGCCGCCTGCCCGCTCGCGAAGCCCGTGGCGGAGCTCGCGCCGGACCAGCCCGTGCACGGCCTCACCGTGTCGCGCGGCACCACCCCGGCCCCCTTCACCGGCACCGTCGTCGGCGTCCTGCACGACGGCATCAGCCTCGATGTCGACATGATCCTGGTCGACCTCTCCTCCGACGCCATCGACGCCGCCGGCGGCATCTGGTCGGGGATGTCCGGCTCGCCGGTGTACGCCGACGACGGGCGGCTGATCGGCGCGGTCTCCTACGGCCTCGCGTTCGGACCCTCGAAGCTGGCCGGCGTCACGCCGGCGGCCGACATGCAGAAGCTGCTCTCCGCCGTGCCCGGGAGCACCACCGGCCTGGCCCCCACCAAGGTGGACCTCCCGGCCCGGCTGGAGACGCGCCTGGTCAGCAGCGGGGTCGCGACCAGCTCGGAGGCCGCATCGGGGCTCACCCGGCTGCGCCTGCCGCTGTCGATCACCGGTCTCGGGTCCGAGCAGCGGCTCGGGCTGGTCGCCAAGGCCCTGGGTCGCCAACGCTCCCAGGTGACGATGGCCGGCCGGTATTCGGCCGCGGGAGAGCCGGCGCCGCTGGTCGCGGGCGGCAACGTGGCGGCCGCCCTGTCCTACGGCGACGTCACTGCGGCGGGGGTCGGCACCGTCACCGCGGTCTGCGGCGGCGAGGTGCTCGCGTTCGGCCACCCGATGCTGTGGTCGGGCCCCTCACAGCTCTCGCTGCACGCGGCGAGCGCCGTCGCCGTGCAGGACGACCCCACCTTCCCGCCGTTCAAGGTCGCCAACATCGACCCCCGGCCGATCGGCACGGTCACCCAGGACCGGATGGCCGGCATCCTCGGCGTGCCCGGCGCCACCCCCGCGACCAGCGACATCACCAGCCGCGTGGGCATGGAGGACGGCGTCGTCCGCAAGGGCGCCACCCACGTCGTGCTGCCCGAGGCGGTGCCGGACCTGGCCTTCTCGCACCTGCTCTCGAACCTGGACGCGGTCTTCAACGGCGTCGGCAAGGGCACCTCACGCGTCCGGTGGACGCTCACCGGCACCCGGGCGAACGGCAGGTCCTTCACCGTCACCCGCCGCGACGTGGTGGCCAGCAACTACGACCTGACCTTCGAGTCGGCGTGGAACCTGGTCAACACCCTCTACACCTTGCAGTTCAACGAGTTCGAGTCCATCTCCCTGGACACGGTCGGCGTGACGTCGACGCTCAGCCGCGACTACGACCGCTACACCTTCAAGCGCGCCGAGGTACGACGCGGTGGCCGGTGGGTCCCGCTGACCCGGCGCAGCGGACTGGTGCTCCCCGCAGCCAGCCGGCAGACGTTCCGGGTGACGCTCGACTCCGACCACCACGGCACGCTGCGGGCGACCAAGCGGATGTGGCTGTCGCGCGACATGGCGGGCCGGATGGGCGAGCTCCAGTTCACCGGAGGCAGCAACCTCAACGGCGGCGACGAGGAGGACATGTACTTCTTCGCGGAGGAGGGCTACCCCGGGCAGTCGAGCAAGAGCTTCGACGACGTGCTCGCCGAGGTGCGCACGCAGCCGAGCAACGACGACATGCTGACCGAGCTGACGTTCTACAACCGCCGCGGCCGTGCCACGCAGACCCTCACCCGGCACCAGCTCACCGGCCTCCCCGTCACCGGCGGGCTGACCGTCCCGGTGATGGTCCGGCCCCGGCACTGATCCGGACTCACCCGACCGGGTCGTAGGCGCAGGTGTCCCTGGCACTCACCGCCTGCCCCGGCTCCGGGTCGGCCGCCTCGCTCGTCGAGGGGCTCGGCCCGGAGCCGGGCGACCCGGTCGGTGTGCGCGGCGGCTCCAGAGCGCGGCGTACGACCGAGCGCATCCACGAGAAGTCCGGGTCCCCGGGTGAGAACTTCCGCGAGGAGCGGAACACCACCGAGCGGACCGGGGCGTCCTTGACCTCGAGCGCGAGGTCAACGAACGCCGGGAGCAGCTCCCTGGGCACGTCAGTGCGGACGATCTTCTTGCCCGCCTCCGCCAGGGACTGGTAGCGGCGGATCAGGTTCAGCGGATCCGCCTCGTCGATGATCGCGTCGATCATGCAGCGCTGCCGCTCCATGCGCTGGTAGTCGTCGGAGCCGTAGCGGCCGCGGGAGTACCACAGCGCCTGGAAGCCGTCGAGCCGCTGGGCCGGCCCCGGCTGGAGGTAGTCGTCGGGTGGGATGCCGAGGTCGGTGTTGCCGCCGATCGGGATGGGCTGGTTGATGTTGACCGTCACACCGCCCATCGCGTCGACGATCTCGCGGAACCCCCGCAGGTTGACCAGCAGGTAGTAGTCGACCGGGACGCCGAGGCTCCCCTCGACCGCCTGCTTCAACGCGTCGGCGCCCTCGTTGTCGGTGCGGCCCAGGACGCCCGGGTGCAGCTCCGGCACGGTCTTGTAGACGGCGTTGAGCATCCAGTTGCCGGCGTCGCCGTCGCCGCGGAACCCGTCGGGATAGAGGTCGTGCAGCGGGCTGCTGTCGGGGAACTGCGCGTTCATCAGGTTCCGCGGCAGGCTGAACATCACGGTCCGCCCGGTCTGCGTGTCCATGCTGACCAGGACCATGGAGTCGGTGCGGACACCGATCCGGTGCACGCCGCCGTCACCGCCGAGCAGCAGCAGGTTCACCCGCTCCCGGCCGGCCCACGGGTCCTCCTCGCTGACGCCGACGCCCTCCGGCCTGGTGGCGCTCCGGTTGTCCCGGAAGACCGACCCGACCAGGTCGGCCTGCACGAGCGCGTAGCGCACCACCAGCGCCACCGGGGCGCCGACCGCCAGGCACAGCACGAGCACGAAGGCGCCACCGGCGAACGACTGCACGCGACTGCGCTCGCGGGGGCGCGCCAGCAGGTACGTCGTCAGCACCACCAGCATCCACAGCAGCAGCCCGACCGCCAGCACGCCGGCGAGGACCTTCAGCCGGGTGGGGTCGAACGCGAGGTCGAGCGCGGCCCGCACGTCGCGCCCCGCCCACCACACCGCCACGGCGGCCAGGGCCAGGGTGGGCAGCAGCACCAGGTAACCCAGCCACCACCGGCGCGTCCAAAGGTAGCCGGCCCCGGGGACGACCGCCCCGAGCAGCGTCACCCCGACGGTGCCGACCAGGCCGCGGGCGCGACGTCGCGGCGGTCGGAGGGCCGGCGCGCCGGGGCCGCCGCGTGCGGGACCCTCGGCCCTGTCTGACCCTCCCATGTCCCCTCCTGACCCGGCCGACCGTCCGAGTCGCGGCACCGGCGCCACCAGTATCCATGCTCAGGCGCAGGCGCGGACGAGCATCGCGCTCGCCTCGTCCTGGCCGCCGGGAGGCGGCTCGACGATCAGCTTGAGCGGGCCGGAGCTGCCGAGCGCCAGCTCCAGGCGGAACACGAAGGGAGCGGTCGCCTGCCCGAGGGCGTGCTCGTCGCAGCGGTTGCCCGGCAGGATCTCGATGGGCAGTGACGCGGCCGGGGCGCCGGCGGGCAGCTCCGTGCGGCCGGGAAGCCGGACGTCGTAGAGGACGCTGCCCCGCACCCCGAGCAGGCGCACCGGCTCGTCACCCTCCCGACGGCGCAGCTCGAGCGTGCCGAGGATGCTCGACCCCTTCCCCTCTCCGCGCCGGGTCCAGCGAGGGCCGTAGCGCAGGTCGAGAGCGTCGGCGACCAGCCTCTCCGAGCACTGCAGCGTCCACAGCCTCCGCAGGTAGGCCTCACCGGTGTCGACGAGCGGCTGGCGCACCGTTCCCCGGTCGGACTCGACGACACCCACCACCGGCGCGCCGGTGTCGTCGCAGTCGGGGCCGGGCAGCGTGAGCCGCAGGTCCATGGTCTGGTCGGGTGCCAGCACGGAGTCCTTGTCCTGGCGGAACGCGGCGCCGTATCCGGGCCAGTCCATCCCGATCCCGGTGACGTGCAGGTCGTCGGCCGAGGTGTTGGTCACCCGGAGCAGTCCCTTCTCGGTGCCCTCGTCGGGGAGCAGCTGGGTGAAGGACAGGCTGACCGCGGGCGCCGCCGGGCGCGACGCGTCCCCGCCCGGTTCGCCGTCCGGTGCGGCGGTGCAGCCGGACAGCACGAGGACCGTGGTCACGACCGCGGCGAGGGCCGCGGCGGCTGGGCGCGACATCTGCGGACCTCCTCCTCGGGCACACTCAGGTGCGTGCAGGGAACAGTCTGAGGCAGACGACTGCGGACCGGCACCTGAAAAATGGCCCGGTTGAACCATCGGCGACCGGTTCCCGCGCCCCCTAGCCTTGGATTCCCGCCGGACAGGCGGGGTCGCACCGACGGGGACGGAGGAGTCGCACCGTGCCCGTTCCCGACACCGCACTGGTGGTCGACTGGCTGCCGTCCTGGCCGGTGCTGCTCGCGAGCGCGCTGTGGGTCGCGGACCTGACGATCAAGGTGGCCGCGCTAGGCGTCATCCCGGGCAACCGCAAGCCCTCGGCCGGGATGGCGTGGTTGATCCTCATCTTCACGTTGCCCGTGCTGGGACTGGTCATCTTCCTGCTCCTCGGCCGGACCCGCCTCGAGAGGAAGCGCCAGGCGGTCCAGAGCGAGGCGACCGACCGGGTGCGCCGGCGGACGGCCGACGTGGTGTCCTGGCAGGACCCGAACGCGCAACGGACCTACCTGACCTCTGTCACGCACCTGAACCGCGAGCTCGGCGCCTTCCCGGCCCAGCCCGGCAACGACCTGGTCCTGCTGCCCGACTACGCCGGGTCGATCGCGGCGATGACGGAGGCGGTCCGGCAGTCGACCGCCTTCGTGCACGTCGAGTTCTACATCACCGCCTGGGACTCGATGACCGCCCCGTTCTTCGAGGCGCTCCTCGACGCCCGCGACCGGGGGGTCCGGGTGCGGCTGCTGATGGACCACCTCGGCTCCCGTGGCATCCCCGGCTACCGCGACCTGACCCGCCGGCTCGACGCCGCCGGGTTGGACTGGCGCCCGATGATGCCGATCCAGCCGTTGAAGGGCCGGCTGCGGCGGCCGGACCTGCGCAACCACCGCAAGATCCTGGTGGTCGACGGCCGGGTCGCCTTCACCGGCTCGCAGAACCTCGTCGAGCCGGGCTACAACAAGCCGAAGAACCATCAGCTGGGCCGCGCGTGGGTGGACCTCGCGGTCCGGGTGCAGGGTCCCGCCGTGGCGGCACTGCACGCCGTGTTCGCCATCGACTGGTACGCCGAGACCGGTGAGGTGCTCGTCGAGGAGATCGAGACCACCGACCGCGAGGCACTCGCGCCACGAGCAGGCGCTGCGACCACGTGCCAGCTCGTGCCGAGCGGGCCGGGTTTCCCCAGCGAGAACAACCTGCGCCTGTTCAACACGCTGCTCTACTCCGCGCACAACCGGATCTCGTTGACCAGCCCCTACTTCGTGCCGGACGAGTCGCTGCTCTACGCCGTCACCACTGCCGCCCAGCGCGGCGTCGCCGTGGAGCTGTTCGTCAGCGAGCAGGCCGACCAGTTCATGGTGCACCACGCCCAGTGCTCCTACTACCAGGCACTCCTCGCGGCCGGGGTGCGCATCTACCTCTACCCGAGCCCGGCAGTGCTGCACTCCAAGCACCTCAGCATCGACGACCACGTGGGCGTGATCGGGTCGAGCAACATGGACATGCGCTCGTTCGCGCTCAACTACGAGGTCTCGCTCCTGCTCATCGGCGAGGAGGCGGTGGCCGACCTGCGCCGCGTCGAGGACGGCTACCGGGACATCTCGCGCGAGCTCACCGCCGACGAGTGGGGGCAGCGCTCACGCGGCGCGCGCTACGTCGACAACGTGATGCGGCTGACCGCCGCGCTCCAGTGAGCCGGACCACCCACGCCGGTCCTGCCGGTGCAGTACCTTCGACTACGCGAGACCGCGAGGGAAGGAGCCTGGCGTCATGGCTGGCACGCTCCCCCGGATCGCGATCGTGCTCCTCACCTTCGCCGCGCTGGTGGTCTCCATCGCCGGGGTCCGCGCCGTCGCCGACATCGTCGGACCGGCGTTCCTGGCGCTCGTCCTCACGATCACCGTGCACCCGCTCCGGGAGCGGATGCGCCGCCGGGGCCTGCCCGACTGGCTCTCTTCCGTGCTGCTCATCGTCGTCGTCTACCTCACGCTGGCGCTGCTGACGCTCGGCCTGGTGATCTCGGTCGCCCGGACGGCCTCCCTGGTGTCGACGTACACCACCGAGATCAACGACGCCTGGCGGAGCCTGAACCAGACGCTCTCCGACCTGGGCGTCGAGCAGGCCCAGATCGACAAGCTCACCTCCGCCTTCGACGTCGGCAACCTCGTGGGCATCGCCGGCGACCTGCTCTCGAGCGTGCTGGGGGTGCTCTCGGACCTGTTCTTCGTCGTCACGCTGGTCCTGTTCCTCACCTTCGACACGACCGCGACGTCACACAACTTCGACCGGCTCGCCGAGCACAAGCCGGACCTGGTCGCAGCGCTGCGCCGCTTCATGACGGGAACGCGCAGCTACATGGCGGTCTCCGCCGGCTTCGGCGCCGTCGTCGCCGTGATCGACACCGGCGCGTTGTGGCTGATGGGGATCCCCGGCGCCTTCGTCTGGGGCGTGCTCGCGTTCATCACCAACTTCATCCCCAACATCGGCTTCGTGATCGGCGTGGTCCCGCCGGCGATCATCGGCCTCCTCGAGGGCGGACCGGGTCTGATGATCGCGGTCATCGCGGTCTACTCGGTCATCAACGTCGTGATCCAGACCGTGATCCAGCCCCGCATCGTCGGGGACGCCGTGGGCCTCTCCACGACCCTGACCTTCCTGTCCCTGGTGTTCTGGGCGTGGGCGATCGGCGCCCTGGGAGCGCTGCTCGCGATCCCGCTCAGCCTCCTGCTGCGCGCTGTGCTCATCGACGCCGACCCCGCGGCCCGCTGGGCCCTCCCCTTGGTCTCGGGCAGGCAGTCGCCGCCTCGTACCTCCCCGGAGGCGGACCCGGCCTGAACGTGGCCGCCTCGTCGAGGACGTGGTGCCGTGTCCGCTTGGGTCCAAGAGAAGTGGGTACCGGCGAACTGTGCGCCGGTGCAACCGCGTCGCCGCGCACCCATGACGACGCCCAGGAGGTCCCGTGCGACGCCTTTCCCCCCTTCGCTTGACCCTGCCCCTCGCCTGCGCCGCCGTGCTCGCCGCCGGCTGCGCCCAGGGCACCGCCGACTCGTCGCAGGGCGACACCTCGTACGACGACCAGGCGACGCTGTCGGGCAACCTCACGGTGATGGGGTTCGGAGCCGACGACGAGATCGGCAGCGTGCGCCTCGACGAGGCGAAGAAGGCGCTCGGCAGCGACGTCAAGGTCAAGCTGATCGAGGGTGACCTCGACATCCAGCAGTTCCTCACGTCCGTGGCCGCGGGCGACCCCCCGGAGATCGTCTACGCCGACCGCGGCCAGATCGGGACGTTCGCCTCGCGCGGCGCCATCGTCCCCCTCGACGACTGCATCGACGGCGAGGGCATCGACACCGACGTCTTCCGGGAGTCCGCGCTGGACCAGGTGACGTTCGAGGGCAGCATCTACGGCATCCCGGAGTTCAACGTGGTGCAGGTCGTCCAGGCCAACAAGGACCTGCTCGACCAGGCCGGGCTGACCGTCGCGGACGTCAACGGGCACGACTGGCAGGCCGTCTCCGAGGCGAACCGGAAGCTCACCAGGAGCCAGGGCGGCAAGCTGCGCGTCATCGGGTTCGACAGCAAGCTCCCCGAGTTCCTGCCGCTGTGGGTGAAGTCGAACGGCGGCTCCCTGATCAGCGACGACGGGCGCACCGCGCAGCTCGACTCTCCCGAGGTCGTCGAGGCACTCGAGTGGGCGGTGAGCATCTACGAGGACCAGGGCGGCTTCAGCAAGGTCAAGGCCTTCCGCGACTCGACCGACTTCTTCGGCGAGGGCAACCAGTTCGCCACCGACACCCTCGGTGCGATGCCGATGGAGCAGTGGTACATCAACGTCCTCAACGACGTCACGCCGGACGTGAACATGGCCTTCGACACGGTGCGCGACACCAGCGACGAGCCGATCGCGTTCGCATCGGGGTCCGCGTGGGCCATCCCCAAGGGCAGCCAGAACGCCGCTGCCGCCTGCCGCTTCGCCAGGACGATGACCGCCACGGACAGCTGGGTGAAGGCGGCCGAGAAGCGGGCGAGCCTGCGTGAGAAGGACGGCGGCATCTTCACCGGCGTGCTCACCGGCAACCGCGAGGCCGACGACCAGATCCAGCAGATGATCAAGCCCGTCGACGACGAGACCTGGAACGCCGCCATCGAGGCGACGTACGCAGCCAACGACCACACGTTCTCGCTGCCGGCGAACCCGGCCGGCCAGGAGTTCGAGACCGCCTGGCAGGACGGGGTCAACCGGGTCCTGAACGGTCAGCAGGACGCCCAGGAGTCGATGGCGCGGGCGCAGGAGGAGGCACAGAAGGCCCTCGACGACGCTTGGGCGGAGTGGGACGGGTGAGCAGCCGCACCCGCACCGGCCGGGCCATCGAGAACCGGGCAGCGCTGCTGTTCATCAGCCCCTGGCTGATCGGCTTCCTGGTCTTCACGCTCTACCCGCTGATCTACACCGGCTACCTGTCGCTGACCGACTACGACGTGATCAACGACCCGTCGTTCGTGGGGCTCGAGAACTACCGGCACCTGGTCGAGGACCCCAAGGTGCGGCTGGCGCTGACCAACACGTTCGTGTTCGCGGTGCTGTCGGTGCCGACGCAGCTGGTGCTGTCGTTCCTGCTGGCTCTGCTGCTGAACCGCGCCGGGCGCGCGGCCGGCTTCTTCCGCACCGCGTTCTTCCTGCCGAAGATGACGCCGGCGGTGGCCGTCGGCGTGCTGCTCCTGCTGCTGTTCAACGGTCAGGACGGCCTCGTGAACACGTTCCTGGGCTGGTTCGGCATCAACGGACCGGCCTGGACGACCGACCCCGCCTGGGTGAAGCCGGGCTTGGTCGTGATGAGCCTGTGGACCGTCGGCGCCTCGGTGGTCATCCTGCTCGCGGCGCTGCGCAACGTCCCGCAGGACCTCTACGACGCGGCTCGCATCGACGGCGCGGGGTTCTGGCGCCAGACGCGGCACGTGACGATCCCGATGGTCAGCAGCGCGATCTTCTTCATCGTCATCATCGACACCATCGCCGCCTTCCAGTCGTTCACCGAGGCCTACACGGCGTACTTCGGGGCCGGGAACTCGACCTACGGCAACGATGCGGCTCTGTTCTACGCGATCTACCTGTTCCAGCAGGCCTTCGAGTTCCTGCACATGGGCTACGCCTCCGCGATGGCGATGCTGCTGTTCGTCATCATCATGGCGATCACGGCGATCCAGATCCGGGTCAGCCGCGGGTCGGTCTACTACGAGAGCGAGCAGGCATGACCTCCACCGACACCCCGGCACCCCGCGTCGACAGCCTGGTCACGGCGCCGGCGGCACCCGTCGCTGAGCGTCCCGACCGGCCGTCGAAGCCCCCCCTGGGGTCCCGGGTGGCCCGGTACGTCATCTGGGGGCTCCTGGCGGGGCTGACCGTCGTGTTCGTCTACCCGTTCGTGTGGCTGCTCAGCGCGTCGTTGAAGCCGCGCTCGGAGGTGTTCGACAACAAGCTCATCCCCGACCACCTCACCTTCGACAACTACCTCGCCATCTGGCACGAGGCGCCGATGGCGCTGTGGCTGATGAACTCGGCGCTGGTGACGGTCCTGGCCACGGTCACCGTCACGATCTCGAGCGCCTGCGTCGCGTGGGGCTTCGCGCACTTCCGGTTCCCGGGCCGCGACGCGCTGTTCGGGCTGGTGCTCGCCACGATGATGATCCCCGGCGCGGTGACGATGATCCCGACGTACCTGATCTGGGACTCCGTCGGGCTCACCGGCACGCTGACGCCGCTGTGGGCCGGCAACCTGTTCGGCAGTGCGTTCTACATCTTCCTGCTGCGGCAGTTCTTCCTCGGGCTGCCCCGCGAGCTGTTCGAGGCCGCCCGGCTGGACGGCGCGAACAACTGGCAGATGTTCACCCGGATCACGCTGCCGCTGACCAAGCCGGCACTCGTGGTGACCGCGCTGTTCGAGTTCCAGGCGGCCTGGACGGACCTGATGCGCCCGCTGATCTACCTGCGCGACAGTGACACCTTCACCGTCCCCCGCGGCCTGAAGTCGATGCTCGACCAGTTCGGGTTCGGCGGCGAGTGGCACTGGGAGCTCATCGTGACCGCGAGCGTCATCACCACGGTCCCCATGATCGTGGTGTTCTTCCTCGGTCAGCGGCACTTCATCGAAGGCATCGCCACCAGCGGCAACAAGGGCTGACCGCGCGCCGTCCCCGGCGCGGCGACTCAGTGGTGGAACCCGTTGGGCTGCGCCTCGCGCGGCATCGGCCCGTCCAGGTCGTCGAGCCAGTCGACGGCGTTGCGCAGGTCGTCGAGGAAGAGCTCGGCCATGTCGTGGCTGAAGCCGTTGCGGACCACGACGCGGAGCACCGCCAGGTCCTCCCGCTTGGGAGGCATCGTGTACGCCGGCACCAGCCACCCGCGCTCACGCAGCTTGCGGGAGACGTCGTAGACGTCGTACTTCGTCACGTCCGGGCTCATCGCGAAGGTCACCACCGGGAGGTCCCGCCCGTCGGAGACGACCCGGAACTCCGCCATCTCCCCCAGCGCCCCGGCGACGTGCACCGCGACGTCCTGGCAGGCCTGCTGGACCAGCCGGTAGCCCTCCATGCCGAGCCTCAGGAACTGGAAGTACTGCAGCACGACCTGGGCGCCCGGTCGCGAGAAGTTCAGCGCGAACGTCGGCATGTCGCCGCCAAGGTAGTTCACGTGGAACACCAGTTCCTCGGGCAGGTGCTCCACGTCGCGCCAGAGCACCCAGCCCACGCCGGGGTACACCAGGCCGAACTTGTGACCGGAGGCCTGGATCGACACCACGCGCGGCAACCGGAAGTCCCACACCAGGTCCGGCTGCAGGAACGGCGCCACGAAGCCGCCCGAGGCCGCGTCGACGTGCACCGGCACCGAGACCCCGCTGGAGCGCTCGTAGTCGTCGAGGGCGGCGCAGATCTCCCGCACCGGCTCGTAGCTGCCGTCCATGGTCGAGCCCAGCACAGCCACGACCCCGATGGTGTTCTCGTCCACGTGGTCCAGCAGCCGGTCGGCGGTGAGGTGCAGGACGTCGCCCTCCAGCGGGACATACCGGGGCTCGACCTCCCAGTAGTTGGCGAACTTCTCCCACACGACCTGCACGTTCGCGCCCATCACGATGTTGGGGCGGTCCGCCGGCTTGTGCGCGGCGCGGCGCGCCTGCTGCCAGCGGCGCTTGAGCGCGAGCCCGCTGAGCATGCAGCCTTCGGAGCTGCCCGTGGTCGAGGTGCCGATGGTGTCGGCCGCGTCCGGTGCGTGCCACAGGTCCGCGAGCATCCGGACACACCGGGACTCGATGGCGGCGGTCTGGGGGTACTCGTCGCGGTCGATCATGTTCTTGTCGAAGGTGGCGGCGTAGAGCCGGTCGGCCTCGTCGTCCATCCAGGTAGTCACGAACGTCGCCAGGTTGAACCGGGCGTTGCCGTCGAGCATCACCTCGTCCATGACGATCTGGTACGCCGTCTGCGCCAGCATCTCCCTCTCGGGCAGCCGGTCCTTCGGCACGCTGAGCATCCCGGCCCGCGCGAACCGAGGCAGGATCTTCGACTCGCCCTGCACGCTGTCACCCTTCGTCCACACGGCCATCGTGTCGGCCCTCTCGCGTCCGGCGCACCGTCGGGCCGGCGCGCGTGCCCCTCCTGTCTAACGAGCGTGCGGCGCCGGGGCCTCACCCTCGGGGGGTGAGGCGGCCGCTGCGTCGCAGCGTCACTGCCAGCACGGCGAGCGCCGCTGCCTGCAGGGCCACGGTGACCGCGACCAGCAGGCGCACCGAGACGTCGTACAGCCCGCCGGCGAGGGCGCCCCCCGCGGCGGCGGAGACGCCGACGACCGCCCCGAACAGCCCGTAGGCAGTGGCCCGCCGCCTCGGCGCCACCAGGTCGGCCACCGTCGCCCGCAACGTCGACTCCTGGACGCCGAGCGCGACGCCCCACAGCAGCGCGCCCGCCACGGCCGGCGCCACGGTGCCCGAGAACGCCAGCGCCGGTACGACGGCCGCCACCCCCGGCAGCGTCACCAGCACGACCGCGCCGACGCGGTCGTACCACCAACCGGTCGCGACCGCGGCGAGGGCGTCGACGACCATCACGGCGGCGTAGAGCACCGGCACCGCGGCCGCGCCGAGCAGGCCCTCGGTCACCAGGTGGAACGAGATCACCCCGAAGGTCGCGAAGCCGACGGTCGTCAGGCCCGCGAACGCGGCGAAGGCCCAGAACCTGCCCGGCAGCCGGGCGGTCGCGGGGCCCGTGTGGTCCCGATCGCCGCGAGCCGAGGGCCCCACGGACGTCTCGTAGTGCTCCGGGTGCGGCACCCGCAGCGCCAGCCAGGCGACGAGGGCGAGCGCCGCCGCTCCCGGCAGGGCGAGCACGAGCAGCGCGGGCGTGTAGTCACCGCCGGTAGCGGCCAGCACCGCTGCGACCGCCAGCGGGCCGGCCAGCGCGCCGACCTGGTCCAGCGCCTCGTGGACGGCGAACCCGCGGCCGCGGCCGGTCACCGACGCCGCGTGCGAGAGCAGGGTGTCCTTGGCCGGGGACCGCACGGCCTTGCCGACCCGCTCCGCGATGACGAGGCCCGAGGCGACCCAGAGGACGGAGGCCAGGCCGAGCAGCGGCACGCTGACCACCGTGAGCCCGTAGCCGGCGAGCGTCCACGACCAGAACCGGCGGGACCGGTCGGTGAGCGGCCCGGAGACCAGACGCAGCAGCAGCGCAGCGGACTCGCCGATGCCGGTGACCACGCCGACCACCAGCGCGCTGGCGCCGAGCCCCGCGAGCAGCGGTCCGGTGATCGAGCGGGCGCCTTCGTAGACGACGTCGGCGAGCATCGCAACGAACCCGAAGGAGACGATGAACCGCCACGGCGACAACGGTGGCGGCACACCGCCCCGCTCGCGTGCTGGTCGGCTCACTGCTCGAGGTGCCCTCGAAGTCCCTCGAGGGTGCTCTGCACCAGACCGTTGACGATGCGGCTCCTGAGGAACCCGGGCAGCGGCAGGTTGTGGTGGATGGTCAACTGGTAGGTGACGGCGGTGCGGTCCGGTGCGAGCTCGCGCAGCGTGTAGCGGCCCTCCTGCCCGGTCTGGAGCCGACCGGTCACCATCGTCCAGCTGATGCCGTCGTCGTGGTGCTCGTAGGCGAGGGTGTACTCGTCGGTGCCGACGGTCGCGGAGGCCTTGAACCGGGCGGACGCCGGCAGCCCGTCGGCCTCGTAGACCTCGAGCAGCTCGGCCTCCTGGATCTCCTTGATCCAGACCGGTTGGCTCTCTACGTCCCGGACCACCTCGAGCACGGCGGCGTACGGCGCCTCGATGTCCACCGACCCGGTGGCGGTGTCAGTCGGCACCGGAGGCCGCCAGCGCCGTGGTCGCGCCCGTTGCCAGCACCTCGTCGAAGCCCGCGACGATGCAGGCGTGGAAGAGGTCCACGTCCGGGATGGCTCCGGTGTCCACGTTGACGCCCACCGCGCAGGTGTCGACGTAGGACACCAGCGTGACGTTGACGCTCGCGCCGATGGTCGGCCCGAAGGCGTACTGCATCTGCACGGCTGCTCCGCCGAGGTGGACGGGGATCGGGATGCCCGGGACGTCACTGGCCAGGAAGTCGACGTGCCGGAGGATCGCACCGACGTACCAGCGCGGCAGCAGGTTCAGCGCCCCCGCGATCGTCTGGGTGTGCGGCAGGGAGCGCTCCCGCTGGGCAGCGCCGGTCTGGACCCGGATCTCCCGGATCCGCTCGCCGGGGTCCTCCACGCTGACCGGCAGCGCGAACCGCATCAGGGTCAGCCGGTTGCCGCCGGCCGCGTCCTCATCGGTGCGGATGCTGATCGGCATCGTCACCCGCAGCTCGGCGACGTCGACGCCGTGCTCGTGGTGGTAGCGGCGCAGGCCGCCGGTCACCGCGGCCAGGAAGGCGTCGTTGAGCGAGCCGCCGGCCGCGCGCCCGGCCGCCTTGAGGTCCGCCAGCGGGACCTCGTGGACGCGGAGCTCGCGCACCAGGCCACGTCGCTGCATGATCGGCGAGAACGTCTCGTTGATCGGCCGGACCGTGCGGTAGACGCTGGCGCCGGTCTCGAGAGCCCCTCGGAGCGTGTGGCGGGGGCGCCGCACCCCGCCGGCCACCAGCTTGGGCACGTCGAGTGCTCGCCGGGCCAGCCGAGTCGCCAGCGCGGTGTCGTACACCAGGCTGCCGCGCACGCCGTCCAGCGCGCCGGGCCCCGGCGCCGCCGGGACCGGCGGAAGCGGGCCCAGGTCACGAGGGGTCCGGTCGAGGTCGAAGATCAGCTCAGCGACCTGCATTGCCCCGATGCCGTCGGCCAGGGCGTGGTGCAGCCGCACCAGCAGGGCGGCGCCACCGTCGGCGAGGCCTTCGACGAGCACGACCTCCCACATCGGCCGGGCGTGGTCGAACTCGTCCATCTGCGCGCGGCGCGCCATCTCCAGGACGGTGTCGAGCGTCCCGGGAGCCGGCGCGGTCAGCCGACGCACGTGGTAGCGCAGGTCGAAGTCGGCGTCGTAGACCCAGCGCGGTGGCGCGGGCGGCAGGCTCGCCACGACCCGTTGGCGGAACATCGGCATCACGCGGGAGACCCGCTCGAAACGGTCGCACAGCACGTCCCAGTCCGGTGACCGGTCCAGCAGGATGACGCTGACCACTGTGGACCGCAGGCGCGCGTCCGTCTCCATCCCCAACGCGAACGCGTCGGTGTTGCGCATGAACTCGGCCACGGTCCCCCCTCTGAGGGGTACACGCTAGGGCGCAGCGGCAACAAGAGGCAAGGTGCCGCGCCACCGCGCCGGCCGGGCTCATCCTCGACGGGTGAGGCCGCCGTCGGTGCGCGAACCCCACACTGAGGGCTGTCCCGCGGCGACAGGACTGCGAGGTGTGCGGTGGACAGCGTGGGAACAGGCGCGCAGGCAGGCGCCCATTCCCCGATGACGCGAGTGGACGCCCTTCTCTTCGTCTATGCCGGCATCGCCGCAGCGTGGCTCGCCTACCTCCTGCTGGCCGAGAGCCTGCAGTGGGACTGGCAGGTCGCCTTGCTCCTGGTGTTCTGGCTGCTCGTCGCCTACCTCGTCCTGCCCCGGCTGCACCGAGTCCTGACCTACCTCTACGTCCCCAACTACTTCATCGGCAGGACCCGGACCAGTGACGGCCTGCTCGGGGACCCGGTCAACCTCGCGTTCCGGGGCGACGTGGATCAGGTCCACGCCGCGATGGCCGCGGCGGGCTGGACCCTGGCCGACGAGGTCACCCCGGCCAGCAGCCTCCGG
The DNA here is from genome assembly GCA_963835385.1 of uncultured Actinomycetota bacterium. Taxonomy (GTDB): domain Bacteria; phylum Actinomycetota; class Actinomycetes; order Propionibacteriales; family Nocardioidaceae; genus Nocardioides_B. Next base: position 98,864 of record CAWIFK010000016.1, read on the forward strand.
ATCGTGAGAGCCACGCTGTCGCGGCGTCCGTACCCCGAGGCGCCGGTCAGTCCGCTCTACCTCTTCGAACGCCAGCAGGACTTCGCCTACCAGCAGGACGTGCACGGCAACCCGTCCCAGCGCCACCACGTCCGCTTCTGGCGCTGCCCGCCCGGGTGGCGACTTCCCGGCGGCTACCTCGTCGACTGGGTCGCGGCCGGCACGTACGACCGCAGTGTCGGCCTGTCGCTGATGACGTTCCAGGTCACCCACCGCATCGCCAGGCACATCGACCTCGAGCGGGACCACATCGTCGCGACGCTGACCGATGCCGGCTCCTTGCGGGGCAGCGTGGAGCGGATCCCGCACTTCGCCACCGGGTACCACGCCCGCAACGGCGGCGGCGACCAGATGGTGACCGACGGCGACCTGCCTGTCGTGGACCTCCGCGGGGTGGAGGCGCCGGAGGGGATGCACGGCGTCCCCGCGAGCGACGAGGCGGACAGCCGACCGGCCGCGGTGGTCTTCAGCGCGGCGGTCGCCGGGCTGCGCGGCGGGCTGGCGCTCGTGCTGGCGTGGCTGCTGGTGGCGGACCCGGCCGGCCTGAGCGTGCTCACCAGCGCGGCGTCGACCCGGGCGGCCACCACGACAGGCGGCGTCGCGCTCGTCCTGGTGGGGGCGATGGACATCGGTCTCGGGGTCGCGACCTACCGCGGGCGCAACTGGGCTCGTGTCCTGCTAATGCTCTTCGCGGCCACGACGATCCTCGGCGCGTTCCTGCTCGTGGCGAAGGGCGGACCCCGGCCGACCCTCGGCTCCAGCCTCCCCCACGTCGCCCTCGGCATCCTCGAGCTGCTGGCGCTGACCAGCCCGGCGGCGCGCCGGTACACGACGCGCCGCCGGCCGGCGGAGACCTCCTCCTGACGACAAGACGGAGGTCAGGTGAACCGACCGACACCTCCGCGCGTCTACCCCTTCGAGCGGTCCACGCGGATCTCGGTGCCTGAGGCTGTCCGGGCCGCCGGTGCGACGAAGGGAGCGCCTGATGTTCATGCGGATAGTGGCCGCTGCGGCAGTCCTCGTCTCGGCTGCCGTGCACCTGTATCTCTGGTTCGACGTGTTCCGCGGCGAGGAGGTCATCGGACCGGCGTTCCTGGCGAACGTCGTGGGTGGTGCGGCGATCGCGGTGCTGCTGCTGGCATGGCGGCACTGGTTGCCGCCGTTGCTCGGCATCGGGTTCGGGCTGAGCACCCTGGGTGCGTTCCTGATCGCGGCCACCGTCGGCCTGTTCGGTGTCCATGAGCAGTGGACCGGCTGGGCGGTCTGGACGGCGGCGGCGGCGGAGCTGGTCGCGATCGTCGCCGGTGCTGCGATCCTGCTACGCGACCACTCGCTGCGTTCACTCACCCAGCCGCTGCACCGCTCCTCGGTCTAGCGTGCCGGGTCGCCCGCGACCCTGGCGGTCTCGACCTCTCCACCCCGCAGGGCGATCACCCAGCCGACGAGGAGCAGGTTCGTCAGCAGCAGCATCTCCCCCGCTTTCGGCACCCCGCGGACGTGCAGGGAGAGCACTTCGCCCTTCTGGGTCTGACACACGGCCGAGCAGTCGTTCGCACCGCGGGCACCGTGGTCGGCGTCGGCACCCGTGGCGGCCGTCGCCCGGATGCCGTGGATCAGCTCCACCTGCTGGGACTGCAGCCGATACTGCAGGCCGGCGCTCACCACCAGGCCCGCGAACCCGGCCACGCTGCCGGCAACCGCGACCAGGAGGCCGGCCACCAGCACGGTGCCCCTCCCACAACGCTGCGCGCGATGGCGCGTCCCGCCCAGCGTGGCGGGTCCGACGGCCGGCGAGCAGCCTCAGGTGCAGGGGCGGGCGTCGGTCAACTTGCAGTGGCCCACGCGCGTCACGACGAGGCGCGCTGTGACTACCGGCGCGGGCGACCGTGACCCGAGCGGGCGGAGAGGTCACCCTCCCCCGGGACGCTCTCCGCCCCTCTCTCCGCTGCACCGACGCGGCTGCCGGTGCCGAGAGACCGGTCACGACCGGTTCTTGGCCAGCCCGGGCGGCCAGGGCTTCGCGCAGTCGGCCCGACCGTCCGTGACGCAGGCGTGCCACCGCTGCATGTCCTCGGCGTGGCGGTGCACCAGCCGGCGCATCGCCTGTGCAGGCTGCTCACGGTCCCCCCGAGCCCACGGAGGCGGGCCGTGCCGCGTGTCGTCGTCGGCTCGGTGGCGCCACGGAGGCGGCCCATTGCTGTCCGTCGCGCCCTCGCCGGCCGTGGACGACTCCTCCTGGCCCGGTCCCGTCGCCTCATCCGCCAGTGCGGCTTCCAGCGTCGGCAGCGCTCCAAGTGCGAGGAGCGCTGCGGTGACCGCCGCCGCCATCGTGCGTATGCTCATGTCCCGAGTGTCTGCCCCGCAGCCACGGGGATGAATAGCCCTTTTGTGCTCTTATGCGACGGGTGGGGCTCGAACCCACGACCCAAGGATCATGAGGCATCCAGGTACCAGTCTGGGGTTGTCTGCAGTCGTCTCCCTCCGTCGCTGACCCGCGCAAACACCGCACGACGCCTTCGGTCGGTTGCGGCGGTTCTCGAGCTTTCTGCGGACTGTTTGCGGACTGGAGCGGCACTCGAGGAACCAGACCCATCGTTGCGGAGCTGCTTCGTCGGCCGGCCTGGTGACACGCATCGACGCCGGGCCGACGAAGTGGTTCCGCGTCCGGGAGTCCGAGGGGCGCGAGCCCTTGGTGCCACTACCCGATCTCGGATACGGGGGACAGAGGTTCTTCACCGGGCAGCTATCGGCGTTGGGCGAGCGCCCGGCAAGGTCCGCGGACGATCTGAGCGAGGTCATCCCCGGCAGATGATGACTTCGCTCTCGGGCCGTCGGATCGTCGTTGCCAGCCCAGTGCGCTCACGCGCCCGCCCACTGGGTGCCCATGCCAGCAGATTTGGCAGATTCCTGGGCGCCGATGACCGACGTGGAGATCGCAGATGACCGAACTTGACCGTACGGCACTGCCGCTGGCGGGAGCGGAGTTCGGCGGGACTGCGAACCACACCCTCCGGGGTTCGGAGCCGGGCTGGAACCTGATTCGTCATCCCGAACCTCCTCAGGGCGCGCCGAACGTCTTGTTGGTGCTGATCGACGACGCCGGGTTCGGGAACCCGAGCACGTTCGGGGGACCCATCCAGACGCAGACCCCCCGCATCCCGTGGGTGGTCACCCCGGAGGCGCTGCGACCCTACGCCCCGGACGTGTGGGATCCCGACGCCGACCCGGCCGAGCTGTACTACCTGCCCGAGGACTTCACCCAGGCCCACGACCTGGCCGCGCACCACCCTGAGAAGGTCCAAGACCCCAAGGACCTGTTCTGGCAGGAGGCGGAACGGTACAAGGTGCTGCCGCTGCTGGCCACGCTCTCCGCCTTCTTCGGCATCACACCGCCCCTCGACGACACCGACACCATGGAGTTCCGCGGTGACGTCCAGAACGTCGCACCGGGCATGATCCCGCGCATCTACAACCGCTCGTACACGATCAGCGCAGACCTCGTCGTCCCTGACAAGGGGGCCGAAGGCGTGATCGTCGCCGAGGCCGACGTCCCGCTGCCGCCCGGTAACGTGAACGTGCGGATGGAGTTCGCCGCCGACGCGGCCAAGCCCGCCCACCACGCCCAGGCCGCACACGGGATCTCAGGATGATGAACAACCCCGCCACCGCCGGACTCCGGGTCCTCTCACTGCCGTTCAACCACGAGACCACCGACGTCCTCATCAGCAGCTACCTGTCCCACGACGCCGCCCAGGACGACTACCAAGCCGCGCTGGCCTGCGAGGCCCACTTGCACGGCGCGATCCTGGTCACTCGGGACTTGAGCGGCAAGGTATCGGTAGAACAGTCCGACCACTCTGTCCGCGAAGGAGCCCAGGGCCTCGGCGCCCTCGGCTCCCTCTCCGGACTCGTGGTGTGGCCGCTCCTGGTGCCGGCCACCGGCTTGGGCGCCGCCATGGGCGGGATAATCGGCGAAGCGAGCGGCCACCACGTCCCGGCACTCAGGGGCGCACTGGCCGGTGCGCAGCAGCAGATGGCCGCGACCGGGCCGTAGCCAGGACCATGGACGAGCGAGAAGGGGCCGCGCGGCCGCCTTGCTGTGCGGCCACCCGCGGGGACAGCGGCGACCACCCCCCGCCACCGCGCGCCGGCCTGGGACGGGCCACCACCACAGGTACCGCCGCCGACAGCACGCTGGTGCACCTGCCCGGCGGGTCGCTCCTGATGGGCGGCGACGACCCGGACGGGTTCCCTGCCGACGGCGAAGGCCCGATTCGCCGGGTCACCCTTTCACCGTTCCGTATCGACCGATACGCCACGTCCAACCGGAAGTTCGCGGAGTTCGTGAACGCCACCGGCTACCGAACCGACGCCGAGCGATACGGCTGGTCCTTCGTCTTCGCCGGCCTCCTTCCTGCAGACTTTCCGATCATCGGCGCAGTGACGCAAGCACCGTGGTGGCGGCAGGTATACGGCGCCGACTGGCGACACCCCGAAGGCCCGAGCTCTGCCCTGACCGAGCGGATGGAACATCCGGTGGTGCATGTCTCGTGGAACGACGCTGTCGCGTACTGCCAATGGGCCGGGCTGCGGCTCCCCACGGAAGCCGAATGGGAGTACGCCGCCCGCGGCGGCCTCGAGAACGCGAGGTACGCGTGGGGTGACGAGCTGACCCCGGACGGCCGGTGGATGTGCAACATCTGGCAAGGCGCCTTCCCCACCGAGAACACCTTGGCCGACGGTTATCTCGGCACGGCACCGGTCGATGCCTTCGATCCCAACGGCTTCAGTCTCCACAACGTTGCAGGCAACGTGTGGGAATGGTGCACCGACTGGTTCAGCGCAATCCACCCGAACACCACACTGGCCGACCCCAAGGGTCCGCCAGACGGCGAGTCCAAAGTCATCCGCGGCGGCTCCTACCTATGCCACCACTCCTACTGCAACCGGTACCGCGTCGCGGCCCGAACAGCCAACACACCGGACAGCTCCACCGGGAACATGGGATTCCGGTGCGCCGCCGGCTAGCTGTGATGCCCAGGCACGTCGGCCTTCCTCGGCGTCCCCGTCTCGATGCCCCGCTTCGGTGACGACCTCGACGCGGTGGCCGTCCGGCTGGATGTTGCCGCGGCCGCGGCTCGCGCGGACTCTTTGCGGACTGCTGACGGCCCGCTTGGTTTCGAGGCTCGCTTCGCTCGCACCTCAACCAGCGCGTTGTAGGGCGGGTGGGGCTCGAACCCACGACCGAAGGATTATGA
>CAWIFK010000017.1:0-342959 GCA_963835385.1 uncultured Actinomycetota bacterium
GGCTAGAGATCTTCGCCGCCCTGCTGGGTCATCTCTTGGAACCAGTTGCGGAAGGTGCGAGATACGTATCCACACTGCCGGGCGTAGTTCCCCACGGTGATGGCCATGCTTTCCGGGCCGTGAGCCGCGTACTCCGCCCACACGTTGAGCGGAAGATAGGCGCTCAGGATTGAGCCCCTTTGCTCCTCGTCGGGTCCACCCGTGATGTGGCCGAGAACGCTCACAGGGAAGTTGCGCATCAGGGCAATGTTCATGAGATTCGTTCCGTGCTCGTCAAATGCCTCTCCCGCGGGCAGAACTCTGGCCCAGACATTGAGCCCTAGGCCGAATTTCTCCACGCGCCAGTCGTCGGGATTGACCCCGATCGCAAGTTCGACGAGTTGGTCGTCAGGGGAGTAGTAGAAGTCCACCTCGTCGTTGGAGAAACCCTCCAGCCAGCCCTCGTTCACGAGGCGCTGCCGCACGAAGGGGCGGGAGAGGTCCCAGGCGTAGCGGATCTCGTCCTCGAGCCGGGGATTGCTCTGCGGGCTGTGGAAAACGGGCCGGTAGACCGTGACGAGTTCATCGACGTCATCGCGAGGGCCGGAGGACGGATGGGCGAGGTCGTCGGCGTCCGGCCAGCCCAACCCGTCGACGTTTGCCCACTCGTCCGCGAGTTCCAATGCGACTGCTGCCTGGATGAGCACCGACTCGTGGAACGCGCTGAGGACACTTCGACTCAAGGGGTTCAACGCGATCGCCGTGCAGAGGCGAAGTACACCGTTCTCGAAGACGAGTGTGCCGGTGGGGTACCGGTGCCTGAACTCGTTTGCCAACTGCACACCGAGTCGCTCATCGTCGGTCGACGCAAGCTCGGTTTCGGCGTTGATACGGAGCAGATTGTCTCCGTTGGGGTACTCGCCCTCGTCGACGACGGCCACCCTCAGTGGGAAGGGGGTCGGCCACCATGTGAGCTCATCATTGGCCTCGACGAGCCACTCCTCGTCCATGATCAGGCGTCGCCGTAGATGGTCTCTGACCTCTTCCCAGGTCACGAGCGTCATGCGCTGACTTCCGGACCACTGTGTTAGATCGGTGAAGTCCGGCCGGGCACGCAAGGTGTCGACGGTGCCTGACGTCGCTCCCCAGGCGTAAGCGAAACAGTTGCCGTCCGCGCAGTCGAGCAGGCTCCAGGAGTCACTCGTCCAACGGAAGATCGCGAGCTGACCGTACTTGCGGCCGAGGTCGACGGCCTGAGCGTCCGTCAAGCCAATGGTTGCAACGCTTGTCTCCGTGTGGGTCCATTCCAGGTTTCCGCCGCGGGCTGGGTGGACCTTAGCGCCGAGCCTGCGCGCGTCCGCGGTCAGGGCATCCATCGCCGACGCGTTCGAGCTGGCGTCCGTGCTGGCGCCGTTCGGGTTCTCGGCGGTAATGACATGTATGGGGGTCTGAACCCCGCCGGGGAAGGGTAGTTCTTGCGTCGCCAGCGTTGCCCGCGGTCCGACCACAATCGGCCCGTCAGGGAGGACGATCTCCACGATCGCGTCTCGGAAAGCAGCCCAGAGCCCGGCGTTGGAGTCGTTCGCAGGTTCAGTGGTCATAGGTACATCCCCGGGAGAGGTGGCTCGTCGTACTGTTCGCCTTTGCTGTCGTCGAAGGCGAGCTTGCCCCCAAAGCGCTCGACGAGTTTGGGGCCGAAGTAGTCGCTCGCGCTGGCGACGTTGTCGGCGAGTTCAAAGAAGTCTTGGGTCTTGATCGTCAGGCCGAGGTGCTCGGCCTCGATGAGGACCTGGCCGCTGACCCAGAAGCACCGGCAGAAGCCGAGACGGGTATTGATGTCGTTGATCGTTTCGTACAGCTCCGGGCCAGGCTCGATGTCCGCGACGACCGTAGAGAAGACGCGGACGATAGGACGTTCGTCGTTGCCTGCCACCCGTACGAAGTAGCGAGCGTCGCGGTAGCGGACGGGGTAGTCCCCGTCGTGGTCGGGCGCTGCCTTGTCAATGCCGGTGATGCGCTCGATAAGCGTCTCGACGTGGGAGGTCACCATGTCACGACTCACGTTCTTGCTTCTCCTGACTTGGGTGGCGACCCGAGGACGGGATCGCTGAAGCTCATTCTGCCCAAGGTACTTCTGCCTCGGTGCCGCAACCGGGACGAGGATCTAGAACCTCAAATGCCCGATTGGGCGAGGTCAGCCGCGCAGCAGTAGGCGAAGGTCCTCGTACCCGCCAGACCGGTCGCGAAGGAGGTGGCTGGCGTGGAACCGCATTAGGGATTGTGCGACTGGGGCCGCAGATAGATGGTTGCCACCTCATCGTTGCCGTCCACATAATCCTTGAGGAACTTGCGGACGGCATCCACGTCCGATGCCTCATCCACCGGCTCGACTTCCCGGTCCCCGTCTGCACACAGAATGATCCAGTAACGCGAGCCACATGCCGCGAGATAGACACTGCCGGACTCCCCGCCCCAAGGTGAGGCCACTCCTTCGTCGTCCGAAATGTCCCAGGTCATCTCCGCGAGAACCACAGCGCCATCGTCGTCCCCTGTGCCGAGCGGCCGATCAACGATGTCTTGGCAATCGAGTGCGAGTGCGTGGCTCAGCAATGGTGGAGCATCGTCGGACACTTCGGCGTTGTGTCGTTCCAGGGGTTCAGAGTGGCCATAGATACATCCCAGTCATGCAGGACTGCAGTCCAAGGACATGTCCCCTTCCGAATCGCGGGTCGAGCGATTGGCCCAAAGTAGCCGCTTGAGCTCACACCGTCATCGGCCAGGTCGACAGGCCGCCGGTTGACAATCTGCGGTCGGCGGCGGGGATGGAGCAGCCGTAGGGGATGCCGGCGCAGCAGGTGGAGTTTGCCGGCCCAACGCCGCTCCCGGGAGCAGCTGGGAGTCGCGCTCCACGCGCAGCGTGAGCAGTGCAGTCGCACGCCCTCGGAGTTGCCCCGCGGGCCGATCTCTCGGAATACCGTAGGCACGATCCAGATCTCACGAAGGCTCCGGTCGAGGTGCCCGGGCTGGTTCAGCGGGTCCCTGGCAGCGTCGAGCGGCACCACTCGCCCGCAGGTGCAGGCTGCTCCACGTCACCGATAATCCGATGGATGTGGTGCAACCCCTGCTCTTGCGCGTGCAGTGCTCGTTCGTAGGACGCCTTCCGCATCCATACGAACATTGCCGCAGGTGTCCCGATCACCTCTCTCATGTCGGCGTGCGCGGCTGCGACCCGCTCCTTGGCGTGCACCAGTGACAGGTCGTATGGCTCAGGCAACACCGCCCCCCGGGCACGTCACCGAACTGGGCGTCCGGGATGGGCGCACACGAGTCGCGGCCGTCACTCACTGGATTTCCCGAAGATGTAGAGCAAGCCGGTGATGAAGGCCGCTCCTAGGAGTGTCACCCACCAGTACTGGAGCAGACGACTGCGAGGATCGCACCGATGAGGAGCGCCCACCCGAAGACGAGGACCCAGAATCCGATGACGGTGCCCCAGAGCGCGAACGAGATCCACGATCCGACGTCTGTTCTCACGTAGGGAGGCGGGGTCTGCCATCAGGCGACCTCTTCGTTCGAGACCACGACGCCCTCGACCACGTCGGCGCGGTGCCGTCCGACGGTACTCGGACTCCGTGGTGAGCGGCTCTCCGTTTGCGCGGTGCTTACCGGCGGCGGGCAGCAGTGCAGCAGCAGCGATGTCCCAGGCCTCGGGGGCCAACACGTCGACCTCGAGACAGGCACCGCGGTGGACGTCGCACCAACAGGCCCAGCAGTCGGTCAGACGCAGGTGGTTCCCGCGGTCAGGGCACGGAATGTATGGAACCGGTGTCGCGATCTCGGCGATCGGCTGCCGTTCCGTCAGCCGACTTCGGAGGCAGTCGTCGCACTCGCATGCATCGTTGGGGCCCTTCGAGAAGTACTCGTCATCGGAGTCGAACTTCTCGAGATCTTCGTGAAGACCTGCGTTACCGCCGCGAGGGCGTTGTAGAGGTCCTGAATGTCATCGACGTCATCGATAATGATGCGTGTCATGCGGGGTCTCCTTGGGTGGCGGAGACCAGAGCGCTCGCTCTGGCCCGTTTGGTTGACTGCTCCGGCGGGGGCCGTGCGGACCGTGTCTTGAGCCTTCGGGGGCACCGTTGCCGGGTCAGCTGGTTGCCTCCCACGCGTCCGAAGCCGCTGCGGTGGGATCTCTCGACACGCATTCAGTTGGTGTTGGGGAGTGCAGAGCGGACCGGACGGCGACCGGCGGCGATCGGCCCGCGGCATACAGGTCAGCCGATGGTCTGGCGCCCGCAGGCCAGGCACCGGATGGTGCCGGCGTTCAGGCGGATGTACTGCTGCTCGCGCAGGCACCCGGGGCACCAGCGCCACAGGCTGCCTCCACCGTTCATGAAAGCTGCGAAGAGGCCCATATGAATAATCCTGTCTCTGTGATCCCGTAATGATCTGACTCACAAAGTGTGACATCAAATCGATCGGACTGTCAACCGTGAAGCGGGTCACTTTCGTGTCACACTGCTGCCATGGAGTCGAGAGTCGAGACGGGTGTGCTGTTGGGAGTCGGCGACATCGCCGCGTTAGCCGGGGTGAAGCCGAACGTCGTGAGCAACTGGCGTAAGCGGTCGCTTCGGACTCCGGCTGCGAAGTCGACCGGCCGTCGCAGTCCGTTCCCAGAGCCGCATCCGGTCTTCAGCGCCAGGGGCCGACCGGTCTTCAGGGTCGAGCAGGTTCGGACTGGCTCAAGTCCAACGGGAAGGTGGTCGGTGAGCTCTCCGGCGATGTGGTGCTTTGGTCGGCTTACCTTCAGTCACTGCGGGGCGCGAGCACGACCGAGGCGATGCTCCGCGGTGCTTGCGCTGGCCTCGGCACGCCGGATGTGTGACGTCACGGAAGAGCACAGCTGGGAAGCACTGGTCGCAGCCGCAGACGTCTCCTGGGAGAGGTACCAGCGGGCCGTGGCCAAGCTAGGTCCACCAGAGTTGACCTCACTCCCGACCGCGGTGGTCGACGGGGGCCCTGCTCAGACCATTGCCCCGGTGCTAGACGCTATCGGACGAGTGCCCGTCGTCGAGGTGCCGGAAATGGTGGATGCGTTCCTTAAGCGCCTCGACGACAGCCTCGGGCGCAAGGAGTCAGACTTTGGTTCCATCGGCTCGCCGATCGCAGAACGCTGGGCCGAATGGCCGCACGCACGCAGCCCCGAACGCTGCTTGACCCCGTGGCCGGCATGGGCGGGGCGCTCGCCGAGGCGCTCCGGGCGGGCGCGAACCCCGATCGGATGGTGGCAACGGACATCGATGCCGACGCCCTTCTCGTGGCGCAGCGTCGGCTGTTCCTCCGGGGGAGTCGGTCGATGGTGCGCGCAGCACTTCCGGATGGGGAGGGCAGCGTGAAACTCGACGACCTCCGATGCGAAGCGGTCATCGCCGAGCCGCCGTTCTCGACCGAGTTCCAACTCTTCGAGTTCCTGCACTTCGTCGCCGCGCACTTGACGGACTCGGGGGCGGGCTTCGTAGTCACGCGGGCATCCGTGCTTGATAGCCGCTCAGACGAGATGGATCGCCGCGATGTGCTCCACGCGAACGTACTGTCGGCCGTCGTCGCCCTGCCGTCAAAGCTGCTACGGCACAGTCCGATGCCCCTGGCGCTCTGGGTGCTGCAGTCGCCAAACACCCCGGCGAACGAGGGGACCGAAGGGTCCACCTCGTCGACGCCAGCGACAGCTCTCAAGAAGAACTCGCCAACGTGGTCGCCTCCCGATTGCTCGACGAAGAGAATGATTCGGAATCCGTCTGGGTTAGCCCTCGAGAGCTAGATGAGTCAGGGGTGAACCTGAACCCCACAGCCTGGCTTGCCGCAGCAGCCGGACTTCGATGCAGCCCTGTCCACTCTGGAGACTGCGGGGGAGGCCCTGGCTCGGGACAGCGTCGTGCTTGAGTCGCTCGACACCGGAGTCAGACCGATCAGCGTCACCACCTTGGGGGAGCTGGCCGCGGCCGGGGTGATCCAGTTCCCCCATGGCCGACCAACGGACCATCAAGCGGGCGACGTCATGGTCGAGATCGGCGCTGCCATCACGACCTGGATCAGCGACGGCAAGGACGCCGGCCGTGGGCGATGGCCAGTCTGGGTCAGGGTGTTACGCGCCGAGGAGCTGCATCCCGAATATCTCGCCATTGCCCTGAGGAGCAATCGCACCAAACCTGTGCTGGACATGCGCCGCCAAATGGATCTGATTCCAGGGCTAGCGGTTCCTTTGATGCCGGTCGAGGAGCAGCGGGCGTTCGTCGAGGCTCACAAGACCGCGGAGTCGATCGCTGCGCGCGCGCAAGCGCTTGCGGACGCCATGATCACCAGCCTGGCAGCTCCCGGCTAAGCGAGACGCCAGCGCAGCCACTGGATTTCGACCGGTCATCAAAATGTCATCAGAACCATGGGGAACTGTCCCGAGACGTTCCAATCCAGTTGGAGTCGTCCGGAGAGGAAGCTTTCCCAAGAGACCGAGGTCTCCACTGTCGGCGGCCACGAGAAACTGCCCGGAGACGGCCACGAAGCTGCCCGCTGGCGGACATGAGAACTGCCCGCTGACGGTCATGGGATCTGCCCGACACGACGTCGTCTGCCTCGCCGCGTTCCGCGGTTGAGGCCCCTTCCTCGGGTGCGATGAGCGGTGCTGAAGCGCCCTATCGCTGCCCGAGGAAGGGATGAGTTGAAGTCTGCCGAGGAGATCATGGAAATCCTGAATGCCTACGACCTGACCGGGTCGTTTCGCGATGCCGGCGAGCTGGCCGGCTGTTCGCACCACACGGTCAAGCACTACGTCGACCGACGCGCTGCCGGTGGTGAACTGGAGCAGGCTGCGCAGCGGCCGATGCTGGTCGATGAGTACCTGCCCAAGGTCGAGGAGTGGGTCGAACGCAGCCGCGGGAAGGTCCGCGCTGACGTGGCCCACGACAAGCTCTTGGCGTTGGGCTACACCGGGTCCGAGCGCACCACCCGCCGCGCGGTCGCGAAGGTCAAGGCGTCCTACCGCGCGGGACATGTGCGCGTGCACCGGCCCTGGATCACCGAGCCGGGGATGTGGCTGCAGTACGACTACGGCGACGGCCCGGTCGTCGACGGCGTCAAGACCGTGCTGTTCGTCGCCTGGCTGGCCTGGTCGAGGTTCCGGGTCGTGCTGGCGTTGCGGGACAAGACGATGCCGTCGGTGTTCGCCGCGCTCGATGTGACGTTTAGGCGACTCGGTGGGGTGCCGACCTATGTGTTGACCGACAACGAGAAGACCGTCACCGTCGAGCACATCGCCGGGATCCCGGTCCGCAACCCGCAGCTGGTGGCGTTCGCCGAGCACTACTCGGTCACCGTCCACACCTGCGTCCCGGCCGATCCTGCATCGAAGGGTGGGACCGAGTCGTCGGTGAAGATCAGCAAGGCCGACCTCGTCCCCAAGGACACCAACCTCCTCGAGGCATACGCGAGCTTCGCTGAGCTCGAGGCCGCCTGCGAGGCGTTCTGTCAGAAGGTCAACACCCGTGCGCACCGGCTCACGAAGCGGCCGCCGGTCGAGATGCTCGCCGAGGAACGCCCCCGGCTGCACCCGGTCGCGACGACGCCACACACGGTCGCGTTCGGCACCACCCGGGTGGTGCCGGCCAACACCCCGATGGTGACCTTCGAGTCCGGCCAGTACTCGGTCCCACACCAGCTGCTCGGTCAGACGGTGTGGGCCCGCACCCACGGTGTCGGCGCCGATGAGCAGGTGGTGATCGTCCACGTCGGCGAGGACGGGCCGGTCGAGGTCGCCCGCCACCACCGGGCCACCCCCGGCACGCCGCAGATCGACGATGCCCATTTCCCGCCCCAGCCCGAGGGACCGTTGGACCGTCGACCGCGAGCGAAGAACGCCGCCGAAGCCGAGTTCCTCGACCTGGGCGAAGGTGCCCGGCTGTGGTTGGTCGAGGCCGCTGCCGCCGGCACCCCACGGATGCGGGTCAAGATGAGCGAAGCGCTCGCGCTGGCCAAGCTGTTCGACCCCGTCGAGGTCGACTGGGCACTCGGCCACGCCGCGGTCCACGGCCGGTTCGCCGAGGCCGACCTGTCCTCGATCCTGGACCACCACGCCCGAGCACCGAAGACCGGTGAGCATCGGGCGAGTGAGGATTCCTCGCTGACCCAGGGCACCGCCGCCTGGGCGCGGCTCGGCCAGCAGGTCGGCCAGCGTGACGAGGACGAGGTGATCCGATGACGACGAGGACACCCACGGGCACCGCACCGCCGTTGCCGGTCGAGTTGGAGGAGCTGCTGCGCAAGCTGCGGTTGCCGCACATCCGGCGCCACGCACCCGAGGTCGTGGCGACCGCGAAGGCGCAACGCTGGGAACCGGTTGAGGTGCTCAAGGCGCTGTTCGCTGAGGAGGTCGCCGGTCGGGAACGCTCCGCGCTGGCCACCAGGCGAGCGGCCGCGGGGTTCCCGACGGGAAAGACCTTCGACGCCTGGCAGCCGGAGATCTCCTCGATCCCCGCGCCGACCCAGCAGGCGCTGCGGACCTTGGAGTGGGTCCACCGGCGAGAGAACCTCGTGGTCTGCGGGCCGTCGGGGACCGGGAAGACGTTCCTGCTCGAAGCCCTCGGCCAACAGGCCGTTGAGACCGGCCTCAAGGTCGCCTGGTTCACCCTCGAAGACCTCGGGGTGCTGCTGCGCCGCCACCGCGCCGACGACACCGTCACCAAGGCCATCGCCCGCGTCCTACGGGCTGACCTGGTCATCGTCGATGACATCGGGCTCCTGGCCGTCGCCGCCGACGCAGCCGAGGGGCTCTACCGACTCGTCGACGCCGCCTACGAGAAGCGCTCGATCGCGATCAGCTCGAACCTGCACCCCTCCGGCTTCGACGAGCTGATGCCCAAGACGCTGGCCACCGCCACCGTCGACCGGCTCCTCCACCACGCCCATGTCTGCCAGACCAGCGGCGACTCCGTGCGCCTGACCCAGGCACTCGCCGGCCAGGGGGTGAGCCCGTTGAGCTGAGCAGACCTGGTCGGTGGTGGCCGCAGCCCCTCCTGGGCAGATCCCGTGGCCACCACCGGGCAGATCTCGTGACCGTCAGCGGGCAGGTTTCATGTCCGCCACTGGGCAGTTCCTACTGTCCCTTGACACTCCACGGCGCCAGAGAGCTGCAGTAGTGGGGTACAGCATTGGAGACTGAACGGGCCTCCGGGAACCCTCCGGAATCCCTCGGCCTGAGCCGGTAGAGATCGGGTACGATCGGGATCGTTCGAGACAGCGGATACCGCGTCAACATAAGCGATTCGGCTGTTTCCCGCAACGTTCGGCAGCACTCGGAATCAACTGTGTGATTCCAGAGGTCGCAGGTTCAAATCCTGCCCCCGCTACACAGGTCGAAAGGCCCTCACACTCTGACTGTGAGGGCCGTTCGCATGTACGCAACCATCAACTCCCCGTGCCGTCGGCACTGCGAGTGGAGGCAATCGCGAGCCTGAACACGGCCCACACGACTCCGGTTGCCGCGCTGGCAATGAGGGCGAGACCGAGGTCGGGCTGGAACAGCATGGTGTTCATCAGTGGGGTGCCGAACAGCCTCGGCACGAGGTCGATGATGACCCAAGCGGCTGCGACCGTGGTGAGCAGCGGGAACCAGAGACTGAAGAGGCCGAAGGCGCCCGCCTTGGCGCGTAGGTCGGCGCGGTGGCGCCAGGCCCAGACCATGCTGAGCGTGTAGACGCCTGGCAGGAGTACGAGGGCGATGAACAGGGCCTTCTGGGACAGCCTCGACCCTTCGCCGGCGTAGGCAAGGTCCAGTGCCTGGGCGGTGATGGCGTTGCGGAGCTGGGTCGTCTCGCCGAACCCGACGCCGCTGCCTGCGTTGACCAGCACGACGACCGCGTCGTTCCCGGATGGGCGCATCGTCGCGAGCGTCTCGAACCCGGGACTGGACCCTGAGTGCCAGACGGTCCCGTTGCTTGAGTCCACGAACCAGCCGAGGCCGTAGAACGGCGATGCGGCGCTGGCGGGTCGCATCATCTCGGCCTTGCCTTCGGCACTCAGGACGTCGGCTCGGCCGTTCATCATCGTCTGCAGGAACCGGGCTACGTCGTTGGCGCTGGCGACGATGCCCCCCTGCGGCGCCGTGCCGAGCTGCGTCCGGTTGTCGGAGAGTGGTCGCTTGGTGCCGAACCACGGTCGGTGTCCGGTCGCCATGTTCGCGTGGACCTCGCCGTCGGCGACGAAGCTGTCCCGCATGCCGATGGGTTGGAGGATGTGCTCCGTGACGTAGCTCTGGTACGAATGCCCGCTCACGACCTCGACCACCCGCCCGAGGATCTGGTAGTTCGCGTTCGAGTACTCCCACCTCTGCGCGGGTGCGTGGGCTGGGGTGACGTCTGCGAGGTGCTCGACGCGCTCGGCGAGCTCGTGCTCTCCGCCGGTCAGGTCGGTGGGCGCGGTGTTGCCCTGCCAGGTTGAGTAGCCGCTGGTGTGGTCGAGCAGCTGGCGGACGGTGATGGTGCCTGCCGGGTTGCTGGTGAAGCCGTCGAGATAGCCGTGAACAGCGGCGTCCAGGTCGACCCTGTCCGCCTCGACCAGCTGCATGACGGACAGTGCGGTGAAGCTCTTGGAGATCGACCCAGTCAGGAACGGGGTGTCTGGCGTGACCTCCTCGTCGCCGCCGAGCTCGACGACTCCTCGCGCGCCGGCGGAGGTGATGTTGCCGTCCGTCACGACTGCGTAGGCAAGGCCGGGTGCACCCGAGGCGCCCATCTCGCTGTCGATGACGTCGTCTACAGAGCCGGCCAGCCCGCTCATCGGCAACGCTATCCCCAGCCCGACAACGAGCATCGTCATCAGTGTCTTCACCACCATCGTCCCTCTCCGGCCGGTAGGCCTGTTGTCCAGCCGGCGCCGGTCCTGCAGCGCTGGTTGCGCTCAGGCCCGCCGGGCGGCCGGAGCCGTGGCTGGCTCGCTGGGCTCGGCGGGAGCTGCGCGCCGACCGGTGGCCGCGAGCAGGAGCCAGACCGCGAAGCTCATCTCGCCGATCACCGACGGGACTGCGACGATGACGAGGAGGAGGTTGGCGGAGGCTTCGTAGTCGGCCAGTGCGAGGTGGGCGACGGTGTCGAGGACGTACGCGGCCCCGGCGGCCATGAGCAGCCAGCCGATCCACCGCGGTCCGCGAGCCTTGAGCAGCAGCCCGCCCAGGACCACCAGGTGTGCGCCGAAGGCAGCCAGGCCGGCGACCCAGGTGAAGTCGAAGGTCTGCAGCGCCAGCAGCATGGCGTCGTCGTGCGCGTCCCCGAAGGCGTCCGGTGAATTGGCGAGCCAGACCGCGGCGTAGAGGAAGCCGAGCGCGGCGCCGAGTACGACGGTGTACGTCAGCCGGAACCAGGCCGCGAGCAGGGACAGGTCGCGGTGGACCGGGCGGAACAGCACCCACAGAGCCCAGGCGACGACGACGTCGATGATGAAGATGCCGACGAAGGCCACCGCTCCGAGGCGGAACGAGGTCTCGGAGTCCTGCAGCGCGGTCGCGGTCGCAGCGGCGTCGCCGGGGTGGATGACGGGGCTGAGTGCGAGGAAGTTGGCGAAGATCCCGAGGGCGAAGAGGGCGAGATAGCCGCCCGCCGCCCAGGCTGCGGCGGTACGTGGAGCCGTGCTGGTGCTGAAAGTCGTGGTGGGAGTCGGGCTGGAGGTGGTGCTGGTGGCGGCCATCGGGGTGGTTCTCCGGTCGGGGGTCGGGGGTCGGGTGTGGGGGTGTTGGAGGGGACGGGTCACGGGGTGATGGCGACCTTGCCGCGGGCGTGCCCGCTCGCGACGTGGTCGATCGCCTTGGCCGCCTCGTGCAGCTCGTAGGTGCGTTCGAGTGCGGGTCGCAGGTGACCGTCGTCGACCAGCTGCGCCAAGGTGGCGAGGTCGTCGGCGTTCTCGCTGCTCAGCAGGGCGGTGAGCCGCTGGCGAACGAACGGTGAGAGCGCCAGGGCGGCGAGCTGACGGTGGGTGCCGCCGAGCCAGCGGTCGCCACCCTCGCCGCCGACGATGACCAAGGCGCCGGTGTCGGTCAGCAACCGGCGCAGTTGACGGATCGGACGGAGGCCGGCGATGTCGAGGACGACGTCGTAGCGGGTGCCGTCGTCGAGGTCCTCACGGGTGTAGTCGATGACGCGGGTGGCGCCGAGGGCACGGACCAGGTCGGCCTTGGCGCCGCTGGTCACGCCGGTGACGTCCGCACCCTGTGCGACCGCGACCTGGACGGCGTACGACCCGACCCCGCCGGAGGCGCCGATGATCAGTACCTTGTCGCCCGGCTGGACCCGGCCGGCGGCGCGGACCGCCTGGAGGGCGGTGAGGCCGGAGACCGGCAGCGTGGCGGCCTCCTCGAAGGAGAGCCCGGCCGGCTTGCGGGCCACCCGGGTCTCAGGCACCACCGCCAGCTCGGCGAAGGACCCGTCCGCTGTCCCGATCACCTCGTCCCCGACGGCCACGGTGGTGACCCGCGACCCGACCTCGGCGACGACGCCGGACACGTCGCGGCCCGGAACGGGGTGCTTGGGACGACGGAGGCCGAAGGCGAGGCGGACGGCGTAGGGGTGCCCGGCCATCAGGTGCCAGGTGCCGCGGTCCACGCCGGCTGCGCGGACGCGGACGACTACGTCGCGCGGACCGGGGGTCGGGTTCGGCACCTCGGTGAGGGTCAGCTGCTCGCTGCCGCCGTAACGGTGTTGGTGGATGGCTCGCATGACATGTCCTTTGTGTACGGTGTAGGTTATTGAGATCCACCATAAAAGTACGGTGTATGTTTTGTCAACGGCGGTTGTGAGACGGTCGCTGGACGTCATGAAGGAGGCAGGAAATGGCAGGCAGGCCACGCTCGGGCGCGGAGCGCCTCACCCGCGCAGGCATCGTCGCGGCGGCGGTCGACCTCGCCGACGCTGAGGGGCTCGCGGTGCTCTCCATGCGGTCGGTGGCACAGCGGCTCAGCGTGACGCCGATGTCGCTGTACAACCACGTCGCGAACAAGGAGGAGCTGCTCGACGGCATGGTCGACGCGGTGTTCGTCGAGTTCTACGCCCCGGTGCCCGGAGCCGAGTGGCGCAGCGAGCTGCGCCGACGCGCACTGACCGCCCGCGAAGTGCTCAAGCGACACCCGTGGGCGGTAGGGCTGATGGACTCTCGCCGCAACGCCGGGTACGCGACGCTGCTGCATCACGACGCGGTGATCGGCTGTCTGCGGGAGGCCGGCTTCTCGCTGAGGCTGACCGGCCACGCCTTCGCTGTCCTCGACGCTCACCTGTACGGCTTCCTGCTGCAGGAGGTCAGCATGCCGTTCGAGCCCGGCCAGGACCTCGCTGAGCTCGGCACCCAGATGGTCGCTGCGCTCCCGGAGGGCCAGCTGCCGTACTTCCGCGAGTTCACCCTCGAGCACGCGCTCCAGCCCGGTTACGACTTCGGCGACGAATTCGAGGTCGGGCTCGAGCTCATCCTCGACGGCCTTGCCGAGCGGTTGGCCGAGCAGCACCAGAGCCGAGCGTCCTGATCGTCGGCGTCCGCGGGCAGACGCTCACCGGAGCGCACACGGTCCTCACGGGCGTCGGCGATGGTTCGTGCGGCCGCTCTCATAGGCCCAGATCACGAGCTCGACCCGGTTGCGTGCCGACAGCTTGGTCATCAGCGCACCGATGTGGGTCTTGACAGTGCTCATCGAGAGGTGGAGGTCCTCCGCGATCTCGGAGTTCGTCCGACCGGTGGCGGCCAGGTCGAGGACTGCTTTCTCGCGCGGCGTCAGCGGGTCGAGGGGCTCAGCAACCGAGCCGACCCGCGACGATGCGAAGGTGGCCAGGAGCCGCGCCGTCACCGCTGGAGCGATGAGCGCGTCGCCGGCCGCTGCGGACCGTACGGCGCGGGCGAGCAGGTCGGGGTCGGCGTCCTTGAGCAGGAAGCCACGGGCGCCGGCACGCAAGGCGTCGTAGACGTACTCGTCCTGGTCGAACGTCGTGAGGACGATGACCGGGACCGGGTCGTCGACCTCGGGCCCGGCGACCTGGCGGGTGGCCTCGATGCCGTCCAGGACCGGCATCCGGATGTCGAACACGCACACGTCGGGCCGCAGCTTCCTGACGAGCTCCACGGCCTCACGACCGTCGCGTGCCTGGCCGACCACCTCGATCGAGGGTTCCGCGTCGAGGATGGTCGCCAGGCCGACGCGGACCATGTCCTGGTCGTCGGCGATCAGCAGCCGCACCGGATCCGTCATCTGGTTCACTTCCTCGCGCCGAGGGTGATCGGAACCGTGGCATCGACAGTCCATCCACCGGCAGGGTCCGGCCCGGCCTGCACGGCCCCGCCAACGAGGGAGATCCGCTCTCGCATGCCGGCCAGACCGTAGGAAGGGCTGGCTCGTCGTCCACCTGCGGGCGCGGCCCGCCGGCCGTCGTCGTGCACCCGCAGCCGCACCAGGTCCCTGTCGCGGGCGAGGTCGATCGCCACCACGGTCGGGTCCACGGCGTGACGCCGGGCGTTGGTCACGGCTTCCTGCGCGGCGCGGAAGAGCGCCGACCCGATCGGCGCCGGCAGCCGTTCGACGTCGCCGAAGGTCTGGACGACCACCCGCGGGCCCTCCCCGTGGTCCTGAGCCAGCAGTGGGATGTCCCGCACCCCGTACGTCGGAGTCCGACCGGCCCCGTCGTCCTCCCCGTCGCGCTCACGCAGCACCGCCACCATCGCCCGCATGTCCTCAAGAGTCTGCCTGGCCGCGGCCTCCACCCCGTCGATCGCCTCGACGGCGCCGGCCGGGTCGGTCCGACCTCTGACCTTCGCCGCCCGCGCCTGAATCAAGATGCCCGACACGTGGTGCGCCACGGTGTCGTGCAGGTCGCGCGCCAGCCGCTCCCGCTCCCGCTCCCGGATCTCCTCGCGTCCTCGCACCTGCGAAGCAGCCCAGAACCGGGCCAGGGCGCCGAGGGCGACCGGCAGCATCAACGCCCCGACGCCGAGCAGCATCGACGCGCCGCTGGAGTCGTAGAGCGGCTCCCGGCCCAGATGTGCCACGAGCAGGAAGACGCAGCCCGCCACCACGCCCCGGCCGCTGGCCCACCGGCCCAACGAGTAGGCGAGCAACAGCACGACAGCGGTGACGTCGAGGACGCTGTGGGGCTCTCCTGCCAGCGCAGGGACCACTCCCGCCACCGTCTGCGCCCCGAAGGCGAGGACGAGCATCGTCAGCGGATGACGGGCCCGCCACCACAGCGCAGCGACACAGATCAGCGCCCACGCCGCATGCCAGAGCGGCCACACCACGTCGGTACGGAGGCCGGCCTCCAGCGCTGTAAGCGGGACCAGGCCGGCGACCAGGGCCCGGTCCCACCACGCCGTCCCCGGCGGCGCGACCGCCCGCGGTTCGTCCCACAGCGCTTGTAGCCAACCTCGGCCCATCACCTCAGCGTAGAGGCAGAACACGTTGGCCGGACGGTACCTGGGGCCAGTCCGGGTTGGCCTCGAGGACGAGACGAAGGCGGCCTCGGCTCCGATGTGATCCCGCGCCGATCCGAGCAGGGTGAAGGACATGACACGACTCACCTCCACCACCGGTCCCTCCTCATCCACCACGACCGCCCCCACCGCGGTCACGCCGGCGCCCACCTCGACGTCGGCACCGCTGATCCGCACCGCTGGCACCGCTGCCCAGGTGGTCGCCGGCACCTACGTCATCGGCTTCCTCGCGATGGTCGTCTATCTCCTTCCCCGCGGCTTCACGTCTCCCATGGGCGACCCCGCAGCGTCGCTGGACTTCCTCCGCGACCACCAGGGCGAGCTGGCCGCCTGGTACTTCGTGCTCTACCTCCTCGGCGGGGCTGCGATGGCACTGGTGTCGCTCGGTGTCGCCCAGCGTCTGGCGCCGGCACCCGCACTGGCCCGGATCTCCGCCGCATTCGGCCTGATCTGGTCCGGTCTGCTCATCGCGAGCGGAAGCATCGCGCTCGTCGGCCAGCACGCCGCAGTGACCCTGCAGGCGCAGGACCCCGACCTCGCCCTCAGCACCTGGGTCTCCACCAGCGTCATCCAGGACGCCCTCGGCGGCGGCATCGAGGTCGCCGGCGCACTCTGGGCAGGCGCGGTCGGAGTCGCCGTCCTGAGGTCCCGCGCCCTCTCCGCCCCGCTCGGAGGACTCGCGCTCGGCCTCGCGACCGTCGGCATGGCCACCGTCTTCCCGGCCGCCGCCGACACCGCGACCTCCATCTTCGGGCTGGGCCTCATCCTCTGGTTCACCTGGCTCGGCCTCGCCCTGCGACGCCGCTGACCACCGCGACCTCTCCTCACCCAGTCCGTCGCGCCACCCAATCTCAAGAAGGACGAGCGGTGTGGTTCGATCCGGTCATGAGCGTCGGGTGGCAGATGCCCGGGCGCACGCTGACGGCCGCGGGGAGTGGCGACGGTCAACCGAGGGATCGCAGGCCTGCGGCGTCTCCCCGCTACCAATGGGATGGCTCAGGACATTTGCAAGGTCCGAACCCACGGATGTGGGTTCGGACCTTGTTCCTTTCTGGAGTTGGTAGTCCTTGCTGGTGTCGATGGTGAGCTCGCGGAGAGTTCGCCGCTGATGGCGTTGACGACTCGACCGCCGAGGTCTGAATCCCCCTGAAGACACAAGGAGATTCACACGTCCGGTGGCTCGAGTGGTGGAGCAGGAGTGCCGCCAGCGGGTTCTTTGCGAGACGTCATGGGCCTCCGACTGGAGGAGGCTCATGAGGGGGCGCACACGAGTCGCAGCGGTTCGACCGACGGGCGCGCGATCCGGCGACGGGGCGTTGTTGAGAGTTTCCATGACAGCCTCGGCTGCAGTCGTTTGTGACCGTCGGAGCCCGCTGACAGGAGGGCTCGGAATGGGCTCGGTTTGATTCGCAAAGGCCCGCAACACCGCTTCGCCGCCCGCAGTCCCCGACGGCGGCATCGCCGCAGGTCAGAGGCCCCCTTCGCCTCCTGAGCGCAGCCGACCGCAAAGGGTCGCGGTTTGCGCTCAGAATCATGGGTGTCTTCCCGATGACCCAGCACGTCGAGTGCGTCGCACTGCTGGAGAAAACCGGCGTCTGACCTGCGGAGACGCCAAGCCGGAGCGGCGTCGTGGGTCTCTCGGAGCGCGCCGATCGCCGAGCAGGGTGCTGTGCGCGCTGAGAAGGGTCGGACTCGGATGCCGATGTGACGTCGCGACGACCGTCTGCGGCGTGTCGTGCCCGTCGGCTCTGGCTCCGGTGGCCATGCACGGATGACGCGCGGAGGATGGCGCGAAGTCGACGTAGAATCGCGGTGCGGAAGCCGATGCGGTATGACCCGCGTTGCGACTCTCGGGAGTAAGGGGCCGACATGCCGATCTTCATGGTTGAACGCCGCTACGGAGAGGCGCTCGAGGGTGTCGCTGCGGCGGCCGACGGAATCAATCGGATCAACGACGAGCATGACGTGCGCTGGCTCTACTCGTTCCTCTCGGCGGACAAGCGCAAGACGTACTGCCTGTACGAGGCGGCGTCTCCGGAGGCGATCCGGATGGCCGCCGAGCGAGCCGGCCTGCCCGTCGGCCAGATCGTCGAGGTCACCGGAAGGCTCCTTCCCGACGGCACCTCCGCTGCCATCTGAGCGGGTCGTGCCGGGCATGCCGACGTGGCCACTCCCGCCGTTGCCGGCCCGCGTCGCTGCCGCCCGCGAAGTCCCGCTCGTCGGCCGGCGTCGCGAACTCACCACGATGGAAGAGGTCTGGACCGAAGTCGAACGCGGACGCCGGCAGCTGGTCTTCGTCGGCGGAGAGCCGGGGGCCGGCAAGAGCCGCCTCGTGGCGGAGGTCGCAGGGGCGCTGCACGACGAGGGCGTGGCGGTCCTGGTCGGGACGTCGGCCCGGGAGACCGGGGTCCCCTACCAGCCGTTCGCCGAGCTGCTCGACCAGCTCTTCGAGAGCTGTTCAACCGGGAGTCTGGACGCGCTGCTGGATCCGCACAGTGCCCAGCTGCGGCGGCTCTCGACCAAGGTCGACCGGCACCTGCCAGACCTCCAGGAGTTCGCCATCGGTGTCGGGGAGCATCGTCATGACCTGTTCGAGGCGGTGTCGGGGTTACTGGCGCGGCTGGCGGAGCAACGGCCCCTCGCCCTGGTGCTCGAAGACCTGCACTGGGCGCAACTGCCCACGGTGGCCCTGCTCGAGCACGTGATCCGGGTGTTGACGGATGTTCCCATAGTGGTGCTGGTGACGCTGCGCACGACCCTGCCGGACCGCGCCGACGAGCTGACCATGCGTGTGGCCGAGCTGCACCGGCTCGAGGGGGTCCGTCGCCTCGACCTCGGCGGGCTGGACACCCAGGCGGTGATCCACTACCTCGTGCTGCACGGCGGGCTCACCGAGCGCGAGGCTCGGGCGCCGGCGGTGCTGCTGCGCGATCGTACTGGCGGCAACCCGTTCTTCCTGCGCGAGCTGTGGGCCGACCTGCAGCACCGCGGTGGGGTCTCGGCGCTGCGCTCGTCACAGCGCGTCCCGGTGTCGATCAGCGACAGCCTGCAAGAACGGATCTCGCGCCTGGAGGATCGCCTGCGGCCCGTCCTCGAGCTGGCGGCGGTGCTCGGCGACGAGTTCGACCTCTCGACCCTCGTCGCGGCGAGCGAGACCGACCGGGTCACGACGATGGGCTTCGTCGACGCGGCGGTGGCACTGGGGCTGGTCGAGCTGGTCGACTCACCCGGTGCCCAGTACTGCTTCGTGCACGCTCTCGCGCGACAGGCGGTGCTGGATCGCACGTCACCCTCGCGGCTGGCCCTGCTGCATGCGCGAGCGGGAGAGGCACTCGAGCGGTTGCCCCAGCACAATGCGCTGGTACCGCGGTTGGCGCACCACTTCCTGGCAGCGCAGTTCCTCGGCTTCCACGACCAGGCATTTCGGCACACGCGCGAGGCGGGCCGGCTCGCGGAGAGGAGCCTGGCGTTCGAGGAGGCCGCAGCCTGGTTCGAGCGTGCCGCCGCGCTGCCCGAGTGCGACCCCGAGGACCGGTCGCAGCTGCTGCTGCTCGCCGCGACAGACCACGTGCGGGCCTGCGGCTTCCCGCGTGCCCGGGCGATCTACGAGGAGCTGAGCCTCACGGGTGGGCCGGAGGTGCGGCTGGCCGCAGCGATGGGTTTCGAGGACGCCACCTGGCGGCCCGGCGTCAACGGGATCCGGGCGGCCGACCTGCTCTCGGCCGCGGTGGGGGCGGGCAACGTGGATGCCCACGACGCGCCGCGCGTGCGAGCACTCGGGAGCCTGAGTCGTGCCCTGGCGCTCGCCGGGGAGATGTCGGAGGCCAGTCGCGTCGGGAGCCGGGCCATCGACCTGGCCCGGCAGGGCGGGGACGACCAGACGGTGGCGCACGTGCTGACCACCAGCCTGTGGCACGGGACCACACCGGACCTGGCCGGGCAGCAGCTGGAACGCAGTGCCGAGATCTCACGCCTGTCGCGTGCCGCGCGGGACTACGAGACGCTCGGGGCCGCGCTCAACTTTCGCGCCACGGCCAGCTACGTGCTGGGCCGGCCGGACGAGCTGCGCGCGGCCATGGACGACGCCCGGAGCGCCGTGGAGCACACCGGTCTGCCGTACTACCGCTTCATCTTCTGCGGGCACTCCCACGCCGCCGCATTCCTGCGAGGGGACTTCGCGGGCGCCGAGCGGTGGGCCCAGGAAAGCCTGAAGTACACCGAGACGTTCGGCGACGAGGTCGCCGAGGGACCGTACTCGGTGCAGATGTTCATGGTGCGCCGCGAGACCGGTGCTCTGGAGAGCTTCGGCTCGTTCCTCGACGGCACCGAGACGTTCACCGCCCGATGGGTCCCCGGCCTGCTAGCGCTGTACACGGAGGTCGGGCAGGAGACGGGCATGCGTCGTGCGCTCCGCCACCTGCTCGATCGCGACCTCACCTCCCGCAGCCACGAGGCACAGTGGCCGATGGAGCTTGTCTTCCTCACCGACGCGGCACTGGCCCTGCGCGACGTCGAGTCGGCTCGTCGCCTGCAGCCGTTGCTCATGACCTACCGGGGAATGAATCTCGTCTCCGGCACCATGGTCGCGACCTTCGGCAGCGCGGACCGGTATCTCGGCCGCGTCGCAGCCCTTCTGGGCGACACCGAGGCAGCCGAGCGGCACCTCGATGCGGCCCTCGAGATGGACCGGCGGATGCACTCAGTGGTGCATACCGCCGAGACGCTGGGACAGATGTCCCTGCTCGCCGCCGTGACTGGACGGTACGAGCGCGCGGAGGCATGCGCGCGGGAGGCGCTTGACCTGGCGGAGTCGAGCGGTCAGCGCCGCGTCTCCCGCATGCTTGCGATGGTGCCCCGGGACCGGTCCGAACGGCTCACCGAGCGCGAGGTCGACGTGCTAGGCCTGCTGGCGGCCGGTCTGAGCAACCAGCAGATCGGCACGCGGCTGCACATCAGTGCCAACACCGCGGCCAACCACGTTCGCAGCATCCTCATCAAGACCGGGACCGCGAACCGCACGCAGGCGGCCATCTATGCCGCCCAGCACGGGCTCGTCTGAGCCGCCGCGAGACGCCCCGGGCGTCTCGGTTGATCAGATCTGACTACCGCACCCTGCGCACGACTGAGTCAGATCCGGTCATGTCCCCGGCCCGTGACGCTCCTAGGTTGAGAGACCAGCCAGAGCAATCCGGAGGGGAAGCACATGACCAGTCTGACGGTGAACGCATCGAAGCTACAGGGACGACTCAGCGGCGAGCTGATTGGCGCGAGCGACCCGGGCTACGACCAGGCGCGAGCGGTGTTCAACGCGATGATCGACCGGCGGCCCGACCTGATCGCGCGGTGCGCGAGCGTGAGCGACGTACAACAGGTGCTTGCGTCTGGACGGGCGGCCGGTGGCCCCGTCGTCGTGCGCGGGGGCGGGCACAGCGCACCCGGTTTCGGCACCGCTGACGGCGGCATCGTCATCGACCTGTCGCCGATGCAGTCGATCGAGGTGGATCCCGACCGACGCACGGCGCGGGTCCGGGGAGGCGCCACCTGGGGAACGGTCGACGCCGCGACCCACGAGCACGGGCTTGCCCTGCCGGCGGGCATCATCTCCACCACCGGGGTCGGCGGGCTCACCCTCGGTGGCGGCCACGGCTACCTGTCCCGCAAGTACGGCCTGACGATCGACAACCTGATCGAGGCCGAGGTCGTGCTGGCCGACGGCCGGGTGGTCACGGCGTCGGATGCGGAACACCCCGACCTGTTCTGGGCGCTGCGCGGAGGCGGAGGCAACTTCGGGGTCGTCACGTCGTTCACCTATCGCCTGCACCCGGTGCGCAACGTGATCTGCGGCCCCACCGCCTGGCCGGTGTCCGAGACGCGGAACGTGCTGTCCTGGTACCGCGACTTCCTGCCCGCGCAGGACGACGACCTCTACGGCTTCTTCGCGGTCATGACCGTGCCGCCGGCCGACACGTTCCCCGAGGCCTTCCACATGCACAAGGCCTGTGCGGTCGTGTGGTGCTACCTCGGCGACCCGGCCGACGCCGAGGTAGCCCTGGCGCCGGTCCGGGCCATGGAGCCGGCCTTCGACGGGATCGGTGAGGCCACCTACCCGGCGCTGCAGTCGACCTTCGACCCCCTGTACCCGCCCGGCCTCCAGTCCTACTGGCGCGGCGACTTCTTCGGCGCTGTTCCCGACGCCGCGGTCGACGCCCACGCTCACTTCGCCGAGCGGATGCCGACCATGCTCTCGACCATGCACCTCTACCCGGTGGACGGAGCCGTGCACCGGGTGCCGGGCGACGCCACCGCGTGGGCCTACCGCGACGTCACCTACTCGCAGGTGATCGTCGGGGTGGACCCCGACCCCGCCAACGCCGATGCGGTCAAGAAGTGGGCGATCGACTACTCCGACGCGACCCGTCCCCACTCGGCCGGTGGCGGCTACGTGAACTTCATGATGGACGAGGGCCAGGAGCGGGTTCGGGCCACCTACCGCGACAACTACACGCGCCTCGCGCGGATCAAGGCGGAGTACGACCCGGCCAACGTCTTCCGCGTCAACCAGAACATCCATCCCGGAAGCTGACGAGGCATCCATGGCGCTGGAGACGGCCAGCTGCCCGGAGTGCGGGCTGGTGGCCGAGGTGACCCGCCACGACTGGCTCGCGTCCACCGCCGGTCCGGTGGAACACATCCACATCCGGTGCGTGCAACGCCACTGGTTCCTGCTGCCCGCCGAGGCCGTCGCCGGCGTCGGCCCCTCCCTGGATCGTCGC
The DNA here is from genome assembly GCA_963835385.1 of uncultured Actinomycetota bacterium. Taxonomy (GTDB): domain Bacteria; phylum Actinomycetota; class Actinomycetes; order Propionibacteriales; family Nocardioidaceae; genus Nocardioides_B. The sequence continues at coordinate 22,254 of CAWIFK010000017.1, forward strand.
GAGCCGGCGGACGCGCCTGCGGAGACCGGCGTTCCCCCGGCTCGTCACCAATGGCGAGGCGACGGGCATGGACGAGGCGACGGGCATGGACGAGGCGATCGTGATCGGAAGCGGTCCAGCGGGACTGGCTATGGCGGCTGAGCTGGTACGACGCCACGTGCCGGTGAGGTGCTGGAGCGCGGCGAGAGGCCAGCAGCCGCGAGGGCCGGCCGCTACGACGGCATGCGGTTCGACACCCGCCGGTGGTGGTCGGCCTGCCTACTGCGAGCTGATCTGCCCAGCGCAGGGGCCAGCGAGCTGTCGCGTGCCGGCAGTCTCCACCGGCACCTACTGCGTCTACCGGCCCGATCCCCGGCTGCCTGCACGGTGGGAGGTCTGAACCTCAGCGCCGTTCATGCTGTTCGCGCCCCTGGGTTGTGGGGCTCGAGAACGGGTACGCAGGGGATCAGGATCAGCGATCTCGACGAGGTCGCGTGTCGCCCAGCAGGAACTCCTGCGCGGCACGGCCCGCATGACGACGTAGCCGGAGGCAAGCGTGACCAACCTGGCCCACAACCTCACCGAGACCGCCGAGCAGCACGGGGACCGCCCCGCGATCAAGCTCGACGACCTGGTGCTGACCTACTCCGAGCTCCAGGACGGGGCTCGGCGCGTGGCGGCCCTTCTGAAGTCCAAGGGGGTGGGGCCAGGTGACCGGGTCGGTCTGGTGATGCCCAACGTCCCGCCGTTCCCGGTGCTGTTCTACGGAGCCCTGGCCATCGGCGCTGTGGTCGTGCCTATGAACCCGCTGCTCAAGGGCCGCGAGGTCAAGTACTACCTCGATGACTCGGGCGCCTCGATCGTCTTCGCCTGGAAGGACATGGCCGAGGAGGCCGGCAAGGGGGCCTCGCAGGTCGGGATCGACTGCGTCGAGGTCGGTCCCGACTTCGCCGAGGTGCTCGGCCGGCACGACCCCGACGAGGAGGTGGTGGACCGCGAGGACGACGACACCGTGGTGCTCCTCTACACGTCCGGCACCACCGGACAGCCCAAGGGCGCCGAGCTGACCCACCACAGCATGAGCACCAACGCCGCGACCAGCGCCGAGACGCTGGTCGAGCTGACGGAGCAGGACGTCGTGATGGGTTGCCTTCCGCTCTTCCACGTCTTCGGCCTCACGTGCGGCCTCAACGCATCGATCCTCAAGGGGTCCTGCTTGACGCTGATCCCGCGCTTCGACGCCGAGAAGGCGCTGGAGATCGTGGGTCGCGACCACGTCACCGTCTTCGAGGGCGTCCCGACGATGTACGCCGCCCTGCTGCACGCCAAGGGTGCTGACACGGCCGACATGTCGAGCCTGCGCACCTGTATCTCAGGCGGGTCGGCGATGCCGGTGGAGGTGATGAGGAACTTCGAGAAGAAGTTCGACTGCATCGTCCTCGAGGGCTACGGCCTATCCGAGACCTCTCCCGTCGCCTCTTTCAACCAGCCCGGTCAGGTGCGCAAGCCGGGCTCCATCGGCACCGAGGTGCGCGGTGTGGAGATGAAGGTCGTCGGCGACGACGACGAGGACGTCGCGCAGGGCGAGGTCGGGGAGATCGTCATCAAGGGCGAGAACGTGATGAAGGGGTACTGGGGGCGCGAGGAGGACACGGCCGAGGTGATGAAGGACGGCTGGTTCCACACGGGCGACCTGGCGAAGGTCGACGAGGACGGCTACTTCTTCATCGTCGACCGCAAGAAGGACCTGATCATCCGCGGCGGCTACAACGTCTATCCCCGCGAGGTCGAGGAGGCGCTCTACGAGCACGAGTCCGTCGCGGAGGTGGCCGTCGTCGGCATCCCCGACGACAACCTGGGCGAGGAGATCGGCGCCGCCGTTGCGCTGAAGCCCGGGGAGAAGGTCAGTCCCGAGGACCTGCAGGCGTTCGCGAGGGAGCAGCTGGCGGCGTACAAGTACCCCCGCTTCGTGTGGATCGTCGACGAGCTGCCCAAGGGCCCCACCGGCAAGATCCTGCGGCGCGAGGTCAGCACCACCAAGGAGGAGTCCGAGTGACTACTGCAGCCGAGCCCGTGCGTCCTCGGAAGACCGCGGCCAAGAAGTCGACCGGCCCGAAGAGGGACGCCGAGGACGAGACACAGGAGTCGGCTGAGCTCTCGGCCAGCACCGCGCTGGCGACCCCGCTCGACCTTCTGCTCGCCGACGCCGGCACCAGCCCCGTCCGCCGGTTCGTCCCGGGGATGTCGGGGGTCAAGTTCACCGCCGGGCTCGTCCGGCACCCCCGGGTGGTCGCCAGGCGCACGGCCGGACTGGCCCAGGAGCTGACCCGGGTCGGCCTGGGCCGTTCGCGCCTGGCACCGGGTGAGAAGGACCGCCGCTTCAGTGAGGAGGCATGGGCCAAGAACCCGGTCTTCAAGCGCACCCTGCAGAGCTACCTCGCCGTCGGTGAGGCGGCCCGCGGTCTGGTCGACGACGCCGACCTGGACTGGGGTGACGACCAACGGATGCGCTTCATCGTCGACAACCTGGTCGAGGCGGTGGCACCCAGCAACAACCCGTTCCTGAACCCGAAGGTGATCAAGCGGACGATCGACACCGGAGGCGGCAACCTCGTCGAAGGTGGCCGGCGCTTCGTGAAGGACTTCGCCACCGCCCCGCGCGTGCCGTCGATGGTGGAGGCCGACGCGTTCGAGGTCGGTCGCGACATCGCCGTGACGCCCGGCGCCGTGGTGCTGCGCACCGATGTCTTCGAGCTGATCCAGTACACCCCGCAGACCCCCAAGGTTCGCTCGGTGCCCTTGTTGATCGTGCCGCCGACGATCAACAAGTACTACGTCATCGACCTGGCGGAGCAGCGCTCGTTGGTGGAGTACCTGGTGCAGAGCGGCCAGCAGGTCTTCTGCATCTCCTGGCGCAACCCCGACGTGCGTCACGCCGACTGGGGCCTGGACACCTACGGACAGGCGATCCTGGATGCGATGAAGGCCTGCGAGGACATCACCGGGCAGGACAAGACCGCGATGTTCGGCATCTGCTCCGGCGGCATGATCGCCTCGATGGTGATGGCCCACCTCGCCGACCTCGGCGAGCAGCGCCGCGTCGCGGCGTACAGCCTTGCCGTGACCGTGCTCGACCAGGACCGGGCCGGTGTGACCAGTGCGCTGCTCTCGCACAAGGCGGCAGCCGCCTCGACCCAGGCGTCGAAGGAGAAGGGGTATCTCGACGGGCGCACGCTGGCCGAGATCTTCGCCTGGCTGCGGCCCAACGACCTGATCTGGAACTACTGGGTGAACAACTACCTGATGGGTCATGCCCCCAAGGCGTTCGACATCCTCTACTGGAACGCCGACTCGGTGCGGATGAGCGCCGCCATGCACCGCGACTTCATGGACCTCGCCATGCGCAACGCGTTGGTGGAGCCGCGGGCCGCGACGATGCTCGGCACCAAGGTCGACCTCGGCAAGGTCACGACCGACTCCTACGTCGTCGCCGGGATCGCCGACCACCTGTGCAAGTGGGAGTCCTGCTACCAGACCACCCAGCTCTTCGACGGCGACACCAAGTTCGTGCTCTCCACGAGCGGCCACATCGCCGCCATGGTCAACCCGCCCGGCAACCCGAAGGCCAGCTTCCAGACCTCACCCTCGGGTGGTGGCCAGAAGGGCACCGACAACCCCGGGGACGCCCAGAAGTGGCTGGCCCAGGCGGTCAAGGTCAAGGGCAGCTGGTGGGACGACTGGGTCGAGTGGCTGTCGCTGCGCAGCGGCGAGGAGCGCCCCAAGCCGCGCAAGCTCGGCAACGCCACCTACCAGCCGCTGGACAAGGCCCCCGGAACCTACGTCCATGACCGGTGAGCAGGCACGGTCGGGCGCCGACGACCGCGTTCGCAACGTCACAGTTCGGGGCATCACCGCTCGCGTCTCGGTCCGGCCAGGGGTGGGCTCCCGCACGGACGAGCCCCCTCTGCTGCTCTGCAACGGCATCGGCGTCAGCCTGGAGGCGCTGCAGCCGCTGGTCGACCAGCTGCACCCCGACCGCGGACTGGTGCGCTTCGACGTACCCGGCGTGGGCGGCTCGGGACTGCCGCCGTATCCCTATCTCGTCGCCGGGCTGGCTTCGTGGGTGACCGCACTGATGGCCCAGCTGGGCCACCGCCGCTTCGACGTCTTCGGTCTCTCCTGGGGCGGCGGCCTCGCGCAGCAGCTCGCCGTGCAGGCGCCGCGGCGGGTACGCCGGGTGGTGCTCGCGGCAACCGGGACCGGAAGCCTGATGGTGCCCGCCCGGCCACGGGTGCTGAAGATCATGTCGACACCACGACGCCACCGTGACTCTGCCTATGCAGCCGAGGTGGCACCGGAGATCTACGGCGGATCGATGCGCACCGACCCCGCACGCGGAGCAGCCCTCCTGCACGGCGCCACCCGCTCCGGTCCCAAGCGTGGCTACTACTACCAGCTGGCCGCCATGGCCGGGTGGACCAGTCTCCCGTTCCTGTGTCTCCTGCGTCAGCCGACGCTGGTGCTGGGCGGCGACGACGACCCGATCATCCCCGTCCTCAACCCGAAGATGCAGTCCGCGCTGATCCCACACTCGCAGCTGCACATCTACCGGGGTGGACACCTCGGCGTCCTGACCGAGGCAGACGAGCTGGCACCGGTCATCGACAGATTCCTCGACGGCGACAGCGCGGACCCCACGACCCGAGACCAGGAGAACGCCTGATGAGTGACCTCGACCACCTCGGACTCGAGGACTCCCCGATGTCGGACTTCCTCGGCTTCGAGCTGCTGCTCAGTGACGAGGACCGCGACCTGCTCAGCAGGGTGCGCGCGTTCATGACGCGTGAGGTCGAGCCGGTCATCAACGACTACTGGACCCGCGCGGAGTTCCCGCACGACCTGGTGCCAGGGATCGCGAAGCTCGGCATCGCCGGTCTGGCCTACGACGGCCCCGGCTGTCCCGACCGGGGCGCCTTGGTCGACGGAATGGTCGCGATGGAGCTGGGCCGGGTCGACCCGTCGATCGCCACCTTCATGGGCGTGCATGGTGGCTTGGCGATGGGCTCGATCAACCTCTGCGGCTCCGACCAGCAGCGCGAGCGCTGGCTGCCGGCGATGGCCCGGATGGAGCTGCTCGGTGCCTTCGGCCTCACCGAGCCCGACTTCGGCTCGGCGATCTCGGCCGGTCTGGCCACGACTGCCCGACGCGACGGCGACGAGTGGGTCCTCAACGGCGAGAAGAAGTGGATAGGCAATGCCGCGTTCGCCGACCTCGTCGTCATCTGGGCGCGCGACGAGGAGGACATGCAGGTCAAAGGCTTCGTCGTGGAGCAGGGCACCGAGGGGATGACCTTCGACAAGCAGGAGGACAAGATCGCCCTGCGGGTCGTCCAGAACGCCGAGATCCACCTGCACGACGTGCGCGTGCCCGAGGCCAACCGGCTGCAGCGGGCCGACAGCTTCCGGTCCACTGCTGACGTCCTTCGCGTGACCCGGATGAGCGTGGCCTGGCAGGCGGCCGGATGTGCGCGCGGCGCCTACGAACACGCACTGCGCTACACCAAGGCCCGCCAGCAGTTCGGTCGGCCGATCGCGTCGTTCCAGATGGTGCAGGACCTGCTCGTGAAGATGCTCAGCAACGTCACCGCCTCCACGGCCATGAACGTGCGCGCCTCGCAGCTGCAAGATGCCGGCCTGCTCAAGGACGAGCACGCCTCGCTGTGCAAGGCGCACGCGACCGTGCGGATGCGCGAGGCCGTGGGCTGGGCGCGCGAGGTCCTCGGCGGCAACGGCATCCTGCTCGAGCACCACGTGGGCCGCTTCGTCGCCGACGCGGAGGCGATCTACTCCTACGAGGGCACCCGCGAGATCAACACCCTGATCGTGGGACGGGCCATCACCGGCGAGAGCGCCTTCGTCTGACGCGGAGCTGCTTGTCGAGTCCGAACGCCCACGCCGCGCACGATCATCGGCCGGGCTTCACCGGGCAGCGCCAGAGTTGCGCGAAGTCCACGTTCGCGAGGTGCTCGGGGCCACGCGCTAGTGGTGGGACAGCTCGGCAGTGGCAGGCCAGATGCCGTCGGCAGGCATGTCGAGACGGTCGGTCATCGGCACACGCCACTGCGGGGTCGTGGTCGGCTCACCCCAGTAGTCGGTGACCCTGACAGCCTCGCCATCCTCCAGCTCACCGATGGTGACGTTGCGGTAGAGGCGGCCGTCGCCGTAGTTGCAGGTCCACTCGACGACCACCACGTCGTCGAGACGATGCCGCCTGCCGACTTCGAGCGTGAGCTCTGGGAAGTTGCCCTCGACCTCCGCGATCAGAGTGCGGGTACGCACGACCTCCTCCATCTGTGGCCACTGCCGGACGACGTCGGCGGCCAGGGGCACACCGAGGATGTAGGCGACCCGGGTCGCTCCATCGGATTCGTGCTGTTGTGCGCTCATGCTGGTCACTTCTCTCTGGGTCGGTGTCTGGCTCAATGCGTGGTGACCGCGGCCGGATGCACGCGGGCGTCTGACAAGGACACGATCGTCTCGGCGATGACCTTCAGGTGGTTCTCGACTGCGACTCCCGAAGCCTGCCTGTGTCAAGTGGCGCCCTCCGGGTCGGCAGTCGCGCGGGTGGCGCCCTCCGGGTCGGCAGTCGCGCGGGTGGCGCCCTCGCGGAAGAAGGCGACCAGCCTGTCGACATCGGGGACCTCCTTCAGCAGCCGAATGGCTCCGAAGTCCTGGTTCCAGAAGGCGCCCTGCCGCTTCCTCCACGGTCCGACGTAGGCGTAGGGCTCGGGCACGTGGGCGTCGCCTGGGGAGACACCGTAGTTGACCTCCGCGAGCGCGATTCCGACGTCGAAGTGCTCGGGCCAGAGCACCGGCTGCTGGTCGGGGGCGAACGCGCGCATGGCGGCGTCACCGCGGGCGAACGCCTCGGAGACCACCATGGCGGCCTCGCGGTCGACCTCCACCAAGCCGTCGAGGGCTACGCCCGGGCCGTCGGCGTACACGTCGCGTAGCGGGCGCGCCTCGACCCCTGCCGCGCGGGCGAGCTCCGCGAAGGTGCCGCCGAGAGGCACCCTGGTCGTCGGGGAGACCAGGTCGAGCCCGTCGACCCTGAGGTCGGGGTCAGCCACGGTGCCGAACCCGCCGGGTGTGACCTGCAGCAGGATCGACTGGCAGGCGTCGTACTGCGGACCGGCGAGGACCAGCTCGGCGATGCCGTGCAAGGAGCGCCGGGTGGTCTCGAACTGTCGGCTCATTGTCCATCTCCTGATCGACCGCTTGCTGGATCTGTGTAACGCCTCCACGGTCCGCGGCAACTGATCTCTGAGATAGGTGTCAGCGAACCGAGGAGGCGTTACATGTCATCGCCAGAACCTTCAGCAAGCGGGGTGCTCCCCGGCGCCTGGCACCCGGTCAGCCCAGTCGACGTGCCGGCGGAGGGCCGCGTGCGCCGCGTCACCGTCGACGGCCGCAGCGTCGCGCTGACCGGTGCGGGCAGCAGCTCGGAGCGCTGGAGAACCATTGTCCGCACCAGGGTGGGCCGCTGGGGGAGGGCTCGATCGAGAAGGGGCTGCTCCGTTGTCCCTGGCACGGGTACGACTACGACCCGCTCACCGGTGAGTCGCCGGGCACCTTCGGCGACTCCGTCAACGTCTACGACATCGAGGAGCGCGCCGACGGCGTCTATGTGCGTCTCCCGGAGCCGGTCCGGTCGGAGCGGACCGTCGCCGATGTGCTCGTGGAGACCCTGGTCGCCCACGGGGTGACCAAGGTGTTCGGGATGGTCGGCCACTCCAACCTCGGTTCCGGCGGCGCGCTCAGGCGCGCCGAGGAACGAGGTGAGCTGGCCTTCATCGGGATCCCGCACGAGGGTGCAGCGGCCTTCGCACGCCCGCGCAGTCGCGGACGCGTCTCCCGAGGACCAGCGTGCCGATGTGGCCGAGCGGTGGGCGATCTGGCGCGCCGAGAAGGAGCGACGCGTCGCTGACGACCGCGGGGCCGGCGTCTCTGCAGCGGCCGTCTTCGCGGCGCTCTCCGGCCACCTGCCGCAGGAGGCGGTCGTGACCGTCGACGTGGGCACTCACGCCTACTCTCTCGGGCGCTACCTCGAGTCCAGGGGGCAACCGGTGCTGATGTCGGGCTACTTGGGGTCGATCGGCTTCGGCTATCCCGCAGCAGTCGGAGCCTGGGCAGCTGCCGAGCTTTGCGGCGCGACCGGCATCAAGGTCACGAGCCGCCACCAGCTCGACCCTGCGATGACGGCGCTCCTCGCGACTCCCGGGCCGGTCCTGCTCTGCATCGAGCAGGACGCCGACCTGCTCTGAGCCGACCCACCCTCGAAGGAGAGACCAGTGACCGAACCCGCAACCGCGCCAACCGACACAAGCTATGCCGACCTCACGGCGTGGCCCGATATGACCGAGCACGGCTGGGAGCGCGACGACTGGCCTGCCGTCTTCGAGAAGGTGAAGGCCGCCGACATCCTGGTTCTCGCCGGGCCCCATCTGGTTGGGCGACAACAGCTCGATCATGAAGCAGGTGCACGAGCGGCTGTGCGGCGGTTCACACCTGCTCAACGACCGTGGCCACTACCTCTACTACGGCCGGGTCGGAGGCTGCCTGATCACCGGCAACGAGGACGGCATCAAGCACTGTGCGCACAACGTGCTCTACACCTTGCAGCACATCGGCTACACCCTCCCCCCGCAGGCCGATGCCGGCTGGATCGGCGAGGCGGGCCCGGCTCCGTCCTGCCTCGACCCGGGCTCGGGCGGACCGGAGAACGACTTCACCAACCGCAACACCACCTTCATGACCTGGAACCTGCTGCACCTGGCCAGGCTGCTCAAGGACGCCGGCGGGGTGCCGGCGTACGGGAACCAGCGATCGGAGTGGGACGCGGGCTGTCGCTTCGACTTCGAGAACCCGGAGTACCGATGAGGTTCGATACGCTCCGGACGTGGTCATGGCGAGCACCGACGACGCGATCGTGTCGGGTATCCGCTCCGGTGACGAAGCCGTCTTCGGCCAGCTGCTGAGCGACTGGACTCGATCGATGTTGCTGCTTGCGCGCACCTTCGTCTCGACCGAAGCCTCCGCGGAGGAGGTCGTCCAAGAGACCTGGCTCGCCGTCATCCGCGGCATCGACACCTTCGAGGGACGGTCCTCCGTGCGCACCTGGGTCTACCGCATCCTTGTCAACATCGCGAAGAAGCGCGGGGTGGGCGAGAGCCGGACGGTGCCCCTGAGCAGTCTGGGTGGCGTCGAGGAGGACCGTGGCCCGACGGTCGACCCGGCGCTGTTCCGCGACGCCGACGACCGGTATCCGGGTGGCTGGCGGTCATTCCCGCAGGAGTGGCACTCGGTGGAGGGCGCCGTCCTCGACGGTGAGCTGCGCACCACGGCGCAGGCCGCGATCGACGCGTTGCCGGACCGCCAGCGGATCGTGATCACGTTGCGCGATGTGATGGGCCACAGTTCCGATGAGGTGTGCCAGATGCTCGAGCTGTCCGGTGTCAACCAGCGGGTGTTGCTGCATCGGGCGCGTGCCGCCGTGCGGACCCAGCTGGCGTCGTACCTGGAGGTGGGCTGAGATGAGCGACCTCAGCTGCCAGGAGTTCGTCGAAATGGTGACCGACTACTTCGAGGGCACGCTCGACCCCGACACCACGGCCCGTTTCGACGAGCACCGGGCGTTGTGCCCCGGATGCGAGACCTACCTGGCCCAGATGAGGGAAACCGTGTCCAGGCTCGGAGAGATCCCCGTCGAGACCCTTTCCGACGAGGTGCAGGCGACGCTGCTCTGCGCCTTCCGCGACCTCCGCCGTTGACCTGCCCGATGTCGAGTTCACCCACCCAGCGATGATCACGGTCGTAGCCCTGCGGGCACCGCTCACTCTCGGCCTCGGGCACCAGGACCGGCAGCCGGCTGGTCCTGCTCGTCTCCTTCGCCGCTGAGCATGACGCTGACGCGGTTGCCGGACAACACGGCCCAGATCTGCGTGCGGGCGGCCGTCGTACTCCTCGTCGCGTTCGTGACGTTCGCCGAGCAGTTCGGGTTGGAGAGCATCCCGGCCGCCTGTGGAGGGCGACCGCGCCGCCGCGGACATCCGCACGCGTCGGTGCGTCGGTGCGTCGGTGCGTCGGTGCAACGGGGCCCGGTGCAACGGGTGCTGGCCGGGGAACCAGGTGAGCGGACGGACCTGGTGGTCCTCGACCCGCCACGGGAAGGCGCGCGACGTCGCGCTGTTCGCCGGGCACGGCTACCGGCTCAGCGGATTCAGAGACCTCCGACGCCCTTGCCGAGGAGGGCGACGCCGATGACGAGCAGGACGACTGCCATCACCGCGGAGTTGTTTGCCTTCAGCCACGCGTTGAGCTCGTCGAGCGGCTGTCGCATCCGGTCACGTGCGACGGCGTAGGCGAGGACGGGGCCGCCGACACTGGCGACTGCGATCACGCAGAAGAACATGACCGCGATCACTTGGTCCCAGCCGGAGATGCCAGATGAGCCGATCGTCGTACCGGCGGCCAGGCACAGCAGCAGGTTCTTGGGATTGACTGCCGCGAGCGCCGCTCCGAGGGCCGCGGACTTGGTGAAGGTGAAGGAATCGACGGCAGCCATCCACTTCGGCAAGGGCGCGTCCTGGCCGGGCTCGGGTCGGCTTCGCCACTGGCGTACGGCGAGCATCACCAGCGACGCCCCGAGCGCGATCTTGATCCACGAGGACGTGGTCGAGGGACCGCTGTCGCTGCTCTCCAGCCCGACCGTGGCCGCGAGCACGGTGACCACGGTGGTCACCGCCACGACGCCCGCGACCCAGCCGATCAGGAACCCCACGCTGGTGCTCCCGACCTGGGGAGCCAGCAGCATCAAGATGACGGCGATGATCGGGACCGGGCTGATCGCAACTCCGACGGCCAGCGGCAACAGGTCGCCCAACACGCCGTTCATGTCTCGGTCTCCTCGGGCGCTCGTAGCATGGTCACTCCGTCATCGGTGATGGGTTGTTGGCCGGGTGGTTGCGCGGTTGGCCGGGCGGGCAGCCGTTGTCGGGCCGGAGGTGAGAATGCCGCTCCACGTCCAGCCACGCACCTCCAGGTCCGCTCCGGGGAGGTTCTCGAAGAGCCCGGTGAGGAACAGCAGGGTGAGCGCGGTGAGGGCGGCGACGGCGAGCCCGGCTACCTGCGACTTGGCGGAGCCACTCGCGGCGGTAGCCCCGGCGTGAAGCCACGAGGATGGGGGGACGTCTGTGGTCGTGCGGAGGCGCAGATGCCATGCAGATCCTCCTCCGGCCTCACACCCCCGTGTGTGGAGCATCCCGGAGTGGCCGATTCCTCCGCAAGGGCAACCAACGTCTCCCGAGATGTCGTTGCGTCGCCACAGAGCGGCAGTCAAGACTGTCGGCATGACGACCACGCCTCGGGAAGCCAGCGCCGCGATCCGGTCCCAGCACCAGGACGCCCTTGCGTCGCTTCCGTTCTCCGATACCCAGGACTTCGAGGACGCGAAGCGGGGCCTGGTCGCGCGGATCGAAGGACCTGTCACCGCCGAGGACGGCACGGTGGTGTGGGACGACTCGACCTACGAGTTCCTCGAGGGGGGCGCCCCGGACACGGTGCACCCGAGCCTGTGGCGGCAGTCCACCCTGGTCGCGCTCGGCGGTCTGTTCGAGGTGGTGCCGGGCATCTACCAGGTGCGCGGCATGGATCTGTCGAACATCAGCTTCGTGGAGGGCGGCACGGGGGTGATCGTGATCGACCCCCTGATCTCCGTTGAGACCGCCGCGGCGGCGCTCGCGCTCTATCGGAGCCATCGCGGCGACCGGCCGGTCACGGGCGTGATCTACACCCATTCACACGCCGACCACTTCGGCGGCGTCAAGGGCGTCACCACCCAAGAGGACGTGGACGCCGGCAAGGTCCACGTTCTCGCGCCCGAGGGGTTCGTCGAGCACGCCATCGCCGAGAACGTCTACGCCGGTACGGCGATGAGCCGTCGGGCCGGCTACATGTACGGCGCAGCCCTGGCCCGTGGGCCACAGGGCGGAGTCGGTGCCGGGCTGGGGCAGACCACCTCGACCGGAACCGTCACCCTGATCCCGCCGACGGTGGAGATCACCACCACCGGCCAGGAGGAGAACATCGACGGCGTCCGGATCGTCTTTCAGATGGCGCCCGACACCGAGGCGCCCTCGGAGATGCTGTTGTACTTCCCCGACCACCAGGCGCTGTGTGCCGCGGAGGACGCCACCCACACCATGCACAACCTGCTCACGTTGCGCGGTGCCGTCGTACGCGACCCACACAACTGGGCGAAGTACCTGACGGAGACGATCGACCTGTTCGGGGCTGACGTCGAGGTCGAGTTCGCCTCGCACCACTGGCCGACCTGGGACAACCACCGGATCGTGGACTTCCTGTCCACCCAGCGCGACCTGTACGCCTACCTCCACGACCAGACCCTGCGCATGCTGAACCAAGGCTTGGTCGGGGCCGAGATCGCCGAGCAGATCACCCTCCCCCCGGCGCTGGAGAATGCGTGGAACGCCAGGGGCTACTACGGCTCGGTCAGCCACAACGTCAAGGCGATCTACCAGCGCTACCTCGGCTGGTTCGACGGCAACCCCGCCCACCTCTGGGAGCACACCCCGGTGGAGAAGGCGACACGGTACGTCGACCTCGCCGGCGGCCTCGACACGATCGTCGCCGCCGCCAGGACGGCGTGCGAGGAGGGCGACTACCGATGGGCCGCCGAGCTGGGCAGCCACGCCGTGTTCGCCCAGCCCGACCATGCAGCCGCACGCGAGGTGCTCGCCGACACCCTCGAGCAGCTAGGCTACGGCTCGGAGAACGGCACCTGGCGCGACTTCTACCTCTCCGGCGCCACCGAACTCCGCGACGGACAGTTCGGCACCCCGACCCAGGCCAACGCCCCCGACGTCATCGGCCAGCTCACCCCAGCCATGCTCTTCGACGCCATCGCCATCCAGGTCAAGGGGCCCGAGGCCTGGGACGAGAAGCTCACCATCGACATCGCCCTCACCGACGTCGACGAGCGATACCGGCTGCGGCTGGCCAACGGGGTGCTGACCTACAGCGGCCGCCCCCAACGGGGCCAAGCCGACGCGACCCTCACGACCACCCGCCGGGCACTTCCCGCGCTGGCGCTCGGGGGGCTCTCGGCCGACGGGCTCGCCGAGGCAGGCATCGAGCTGACCGGCGATCCCGGCGTCCTCGGCCGGCTCGCGGGGGTCCTCGAACCCGGAGATCCGGACTTCGCCATCTCCAGTCCCTAACCGGCGACTCCTGGTTCGACGTGCCGAAACCCGGACCCATCCTGGGCGCAGGGGAGTGCACCGGCGCCCGACCTGCGGTGACGCGAGTCGCGATGTCGCGGTTGACCTCCGCCGATCCGACTGGTGGCGCGCCACGTCGATCCGCTCGCCGCTTCACCCTGGAAGGACGATGGCAGGTCGTGGGCGCAGTCCTACCTTGGCCCCATGAGCTCCTCAACGGATGTCCCTGACGGCTACAACACTCCGGTCCCGAGCACGATCATGACGCCGGACCGAGTCGAGACGCGGATCGGGACACTGCAGTTCACCGACGGCTTCCCCAGCGACAAGACCGCCGCGACGGTCTTCGACCACCTCGACTTCGTGCGGGCCGTCGAGGTCTTTCTGCAGTGTGTTCCCCCGGCCTCGATGGAGGGCCTGCGAGCGGGCCTGGCGGACATCGGATGCGACGCCGCCCACAAGATGGCCATCGCTGACCGCCTCTTGGACTCCAACCCGCTCTTCCTGACTGGCAATACCGACACCGTCTACGCGATCACAATGCTCGACTTGGACCGTGACGGTCCGACGGTCGTCCGGATCCCACCCGGGTGCGGACCGGGCACCGTCAACGATGCCTGGTTCCGTTTCGTGACCGACATGGGCGCACCCGGACCCGACCGTGGCGCCGGTGGTGACTACCTGCTGGTTCCTCCCGGCTACGACGGTGAGATTCCTGACGGTTACCACGTAGCGCGTTCGTCGAGCTACACCAACCTGCTGGCGCTGCGGGGCTTCCTCGTCGGCGGAAGGACCGACTCTGCGACAGCGATGTTCGAGGGCGGTGTCGAGATCTATCCCCTGTCGGCTGCGAACGAGCGTCCGGAGATGGAATTCATCTCCCTGTCCGGCAAGACGTTCAACACTATCCACGCCAACGACCAGGCGTTCTACGAAGAGGTCGCGGAGGTGGTCAAGCGCGAACCGGTCGAGATGATCGACCCAGAGACCCGGGGCCTCCTGGCCTCGATCGGCATCCACAAGGACCGTCCCTTCGAGCCCGACGAGCGGATGCGCGTCACGCTCGCCGACGCCGCCGCGGTCGGCAACGCCACCGCCCGCGCGATCTGCTTCCAGACCAGGGATCCGCGTGCCTACTACTACGACGACCGCAGGTGGAAGACGGGATTCGTCGGCGGCGACTACAGGTGGCTCGACGGTGACGGACGCGGCGGCCGGAACATGGACGCCAGGACGCTGTTCTTCTACCAGGCGACCCTGAACACCCCGGCCATGGCGCTCGAGATGGTCGGGGTCGGCTCCCAGTACGCGCTGTCCGAAAGAGACGCCTCCGGTGCGTACCTGCACGGCGACAACACCTATCGACTGACGCTCCCCCCCGACGTCCCCGCCAAGGACTTCTGGTCGCTGATCGCCTACGACCCTCAGACCCGCTCGGAACTGCAGACCAGCCAACCCCTGCCAAGCCGCAGCAGCGAGAGCAACCGCAACGAGCTCATCTACAACGACGACGGCTCGATCGACCTGACCTTCGGGCCGGAACCGCCCAGCGAACACCGTGGCAACTGGATCCAGACGGTCCCCAGCAAGAGCTGGTACGCGATCCTGCGCCTCTACGGGCCGTTGGAGCCCTGGTTCGACAAGACCTGGGTCCCCAACGACATCGAGCGACTCTGATCGCGATCGCGGCGCCACACGACATTGCCCGTCGCCGATGGGTGGCGCCAGCTCGCGGATGAAACACCGACCAAGATCAGCACCTGCCTCGTCCTTCGGCCTCGCAGGGTGGCCCCGCTGATGCGGGGCCACCCTGGTCGTCGGCTGCCTGAGCCCTGATCCACCGGCGTTGATTCGTGAACGGTGATTTCGGGCTCTTCTGCCGCTTCCGTGGGTGGTTGAGCGCGCCTGAAACGTGAGCACGCCGTTCCCTGTCTAGGTTTCTGAGCTGTCTAGGAACAGGAACCAGTGAGCGGAGAACGGCGTGCAGAACGCCACCTTATGGCGCGCCCTGCTGGGGGTCGAGAAGGCGGTCGTCGAAGACATCGAGTTCGACGAGGACGCGCGGGTCCTGGTGGCGCACGTGCGGCCCACGCGCCGGGCCGCAAGCCGGTGTGGGCGATGTCAGCGTCGCTCGCCTCGCTACGACCATGGCGAGGGACGGCGTCGGTGGCGGGCATTGGATCTGGGCACCGTCCAGGTCCACCTCGAGGCCGACGCACCCCGGGTGAACTGTCGTGAGCACGGGCCAACGGTGCGGGCAGTGCCGTGGGCCCGGCACGCCGCCGGGCACACCACCGTGTTCGACGAGCAGGTCGCGTGGCTGGCCACCCAGTGCTCCAAGACCGCGGTCACCGAACTGATGCGGATCGCCTGGCGCACCGTGGGGGCGATCATCACCCGGGTCTGGGCCGACGTCGAGGCGGTCCACGACCGGTTCGACGGCCTGCGCCGGATCGGGATCGATGAGATCTCCTACAAGCGCGGCCACCGCTACCTGACCGTGGTGGTCGACCACGACACCGGCCGGCTGGTGTGGGCCGCACCCGGTCGCGACAAGGCCACCCTTGAGCTGTTCTTCGACGCCCTGGGTGAGGAACGCTGTCAGCTGATCACCCATGTCAGCGCCGATGGTGCGGACTGGATCAGCGCCGTGGTCGCCGAACGCGCCGTCAACGCCGTCCGCTGCGCTGATCCGTTTCATGTGGTCCGCTGGGCCACCGATGCCCTCGATGAGGTCCGTCGGCAAGCGTGGAACGAGGCCCGCGGTGCGGTCCGTCAGCGTCGCGCGGGTCGGGCATCAGGGCACGCGAAGGCGCTCAAGCACGCCCGCTACGCCTTGTGGAAAAACCCTGAGAACCTCACCAGCCGACAGCAAGCCAAGCTCGCCTGGGTCGCCAAGACCGACCCCCGGCTGCACCGGGCCTACCTCCTCAAGGAAGGACTCCGGTTGGTCTTCCAGCTCCCGGCTGAGGAGGCCGCCGACGCGCTCGAGGTTTGGATCGGGTGGGCCCGCCGCTGCCGCATCCCCGCCTTCATCGACCTGCAACGACGCATCGTCAAACACCGCGGCTCGATCCTCGCCGCGATCGAGCACGGCCTGTCCAATGGACGTATCGAGTCGGTGAACACCAAGATCCGCCTCATCACCCGCGTCGCGTTCGGGTTTCGCTCACCCGAGGCCCTCATCGCCCTCGCCATGCTCAACCTCGGCGGCCACCGCCCCGTCCTCCCAGGCCGGTAATGACCCACGGATCAGTCAGTAGAGCCTGATTTCGGTGAATCGTGCCGGGCTATGGGTGGTGGGCGCGGCTGACCTGCCGGTCGGCGCCGGCTCTTCCACTTCGAGGTCCTCGATCGCGCCCGCTCGGGCTGGGTGGTCAGGTCGTGGCGGTGACCGGTGGGCCGGTCGCGAGGGCGTGCAGGGATTCCCAGCCATGAGCCCAGGGCCAGCGGATCGGCAGGTGCAGCACGAGTCGGCGGCCGGTGGAGGCGATCCGGCCAGGGACCCTGATGACCTTGCGACGCAGAGTGGCCCACCTGGCCGTGGCCATGCTGGCGGCGACCGCGGCGGCGCGGGCGATGTTGAACGCGATCACCGCCAGCGAGACCCACGCCGCGTTGGCGGTGTACTTCCCCGATGGCAGGTGCGCCAGCGGCCCGTCCTTGAGCTCGGCGATGACCTGCTCGACGATCGCGTGGTCACGGTGCCGCTGGTCGGCCTCGACCATGCCGAGTGGGGAGTTGGTGATGAACGCGTGGTGGCGGTAGGTCGCGAACAGTTCGCCCTGCTCGGTGCCATCGGAGGCCAACCGCTGGAGCCGCTTGACCCGGCGCACGATCAGCCGGCAGGAAACGTGCTCTGCCTTGCGGCGTCCGGTGAACGCGACGAAGGGCACCTCGGCGACCTCGGCGTCAGAGATCCAGCGTTGTTCGGCTTCCTCCCAGATGGCGTGGGGGTACTTGATCGGCTTCCAGTCACCCTCCTCGATGCTGGCGATCGCCGCGGTCACGGTCTTGGTCATCCGCGCGGTCACCGAGAACCAGGTATTCGCGCGGACCGCGGTCCCCACGAACGCCCACCCGTAGTAGGCCGAGTCGGCCCGGCACAGGATCCGACCCCTCACGCCCGCGGCCCGGGCCGTGGTGATGGCCTGGGCCAGCAGCCTGCCCGCACCCTTGGCCGATGCCGTACTGCCCTTGCGCAGCCGCGCCCGGGCGATCACCGGCGCGGCCAGCGGCGTGGAGACCGTGGCGAGCTGGATGTTCAGCCCTCGCACCCCGGTGTAGCCGTAGGCGGCGGCCTGCTTGGCGTACCCGTGGACCTCACGGATGGTGTCGTCGACGTCGATGAACGCGACCCCCTCCACGCCATCGGCGCCGGCCAGCACACCGGGCACCCGCCTGGCCAGCCCTGCGAGGAGATCTCCACCTACGGCGTCGAGTTGCTGCACATGCCCGTGGGTGAACGAGCGCAGGAACGTGCCCAACGTCGAGGGCGCCCGCACCCCGCAGAACAGCCGCGGCATCCCACCGTGCCGCAGCAGGTCGAGATCATCGATGCTGTCCGCGCCCGCAAGCATCCCGCCCACCACACTGGTCGCCTTCGCTGTCGCGTTGGGCGAGACGACACTCAACCGCTGCCCGAGGAGGTCGTGCAGGCCAGCCGACTCGGCCAACCTGAGCACCGGCACCAGCCCCGCGTCCGACACCAGGTTCGGGTCATCGAAAACAGGCCGGATCGTGTGGCAGGCTTTCACTTACGAGGTGTCCCTTGCTCGGCTGCGAATCGTGTGTGTGAGAACTCCGATTCTCCCGCCCAGCAAGGGCATCCTCGTTCTACGCCACGCTCACACCGGCGTCCCTACCGGTGGATCCGGGCTGAGCTGCGGTGGAGATAGGTCAGACGTCGTCCCGAGCCTCGAGGGCGGCGACGGCCTCGGCGCGGAAACCCTTGAACGTCATCCAGATGCCGACGCTGAGCTCCCAGGCCGCGATGGGCAGCGTGAGGAGGAAGGAGGCAGCCGAGACCTGGTCGAAGGCCCCGAACAGGGTCGCGGTGAAGGAGGCGAACAGCAGAGGCGCGCCGATCAGGCCGATGGTCGGGATGATGCGGGGCACCAGGTGCGACTTGTAGAGCAGCGTGCCGAACAGCACGGCGTTCAGGGCCGGCATCAGGCCGGGGCCGAAGAGGAACGTCCAGTTCCGGACGTCGACAAGGGCGTTGGCGGTGACCGTCACTGACGCGGCGTCGGCACCCGAGCCGGCGAAGTCCTGGCGCATCGTGACGACCGCGAGCAGGCTGACGACGCCGATCATGATCACGGCCGCCTCGACGAGGCGGGAGGTCACGAAGCCGAGGGCCAGCGATCCGTTCCGCCGCTTGAACACCGAGTACACGGCGAGGGCCGTGCCGACGGCGGTGAGGGCGTTCACGGTGTCGAGCAGGCAGCCCCAGATCACGCGGGTGTCGTGGCCGGCGCTGGTGACGTAGCCGGTGTCGTCGAGGATCGGTCCGATCAGGATCAATGCGGGGATCGAGGACGCGAAGGTGAGCAGGTACAGGATGCCGGCGGCCCGGGCGTGGTTGCGCGTGGGGTCGCGGCGTACGGCGGGGGCGGTGGTCGCCGCTGCGGTGATGGTCATGTCAGGCTCCTGTGGTTGTGGTGTCGGGGTGGGGACCTGGGCGCGACTCGACACCGGTCTCGACCTGGCAGACCGAGACCAGCGGCAGACCGAGATCGCGTAGCTGGTGCAGCAGGCCGTGCAGCGCGGCCTGGTCGACGACTGGCCCCGCGAGCAGGGTGATGCCGTCGCCCGTGGTCAGGGTCATCTCGCCGAAGCGGGCGGCCCATCGGGGGTCGAGGCGCCCCTGGAGGCGGATCTCGTATCGACCGGAACCCTCTGGGTTGGTGGCTGCAGTGTCCATGTCTGCAAGCTAGGAGCCGACAGGATGAGTGCGCATCACATCATGTGGTGAGCGGGATGGTGATGTGCAACAGGGCCGCTCAGAGCAGCCCGAGCTCACGGGCCTTCGTGACGGCCGTCCGTCGGCTGTTGACGCCCAGCTTGGCGTAGATGTTCCTGGTGTGCGTGCGCAGCGTGTTGAGCGAGATGTAGAGACGGCGTGAGATCTCCGGCCCGTCGAGGTCGGTGGCGAGGAGCCGGAGCACGTCCAGCTCGCGCTCACTCAGCTGGTCGAGAGGACTTTGGCCCACCGATCCGATCGGTGCGCGGCCGACCCCGGCCACCAGGCGCCGCGGGTAGCTCCACGAGGGGTGGCGTCGAACGACTGCCTCGAGCAGTGCGGCCAACGGCGCGCCCTCGCTGACGAAGACCCACACATAGCCCTCCGGCTCCGCCAGCCGGAGCGCCTGCACCAGCGGGGCCAGCGCCCCCAGTACGTCGGACCTCCCGTGCTCGGCGTGGTGCGCCAGCGCCTGCAGGGTGAGGATCTCGATCAACGTGCCGAACCGTCCGCCGCCCTCTGCCGCGACCCCAAGCCGGTCGAGCAGTCCACGCGCCGCGCGCAGGGCCGCCCCGGAGGCGTCTGGTCGGCCCATGAGGATCCGGGCCAGGGTGAGGTGCTCGTACTCGCGGACGTACGACAGCTCGTCGTCCGGTGCGAGGTGCCGTGCGCGCACCCAGTCGAGGGCCTCGTCGATGCGTCCCTGCGCGAGGAGCATCCGCGCACGCTGCGCCGCCACGGGTCGTACGTTCGGGGAGTAGTCGCCGACGTAGACCCGCTCGGCCTCCTCGAGCAGGGCCACGGCTCCGGCCAGGTCTCCCTCGGCCTCCCGCAGCCGCGCGCGGGCGACCCGCCACCGGTAGGGGAGCTGGGGCAGACCGAGGCGTTCGCCCAGCGTGTCCACACGCAGGAGGTGGGCGGCGGTCGCACCCAGGTCACCGCGCTCGAAGACGACCTGACTCAGGCCGACCACCATGTCCGCCGTGCCGCGCAGCGGCTCGTCGACCTCGTGGGCCGCGGCAAGCCTGAGCGCGTCCTCATAGGTACGCAGGGCGTCACCGAGCCGACCCTGGGTGAGCCGGAGGTCGCTCAAGGCGATCGAGCAGCCCAGCACGTCGGAGATGTTCCCGGCCCGTTCCAGGCCTCGGACGGCGACGGCGTAGCCGCGATGGGCCGCCTCCAGGTCTCCGCCGCCCCAGGCGGCGAGCCCTGCCAGCGCTGCCGCGGCTGCGACCGTGAGGTCGTCGCCGGGCGCGGCTCTGGCCATCGCCAGATCGGCGTGCGCGACCGTGCCCGCCGGGTCGCCGGCGACGAGTGCCAAGGCTGCTCGATAGGTCTCCATGGCCCCGGGGACGCGCGCCAGCTCGGCCTCGTCGAGCACCACCATGTTCGCCGGCGGATCGGCCAGCAGCCGCTCCAGATCGTCCAGCCGGACTCCCACCGTCTCGAAGTCGTTGCGGGACATCAGCGCGCCGATGAAGGCCACCGCGAGGACCGGTCGGCGACGCACCGCGTCGTACGGGATGTCGTCGAGCCAGCCGCGCACGGTTGCTTCCTGACGCTGTCGCAGCAGGCCGATGGCGGAGCCCTCGATCACGTCGGCGGCCTGCTCGACGTCACCGGCGTCGAGCGCGTGCCTCACGGCAGGCACCGGCTCCCCGGCCGCGGCGTACCACTTGGCCGCCCGACGGTGCAACGCGGCGACGTCGTCGGGCCGTTCCTCGAGCAGGTGCGCACGCAGCACGTCAGCGAAGAGGTGGTGGTAGCGGTACCAGCGGCGGTTGTCGTCGAGGGCGATGACGAACAGGTTCGAGCGCTCCAGCGACTCGACTACTGCCTTGCCGTCGCTGCGGTTGGTGACGGCGTCGCAGAGCGGCCCGCTGAGGCGATCGAGGATCGAGGTGTCGAGCAGGAAGCTGCGCACGGCCTCCGGCTGGCGGCCGAGCACCTCCTCGACGAGGTAGTCCACGACGTACCGGTCGTCGCCGGCGAAGCCGGCGATGAAGCCGGCGACGTCCGCACGCCCTTGCAGCGAGAGTGCGGCCAGCTGGAGAGCGGCGATCCAGCCCTCGGTCCGGCCCTCCAGGGCGGCTATCTCGGCGGTGTCGAGGTCGAGCCCGACCACGTCGTTGAGGTAGGTGCTCACCTCGTCGAGCGTGAACCGCAGGTCGGCCGCGCGGATCTCGACCAGCTCGCCGCGGGCCCGCAGCCGGGCCAGCGGCAGCGCAGGGTCGGCGCGCGTGCTGATCACCACCTGCACGTCCGGGGGAAGGTGTTCGAGCAGGAAGGCGACGTCGTCGGCGAGCTGCGGGCCGTCGACGAGGTGGTAGTCGTCGAGGACCAGGTCTACGCCATCGGGCAGGGCGCCGAGCTCGTTGAGCAGCGTCGCGAGGACCGACTCCATCGGCGGGTGCGGAGCCTGCAGGAGCGGCAGCACACCGACGCCCGTGCCTGGAACCGCCGTGTCGAGGGCGGTGACGACATAGGTCCAGAACGACCCAGGCTGCTGCTCGGTCTCCTCGAGCGAGACCCACGCAACCGGGCGACCAGCAGCCGCCCCCGCCCACGACGCCAGGAGCGTGGTCTTGCCGAACCCCGCCGGCCCGGAGACCAGCGTCAACCGAGGTCGCGCGCTGCCGCCCAGTCGGTCGGCCAACCGCAAGCGGGGCACCACGGAATGTCGCGCCTGCGGGACATGGAGCTTGGTCGAGACCAGGGGACTGGGCATGCCCGCTCCCCTCGAGTTGTCAGCGAGCAGGTCGTCTCGACAGTAGAGCACGATCGTGCGCCGGTTTCCCGGCGAGCGCACGAGCACCGAGGTCTGCGGGGCCGTCACCACCGCCGGCCAGGAAGAGACGTCCACGGGTGCGGACCACGAGGACGAGCGCGGCCAGCGCGGTGAGCGTTGCCGCGGCCCAGATCATGGAGTGCTCGGGCCCGACCACGCCGAGGTAGGAGTACCCGGCGTCGAAAGAGGCGTGGAAGAGCGCGGCGACGACGACGCTTCCGTTCGCGGCGTTGACCAGGCCGGAGATCAGCGCGCTGGTGACCACCACGAGGAGCAGGAACGGCGCCACGGGCAGTCCCTGGTCGCCGGCCCCGGGGGTGGCCAGCAACGGCAGGTGCCAGCCGGCCCAGACCACGCCGAGGACCAGGGCGGCCTGCCAGGGCTGCATGCGCTGCTGGAGGCGCGGCAGCACGGCGCCGCGCCAGCCGGCCTCCTCGGTGAGCAGGAACAGTCCGGTGCCGTAGCCGAGGTAGACCAGCGCGCCGGTCAGGTCCAGCACCTCGCCGACCGGTGCCTCGCGGCCCAGGGCGGTCGTGACGGCGGCGGCCAGCCCGGCCACGAGCACGGGTGCGAGCAGTGCCGCGGCCCACGTCCAGCCGGGCACCCGGACGCGGGTGATCCGCCGACCCAGATCGGTCACGGCGCGACGTCCCCCGGTGACGGCGAGGGCGGCGACCAGCAGGGGCGGCATGGTCCAGAGCGCGAGGCCCTGGGGGAGGTGCCAGCCGATCACGCCGTGGTCCTGGGCGATCCGGCTGAACCACCACGTCCACGGCCCGGCGAACAACGCCAGAGTCACCAGGACGAGCGCGCCCGTGCCGGCGCGGTCGCCGGCGTCCGCCGTACCGACGCCGTCCCGGCAGGCGGCGACCAGGACGGCCTCGAGCAGGTGGTCGGCGACGTCGGCCTTGTCGAGGTACGACGCACCTGCGGCCCGCGCGGCCTCGGCGGCGGCCCGGTCGTTGCCGAGCACGACCGCCGGAAGACCGGCGGGCAGTCCGCGGTGCTGCTCGAGGTGGCTCTGGGAGGCGGCAGGGCCGAGGTCGAGGACGACCACGTCGGCGTCCGTGCCGACCACGGCTGCGCTGGTGGCCGGCCGCGGGCCGGGGGCGTAGGTCTCCACCACCACGGTGCCGCGACCGGACGTCAGCAGGTGCCGCAGGCTGGTCCGCACCCGGCCGTCGGCGGCGACGACGGCGACGCGGATCGGACAGGTCGAGGTCGCCGGGGACGTCATGCCGCACCTGCTTCGGCCATCGCGGCGGACGAGGACCGGTGCGCGGAGACCTGGACGGCCGTGACCACGAGCCGGACGGCCACCATGCTCAGCGCCATCAGGACGAACGCGGCGGTCCACGCGTCGGCGCCGGTGATCTGGTGGCGCATCGAGAGCTCGCCGATCGTGCGGGCGCCGCTGTGCGTAGCCCACTGCGCGAAGAGCATCCGGCCGCCGATGGTGGCGATCCAGACCGCGGCGAACGCCGTGCCGGCGCTGACCACGAGGTGACCGTGGCGGCGCTGCATCCGGGTCAGGAGGGCGGCCAGCGTGCCGAGCGCCAGACCAGCCGCGATGCCGATCAGCTCGAGGGCGACGTCGTGACCGGCCGTCGGCAGGTCGCGGAGGAACCAACCGCCCGCGACGGCAACGACCGCGAGCGGGACGAGGAACGTGAAGGCGGTGACCCGGTGGGTGCCGAGGTTGCGGGTGAGCACCCACCCGAGCAGGGTCACATTCAGGATCCATTGCGTGGTGGACATGGTGGTCGTGCCTTTCAGAGCTGGGCGGGGCGGTGGGGGAGGACGGTGGCGAGCAGGCGCCCGGTGCGGCAGGAGCGGGCGCGGCGGCGCTGCTCGGCGTCGGTGACCCGACGGGCGATCTCGGCGTGCGCGGTGAGGAGGCTGAGGTTGTTCATGGCGACTTCCTTGGTCCTGGTGCTCCGGGCCGGGGCACACCAGAAGCGTCGCGCCGGCAAGGGGTTCCGCGCGTCGGCACAGTGGCCGGACCGGCTCGGCGCTGTGGCCGAGCGCCGCCTCGGAGCAATGACGTAGTCGGGTCAGCGGGGGAGCGGGACGGTGACCGTGACGGTGCTGCCGCGGCCCGGCGCGGAGTCGATGGCGAAGCTCGCGCCGATCGCGTCCGCGCGCTCGTGCATCGTGCGCAGCCCGAGGTGTCCGGGCCGGTCCTGACCCGGGTCGAACCCGGCGCCGTCGTCGCTCACGCGGAGCTCGAGCGCGCCGTCCGCCTGGTCGAGGTGTACGTCGACCCGCTCGGCCCCGGCGTGCTTGACGGTGTTGTGCAGCGCCTCGAGCGCGATCCGGTACAGGTGCTCCTCGACCGTCGGGTCGAGCCGCACCCCGTCGTCCGGTCCGCGCACGTCGACGACGAGCTGCTCGCGGGCGGCCACGGCGGCGGCCTGCTTGGTGAGGGCCGCGACCAGTCCCTCTGCCTCGAGCGCGCCCGGACGGAGCTCGAAGATCAGCGCGCGCATCTCGGCCAAGGCGGACTGGGTGAGCCCGTGCAGCTGCTCGATCTCCACGGCGACGGGATGGTCCGCGGCCAAGCCGGCGGTCTCGAGATGCCGCTGGGCCGTGCGCGCATGCAGGGTCATCGAGAACAGTGCCTGACTGACCGAGTCGTGCAGCTCGCGCGCGAGCCGGTGTCGCTCCTCGAGCGCCGCAGTCTGTTCGGCCGCCCGGTAGAGCGTGCTGTTGCGGACGGCCACGGCCGCCTGGTCGGCGAGTGCGGCGAGGTAGCCACGGTCGTCGTCGTCGAGGTCCTGGCCGGCCGCGAGGTAGACCGCGACCTCGCCGACCACGGCGCCGGAGGCCACCAGCGGGAACAGCGCGATGTCCTGCCAGGGTGCGTCCTCGACGAGGAACGGATGGACCGGTGCGAGCGACGGGTCGGCCAGTGCGTCGTCGCGGAAGCCTCGGACGATGGCGCCGTCGTACTCCTCGCGGTCGACCGGGCGCATCCCGCGGACCCGCCACACGGCTTCGAGCGCCTCGGCGAACCCGTCGCCGAGCACGGCGTCCGCGTAGGCGGTGGCCGGCCGGCTCCAGTCCTCCTCCCAGCACACGATGCTGCAGGCGACCGTGTCGCTGGTGCTGCGTACGGCGTCGACCACCTGTGACAGCGTGGTGGACAACGGCTGGTCGACGCTCATCCCGGCGGCGACCTGGGAGAACATCGCGATCCGCGCCTCGAGGCGCTGGAAGGACAGAACCCGGTCCGTGGCGTCGGTGACGATGTCGACCACGCCGACCACCCGGCCGTCTCCGAACAGCGGGGCGAACACCACGTCCCAGTAGGTCTCGGTACCGGGGATCGCGATGCGGTGGGCGGCCTGACGGATCACCCTGCCGGACAGCGCGGTGTCGACCAGCAGCTGAACCGCGTCCTCGTTTCCGGGGATCAGCTCGTTGAGGTGGCGGCCGGGCGCGGTGTACTCCGGTGGAACGCCCAGGTAGTGCTCGTAGAACGCGGTCCAGGTCTTGTTGCACCGCTGCAGGCGCATGTCGGTGTCGAAGACGGCGACCCCCATCGGGACCCGGTCGAAGAACAGCTCGAGGAGCTGGGTGTCGAGCGGGGAGCTGCTCGTCGGAACGTCATCGATCAGCGGCTGCGTCGGCATCGAGGTGCTGCGCAGGAAGTCACGCGCCGGTTCGGAGCTCATCGCGTGGGGCGCTCGGCGTCGTCGACGAGTCCCTCGCGGACCGCCCACATCGCGGCCTGGGTGCGACTGGTCAGCCCGAGCTTGGCGAGGATGTTCGAGACGTGCGTGCGGGCCGTACGCTCGCTGACGCCCAGCTCCCGGGCGATACCGCGGTTGGTCCCCCCGGAGGCGATCGCGACGACGACCTCGCGCTCGCGTGGGGTGAGCGGCGCCTGTTCGTGTCGGGGGGCGCGCAGCGACGCGGTCAGTGCGCGCGCCGCGGCCGGGTCCAGGTGCACCTCGCCGGCGATCGCGGCGCGGATCGCCGCGGCCACGTCGGGGGCGTCGGCATCCTTGAGCAGGTAGCCGGAGGCACCTGCCTCCAGAGCGGCGCGGATCTGCTCCTCCTCGACGAAGCTCGTCACCGCGACGACCTCGGTCTCCGGCCACCGCCGCTTCACCTCGCTGGTGGCAGCGATACCGTCCATCCGCGGCATCTTCAGGTCCATCAGGACGACGTCGGGGCGCTCGCCGACCCGGTCGAGGACCGCGATCTCGTCCAGGGCAGCCTGGCCGTCCGAGGCCTGGCCGACCACGCGCATGCCGGGTTCGACACCCAGGTAGGCGGCCAGCCCGGTCCGGACGACGCGGTGATCATCGACCAGGAACACGCGGATCTCGTCCACTCTATTCCCTCCCGGCCCGCTGTGTGCGGCTCATCTTCCACGCCTGGTCGTCGGACGCGCAAGGACTCCCCGGGGCGGGCCGGACCTGCGGGGCTGCGGCCCCTGATACACCGCGGACAGGGGACTCGGCGAGCTGCCGAGCTGCCGAGTTGCCGACGGCGCGATTGCGGGCGATCAGGTCGTGATGAGTCATGGATACGGGTACTCTCCGAAGTCAGTGGAAGGCGGGGAGCAGATGGTCGGGTGGATGGTGCTGGTGGCCGCCGTAGCCGCCTTGGTCGCCCTCTTGTGGTGGAGCGCCGGCGTTCCCGAGCGCGGCCCGGGTGACAAGCTCGCGCGCAGGTTCAGGGAGTCCGGCGGTTGGCTCGGAGGCTGGTTCGGCGGCGGTAGGTAGGCGCTACAGCCCATGGGAGCCAGAGGGCGCCATGTCGTCGCGTGGCGAGACAGCTCGGCCGGGACCACTACGGCAAGGACATCGGTGGTCGCCGTTGAGGCTTGAACCCGACCACCGTGGTCCACTCTCGGAGCGACCGCGGGGCGGCGGGGCGCTACCACAGGACGCTCGACCTCGTGTATCTTGACGTCAAGAGAGTTTGTCGCCGTGGTCCGCGGGCCGACCCCCCTAGTCCGGGTCGTGCCGCCATGGGCAAGATGAGCGAGCAGCGACAGCGACGTCACGAGGAGATGGGGCGCACATGCCAGGTCCGACGAGCCAGGACAGCTTCGGTGCGAAGAGCACCCTCGATGTGGACGGGACGTCCTACGAGATCTACCGCCTCGACGCGGTGAGCGGGGACGGGGTCGATGTCGCCTCGCTGCCCTACAGCCTCAAGGTGCTGCTGGAGAACCTGCTCCGCACCGAGGACGGTGCCAACATCACCGCCGACGACATCCGCGCCCTCGGTGCGTGGGACGCCGACGCGGAGCCGAGCAAGGAGATCCAGTTCACGCCGGCGCGCGTGATCATGCAGGACTTCACCGGCGTGCCGTGCGTGGTCGACCTCGCCACGATGCGCGAGGCGGTGGAGGAGCTCGGCGGCGACGCGTCCAGGATCAACCCCCTGGCGCCCGCCGAGATGGTCATCGACCACTCGGTCATCGCCGACGTGTTCGGCAGCCCCGACGCGTTCGAGCGCAACGTCGAGATCGAGTACGAGCGCAACCGCGAGCGCTACCAGTTCCTGCGGTGGGGCCAGGGCGCCTTCGACGACTTCAAGGTCGTCCCGCCGGGCACCGGCATCGTGCACCAGGTCAACATCGAGCACCTGGCCCGCACCGTGTTCACCCGCGAGGCCGGTGGGGTGACCCAGGCCTACCCCGACACCTGCGTCGGCACCGACTCCCACACCACGATGGTCAACGGCATCGGCGTGGTCGGCTGGGGCGTCGGCGGCATCGAGGCCGAGGCGGCCATGCTCGGCCAGCCGGTGTCGATGCTGATCCCGCGCGTGGTCGGCTTCAAGCTCTCCGGCGAGCTGCCCGAGGGCGCCACCGCGACCGACCTCGTGCTGACGATCACCGAGATGCTGCGCAAGCACGGCGTGGTCGGCAAGTTCGTGGAGTTCTACGGCTCCGGCGTCTCCGCGCTGCCGCTGGCCAACCGGGCCACGATCGGCAACATGTCGCCGGAGTTCGGCTCCACGATCGCGGTCTTCCCGCTCGACGAGCAGACCCTGGACTACCTGCGGCTCACCGGCCGCTCCGAGGACCAGCTCAAGCTCGTCGAGGCCTACGCCAAGGAGCAGGGCCTCTGGCACGACCCGTCGGCCGAGCCGCGCTACTCCGAGAAGCTGGAGCTGGACCTGGCGAGCGTCGTCCCGTCGCTGGCCGGCCCCAAGCGGCCCCAGGACCGGGTCTCGCTCTCGGACGCCAAGGACGCGTTCCGCACCGCACTCGCCGACTACGTGAGCGCCGACGAGACCGGCACCGAAGCACGCAAGCCGGGGGTCCCCGGGCAGGAGAAGCCGTTCGGCGTGGTGTCCGCGGCCGACGAGGCCTCCTCCGAGTCGTTCCCCGCGAGTGACGCCCCGTCGTACTCCGGCAACGGCGGCGGCGGCGAGCCCGACGACTGGCACACCCACGCCGCGTCCGCCGAGGGCCGCCCGTCGAACCCGGCGCAGGTGAGCCTCGAGGACGGCTCCTCGTTCACCGTCGACCACGGCGCGGTGGCCATCGCGGCGATCACCTCGTGCACCAACACCTCGAACCCGTCGGTGATGATCGGCGCCGCCCTGCTGGCGAAGAAGGCCGTCGAGAAGGGGTTGCAGCGCAAGCCGTGGGTCAAGACCACGCTGGCCCCCGGCTCGAAGGTCGTCTCCGACTACTACGAGCGCGCCGGGCTGACGCCGTACCTCGACAAGCTCGGCTTCAACCTCGTCGGCTACGGCTGCACCACCTGCATCGGCAACTCCGGGCCGCTGATCCCCGAGGTGTCCGCCGCGGTGCAGGAGAACGACCTGGCCGTCGTCTCGGTGCTGTCGGGCAACCGCAACTTCGAGGGCCGGATCAACCCGGACGTGAAGATGAACTACCTGGCCTCGCCGCCGCTGGTGGTCGCCTACGCCCTCGCCGGCTCCATGGACGTCGACCTGTTCAACGACCCGCTGGGCAGGGACAGTGACGGCAACGACGTCTTCATGAAGGACATCTGGCCCTCGCCCACCGAGGTCGAGGAGGTGATCGCCGAGGCGATCACCTCCGAGATGTTCGCCACCGACTACGCCGACGTCTTCGCCGGCGACGAGCGCTGGCGGTCGCTGCCGACGCCCGAGGGCGACACGTTCGCCTGGGACCCGGAGTCCACCTACGTCCGCAAGGCGCCCTACTTCGAGGGGATGCCCGAGAGCCCGGCACCGGTCGAGGACATCGAGGGTGCCCGGGTGCTGCTCAAGCTCGGCGACTCGGTCACCACCGACCACATCTCCCCGGCCGGTGCGATCAAGAAGGACTCCCCGGCCGGTCGCTACCTCGCCGAGCACGGCGTGGAGCAGCGGAACTTCAACTCCTACGGCTCCCGTCGTGGCAACCACGAGGTGATGATCCGCGGCACGTTCGCGAACATCCGGCTGCGCAACCAGCTCGCTCCCGGCACCGAGGGCGGCGTGACCCGGGACTTCACCGCCGACGGCGAGGTGACCTCGGTCTTCGAGGCCTCCGAGCACTACCTCGCGGCCGGCACCCCGCTGGTGGTGCTCGCCGGCAAGGAGTACGGCTCCGGCTCGTCGCGCGACTGGGCCGCCAAGGGCACCGCGCTGCTGGGCGTCAAGGCCGTCATCGCGGAGTCCTACGAGCGGATCCACCGCTCGAACCTGATCGGCATGGGCGTGCTGCCGCTGCAGTTCCCCCAGGGCGAGAGCGCCGAGTCGCTCGGCCTGACCGGCGAGGAGACCTTCTCGGTCACCGGCGTCACCGCGCTCAACGACGGCTCCACGCCGCGCACGGTCAAGGTCACGGCGGGCGAGAAGGAGTTCGACGCGGTGGTCCGCATCGACACCCCCGGCGAGGCGGACTACTACCGGCACGGCGGCATCATGCAGTTCGTGCTGCGGAACCTGTTGAAGGGCTGAGCCCGCTGGCGCTCAGTGACATCGACCCGAGGGTGGTGGCCGTCCTGGCCGCCACCCTCGTCGTCGGTGCGGCGGTCCAGGGCCTGGTGGGCCTGGGCCTCGGGCTCGTAGCGGCGCCGGTGACCATGCTGCTCGAGCCGCGGCTGATGCCCGACCTGCTGCTGTGGCTGGCGATGCTGCTGCCGGTGGTCACCCTGCTGCGCGAGCACCACGACATCGACTGGCCGGGCCTGAGGTGGTCGCTGTCCGCGCGCGTGCCGGGGACGATGCTGGGGGTGGCCCTCGTCGCCAGCGTCTCCACGCGGGTGCTCGGGATCGTCGTCGGCAGCATGGTGCTGGCGAGCGTGCTGCTCACCGCGCGCACCGTCGTGATCCCGGTCAACCGGGCCAGCCTGCTCACCGCCGGGCTGGTCTCCGGGGTGTCCGGGACCGCGACCTCGATCGGCGGGCCGCCGATGGCGGTGCTGCTCCAGCACCGCTCCCCGGTGCAGATCAGGACCACGCTGGCGGTCTACTTCCTGCTGGGAGCCGGGTTCAGCCTGGCCGGGCTCGGCCTCGCCGGCGACCTCGACCTGACCCCGTTCCTGCTCGCTCTCGTGCTGACCCCCTGCCTGGTGATCGGGTTCGCGGTGTCCCGCTGGCTGCACGGGGTGGTGCCCCGGCACCAGGTCCGGGTCGCCGTCCTGACGGTCTGCGGGGCCTCGGCCGTGGTCCTCCTGGTCCGCAGCCTCCTCTGAACC
Source organism: uncultured Actinomycetota bacterium (assembly GCA_963835385.1). Lineage (GTDB taxonomy): Bacteria > Actinomycetota > Actinomycetes > Propionibacteriales > Nocardioidaceae > Nocardioides_B. The sequence continues at coordinate 52,932 of CAWIFK010000017.1, forward strand.
CCGATTCGTCCGCGGTTGCGAGCCGACCTCAGGCGGGGCGGGTGCGGACGAATCGGGGTTCAGAGCCGCGCGGCGACGCGGAGGACCGCCTCGACGGAGCGGTCCACGTCCGCCTCGGTCGTGCTGTGGTTCGACACCGCGACCCGCATCAGCCGACGCCCGTGCCAGGTGGTGCCGCCCAGCCAGCAGGTGCCGTCGGCCTGCACCCCGGCGATCACGGCGTCGGTCCGGGCGTCGTCGCCGAAGCCGACCAGCACCTGGTTGAGCACCACGTCGTTGAGCACCTCGGCACCGCCGGCGGCGAGACCGTCGGCGAAGCGCCGGGCCAGCCGGCAGGTGCGCTCGACCAGGTCGGCGACGCCGCCGCGGCCCAGCTCGCGCAGCGCCGCCCACACCGCGAAGCCACGGGCCCGCCGGGAGGACTGGAGCGTGAGGTCGCCGAGCCGGGCCGGTCCCTGGCCGGACCCGACCAGGTAGGCCGCGGTGTACGAGGCCGACGCCACGTGCACGTCCGGGTGCGCGCAGAACGCGAAAGCGCTGTCGTAGGGCACGTTCAGCCACTTGTGGCCGTCGCAGCCCCACGAGTCGGCGAGCTCGACGCCGCCCACCAGGTGGCGCAGGGCGGGGCTCGCGGCGGCCCAGAGTCCGAACGCCCCGTCGACGTGGACCCACGCCTCGTGCTCGCGGGCGACCGCGCAGGCGCCGGCGAGGTCGTCGACGGCGCCGGTGTTCACGTTGCCGGCCTGCAGGCACACGATCGTCGGGCCGCGACCCGCCTCGAGGACCCGCTCCAGGTCGTCGAGGTCGATGCCGCCGTTGGCGTCGGCTGCGACCGGGTCCAACGACGACGTACCGAGGCCGAGGAGGCGCAGCGAGCGGTCGATCGTCGCGTGCCGCTCGACGCCGGCGACGACCCGGACCCGGGGCGCGCCGAGGAGGCCGTCACGCTCGACGTCCCAGCCGGCCTGGGCCAGCACGTGGTGGCGGCCGGCGGCGAGCCCCACCGTGTTCGCCTCCTGGGCGCCGGTGACGAAGCCGACCGACGCCGAGGACGGGAGCGCGAGCAGCTCCTTGAGCCAGTCCCCGGCGACCTCCTCGGCGGCCGCGGCGGCAGGGGAGAGGACCGGGTTGAACGCGCACTGGTCCCAGCCGGCGGCCACCACGTCGGCTGCGGTGGCCGCGGGGAGGGCGCCGCCGATGACGAAGCCGAAGTAGCGCGGGCCGGCGCTGGCCACGAGCCCCGGCTCGGCGGCCGTTACCAGCTGCTCCAGGACGTCTGAGGGCGGCGTCGGCTGCTCGGGCAGCGGGCCGCCCAGGGCGTGTCGTACGGCGGCGAGGTCGGCGCGCGCTGCGACCGGCCGCTCGGGCAGGCTCGCCCGGAAGGCGGCGGCGTGCTGCGCGGCCTGTGACAGCAGGGAGGTCAGGTCGTCCATTGGCGCGACGCTACGCGGACGTGTGCCGGCCCGTCTGTAGCCCACTCGACCCCGATTCGTCCGCGGCCGCCACGCCGAGGATCGGCTCGCGAACGCGGACGAATCGGGGTGGGGACCCCTCCGGAACGGCGTCCAGGAGCGTGTCAGTGGTGAGAGGGTGTGCACCGACCACGGGGAGCGACGATGACGACGGACCTGCGCGAGCAGCTCGAGGAGCTGGCGGACGGACTGCCGCCGGTGCGACCGCCGGACGACCTGTGGTCGCGCGGGCGGCGGCGGCAGCGGCGTACCCGTGCCGTCACCACCGTGGTGACGCTCGTCGCGGTGCTCGTCGTGACCTTGGGCGGCGTCCTCGGCAGCGAGTGGCTGCGGACCGCTGCGCCGCAGCCGGTCGCGGGGAGGGGCCGGGCCGCCGTGCCGGACCGGCTGGAGACGCCGAGCCCGAGGCTGCCCGGCACCGACGAGGCGGGTCCGATCGGGCCACTGGCGGTGATCGCGGGCGCGGAGCGGGTGACCTCCTGGTGGGGTGGCACCGGCAACGGGCTGGTCGGGGTCTCGGCGACGACAGGGGAGTACCGCTTCCTCGACCTTCCGGACCTGGCGGCGACCGACGTCGCGGACCCGCTGGACGTGTCCGATCCGGTGCTGTCGCCGGACGGGCGGCGCGTCGGCTACTGGTTCGGCGACGCGGACCACCCGGAACGGGTGGCCGGCTTCGCCGTCTACGACACCGTCACCGGGGACGTCAGCCAGCAGGCCGTCGCCACGAAGCAGGGGCTGTACGTCCAGGAGATGGCGTGGGTCGACGAGGACACGCTGCTCCTCACCTACGGACAGGTGGTCTCACGCGAGGGCGACCAGGACACCGGCAGCGTCGGGGGGCGTGGCTTCGGCACGTGGCTGTGGCGCCCGGGAGGCACACCGCAGAGGATCAGGACCGGCGCCGACGTCCTCGGGTCCGTCGTGTCGACCGGTGGCGGCAGGTTCGTCCTCTCGACCGGCCTCGAGCTGGAGTGGCGCGACCTGGCCTCGGGGGAGCGCACCCGGCAGGTCGGCCTCCCCGACGCGGCCGCCGGCGAGGCTGACGCGGTGGGCGTGGACCCGACCGGCAGGACCGTGGTGGCCCTGCCGCAGACGGCCACCGGCTCGGCCGGCCGTCTGCTCGTGGGGACCGTGGCCGGCGAGGAGTCGACCACCTTCCGACCGGCGCCGCTCGACGTGAGCGTCTTCGACGTGGTCGGCTGGTCCGACTGGGAGCACGTGCTCCTGCGCGGTGCGCACGGCTCGGACGCGGCGGTGTACGCCGTCGACGTACGCACCGGCACGCACCGACTGCTCGTCGCAGAGGACCGGGACCGCTGGGGGCAGTTCCCCGACTACGCGACGGACCTGTGGGCGGCCGGAACGGTGTCGCGGCCGGCCCCGGACCACGTCACCGACCCGCGCCTGACCGCAGTGGGCGCCGGCCTCGGCGCGCTGGCGCTCGCCGGAGTCGCTCTTGCGTGGAGGAGGCGACGTGGCTCGGCCTGACCCGGGGTCCTTCGACGACTTCGTCGCCGCGCGGTACGCCGCCCTGGTCCGCTCGGCGTACCTGCTGACCGGGCACCACCACGACGCCGAGGACCTGGTCCAGGCCTCGCTGGTCAAGGCGGTCGCCGTGTGGGCCCGGGTCGGGGACGACCCGGAGCCCTACGTCCGGCGGATCATGGTCAACGAGAACATCTCGCGCTGGCGTCGCCACCGGGGCCGGGAGGCCGTGCTCGAGACCGTGACGCCGACCGGTCCGGCCACCGCGCCGCCGGACCTGTCGGAGGACCGGCTCGACCTCGCCGCGGCGCTGGCCCGGCTGACGCCCAAGCAGCGGACGGTGCTGGTGCTCCGGTTCTACGAGGACCTCACCGAACGGCAGACCGCAGAGCTCATGGGCGTCGGCCTGGGCACGGTGAAGTCCCAGACCCGTGACGCGCTCGCCGCGCTGCGCCGGGTGGCGCCGACCCTCGATCCGGTCTCCTGAACCCCGATTCGTCCGCAGCCGCCACGCTCAGGGTCGGCTCGCGAACGCGGACGAATCGGGGTGGCACGATGGGGGCATGCGCAGTGAGACGAGGAGCTACCGCACCGGCGACCAGGAGGTCGTGCTCGACCTGACCCGCGACTGCTCGGCGTTCGTCGCCGACGAGGACGACGGGCTCCTGCACCTGTTCGTCCCGCACGCCACCGCCGGGATCGCTGTCATTGAGACCGGCGCAGGGTCCGACGACGACCTGCTCGCCGCCCTCGGCGACCTGCTGCCGGCCGACGACCGGTGGCAGCACCGGCACGGCAGCCGCGGCCACGGCCGGTCCCACGTGATGCCGGCCGTGGTGCCGCCGTACGCCTCGGTGCCCGTCCTCGGCGGACGGCTCGCGCTCGGCACCTGGCAGAGCATCTGCCTGGTCGACCTCAACGTCGACAACGACGAGCGCGCGGTGCGGTTCTCGTTCCTGCCCGGCTAGCAGGGGTACGTCGGGCTACCGGTCGACGGCCATCTCGCCGAGCTCGGACCAGTCGTCCTGCGGCACCGCGAAGTTGACGATCCGCGGGGTGGCCGAGAGGTACTGCGGAAGCTCCTGCGTGGCCTTCGCGAAGTGGTCCGACTGCACGTGGGCGCCGCCGGCCTCGTCGTCGCGGAACGCCTCGACCAGCACGTACTCGGTCGCGTCCTCGAGGCTGCGCGACCAGTCGAACCAGAGGCAGCCGGGCTCCGCACGCGTCGCCGCGGTGAACTCCGCCGACAGCTGCGGCCAGGCGTCGGCGTGCTCGGGGAGGACGGGGAACTTCGCGGTGATGAAGATCATCGCCTCACCCTAGAACGTTCCACCCCGTCTCCAGCCGACTCCAGCCGACTCCCAGTGGACTCCCAGTGGCGCACCAGCGCCTGGGCGCAGCCTGGTCTCCGTCCCGTCAACGACGACTCATGGAGACCATCATGTCCCGCTTGTTGCACCGGCTCGGCGGTTCCGCCGCAGCCCACCCCTGGCGCACGTTGGGCGTCTGGTTCCTCGTCGCGGGGGCGCTGTTCGGCCTCGCCGGCGCCTCGGGCGGCACCACCCAGGAGAACTGGGACGTCGCCGACGCCCGCGCCCAGGTCGGCATCGAGCAGCTGCGCGACCACTTCCCCCAGATGTCCGGTGCGACTGCCCAGGTGGTCGTGCACGACCCGGCCGGCCAGGCCGTCCCCGCCGCGACGCTCGACTCCCTGCGGCAGTCCCTGCTCTCGATGCAGCACGTGTCGGCCGTACCGGCGCCGCGGCTGTCCGAGGACGGCGACACCGCCCTCGTCACGGTGACGTACGACGTGCCGGTCACCCACCAGAGCCTGCTCGGCAACCTCGAGCCGCTCGAGCAGGCCACCGCCGCCATCGAGGACGCGGGCTTCCAGGTGGCGCTCGGCGGCGAGCTGCCCGACACCGCCGCCGCGCCGATGACCGGCCACGGCGAGCTGATCGGCGTGGTGGTCGCCCTGGTGCTGCTGGTGCTGACGTTCGGCTCGGTCGTCGCGGCCGGTCTGCCGGTCTCGGTCGCCCTCGTCGGGCTGGGCATCGGCTCGGCCGGCATCACGCTGCTCGCGGCGGTGATGGACGTGAGCCCGTCGGCGCCGACCGTCGCCAGCATGGTGGGCCTGGGCGTGGGCATCGACTACGCGCTGCTGCTGATCACCCGGCACGTCGAGTTCCTCCGCTCGGGGCTGTCGGTGCGGGAGTCCGCGGCCCGCGCGGCGGCGACCGCCGGCCGGTCGGTGGTGTTCGCCTCCGCCACCGTGCTGGTCTCGCTGCTGGGGCTGCGGCTGGCCGGGCTGCCGACGTACTCCGCGTTCGGGTTCGCCACGGCGATCGCGGTGGTGTCGGTGATGGCGGCGGCGGTCACCCTCGTGCCGGCCGTGTGCGGGCTGGCGGGGCGGCGTCTGCTGCCGCGCCGGGTCCGTCGCGGTCCGGTGACGCCGACCCCCGTCGGCCGGCGCCGCGAGCCGCTCACCGCCCGGTGGGCCGCGCGCGTCGGCCGCCGGCCGCTGCCGTGGGCGCTGGCGGCGACCCTGCTGATGCTGGTCCTGGCCGCGCCCGCGCTGACGATGCGGACCTGGCCGCAGGACGCCAGCAACGCCTCGACCGACCTCACCACGCGCCAGGCCTACGACCTGGTGGCGGCGGAGTTCGGTGCCGGTGAGAACGGCGCGATGACGGTCGTGGTCGACCTCGAGCAGACCGGTGCCGCCGCCGTCGGCACGATCGCCGACGCGGTCGCGGCGTACCCCGGCATCGCGAGCGTGACGCCGGCGACGACCTCGCCGGACGGCGCGCTGGCGGTGTTCACCGCGGTCCCGGACTTCGGTCCCAGCGACGAGCGGGTCCCCGACCTGGTCGACGGGCTGCGTGCCGACGTGCTGCCGCAGGGGGCGGAGCTGACCGGCACCACGCCGCTGTTCGCCGACATCGCCGCGCTGCTGGGCGACCGGATCTGGCTGGTGATCGCGTTCGTGGTCGGCGTGTCGGTGCTGCTGCTCGCGATGATGTTCCGCTCCGCGGTGGTGCCGCTCAAGGCGGCGGTGATGAACCTGCTGTCGATCGGGGCGGCGTACGGCGTCCTGACCGCAGCATTCCAGTGGGGCTGGGTCACCGGCCTCCTCGGGCTCGACCACGCCACCCCGGTGTCGAGCTGGGTGCCGATCCTGATGTTCGCGATCCTGTTCGGCCTGTCGATGGACTACGAGGTCTTCCTGCTCTCGCGAATCCGCGAGGACTGGCAGGCGACCGGGGAGGCCCGGGGCAGCGTGGTCCGCGGCCTGTCCGCGACCGGCCGGGTGATCTCGGTGGCCGCGGCGATCATGGTGGCGGTGTTCCTCGGGTTCGCCACCGAGGTCGACGTCGTGGTGAAGATGCTCGGCTTCGGGATGGCGGTGGCGATCGCGCTCGACGCGACCGTCGTGCGGCTGGTCCTGGTGCCGGCCACGATGGCGATGCTCGGCCGGCTCAACTGGTGGCTGCCGGGCTGGCTGGACCGCCTGCTGCCCACCGTCCACGCCGAGCTTCCCGACGCGGTACCGGACCCGGCGCCGGCCGAGGAAGACCGCACCCCGGTCGGGGTCTGACCGCGCCGCAGCCGTCGCACCCGACCCCCACCCCGTCGCATCCGCACCCGTTTCACCGACCTCTACCCCGACCCGAGGAGACGACCATGACCGCACCGGCCCCCACCGGCACCGAGCACCCCCGTCAGCTCTGGCTCCCCGGCCAGACCGCTGCGCCCGAGGGGCCCGTGGACATGCTGCTGATGTACGTGATGCATCACGCCTTCCGGCGTGACCTGAGCGCCTTCGCGGCTGCCGTGAAGGCGACCCCGGCCGGTGACCGGGCCACCTGGCGCGCGCTCGCCGACCGGTGGGCGCTGTTCGCCGAGGCGCTGCACTCCCACCACGGCGGCGAGGATGCGGGGCTGTGGCCCGCGCTCCTGGAGCGTGCTGACCAGCAGGAGCGGGGGACGCTGCAGGCGATGGAGGACGAGCACGCCGAGATCGACCCGCTGCTGGCGGCGTGCGCGACGGGCTTCGCCCGGCTGGCCGAGGCCGACGACGAGGACGCCCGGGCCGCGCTCGAGGTCCGGGTGGTGGCCGCCCGCGAGAGCCTCGGACGGCACCTGCGCCACGAGGAGACCGACGCGATGGCGATCCTGCAGCGGGTCCTCCTCCAGGAGGACTGGGACCGCATCGACGAGGAGCACTTCCAGCAGAAGCTGTCGCTGTCGCGGGCGGTCCGGCTGGTGCCGTGGGTCGCCTACGGGGTGCCGCCCGAGCACCACGAGCGGATCTTCGCGGCCGTGCCGGCCGGGTTCAAGCTGATCTGGCTGGTCACCCGGCGACGGTTCGCCCGCGCCGAGCGCCGCACCTTCGGGTACGCCCCGCCGGCCGCTTAGAAGCCGTAGCGGTCCCGCAGGCCGAGGAACCACTCCTCGACCTGCGGGATCCGCCACTCCCGGCACAGCTCGAGGGCGCGGTCGGCGGCCTGCACGGCGAGATCGCGCTCCCCGGTCGCGGCCGCTGCCATCGCGAGGAAGGCCGCCACCGGCCCCAGCGCGACGCCCGACCCGGCGGAGGCCAGCTGGTCGGCGCACGGCGCCAGCAGGTGGTACGTCGTCGCGCCGAGGTCGCGGTCGCCGAGCGCCAGGGCCGCCTCGGCCGCGAGCGCGCGCGGCAGCAGGGACAGCCAGGTGTCGACCTCGAGCCCGAGGTCGTGGGCGTCACGGAACGCGCGGGCGTCGTCGAGACGACCCACCCGGGTGAGCAGCGCGAGCACGGCGGCGTCGATGGGCAGCACCTGCCGGTCCGCGGCCTGCTCCAGCAGGTCGAGCACCAGCGCGTCCTGTCCCTGCCAGATGAGCACGGCGAGGCCGACCCCGTCCCGCGCGTCCTCGTGCTGCGGCAGCGCCATCGTGTCCCCGAGCGCGTCCAGGTGCGCGATCCGCTCCTGCGCCTCGGCGAACAGCCCGCGCATCGACAGCCAGGAGACGTCGATGGTGTCGAGGACCACCTGCAGGTAGAGGTTGCGCTGCTCCTCCGCGTCGCGGCGCGCGGCGCTCACCAGCGCCTCGAGCCGGTTCGCGTCGCCGCGCTCGGAGGCGGCGATGGCGCCCAGCGTCCGGGCGTAGGCCAGCGCCCGCCGGTCGCCGAGCCGTTCGGCGATCTCCAGGGCCTCTGCGGCGAGCGCCGAGCGACGAGGGAGCGTCGTGGGCCGCCACGTGGCCACGAAGGCGTTGATGCAGGCGCTCACCAGCAGCACGGCGTCGCCGATCCGGCGGGCCATCGCCACGGCCTCGTCGGCCAGCGCCTCCCGCTCCTGCGGTGCGACGCCGTAGTACAGCTCACCGGCCAGGGCCAGCATGAGCCGGCACCGGAGCTCGTGGTCGCCGGTGGGCACGCGCTCGAGCGAGCGCCGCAGCGCAGCCACGAGGACCTGGTCGACCTCGCCGTGACCGGTCGACTGCCAGAGCGCGTCGGAGCTGGTCAGCAGGGCGGCGCGGGCCGCCGCCTCGTCGTCACCAGCCCGCTCGGCGGCGGCCACCGCCCGGTGCACGACGGAGCGCAGCGCGACCCAGTTGCCGGTGCCGCGGTGTGCCGTCGCGAGGTCCACCAGGACGCCGTACTCCTCCAGCGGGGTGGCGCCGGCGTCGCGGGCCAGCGCGTCGAGAGCCGGCACCAGCAGCTCGGTCGCCTCGTCGTAGGCGTGCACCCGCAGGGCGGCCCGGGCGGCGCGCTGGGCGGCGCCCCACGCCTCCCGACTGTGCCGGGGGCCGGCGTTCTGCCAGTGCCGGGCGACCTCGCCCTCCCGGCCGGGGACGTCGGCCAGCGCCCGTGCCACGCGGACGTGCCAGCGGGCCCGGCGGGTGGGGGACGTGGCCGCGTGGACCGTGTCGCGGACCAAGGCGTGGGCGAACCGGAACGAGCCGACGGCGTCCTCGCGGACCAGGCCGGCGGCGGACGCCTCCTCGAGGTCGTCGAGCACCCGGTCCTCGTCGACGTCGGCCGCGCTCGCGACCGTGGCGAGGTCGAACCGGCGACCGACCACCGCGGCCACCACGAGGGTCTGCCGGGTCGCCTCGGGCAGCCGGGACAGCCGCCGGGCCACCACGTCCGTGACGGCGTGCGGCGGGTCGGGCTCGGCGAGCAGGGCGGCGAGGTCGCCGTCCCGCCCGGCGAGCCGGGCGTACTCCACCAGGAAGAAGGGGTTGCCGTCGGTGCGGCTGCGCAGCGCCCCGGCCTGTGCGGCGGACGGCCGCTGCTCGGCGACCGCCTCCACGATCCGGGTCACGTCCTCCTCGACCAGGCCCTGCAGGTCGAGCCGCTGCGCGTGGCGCCGGGAGAGCTGCTCGGCGACCGCGCCGAGGGCGCCGGAGGGAGCGGGCCGGTCCCGCCACGTGCACACCACCAGCAACCGGCCGGAGTGCACCGACTCCAGCAGCAGGCCGAGGACCCGCAGGGACGAGACGTCGGCCCAGTGCAGGTCGTCGAGCAGCACCAGCACGGTCCGGTCGACGGCAGCCGCGCGGACCGTGGCCGCGATGTCGTCCCAGGTGCGGAACCGGCTGCCCTCGTCGCTCTGCCCATGCTCGGGGTCAGGTGCGGGCAGCGGGCGGCCGAGACCCTCCAGCACGCCGGCCCACGGCCAGAGTGGGGGAGCGCCGTCGTCCTGCGAGCACCGGCCGAGCAGCACCGTGACGCCCCGCGACCCGGCCTCCCGCGCGAGCTCGCCGAGCAGGCGGCTCTTGCCGATCCCCGGCTCCCCGACGACCGCGGCGAAGCCAGGCGTGCCGGTCTCGGCCACCTCGAGCATGCGCACCAGAGAGGTCAGCTCGGCACCGCGGCCGACCATGGGCCAGGGGCTCGGCGCCGGCACGAAGGTCTCGGGCGCAGCCGCGGGCTGGGTCGGCAGGCCGGGCCGGGTCGGGAGCGTCGGCGCGGCAGCCGGTGCGGTCGGTGCAGTCGGTGCAGTCGGTGCAGTCGGTGCAGTCGGGGCCGGGGCGGCCGGGGTGGCGGACACCGGCTCGCGGGCCGGTGTCCAGGTCAGGGCGGGGTCCTGGCGGAGCACGGCCGCCTGCAGCTCGCGCAGCTCGGCACCGGGCTCCAGACCGAGCTCGTCGACGAGCAGGTCGCGCACCCGGCGCAGCACCTCCAGCGCCTCGGCCTGCCGGCCGGACCGGGCCAGGGCGACCGCCCGCAGGGCCCAGAGCCGCTCCCGCAGCGGGTGCGCAGTGGTCAGCTGCTCGAGCTCGGCGGCGACGGTGGCGTGCCGGCCCAGGGCGAGACCGGCGACCGCCCGGTCCTCGAGCGCGACCAGCCGCAGCTCCTCGAGCCGGACCCGCTCGGCGACCGCGCTCGGCGCGTCCTCGAGGTCGGCGTAGGGCGTGCCCCGCCACAGCGACAGGGCGGAGTCGAGGTCGGCCAGCGCCTGCTCGAGGCTCTGCCGCGAGCCGCTCGGGACGGGCCCGGGACCGGTCCCTGCCTCGGAGGTGGCCCGCCGGTGTGCCGCTGCCACCACGGCGTCGAACCGGCCGGCGTCGAGCGCCTCGGCAGGCAGGTGCAGGGCGTAGCTGGTGCCGTGGGTGACCAGCAGCGTGGCGGGCGCCCGGGGCTGCCGGTCCGGCTCGAGGACACGGCGCAGCCCGGCGACGTAACCCTGCAGGGAGGTAGTGGCCTGGCTCGGTGGCGCGTCGCCCCAGACGAGGTCGACGAGCGTGTCGGCGGGGACCGGACGCCCCCGGTGCAGGGCCAGCGCCGCCAGGAGCGCCCGCTGCTTGCGCGTGCCGAGGTCGACCGGCCGCCCGTCTCCGGAGTCGACCCGGGCCTCGGTCGTGCCCAGCACGCGCACCTGCACACCGGCACCCTAGGGCGCGGCGGCCACGGCCGCCGCAGGAACCACCGAGTCGGCTCGTTGTCGAACACCTGTTCGATTCGACGTGTACGCTGGAGGGCATGGCACAGCTGGTGGCTCCTCCGGGCTGGCCGCGCCAGGTGCGCCCGCCCGGTGCTCCGGGCTGGGAGCACACCGCGGTCGCCTGGCTGCTGGACATCTGCCCGCCCGAGTACCGCTCCTACCCGGTGCTGCGCCGCCACGACGTCGTGCTGGCGCGGTTCGCGGTGCTGCAGGTCGAGGCCTGCCAGGCGGCGGTGCAGCGCGGGCTCAGCGAGGCGCGGGGTGTGCTGCGCGACGTGGCCGGGCACGACACCGTCGAGGCCGCCGTGGAGGCCTGGCAGGCCGAGTCCGCCCGGTTGCTCGCCGAGCGGCGGGCGGTCGGCCTGGTCGAGGAGGCGCTGCGCGGCCGCCGCTTCGTCGCCCGGCTCTGACCCGTCGCCCCCGCTGGCTACTCTCGGCCCATGAGCCATGAGCCGACCGTGGTCCCCGTGCCCGGCGAGGGCGCCGAGGACGTTGTCCTCGACGGGCTGCGGTTCGCCAACGGGGTGGCCCTCTCGGCCGACGAGTCGTTCGTCGCGGTCGCCGGGACCGGCGGGCGCTCCGTCGTACGCCGGTGGCTGTCCGGCCCGCACGAGGGCCGCTCGGAGCCGCTGGTCACGGACCTGCCGGGCCACCCCGACAACATCTCGCGGGGCAGCGACGGGCTGATCTGGGTGACCGTCCCCTCGCCGACCGACGACGGGACCGTGGTGCACGACCTCTCGGCGGACGCCACCGGCTACCACCTCGCCACCGGCGTGCGCGAGCACCGCGGGCGGGTCTGGCTCGGCAGCCTGCACCGGCCCGCGGTCGCCGTTCTCGACCCGGTATGAGCGGGACCGTCCGCCGCGGATGAGGCGGACGGCGCCGCCCGGCGGGAGCCTGGGACCAGCGGCGCATCCGGCGTCGCGTTCAGGAGGTGCCCTGATGTCCATGTCGCAGTTCCAGATGCGCCGCACAGGATGGGACGTCGTCCTCGGCGTGCTGCTCGTGCTCGGCGGGCTGGTGATCCTCGGTGACGCCGCGCTCGCCACCACCGTGTCCGTGATGTTCGTAGGCTGGGTGCTGCTCATCGTCGGCTTGCTCGGACTGGTCGGCTCCCTCTTCCGGATCGGGAAGGGCGGCTTCTGGTCGGCCGCGCTGAGCGGCGGCCTGCTCGCCGTGCTCGGCCTGTTCTTCCTGCGCAACACCGAGGCGGGGGCGGTCACGCTCACGCTGATCGCCGGCACGGTCTTCCTCGCCGGCGGCATCGTGCGGCTGGCCCTCTCCTCGCAGGAGCCGGAGTACCGGGCGGTGCTGCTGGTCGGCGGTGCGATCAGCACGATCCTCGGTCTGATCGTGCTGCTCAACTTGTTCGACGCGTCACTGGTGCTGATGGGCGTGCTCATCGGCATCCAGGTGCTCGTCGACGGGCTGATGCTGATCCTCGTGGGCCGCTGGCACGCGACGCCGGTCCTCGAGGCGCACGGGGCGCACGCTCACTGACCGCCTGCGGCACTCCCCGGCGTGCGGAGGTTCTGGACTCCTCCGCCTATGCTGGAACGCTGAGGACCGGGACCCGGTCCGCACCCGGGGAGACCTCAGGAGGAGATCGATGGGACTGCTGGACCGGATCACCGGCCCCGGCGACCTGCGCGACCTCGACGACGAGCAGCTCGACGCGCTCGCCGTGGAGATCCGGGACTTCCTGGTCACCCGGGTCTCCCGCACCGGAGGCCACCTCGGTCCGAACCTGGGCGTCGTCGAGCTCACCCTCGCCGTGCACCGGGTCTTCGACTCCCCGACGGACCGGGTCGTCTTCGACACCGGGCACCAGGCCTACGTGCACAAGGTCCTGACCGGCCGCGCCGCCGGCTTCGACCTGCTGCGTCAGGAGGGCGGGCTGTCGGGCTACCCGAGCCAGTCCGAGTCCGAGCACGACGTCGTAGAGAACTCGCACGCCTCCACCGCGCTGTCCTACGCCGACGGGCTGGCCAAGGCCTACGCGATCCGCGGCGAGGACCGGTACGTCGTCGCGCTCATCGGCGACGGGGCGCTGACCGGCGGGATGGCCTGGGAGGCGCTGAACAACATCGCCGCTGACGGTGGCGGCATGGGCCGCAAGCTCGTGATCGTGGTCAACGACAACGGCCGCTCCTACACCCCGACGGTCGGAGGCCTCGCCGACCACCTGAACACGCTGCGCACGAGCCCCCGCTACGAGCAGGTCCTCGACCTGGTCAAGAAGCGCCTCAACGGCGTCCGCGGCGTCGGGCCGGCGGTCTACGACGCTCTCCACGCGGTCAAGAAGGGCATGAAGGACGCCCTGGCGCCCCAGGGGCTCTTCGAGGACCTCGGACTGAAGTACGTCGGACCCATCGACGGCCACGACCGGACCGCCATGGAGCAGGCGCTGCACCAGGCGAAGCGGTTCGGCGGCCCGGTGATCGTGCACGCCATCACGCGCAAGGGGTTCGGCTACGACGCCGCCGAGCGGCACGAGGCCGACCAGTTCCACTCGCCCGGACCGTTCAACGTGGAGACCGGCGAGGAGAACCCCAAGGGCCGGATCTGGACCGACATCTTCGCCGAGGAGATGGTGGCGCTGGGCGAGGAGCGCAAGGACCTCGTCGCGATCACCGCCGCGATGCTGCACCCGGTCGGGCTGCACCTGTTCGCCGCGAAGCACCCCGAGCGGACCTTCGACGTCGGGATCGCCGAGCAGCACGCCGCCACCTCGGCGGCCGGCCTGGCGATGGGCGGCCTGCACCCCGTCGTCGCTGTCTACGCCACCTTCCTCAACCGGGCGTTCGACCAGGTCCTCATGGACGTCGCCCTGCACCGGTGCGGCGTCACTTTCGTGCTCGACCGCGCGGGCGTCACCGGTGACGACGGCGCCAGCCACAACGGCATGTGGGACATGTCGGTGCTCCAGGTGGTGCCGGGCCTGCGGCTGGCGGCGCCCCGCGACGGCACCCGGCTGCGCGAGCTCCTGCGCGAGGCGGTCGCCGTCTCCGACGCCCCGACGGTCGTGCGGTTCCCCAAGGGCCCGCCCATCGCCGACGTCGAGGCCGTCGACCGCGCCGGCGGCTGCGACGTGCTGGTCCGCTCCGGCGCCAAGGACGTGCTGATCGTCGGCGTCGGGTCGATGGCGTCGGTCTCGGTCGACGTGGCCGAGCGGCTGCGGGCCCAGGGCATCGGCGTCACCGTCGTCGACCCGCGCTGGGTCAAGCCCGTCGACCCGGCCCTGGTCGACCTCGCCCGCGAGCACCGGCTGGTGGTCAGCGTCGAGGACAACGGCCTCGTCGGCGGCTGCGGCTCGGTGTTGCTGCAGACGCTCAACGCGGCGCGCGTCGACACCCCGGTCCGGCTGCACGGCGTGCCGCAGCGGTTCCTGGACCACGCGAAGCGGGCCAAGATCCTGGAGGAGTGCGGCCTCACGGCCCAGGCGCTGGCCCGCGGGATCGTCGAGGACGTGACGGCCCTGGACCAGGGCGAGTCGCTCGTCGACGTGGACTGAGGGACGTCGTCGCCGGACCGGACGGACCGGGCGACGACGTACCACCGACGGGTCGGCTCAGAGGTCGCGGTGCACCGACTCCGGCTCCTCGCCGCTCCAGCGGGTCAGGTTCAGGATCGCCAGCGCGAGGCCGCCCCACAGGACCACCATCGCGACCAGCATCATCACGATCGCTCCGGTCGACATCACGACACCTCCTCGGTCCGCTCGACGGGGTCCTGCTCGGGGTCGGCCAGCGAGGTGCTCGCCTTCCACGGCAGCCGGGACGCCAGCACGCCGACGACGACCACGGCCGCGGCGACCCCCCAGCCGAGGGTGCCGAGCATCCAGGACGGGTAGGACTCGTACGGCTCGCGGATGTTGTCGACGAGCTCCTTGCCGAGGATCACGATCAGCGCCAGCGGGGTGACCAGGCCGATCATGACCAGCCACCACCGTCCCAGAGGCAGTGAGCCGTCGCGGTTGAGGTGGTCGCGCAGCAGCCCGGTCTTCCGGAACACCCAGCTGAGCAGCACCATGCTGATGACGGCCACGAGCAGGATGCCGAAGCGGTTGATGAAGTGGTCGACGATGTCGAGCACGAAGACCCCGGAGGTGGTGCCGAAGAGCACGGTGCTGAGGACCGCTGCGGGCACGCCCACGGCCATGGAGGCGCCGACGCGGGACATCTCGAACTTGTCGCGGACTCCGGAGACCACGACCTCGATCACGCTGATCAGCGAGGTCAGCCCGGCGAACACCAGGGAGCCGAAGAACAGCACCCCGATGAGGGTGCCGGCGGGTGCCTCGCTGATGATCGCCGGGAACGCCACGAAGGCCAGTCCCAGGCCGTCGCCGGCGACCTCGTCGACGCTGGTGCCGGCCGCCCCCGCCATGAACCCGAGCGCCGCGAAGACGCCGATGCCGGCGAGCAGCTCGAAGCCGGAGTTCGACAGCCCCACGACCAGGCCGGAGCCGGTCATGTCGGTCCGCCGGCCGACGTAGGAGGCGTAGGTGATCATGATGCCGAACCCGACCGACAGCGAGAAGAAGATCTGCCCGAAGGCGGCCACCCAGACGCTGGTCTGGCCCAGCGCCGCCCAGTCGGGCGTGAAGAGCGCGTCGAGACCGTCCGCTGCGCCGGGCAGGAACAGGGCCGCGACGACGAGGCTGAGGAAGGTCACCATCAGCACCGGGATGAACACCACCGAGGTGGCGCCGATGCCCTTCTGGACGCCCAGCGCCATCACGCCCAGCACCACCAGCCACACCAGGGCGAGCGGGATCAGGACGCCGGGGACGAAGTCCAGCGTGATGCCGGGGTCGCCGGCCTGGAGGTAGCGCCCGAACAGGAACCCCTCGGGGTCCGCCCCCCAGGCCTGGTCGAGGGAGAACAGCGTGTAGCGAGCCGCCCAGGCGATGACGGCGGCGTAGTACACCGCGATCACGAAGCAGATCGCGACCTGCCACCAGCCCAGCGCCTCTCCGCGGCGGTCCGCCCGTGCGAACGACAACGGCGCCGAGCCGCGGTAGCGGTGCCCCAGCCCGTAGTCGAGGAGGAGGAACGGCAGTCCCGCGGTGGCCAGGGCCACGAGGTAGGGCAGGATGAACGCGCCGCCGCCGTTCTCGTAGGCGACGTAGGGGAACCGCCAGATGTTGCCCAGGCCGACCGCGGACCCGATGGCGGCGAGGATGAAGACCCGGCGCGAGGAGAACGCCCCCCGGCTCTGCTCCGCGTCACCGGGCTGCTGTGGCTGACCGGGCTGCTCGACTGGGCTGGACACGTCCTTCTCCTTCCGCGGGGAACAGAACGCTTCACTGTATTGCAGTGCCACCCCAACCCCGATTCGTCCGCGGTTGCGAGCCGGATCCGAGCGTGGTGACCGCGGACGGATCGGGGTGTCAGCGGGCGCCAGGCGTCGGCGTCGTCGGGTGCGCAACTCGTGTCCCGGGATCGCCCCGCGCCCGGCCGTCGAGGATCGGTCGTCCCTGCAGGCTCGGCCGGGTCCGCGAGCGGGTGCTGCCAGAGGTCGACGGCCAGGAGCGGAGCGTTGAGCGGGTCTCCGTAACCGGCCGGGTCGAGCCCCACGACCGTGCCGGCGACCACGTCGACCACGTGGACGGTCGTCCGGAAGTCGCCCACGACGACGTGCCGGCTGTCGCGCCATCCGAGCACCAGGGCCGGCGTCACCGCGAGAGGCAGGGCGTGGTCGTCGGGCGCCCAGGAAGCGGCGAAAACGGCCGGGGCCAGGCGGTACGACGACCGCGAACCGGTGCCCGGATCCGCACGGTAGGTCATGCGTCCTCGGGACCAGACCGCGCCTCCGGTGGACGCCGAGCCGATGTTCGGCAGCCAGTGGTGCCCGGGCCTCTCGAGCACGGTCGGCGAGCCGGTCTCGACGTCCCAGGCGACGAACCGGTGGCCTCGCGTGGGCGGCGCGTGGAGGGCTTCCGAGCTGGTCAACAAGTACCGGGAGTCACCGGAGAAGGCCAGGTCCGAGGCGGTTCCCCTCAGCGGTCGGCCGTCCGGGTCGCCGACGGCGCCTACCTCGCCGCAGGTGGTCCGCCACGGCGTGGTCCGGGTCCTGGGGCAGTGGGTGGACTCCCAGCGTCGACCTGGTCGTGGCCGGCTGAGCGACGAGGTCGTGGCCGGTGCGATGAGCTCTTGTCGGGGTCGGTGGTTACACGAACCACGAGCGACGACGCTCCCGTCGGGTGCCGTTGTGCACAGGGGGTCCTCGGTCCGCGAGCTCCGCCCGGCCCGAATTGTCGGTGCTGCCTGGGAGGGTTGGTTCATGGACGAGGCCGGGCGTGTCGAGCGGGACGAGGGGTGTGGGTCGGCGCGGGCGTGTGCTGATGCTCTGGTCGCGGGGCGTTCGCGGATCGTGGAGTCGGAGTGTGAGCAGTTCCAGCTGGTGGCGGTGTGGGCGGATCTGCATGGGGCGCCGGCCGATGCCGATGAGGTGACGGGGCGGCTGGCGGACTCGGTGGCGCCGGGTGGGCAGCGGTTCCGGCGTGCGGGTGGGCCGGGGACGCCGGTGGTGGCGGAGTTCGCGGCGGCGGAGCTGGGGGTGTTGTTGGGCACGTCGACGGCGGCGGCGGCGTCGTGGATCGCGGACGCGGTCGATGTGCGGCACCGGTTGCCGTTGTTGTGGGCGGTGGTGCTCGCTCACGGGGTGCGGGTGTGGCAGGCGCGGAAGGTGGCGTCGTTGACGCGGGCGGCGGGGTTGTCGGCCGAGCAGGCACGGTGGGTGGATGCGCAGGTGGCGCCGTATGTGACGTCGTTGCCGTGGAGCCGGTTCGTGGCGTTGGTGGAGGCGAAGATCGTCGAGGTCGATCCGGGGGCGGCCGAGCAGCGGCGGCTCGCGGAGGAGGCGCGGCGGTTCGTCTCGACGGGGCGGGTCAACGAGTTCGGGTTGCGCACGGTGATCGCGAGGGCGTTGGCCGGGGATGCGCTGTGGTTCGTGTCGATGTGTGACCGGATCGCGGAGTGTCTGCGCCTGGAGGGCGATGAGGACCCGGTTGATGTGCGGCGGTCGAAGGCGATCGGGGTGTTGGCGAACCCGGCGGCGGCGTTGGTGTTGTTGGCTCGGCACGCCGCCGACGAGCCCGAACCCGAGCCTGAGCCCAAGTGCGATCGGGAGGCCGATCCCGGGCCCGAGCCTGCCCCCAGCCCCGAGCCTGAGCCCGACTCCGAGTCTGGCGTTGGCCCGGCTGGCGGTGGCAGCGCGCACGGTGGTGGCGGCGAAGGTAGCTCTTGTGGTGACCCCCTTGGTGGCAGCGGCGACGGTAACGGCGATGACGCGGCGAGGGGCCGGGTAGGCGGACGTGGTGCCGGGAGCGGGGCAGCGGCCCGGTCTGGCGGCGAAGGCCGCGACTGCTCGACCGCCGCAGGCGCCGGGGCCGGCGGGGACAGTCCGGTCGGTGGAGACAGCCCGGCTGGTGGAGTGGTCGAGGCCCGGGACGGCTCCGCCGGGGGCGGCAGACCGGGTGATCAGCCCGCGCAGTGGGGTGAGACCGGTGAACCCGCCCGGCGCGGGGACCCCGGTGAGCCCGGTGAGCCCGGTGAACCCGGTGAGTCGACTGGGTCGGCGGACCATCGTGGGGCCGGTGGGCACGGTGGACTGGATCCGTGGTGGTTGTTGGAGGCGATCGAGCGGGCCGAGGTGGAGGATCCTCCGCAGCCGGGAACGGGTCCACCGGCTGGTGCGGGTCCGGGGGAGAGCTCTGTCCCCGACAGGCCGGCAGCGGGAGGATCGGGGTCTCCGGACGTCCCGGACGCCCAGGATGCCCCGGCTTCGTCGGTGACGGTGCGGGCGGGGGAGTGGCCGCGGTTGCTGAGCGCCCTGGAGCGCGGTGGGGTGGACCTGAGCAAGCTGTTGCCGAAGGCGGTGCTGTACGTGCACGTCGCGGCGGAGTCGCTGCCGGCCGTGTCCGGGGTGGCGCGGGTGGAGGGGCTGGGGCCGGTGACGCTCGGGCAGGTCCGTGACTTCCTGGCCCACGCGCAGGTGCGGGTGCGGCCGGTGATCGACCTGGCCGAGGACCGTGCGGTGGACGGCTACGAGGTGCCGGACCGGATGGCCGAGCAGCTGCGGCTGCGGTCCCCGGCCACGGTCTTCCCCTACACCCCGGCCCTGGCCGGGCGGGTGGACCTGGACCACACCGTCCCCTACGTAAGCGCGGGGCGGGGTGGTGGGCCGGGGCAGACCCGGATCGGCAACCTGGGCCGGCTGCTGCGTGGGCATCACCGGGTCAAGACCCATGGCAAGGGCTGGGTCCACCGCCAGCCGCGGGCCGGGGTGCACTACTGGCGGACCCCGACCGGCTACTGGGTCCGGGTCGACCACGCCGGCACCCACCCCCTGGGCACCACCCCGCCCACCGACCTCGACCCGCCGGCACCGAGCCCCGACTCACCCCTCGAGGCCGCGTTCGCCCGCCTGATCCACGAGAACTGACCGGGCCGGTTCCAGGATCACGAGTCGATGTGCGACATGTCGCCGTACCGCGCGCCGGCGACCGCGTCACGGGGGACCGCCAGGTCGAGCTCGGCGAGGTCGTCGGCCTCCAGCGACACGGCTGCCGCGCCGACGTTCTCCTCGAGGTACTTCACCCGCTTGGTGCCGGGGATCGGCACGACGTCGTCCCCCTGGGCCAGCACCCAGGCGAGTGCGAGCTGGCCCGGCGTGCAGCCCTTGCGCTCCGCCAGCGCACGGATGGCGTCGACAAGCGCGAGGTTCTGCCGCAGCGCGTCACCCTGGAAGCGCGGGAAGTACGCCGTCCGTCGCGAGTCGTTCTCCTCCAGTGCGCTCTCGTCGGTGATCGCTCCGGTCAGGAGCCCGCGCCCCAGCGGCGAGTAGGGCACCAGCCCGATCCCCAGCTCGCGGATCGTGGGCAGGATCTGGTCCTCGAGGTCGCGGGTGAACAGCGAGTACTCCGTCTGGAGCGCCGTGATCTGGTGGGTGTCGTGCGCCTTGCGGATGTTCGCCGCCGAGGCCTCCGAGAGCCCGAGGTGGCGCACCTTGCCCGCCTCGACCAGCCCGGCCATCGCCCCGACCGTCTCCTCGATCGGCACGTCCGGGTCCACCCGGTGCTGGTAGTAGAGGTCGACGTGGTCCACCCCAAGCCGCTGCAGCGAGGCGTCGCAGGCGGAGCGGACGTACTCCGGCCGGCCGTTGATGCCGAGACGGCTGCCGTCCTCGCCACGCTGGTTGCCGAACTTGGTAGCCAGCTGCACCTCGTCGCGCCGGTCGCCGATCGCCTTGCCGACGAGCCGCTCGTTCGTGAACGGGCCGTACATGTCGGCGGTGTCGAGGAAGGTGACGCCGAGGTCGAGCGCCCGGTGGATGGTCTCGAGGCCCTGCTTCTCGTCGCCGGTGCCGTAGAACTCCGACATGCCCATGCAACCGAGCCCCATGCTGGACACGGTGAGGGCGTGGTCGCCGGTCCCGACGGTGCGGGTGCCGAGGGTCTGGGTGCGGTCCTGATCGCTCATGCCCCCAGTCAACGGGGAGCACGCCCGAATTCAAGCCGACCGGGTGAGGAGCGGCTCAGTGGAAGCTGCGACCGCTCACCCTCGCGGAGATCCCCTCCCGGTCCAGCAGCATGGTGAGGCCGCCGTTCCAGAACGAGAACCCGGCACCGGTGATCATCGCCAGGTCCAGGTCCTCCGGGGCGGCGACGACGCCCTCGTCGAGCATGATCCGGGCCTCCTCGGCGAGCGCGGAGAGCACCCGATCCCGCACCTGCGCGCCGGTCAGCTCCACGCCGTCCTCGGGAGCCGCGAACAGCTCCGCCACCTCCGGGTCGATCGAGAAGTCGGGCAGATAGACGCTCGTCTTGCCGGCCGCGACCAGGTCCTTGAGGTTCGGCGAGACGTAGAACCGGTCGGGGAACGCCCCGTGCAGGGTCTCGCTGTTGTGCAGCGCGATCGCCGGCCCCACCAGGGAGAGCAGGAAGAACGGCGGCATCGGCGCCACCCCGGCGAACGCCCCGTCGGCGACCGGCAGCGGGGTGCCCTCGTCGACGATCCGACCGACCTCACCCATGAACCGGCCGAGCAGCCGGTTCACGATGAAGGACGGGCTGTCCTGCACCAGGATGCTGGTCTTCTTCAGCGCCTTGCCGGTGGCGAAGGCCGTCGCGAGCGTGGCGTCGTCGGTCTGCTCGCCGCGGACGATCTCCAGCAGGGGCATCACCGCGACCGGGTTGAAGAAGTGGAACCCGACGACCCGCTCGGGGTGCTCGAGGTCGGCCGCCATCTCGGTGATCGACAGCGACGAGGTGTTCGTGGCCAGCACGCAGTCGGGCCGGACCACCTGCTCGAGGTCGGCGAAGACCTGCTTCTTGACCTTCATCTCCTCGAAGACCGCCTCGACGGCGAAGTCGGCGTCGGCGAAGGCCGCCGCCTTGTCGACCGTCCCGCTGACCAGCGCCTTGAACCGGTTGGCCTTGTCCCGGCCGACCCGCCCCTTGGCGAGCAGCTTGTCGATCTCGGCGTGGACGTAGCCGACGCCCTTGTCGACCCGCGCCTGGTCGAGGTCGGTGAGGACGACCGGCACCTGCAGGCGGCGTACGAACAGCAGCGCGAGCTGGCTGGCCATCAGCCCCGCCCCGACGATGCCGACCTTCGTGACCGGGCGCGCCAACGACTTGTCCGGCGCGCCGGCCGGACGCTTGGCCCGCTTCTGCACGAGGTCGAAGGAGTAGAGGCCCGCCCGCAGCTCCGGCGACACGATCAGGTCGGCGAGCGCCTCGTCCTCGGCGGCGAAGCCCTCGTCGCGGGAGGCGGTCCGGGCGGCGGTGAGCAGCTCGAGCGCCCGGTACGCCGCCGGCGCGGCCTCGCCGGTCTTGGAGTCGGCCACCTGACGCCCGTGGGCGATCGCGGCGTCCCAGGCCTCCCCGCGGTCCACCTCCGGCCGGTCGACGGCGGTCGCGCCGGTGAGGACGCGCGCCGCCCACAGCAGCGACTGCTCGAGGAAGTCGGCCCCGGAGAACTCCGCGTCGGCCAGACCGGCCTCGAAGGCGGCGTGGCCGGTCAGCGTCTTGCCCTGGTTCAGCGGGTTCTCGATCACCAGCTTCACCGCCGTGGCGGCGCCGGCCAGGTTCGGCAGCAGCCAGGTGCCGCCCCAGCCGGGCACCAGCCCGAGCATGACCTCGGGCAGGCCGAGCGCCGGGGCGGAGTCCTGGACGGTGCGATAGGTGCAGTGCAGCGCCACCTCGAGGCCGCCGCCGAGGGCCAGGCCGTTGATGAACCCGAAGGTCGGCACGCCCGCCTCGCCGAGCTTGCGGAACACGGCGTGACC
This sequence comes from uncultured Actinomycetota bacterium, assembly GCA_963835385.1. Classification (GTDB taxonomy): domain Bacteria; phylum Actinomycetota; class Actinomycetes; order Propionibacteriales; family Nocardioidaceae; genus Nocardioides_B. Next base: position 75,127 of record CAWIFK010000017.1, read on the forward strand.
CAGCCGCGCGATCAGCAGGGCGTCGTCGCGCCCGCGCAGGCCGGTGAGGCCGGACAGGTCGGCACCGGCGGCCAGGATGAACGGCTTGCCGGTGACACCGATCGCCGCCACGTCGTCGCGCGCCAGCGCTGCGTCGATGGCGTCGTTGAGCGAGCGCAGCGACGTCGGGCCGAAGGTGTTGGGCCGGTTGTGGTCCAGGCCGTTGTCGAGGGTGATCAGCACCATCGTGCCGGCACCGAGCGGCAGCGCGACGTCGCGCGCCTTCGCCTCTGTCACGACCTCGTCGGGGGACAGTGCGGCACCGCGGTCGAGCAGCTCGCGCAGCTCGTGGGGGTTCAGGGACTGGGGGACAGACATCAGGCGACCGCCTCTTCGGTGTAGTGCGGGTTCTCCCAGATCACGGTGCCGCCCATGCCGAAGCCGATGCACATCGTGGTGATGCCGTAGCGGACCTCGGGGTGCTCGGCGAACGTCGCCGCGAGCTGGTTCATCAGCCGCACGCCGGAGGAGGCGAGCGGGTGGCCCATCGCGATCGCCCCGCCGAGCGGGTTCACGCGGGGGTCGTCGTCGGCGATGCCGAAGTGCTCGAGGAAGGCGAGCACCTGCACGGCGAACGCCTCGTTGATCTCGAAGGCGCCGATGTCCTCGATCGACAGGCCGGCCTGGGCCAGCGCCTTCTCGGTCGCCGGGATCGGGCCGGCTCCCATCACCTCGGGCTCGACACCGGCGAACGAGAACGACACCAGCCGCATCTTCACCGGCAGTCCGAGCTCGCGGGCGGTCTCCTCGTCGGCGAGGAGTGCCGCGGTGGCGCCGTCGTTGAGACCCGCCGAGTTGCCGGCGGTCACGCGACCGTGCGGACGGAACGGCGTCTTGAGCCCGGCGAGGCTCTCCAGCGTGGTGCCTGGCCGGACCGGCTCGTCGGTGCTGGCCAGTCCCCAGCCTTCCTCGGCGCTGCGGACGGCGACGGGCACCAGGTCCGGCTGGATCCGGCCGTCGGCGTACGCCTGTGCGGTCTTCTGCTGCGAGCGCACGGCGTAGGCGTCGGCGCGCTCCTTGGAGATCGAGGGGTAGCGGTCGTGCAGGTTCTCCGCGGTGCAGCCCATCGACAGCGCCTCGGTGTCGACGAGCTTCTCGGACACGATGCGCGGGTTGGGGTCGACGCCCTCGCCCATCGGGTGCCGCCCCATGTGCTCGACGCCGCCGGCGATCACCACGTCGTAGGCGCCGAACGCGATGCCCGCCGCCGTCGTCGTGACCGCGGTCATCGCCCCGGCGCACATGCGGTCGATGGCGAAGCCCGGCACGCTCTGCGGCAGGCCGGCCAGCAGCGCCGCGGTGCGGCCGATCGTCAGGCCCTGGTCGCCGATCTGGGTGGTGGCCGCGACCGCCACCTCGTCGACGCGCTCGGCCGGCAGGTCCGGGTTGCGGCGCATCAGCTCGCGGATGCACTTGATGACCAGGTCGTCCGCGCGGGTCTCGGCGTACTGGCCCTTGGCCTTGCCGAACGGCGTCCGCACGCCGTCGACGAAGACCACCTCTCGCAGCTGTCGGGGCACGAGCGCTCCTTCGGGTGTCGGGGGATCACGGCACGCCGGGTCGGGCGGCGCCGCTCGCGCCGATGCTACTCCTCGGTAACAACCGGCCGGAAGGCGACGCGGTGTGGCTGTGGTCACGGTCCGCACGGGGGCAATGGGGTTAGGGTCCCGGCATGACGGAGCAGACAGGCACACGCAGCGGGGGCGCGTCGACGGCGGAGGTCGTCGTCCGGCGGGCGGTCCGCTTCGACGCACGCGAGCTGGCCGGCATGCGGTGGGACCGGACGGCCGAGGAGACGGACCTGGACCCGCAGGACCGCGAGGACTTCCTGGACCGACGCGTCACCTGGTTCGCCGACGCCCTCGAGGACGGCTGGGCGGTCTGGGTGGCCGAGGAGGACGGGCGCCTGCGCGGGCAGGTCTTCCTCAGGGTCGTGCAGAAGGTGCCCTCACCGGTGAACCCGCACGGCGCACTCGGCTACCTCTCGAACCTCTGGGTCGCCCCGGAGCTGCGCAGGCGCGGCCTCGCCGGGCGGCTGCTGGAGGCGGCCCGGGAGTGGGCCCAGTTCGAGCCGCTCGACCTGCTCGTCGTCTGGCCGACCCCGCAGACCCAAGCACTGCTGGACCAGGCCGGCTTCCGCGGCAGTGACGTCCTGCACCTGCCGCTGCACCGCTGAGCCGACGCGTCCGCAGTCCGGGCCGGTCGGTGGTCCGGGCGCCGACGCCGTCCCCCCGATCGGGCATAGTGAGCACCGTAGCCGCGTTACCGCTCTATGCATCCGACCAGGAGGACACATGTCTGAGCCCACCGGGGCCCCGGGTCCGGGACCGGGCGGCTCCCGTTTCGTGCACATCGTCGACGACGTGCCCGAGCTGGGCCGAGGCGAGACGCCGGTGCTGGTCCACGCGCTCGACGGGTTCCTCGACGCCGGCAGCGCAGGCGCCACCGCGGTACGGCACCTGACGTCCGGCGACTCCGGCCGGGTGGTGGCCAGCTTCGACATCGACGCCTTCTACGACTACCGCGCCCGCCGGCCGCCGCTGACCTTCGCCGAGGACCACTACGAGGGCTACGAGGCGCCGCGGCTGGTCGTGCGCCTGCTGCGCGACCTGCTCGGGACGCCGTACCTGCTGCTGCACGGCCCCGAGCCGGACACCCACTGGGAGGCCTTCGCCGCCGCGGTCCGCGCGGTCGTCGAGCACTTCGGCGTCCGGCTCACCGTTGCCTTGGGAGCGGTGCCGATGGCGGTGCCGCACACCCGCCCCGTGATGCTCACCAACCACGCGTCCAGCCCCGACCTGCTGATCCAGGAGAACGTCTGGAAGGGCCAGATCCGGGTGCCGGCCAGCGCGCAGGCCGTCCTCGAGCTGCGGCTGGGGGAGTGGGGGCACCCGGCGCTGGGCTTCGTCGCCCACATCCCGCACTACGTCGCCCAGGTGGACTACCCCGCCGCGGCCGCCCGGCTGCTGGAGTCGGTGGAGCTCGTCACCGGCCTCGAGTGGGACCTCGACCCGCTCGAGACCGCGGGTGCGGCCCGGCTCGCCGAGATCACCGCTCAGGTGGAGGAGTCCGCCGAGGTCCGCGACGTGGTCAGCGGCCTGGAGCAGCAGTACGACTCCTTCCACCGGCCCGACGACGACACCACCCTGCCGCTCGCCGAGGAGCGGGACCTGCCCACCGGTGAGGAGCTCGGCGCCGAGTTCGAGCGCTTCCTGGCCGGACTCGACCGCCCCGAGGAGTAACGAACCCGTGCCCAGGTCTGCCGAGGAGCTGCTCGACCTCCTCGACCTCGAAACCATCGACGTCAACCTCTTCCGCGGCATCCAGCCCGACACCTCGCTGCAGCGGGTGTTCGGCGGCCAGGTCGCCGGCCAGGCCCTCGTGGCCGGCGCCCGGACCGTGGAGGAGCCCCGCGGCGTGCACTCGCTGCACAGCTACTTCCTGCGCCCCGGCGACACCAGCGTGCCGATCGTGTACGACGTCGAGCGGATCCGCGACGGCAGGTCGTTCTCGACGCGCCGCGTGGTCGCCCGCCAGCACGGCCGGCCGATCTACTACATGACCGCGTCGTTCCAGGTGCCCGAGGACGGCTTCGAGCATCAGGACGCGATGCCGGAGGTGCCCGGTCCGGAGGCGGCCCGGGACATGAGCGACCTGATCCGGCGCCGCTCGCCCGAGCACGCCGAGCTCTGGGTCAAGGAGTGGTCGGCGCTCGACCTGCGCTGGATCGGCGACTCGCGCACCGGCGGGGAGATCGCGGCCGACGGCCGCCCGGCCCAGTCCCGGCTGTGGTTGCGGGTGGCCGGCAAGCTCGACGACGACCCCGTCGTGCACCGGGCGGCGTTCACCTACGCCAGCGACATGACCCTGCTCGGCTCCACCCTGGTGCCGCACGGGGTCGCGATCGCCGACCCGCGCGTGCAGTCCGCCTCGCTGGACCACACCGTCTGGTTCCACCGCCCGTTCCGGGCCGACTCCTGGCTGCTCTACGACCAGGTGTCCCCGTCGGCCTCCGGCGCGCGCGGGCTCGCCTTCGGCCGGGTGTTCACCGAGGACGGCGTGCTCGTCGCGTCGGTCGCCCAGGAGGGGCTGATCCGCCCCCGGGGCTGACCGGGTGCCCCGCCTCACGCGGGGCGGGTCCGACCCAGCAGGTGTGCCGCGCCGTCGTCCGGACGGGACAGCGAGAAGTCGTAGCCGTCGTCGCGACGGCGCGAGCCGAAGGCCACCGTGCCCGGCAGCAGAACCGGCTTGCGGAAGCCGACGTCGACGCGCACCGCGTCGGGCAGCCGTCCCTGCAGGGCCGCTACGCAGCGGGCCGTGCTCCACATGCCGTGGGCGATCTGGCGCGGGAAGCCGAACGCCGTCGCGCTCAGGCGGTAGAGGTGGATCGGGTTGTGGTCGCCGGACACCGCGGCGTACCGCCGGCCGAGGTCGCCGGGGAGCTCCCACACGACCCCCGAGGCCGGCACCTCGGCGAACGTGCCTCCCCCCGCCGCAGCGGCGCGGTCACCGCCGCCGAGCCGCAGGTACGTCGAGGTCGACTCCCAGACCCGCTCCCCGGCGCTGTCCACCTCGGCGGCGAGGTCGAACACCCGGCCCTTCGGGTGCGGGCGCAGGTCGCGCGGCCGGACCGTGACCTGGAGCCGCTCGTCGGGACCGATCGCCCGGTGCCGGACGATCGAGTTCTCCACGTGCACCAGCCCGACCGCCGGGAACGGGAAGGACCGGTCGGCCAGGATCGCCAGCTGGAGGCCGAAGGTGAGCAGGTGCGGATAGGTCAGCGGCAGCGCCTCGGCCAGCGCGAGCCCGCACACATCCGCGTAGGCGGCGACGTGGTCCCGGTCGATGCCGACGTCGCGACGGGTGAGCGCCAGGTCGGGCAGTGAGCCACCCGTGCGCCGGAGGCCGGGCACCTTGCCCAGCAGCGGTACGGCGGGCAGCGCGGCGCACAGCAGCAGGGGCCAGCCGCCCGGGTCGCCGTCGACGACGCGCGGCCCGGTGCTCTCCGGGGAGGCAGGCACCTCAGGCCCCCAGCACCGACTGGCCGCAGACCCGCACCACGTTGCCGTTGACGGCGGTGGAGGCGGGGTTCGCCAACCAGGCGATCGTCTCGGCCACGTCCACGGGCTCACCGCCCTGGGAGAGGGAGTTGAGCCGGCGGCCCACCTCACGGATCGCGAAGGGCACCGCGGCGGTCATCCTGGTCTCGATGAAGCCGGGGGCGACCGCGTTGGCCGTGATGCCGGCCGGCAGGTCGCCGGCGAGGCTGTCGACCAGCCCGATGACGCCGGCCTTGGAGGTGGCGTAGTTGGTCTGGCCCAGGTTCCCGGCGATGCCGGAGGTCGAGGCGACGCCGACGATGCGGCCGTTGTCGTTGACCAGCTGCTGCCGCAGCAGCTCGGTGGTGATCCGCTCGGGCGCGATGAGGTTGACCGCGAGGGGGGCGGCGAACCCCTCCGGCTTCATGTTGGCCAGCTTCTTGTCCCGGGTGATCCCGGCGTTGTGGACCACGACGTCGACGCCGCCGAAGGAGTCCGCGACGTGCTGGGCGATCCGCTGGGGCGCATCCTTGCCGGTGATGTCGAGGGAGAGCCGGCTGCCGTCGATGTCGCGCATCACCGCCTCCAGCTCGCCGGCTGCCTGGGGCACGTCGATGCCGAGGACGCGGGCGCCGTCGCGGGCGAGGACCCGCGCGACCTGCTCGCCGATGCCCCGGCCCGCTCCGGTGACCAGCGCCACCGTGTCCGCGAGCGGCCGCGTCCAGTCGGCCGGCTCAGCGGCGGCGGTGGTGGCTCCCCGGGTGCCGATGCGCACCACCTGCCCGGAGACGTAGGCGGACTTGGGCGAGAGCAGGAAGCCCAGCGTCGAGGCGATGGCGGACGGGGCGTCGTGCGCCGCCTCGGCGACGTAGACGAGCTGGACGGTGCCGCCGCGACCGACCTCCTTGCCCAGCGAGCGGGTGAACCCCTCGAGGGCGCGCTGCGCGACCCGGTGGGCGCCGTGCAGGGTCTCGGGCGGCGTGCCGAGCACCAGCAGGCGCGGGCAGGTCTCCAGCCTGCGCATCAGCGGCGTGAAGAACTCCTGGAGCGCGACGAGCTCCTCGCTGGACTCGATCCCGGTGGCGTCGAAGACCAGCCCCTTGAAGCGCTGCTCCGCCACGGCGGCCGGGACGTGGGTCACCCCCAGTACGTCCAGAGCGCCGACCACCGCGCCGGCCACCCGACCGTCGCCGCCGACCACGACGGTCCCGTTGACGAGTGGCTCGCCGGCGGTGTACCGCTCGAGCGGGACGGGGTTGGGAAGCCCGAGGTGGCGCGCGAGCAGCCGCCCCATCGGCGTGTGGATCAGGGTCTGGTAGCGGTCGGTCATGGGGCGGTGGTCCTCCCGGTCGGCCACGCTCGGCGGCGCGGTCCTCCTCTTTGTAGCGGCTGGGGCGGCCGTGGGTCCACGCTTCGTGACGTGGCCCTCAGCCGGTTCCGATCCGAGCGGTCCCGGGCGAGGATGGCTCGAGTCCCGCACCCGCGACCAGGAGAGTGCCGATGCAGCAGAAGACCCGACGCGTCGCCGTGATCGGCGGCAACCGGATCCCGTTCGCCCGCTCCAACAGCGCCTACTCCCGCGCCTCCAACCAGGACCTGCTGACCGCGGCGCTCGACGGGCTGGTCGTGCAGCACGGCCTCGAGGGTGAGCGGCTCGGCGAGGTGGTGGCCGGTGCCGTCCTCAAGCACAGCCGCGACTTCAACCTGACCCGGGAGGCCGTGCTCGGCTCCCGGCTCGCTCCGGAGACGCCGGCGTACGACCTGCAGCAGGCGTGCGACACCGGCATCCAGGCGACCGTGGCGGTGGCGAACAAGATCGCCCTCGGCCAGATCGAGGTCGGGATCGCCGGCGGTGCCGACACCACCTCGGACGCGCCGATCGCGGTGAACGAACGGCTCCGCCTGATCCTGCTCGAGGCCAACCGCGCCACGACGATCCAGGGCCGTCTCGGCGCCCTGGCCAAGGTGCGCCCCACCCACCTCGCGCCGTCGATCCCGCGCAACAGCGAGCCGCGCACCGGGCTGTCGATGGGCGAGTCCGCCGCCCTCACGGCGCTGGAGTGGGGCATCGGCCGTGAGGAGCAGGACGAGCTGGCCGTGGCCTCGCACCACAACCTGGCCGCGGCGTACGACCGGGGCTTCTTCGACGACCTGGTCACCCCCTTCAACGGGCTCCAGCGCGACCAGAACCTCCGACCCGACACCACCGTCGAGCGGCTCGCCACCCTGAAGCCGGCGTTCGGCACCGGGGCGGCGGCGACGATGACCGCAGGCAACTCCACCCCGCTGACCGACGGAGCCTCCGCGGTCCTGCTGTGCTCGGAGGAGCACGCCGAGCAGCGCGGCTGGGAGCCGCTGGCCTTCCTCACCGCCTACGAGACCGCCGCGGTCGACTACGTGCACGGCGGCGAGGGGCTGCTGATGGCTCCGGCCTACGCGATGCCGCGGATGCTCGCGCGGGAGGGCCTGTCGCTGCAGGACTTCGACTTCTACGAGATCCACGAGGCGTTCGCCTCCCAGGTGCTGGCTACGCTCAAGGTCTGGGCGGACCCGGTGTTCTGCAAGGAGCGGCTGGGCCTCGACGCCCCGCTGGGCGAGATCGACCGGGCCCGGCTCAACGTCAACGGGTCCTCGCTCGCCGCGGGCCACCCGTTCGCGGCCACCGGAGGCCGGATCGTGGCCACGCTGGCCAAGCTGCTCGCCGAGAAGGGGTCCGGCCGCGGCGTCATCTCGATCTGCGCCGCCGGCGGGCAGGGCGTCACCGCGGTGCTGGAGCGCTGAGCGGGCTCCTTGGGAGTCGGGTCAGGGAGCGCCGACGACGGAGGGCTACAGCGAGCGCACCATGTCGATGGTGTCCGCCTCCGCAGCGGTCTTGTCGTCGCGGTAGCGCAGCACCCGGGCGAACCGGAGCGCCAGGCCGCCCGGGTAGCGCGTGGACCGCTGGACCCCGTCGAAGGCAACCTCGACGACCTGCTCGGGCCGGACCCGCACCACGTGGCCCGAGCGCGAGGTCTCGAGCTCGAGGAACCGCTTCGTCTGCCAGGCCAGCATCTCGTCGGTCATCCCCTTGAACGTCTTGCCCAGCATCACGAAGCCGCCCTCGGGGTCACGGGCGCCGAGGTGGATGTTCGACAGCAGCCCCTCGCGGCGACCGCTGCCCCACTCGACGGCGAGCACCACGAGGTCCAGGGTGTGGCGCGGCTTCACCTTCACCCACGCCGCGCCGCGGCGCCCGGCCTCGTAGGGCGCGTCGAGCGACTTCACGACCACCCCCTCGTGGCCGGCGCGCACGAGGTCCTCGAACAACCCGCGGGCGTGGTCGGGATCGGCGGTGACCGAGCGCGGGACGCGCAGCCGCTCCGGGGCGAGCCCGGCCAAGCGTTCGAATCGCACGCGCGCCGGCTCGTCGAGCAGGTCGTCGCCGTCGAGGTGCAGCACGTCGAAGAAGTACGGCGTCAGCGGCACCGTGCGGCGCAGGGTCGCGACGTCGGTGCGGCTGGCGGTCCGGGCGCCGGTCTCCTGGAACGGGCGCGGGCGGCCGGTGTCGTCGAGCGCGATGGCCTCGCCGTCGAGCACGAAGCTGCGCGCCGGCAGCGTCAGCGCGGCCTCGACGACCTCCGGCACCCGTGCGGTGATCTCGTCCAGGCTGCGGGTGAACACCCGGACGTCGTCACCGTCGCGGTGCACCTGCACGCGGATGCCGTCGAGCTTGCAGTCGACCGCCACCTCCGCCGGGCCGCCGCCGTCCCCGGCGAAGCCCGCGAACGCGGCGGCGACGTCGGCGGCGCTCGAGGCGAGCATGGGCCGCACCGGACGGCCGACCTCCAGGGCGAAGCGGGCCAGGCCCTGCTGACCCTCGGTCAGCGCGGCCACCGCGACCGGCGGGGTCGCCCCGGCGAGCATGGCCGCCCGGCGGACCGCGGCGACCGGGATCCCCGCGGCGGCCGCGACCGCGTCGAGCACGAGCGCGTCGAGCGCGCCCTGGCGCAGCTCGCCGGTGGCGAGACCGCGCAGGTAGGCCTGCTCGTCGGCGGTGGCGCGGCCGAACAGCTCGTGCAGCAGCGACTCCCGCCGGGACTTGGAGCCGGACCCCGAGACCGCTCCCATGTCCTCGAAGGCGCGGTCCACCTCGGCCACCGTGAGCGACGTGGCCGCGGCCGCGGGCGGGAGCGAGGCGAGGGAGCGCCAGCCGACGCCCGTGCGCCGTTGCCGCAGGGTGCCGGAGAGATAGGCGACCGCGACGTCGACGTCGGTGGGGGAGGAGCCCGCGGCAGCACGCAGCACCTCGGCCAGGGCGGTGGTCTTGGCGATGCGGGACCGGGTGGCGCGCACCGTCGCGTAGGCGGCCACGAGGTCGGCGAGCGGGAGCATGTCGTCATTGTGTCCGGTGCCGGGGACAGTTCCGGGGGGAGCACCGCCGTACCCTGGGCGGGTGCTGGAGACGGGAGCCCGCGGGCGGGTCTGGGAGCCCGGCTGGCCGTGCCCGGCGAGCCAGATCCTCGCGATCCTGCGGCGCGGGGCCGGCGACCCGACGTTCCGCACCGACGCCGACGGCACCATCTGGCGCGGGATCCGCACGCCCGAAGGGCCGGCGACGCTGCGGCTGCGGCAGGACGACGACCACCGGGTGCACGGCTCGGCCTGGGGGCCGGGCGCCGAGTGGGCGCTCGAGAGCGTCCCCGGGATGCTGGGCGCCCACGACGACCCGACCGGCTTCGAGCCGCGGCACGCCCGGGTCGCCGAGATGCTGCGGCACCGGCCGCACTGGCGGCTGACCCGCACCGGGCTGGTGATGGAGGCGCTGGTGCCGGCGATCATCGAGCAGAAGGTGACCGGGCAGGAGGCGTTCGCGGGGTTCCGCGCGCTGGTGCACCGGTTCGGCGAGCGGGCTCCCGGTCCCGGGGCCGACCGCCGGCTGTGGGTGCAGCCGCCGCCCGAGCGGCTGCGACGGATCCCGTCGTGGGAGTGGCTGCGGATGCACGTCGACCCAGCCCGCTCGCGGGCGGTGGTGCGGGCCGCGCAGCTGGCCCCGTCGCTGGAGCGGACCAGCGGGCTCCCCGGCGAGGAGGTGGACCGTCGGCTGCGCAGCGTCCCCGGCATCGGCGTGTGGACGGCGGCGGAGGTGCGCTTCCGGGCGCACGGGGACGCCGACGCGGTGAGCTTCGGTGACTACCACGTCGCGAAGAACGTCGGCTGGGCGCTCACCGGGGAGCCGGTCGACGACGCCGGTCTCGCCGAGCTGCTGGAGCCCTACCGGCCGCACCGCTACCGCGTCCAGCGGCTGGTGGAGCTGACCGGGTCGCACCGTCCCCGGCGGGGACCGCGGATGGCGCCGCGCACGCACCTGCCCGCCGACCTGCGCCGCTGAGCCGCTCAGCCCTCGGCGGCGGCCTCCACGTCGCAGACGTTGAGGTCGAGCTGGTGGATGAGCGCCGCCTCGCGCTCGGTGTCGACGCGCCGCGGCAGCAGCACCTCGGCCAGGGAGGCCCTGTCGTAGTCACCGCGCGCCCGTAGCGCCCCGGTCACCTCGTCCTTCTCCACCAGCATGACTACCCTCCCGAGGTTGTGATCGATGTCTCACCTCAAGCAGTTCCCTCCGCAGACGCCGTTCATGCGTCGCGCGCCGGCCGCTCTGGACAGGTCAGCAACGCGGCGCCGTCTTCGACAGGCGCACCATGGTGCGCGAAGATTCGGCGGCGGTCGCCGTTGCGCCAAGGCTCGGCATGGGCGGATTCTGATCGGGTTCGTCGTGGTCGACCCCGAATGCTCTGTGGTGCCTGCGAGCCTGTAGGTCAGCATGGTGGTGGAGGGCTTCCACGGGAACCGTGGATTGGTGCCGTTGAGCCCGTGCGTCAGACTTTCGAATTACCCTGCCCTCCCCGCGACGGACGCCCTGGTCCGCGTGGGAAGGAGAGCAGCAGTCATGGAAGTCGTGCACGCCCGCTGTGCCGGGCTGGATATCTCCAAGAAGGACGCCAAGGTGTGCGTCCGGGTCGCTGGGGCCGGTCGGCGCAAGACCGTCGAGACGGTCACCACCTGGGGATCGATGACCAACCAGGTCCTTGCCCTGCGTGACCATCTGATCGAGCAACGAGTCACGTCTGCGGTGATGGAGGCCACCGGGGACTACTGGAAGCCGTTCTACTACCTGCTCGAGGACGCCGGGTTCGAGGTCTTGTTGGTCAACGCCCGGCACGTGAAGAACCTCCCGGGCCGCAAGACCGATGTCTCCGATGCGACCTGGCTGGCCCAGCTCGGTGCGCACGGGCTGGTCCGGGGCTCGTTCGTGCCACCCGAGCCGATCCGGCAACTGCGGGACCTGACCCGGGCCCGGACCGCGATCACCCGTGAACGCGGTCGGGAGGCCCAGCGACTGGAGAAGCTGCTCGAGGACGCCGGGATCAAGCTGTCCGCGGTTGCCTCGGACATCCTCGGTGTCTCCGGCCGGCTGATGCTCGAGGCACTCATCGTCGGGGATCACGACCCCGCCGCGCTGGCTGACCTGGCCAAGCGTCGACTCCGCTCGAAGATCCCGGAACTGACCGAGGCGTTGACCGGGCGGTTCAGCGAGCATCATGCCTTCGTGGCCCGGGTGCACTTGGACCTGATCGACCAGCACACCGCCGCGATCGAGACCCTGACCGCCCGGATCGAGGTGATGATCGAGCCCTTTCAGGGATTCCGCGACCTGATCTGCACCATCCCCGGGATCAGCACCCTGACTGCCGACGTGGTGATCGCCGAGACCGGCGCGGACATGACCCGGTTCCCGACCGCCAAGCACCTGGCCTCCTGGGCCGGCACCACCCCAGGCAGCAACGAGTCCGCCGGCAAGGTGAAGTCCAGCAAGACCCGCCCCGGCAACCCCTACCTACAGGGCGCGCTCGGCGCCGCGGCGATGACGTGCGCCCGGAGCACAGACACCTACTACGGCGCCCGCTACCGGCGCATCGCGAGCCGACGCGGACCACAAAAGGCCAACGTCGCGATCCAACACCCCATGCTCATCGCGATCTGGCACATGGGCACCACCGGCACCCTCTACGACGACCCCGGCGCCGACTACTTCGCCCGACTCCACCCAGACCGCGCAAAGAAGCGCGCCATCCACCAACTCGAAGCCATGGGCTACCACGTCACCCTGGACCACGCGTCATGACCGGACTCTGACGCGAAGCCCTCCTGAGCGGGAATCTTCGCGTCAGAGCAGCGGGCGCAGGGGTGCCAGCACCAGCTCGGTGAACTTGCGGTGCACCCCGCGCCGGTCCCACTCCTCGACGGTCAGCTCCGCGCAGTTGGCGAGGTCGTTGGCGAAGATCCGCTCCATCTGGGCGGCCAGGGCGGCGTCGATGAACTCGACGTTGACCTCGTAGTTGCCGGTCATCGAGAGGCGGTCGATGTTCGCGGTCCCGACCGTGGACCACCGGCCGTCGATCGTCGAGGTCTTGGCGTGCACCATGGCCCCGTCGAACCGGAAGATCCGCACACCGGAGTCGAGCAGCTCGCGGTAGTAGCCGCGGGAGAGCCAGTCGGCCACGACGTGGTTCGACGTCCTCGGCACCAGCAGCCGGACGTCGACGCCCCGCATGGCCGCGGCCTCGAGCGCCTCGACGAAGTCGGAGTCGGGGATGAAGTAGGCGTGCGTCATCCAGACGCGTTCGGAGGCCCGGTTGATCGCCTCGAGGTACATCGCCCGGATCGGGAACATCCACAGCCGGGGGATGTTGCGGTGCACGCGGATCCGTGGCTCCCAGTCGGCGGCGGTCTCGAGGAGCAACGGGCGGGTGCCGCGCCGGTTGCGGCGGTGCAGGTTCCAGAAGTCGGCGAAGGCACGCTTGAGGTCCCAGACGCCGGGGCCGGTGATCCGCACGTGCGTGTCCCGCCACTCCGTGGCGTACGCCGACCCGACGTTGTAGCCACCGACGAAGCCGACGCGGTCGTCGACGACGAGGATCTTGCGGTGGTCGCGCCCGTAGCGGCGCAGGTCGAAGAAGCGCCACCCCGCGGAGTAGACCGGGAACTCGAGCACCTTCAGCCGCGGCCCGAAGCGCTTGAACCGGGGGCTGACCACGAGGTTCGCGAAGCCGTCGTAGATGACGTACACGTCCACCCCACGGCCGGCGGCCGCCGCCAGCGCGCGCTTGAACCGCTCGCCGACCTCATCGGCCTTCCAGATGTAGGTCTCGAAGAGGATCTGCTCGCGGGCCGACTCGATCGCGGCCAGCATGTCCTCGTAGAGGTGCTCGCCGAAGACGTAGGTGCGCACGGTGCCGTCGCCGATGCGGACGTCGGCGGGGTCCAGGACCGGGAACGGCTTGGGCCGCTTGCCGCGCCGGCGGTAGGAGTCGACGAGCGTCAGCACCAGGGCGACGCTCACCTGGACGCCGAGGACACCGAGCAGCACCCGGCGCAGCACCTCGAGGACCGGACGGCCCGACGGCGCGGACAGTCCCGGGAACCGGCGTCCTCCGGTGCGGCTGTTCACGGGAGCAACCTAGCCTGGCCGGCCCAGCGGAACTGTCGGCGCGCCTGGCTACGCTGGCCGGCATGAGGCCAGTGACCGATCTCCAGCGCCGGGTGGCGCCCTTCCGGGTCGAGTCGGACTACCAGCCGTCGGGGGACCAGCCCACGGCGATCACCGACATCGAGCGCCGGATCAAGGCCGGGGAGCAGGACGTCGTCCTGCTCGGCGCCACCGGCACCGGCAAGACCGCCACGGTCGCGTGGGCCGTGGAGCGGCTGCAGCGACCCACGCTGGTGATGCAGCCCAACAAGACACTGGCCGCGCAGTTCGCCAACGAGCTGCGCCAGCTGCTGCCGAACAACGCGGTGGAGTACTTCGTCTCCTACTACGACTACTACCAGCCCGAGGCCTACGTCCCCCAGACCGACACCTACATCGAGAAGGACTCCTCGATCAACGAGGAGGTGGAGCGGCTGCGGCACTCGGCGACGAACTCGCTGCTCACCCGCCGCGACGTGATCGTGGTCTCGACGGTGTCGTGCATCTACGGCCTCGGCACCCCGCAGGAGTACGTCGACCGGATGGTCCAGCTGCGCGTCGGCGAGGAGTGGGACCGCGACAAGCTGCTGCGCCGCCTCGTGGAGATCCAGTACAACCGCAACGACATGGCCTTCACCCGGGGCACGTTCCGGGTGCGCGGCGACACCCTCGAGGTGTTCCCCGTCTACGAGGAGCTCGCGATCCGCATCGAGTTCTTCGGCGACGAGATCGAGCGGCTGATGACGCTGCACCCGCTCACCGGCGAGGTGGTCACCGAGGACACCGAGCTGCACATCTTCCCGGCCACCCACTACGTCGCCGGACCGGAGCGGATGGAGCGCGCGATCCGCGGCATCGAGCTCGAGCTCGAGGAGCAGCTCGCGACGTTCGAGCGGCAGGGCAAGCTGCTGGAGGCGCAGCGGCTGCGGATGCGCACGACGTACGACATCGAGATGATGCGGCAGGTGGGGTCGTGCTCGGGCATCGAGAACTACTCGATGCACATCGACGGCCGCAGCCGGGGCTCGGCGCCCAACTGCCTGCTCGACTACTTCCCCGAGGACTTCCTGCTGGTCGTCGACGAGTCGCACGTCGCGGTGCCGCAGATCGGCGGGATGTACGAAGGGGACATGTCGCGCAAGCGGAACCTGGTCGACCACGGCTTCCGGCTGCCCAGCGCGATGGACAACCGACCGCTGCGCTGGGAGGAGTTCCTGGACCGGATCGGGCAGACGATCTACCTCTCCGCGACCCCGGGCAACTACGAGCTGAGCCGGGTGACCGGCTCCGACGGCGTCCCGCAGGTGGTCGAGCAGATCATCCGGCCCACCGGCCTGGTCGACCCCGAGGTGCTGGTGAAGCCGACCAAGGGTCAGATCGACGACCTGATCCACGAGATCAACCTGCGCGTCGAGCGCAACGAGCGGGTGCTGGTCACCACGCTGACCAAGAAGATGTCGGAGGACCTCACCGACTACCTGCTCGAGGCCGGCATCCGCACCCGCTACCTGCACAGCGAGGTGGACACGCTGCGGCGCATCGAGCTGCTGCGCGAGCTGCGGCTGGGCCAGTACGACGTGCTGGTCGGCATCAACCTGCTCCGGGAGGGCCTCGACCTTCCCGAGGTCTCGCTGGTGGCCATCCTCGACGCCGACAAGGAGGGCTTCCTCCGGTCCGACAAGTCGCTCATCCAGACGATCGGACGCGCCGCCCGCAACGTGTCCGGGCAGGTGGTGATGTACGCCGACAAGGTCACGCCGTCGATGGAGTCGGCCATCGAGGAGACGAACCGTCGCCGGGAGAGGCAGGTCGCCTACAACCGGGCGAACGGCGTCGACCCGCAGCCGCTGCGCAAGAAGATCGCCGACATCACCGAGATGCTGGCGCGCGAGGACGAGAACACCGAGGAGCTGCTGAAGACCTGGCAGCAGCAGGGCAAGGGGCGCGGCAAGGCTCCCGTGCCCGCGCTGGCCCGCGAGTCCGGGAAGCACGCCGCCGAGCTGGCCGGACTGCCCAGCCACGAGCTCGCCGAGCTGGTCCAGCAGCTGACCGAGCAGATGCACACGGCGGCCGCCGAGCTGCAGTTCGAGCTCGCCGCCCGGCTGCGCGACGAGATCTCGGACCTGAAGAAGGAGCTGCGGCAGATGGTGGAGGCGGGGGCGCGCTAGCTGCTCGGCCGCACCCCCCGCCGGCCACGACGCAATTGGTCCGCACCCGCCCAGGGATGCGACAATGGCGAATCTTGGAGGGGAGTATTCCTTCGCAGCGGTGTCGTCATCACGGGCCCCGGCCGCACCGGCCGGACCGGCCCCGGCGCCGTTGGTCCGCAGCCTCGGTGGAACGGGGGGACGGAAGAGACCTCCGGAGCCAGTTGCTTGCCCCCGTGGCGGGTCGCGGCAGCACGCGCCCGCCCGCCCGAGAGCTGTCCGGAGGAGCTAGTCCGTGATCGTTTCCGACTGGGTGTGGTGGACGACCATCGTCGTCACCATGGCCATCCTGCTGTTCGACGTCGTCATCGTCGGCCGTCGCCCGCACGAGCCGTCGATGAAGGAGGTCGGCACGTACCTGGCCGTCTACATCGGTCTGGCGGTCGCGTTCGGCATCGGCGTGTGGGTCCTCGCCGGGCACCAGTACGGCACCGAGTTCTTCGCCGGCTGGCTGACGGAGTACTCCCTCTCCGTCGACAACCTGTTCATCTTCCTCATCATCATGGCGAAGTTCGCCGTGCCGAAGGAGTACCAGCAGACCGCGCTGCTCGTCGGCATCGTGCTGGCCCTGATCATGCGCGGCATGTTCATCGCGGTCGGGGCCGCGGCGATCAACAACTTCAGCTGGGTCTTCTACGTCTTCGGCGCCTTCTTGATCTACACCGCCGTGAAGCTGGCCAAGGAGGCCGCCGAGGACGACGACGACGGCGACTACGAGGAGAACCGGCTGATCAGGTGGGCCGAGCGGGCGCTGCCGGCGACGAAGGAGTACCACGGCGCGAAGCTGTGGATCAAGGAGAACGGCAAGCGCCTGATCACGCCGATGTTCATCGTGATGCTGGCGCTCGGCACGACGGACCTGCTGTTCGCGCTGGACTCCATCCCGGCGATCTACGGCCTCACCCGGGAGCCCTACCTGGTGCTCACCGCGAACATCTTCGCGCTCATGGGCCTGCGCCAGCTCTACTTCCTCATCGGCGGCCTGCTCGGGCGGCTGATCTTCCTCGGCTACGGCCTCGCGGTGCTGCTCGGCTTCATCGGCGTCAAGCTGGTGCTCCACGCCATGCACGAGAACGAGCTGCCGTTCGTCAACGGCGGCGAGCACATCGCGTGGGCTCCCGACATCCCGACCCTGGTGTCGCTGGGCGTGATCGTCGCGATCCTGGCCGTGACCACGGTGGCCAGCCTGGTGGTGTCCCGCCGCCGGGAGGCCCGCGAGCCCGCGCCCAGCAGCTAGCTAGCCGCGCCGGCCGAGCTGGCCCGCGTCGGGCTTGCGGACCCGTCCGGCGCCGACCAGGCGCTGCACGCGCTCGGGCCGCATCGGGGCGTCCTCGATCGCCGCCGCGCCGCCCTCCGGGGCGTGCAGCATCCAGCGGCTGCCGTCCGCCGCGACCGGCCGGGTGGCGAAGCCGACGTGGTAGACCGGCTCGCCCGGACGGGCGAAGAAGTACAGGTCGCCCGGCTGCACCTCGTCGAGCTGCACCGGCTCGACGTCGTGCGGCGCCGCGTGCTGGTCGGACGCGTCCCGCGGCAGGACGACGCCGTGCGTGCGGAGCGTGAGGTGCACGAGCCCGGAGCAGTCGAGCCCCCACGACGACGTACCGCCCCAGAGGTAGCGGATCCCGAGGAACTGCCGCGCGGTCGCGAGCAGGTCGTCGGGCCCGTACGCCGGCTGCTGGAGCTTGTGCGCCAGCCGTACGGCGGCCAGCGGCACCGACCCGGTGCGGCCGCCCGGCAGCAGCACCCGGGCGTGGTCCTCGTCGAACCCGTCCAGCCACAGGCCGGTGCCGCAGGACAGCTCCCAGGACGACCCGTCCTCCAGGCGGCAGGCGGCCTGCGGCACGACCACGAACGCCGCGGCCCCGGTGGTTCGGTCCACGGGATCGGCGAGGTGGGCTCGGCGGAGCCAGCCGGGGTAGCCGCGCAGGTCGGCCGACGACGGCTGACCGAGGGCGACGACGCGGACCCAGTCGCCGCTCTCCTCGAGCACCAGCACCGGCTCGCCCAGCAGCAGTTGGGTCAGGGTGCGCCCGTGCAGCCCGAGCCGGCGATCGGCGGTGCCCTCGGCGTCGAGGGTCGCGATCCACGCGGCGGGGTCCGGAAGGTCGCGCACGGCCGCCTCGTCGAGGTCGCGCGGAGCGTCGGGACGGGTCCACAGCGTGGCCACCGGCACGCTGACCTCGCGCACGTCGCGGTGGCCCTGCAGCGGGTTCCGGGCCGGTCGCCGGGGTTCGGTCACCGCTGCTCCTCGCCGTGGGCATCCTCGTCGCACAGCGCCTCGATGCCCAGCCCGGGGGAGTCGGGCAGCACCACGCCGGCCCCGTCGTAGCGCAGGCCGCCCTCGAACGGCGACTGGGCCACCCACCAGGCGGCGTCGAGGTCGGGCACGAGCGTGGTGCCGGCCGCGGCGGCGAGGCTGGCGGCGGCCCCGACGCCGAGCGGCGACTCCATCATGGAGCCGACGATCGTGCCCATCTCGTGGGCGTGCGCCAGGTCCAGCAGGCTCCGGCCGACCGACAGCCCGCCGCACTTGGCCAGCTTCACGTTGACGAGGTCGGCCGCGCGGCGGCGGATCACCTCGACGAGGTCCCGCAGGCCGTAGACCGACTCGTCGGCCATCACCGGCGTACCGACCCGGGCGCTGACCCAGGCCAGGCCGTCGAGATCCTCGGCGCGCACCGGCTGCTCGACGAGCTCCACGCCGGCCCCGGCGTCCTCCAGTGCCGAGATCACCGCGACCGCCTCCCGGGCGGTCCAGCCCTGGTTGGCGTCCAGGCGCAGTGCCACGTCGGGGCCGACCGCCTCGCGCACGGCCCGCACCCGGGCCACGTCCGTGTCGGCGTCGGTGCCGACCTTCATCTTGAGCACCTCGAAGCCGTCGGCGACCCGGCGCTGCGCCGTCTCGGCGAGCGCCGCCGCGGCGCCGGCGGCGAGCGTCACGTCGGTGGGCAGCCGGTGCACGTCGGTGCCCAGGAGGACGGGGAGGCTGACGCCGAGCCGGCGCGCGGCCAGGTCGTGCAGGGCCACGTCGAGGGCCGCCTTCGCTCCGTGGTTGCCGGCGACCGCGCCCTGCACCGCCCGGCAGGTGGCCGCGAGGTCGGAGACCTCCCGGCCGGTGACGGTGGCGGCGAGCGGACCCTCGAGGCAGGCCTGCGCGCCGGCGAGCGACTCCCCGGTGACCTGCCAGACCTGCGGGGCCTCGCCCCATCCGGTGACGCCGTCGCTGTCGCTGACCCGCACGACGACAGTGTCGACGGTGGTGGTCCTGCGCAGCGCGGTGACGAACGGCGTGTGCAGCTCCGCGGAGAGCCGGGTGGTGCGCAGGCCCAGGATCCGGCTCACCGGTGCCAGCCGTCCCAGACCAGGGCACTGATGTCGGCGATCGCCTCGTTCGCCTCCTCCTCGGCAACCTCCGCGGTGGTCAGCACGACGAGCACGTAGGCCGGCCGCCGCTCCGGGCGCACGAGCGCCACGTCGTGGGAGACCCCGGGGACCCACCCGGTCTTGTTCGCCACGTAGGTCCCGCTCGGCACCCCGGCGGGCACCCCGTCACGGTAGGTCTGGGCAGAGAGCACCCGCTCGACCGCCACGCACGTCGCCTCGGTCGCCAGCGACCGGTTCCCGACCCCGCGCAGCACCTGGCCGAGGTCGGCGGCCGTGACGACGTTGTCGAGCCCGGCCGCGCGGGCGGCGGCGTCCTCGATGCCCCGCGGCAGCGCGGTGCGCCCCGAGCAGCCGGCGGCGTTGACCACGTCGGCGACCGCGCCGGCGCCCACGTGCTCGAGCAGCAGGTTGGTCGCGAGGTTGCCCGAGCGGACGGTGGCGCGCTCGGCCAGGGACCGCAGCGTCGTCGCGCCGCCGATCTGCTCCCACGTCTCGTCGTCCTGGTCGTCGGCGCGGTCGAGGGAGTACGCCGACCCGTCGGCCGCCGACCGGAAGTCGTTGTGGACCGGCACCTCGGCGTCGAGGTCGAGGGAGCCGTCCTCGTGGCGCCGGTGCGCCGCGACCAGCAGCGGCAGCTTCATGGTGCTGGCGGCGTAGTGCTCGGCGTCGGGCTCCACCGCGAGGTGGACGGTCCCGTCGAGGTCGCCGAGCCACACCGACACCGTGCCGGTGCCGTCGGGTGAGGCGGCGATCAGGTCCTCGACGACCTCGCGGACGGCGGTCGCGAGCTCGGGCGGCAGCGTGGGCATGAGGGTGGTGGACCCCGGCGATGACAGGGGCGTCCCGGACAGTTCGGTCATGGTGCGCCCAGGTTAACGCCGGCCGCGACCCGGCGCCGGACCACGGGCCCTCAGCGCAGCAGCAGGCGTACGGCGGTGTCGAGGGAGCGGGAGACCTGCTCGGCCGAGGTCCGGCCGGTGACCCACTGGACGAGACCGCCGAGCCACACGTCGCCGACCACCTTCGCGACGTCGCGCCGCGGCTCCGCGTCGTCCGGCCCGGCCATCGCGTGCAGCAGCAGCCGGGAGACCTGCTGCTCCACCGCCGCGATCTCCGACGACACGGAGGCGTCGGCGAACATGAAGGCCCGGATCAGCGCCTCGGTCAGCAGCGGGTCGCGGCGCAGCCCCTTGCTCATCCGGTCCAGGACCGACGCCACCCGGTCCGCGGGCGTGCCGCCGGGCACGGGCGCGCTCTCCAGGCGGGTGTTGGCGCGCTCCAGGTCGCGGGCCAGGCAGCTGACCAGCAGGTGCAGCTTCGAGGGGAAGTAGCGGTAGAGGGTGCCGAGCGCGACGCCCGCCCGGTCGGCGACGGCGCGCATCTGCACCGCGTCGAACCCACCGGTGGAGGCGAGGTCGAGGGCCGCGTCGAGGATCCGCTGGTGCCGCTCGCGCTGGGCCGCGGATCCCAGGCTGTCGACGGTGAGCGAGGCGGTGCTGCTCAACCCACGAGCCTCCTCCAGCTGGTCGGCGGGGCAGGGCCGGATCCAGGCTAGCAGCGCAGACCTGCACAATAGGAACCTGTTGCACCCGGACCGCCGCCTCGGGGGCCCCGGCCGTCGCCCGCCGCACCACGTCAGAGGAGCCCCGCTTGCGCATCGCTCTGCTGTCCTACCGCAGCAAGCCGCACTGCGGCGGCCAGGGCGTCTACGTCCGCCACCTCAGCCGCGAGCTGGTGGCGCTCGGGCACGAGGTGGAGGTCTTCTCCGGCCCTCCCTACCCTGAGCTCGACCCGGGGGTGCGGCTCACCGAGGTCGCGAGCCTCGATCTCTACCGCGAGCCGGACCCGTTCCGCGTCCCGCGCCCCTCCGAGATCCGTGACCTCGTCGACGTCCTGGAGGTGGCGACGATGTGCACCGCCGGGTTCCCCGAGCCCCGCACCTTCAGCCTCCGGGTGGCCCGGATGCTCCAGGACCGGGTCGGCGACTTCGACGTGGTGCACGACAACCAGAGCCTGGGCTCCGGGCTGCTGGACATCGAGGCGGCGGGCCTGCCGCTGCTGGCGACCGTCCACCACCCGATCACCTTCGACCGGCGGGTGGATCTGGCAGCCGCCGGGTCCTGGAAGCGGCGCCTCACCCTGCGCCGCTGGTACGGCTTCCTCCGCATGCAGGGCCGGGTCGCCCGACGGCTGCGGAGGATCGTGACCGTCAGCGAGAGCTCGGCACGCGACATCGTCGCCGACTTCGGGGTCGGCCCCGACCGGGTGCGGGTCATCCCGCTCGGGGTGGACTCGGTGTTCGCCCCGCCCGCGGACGTGCCGCGCGTGCCCGGCCGGATCGTGGCCATGGCGAGCGCCGACACGCCCATGAAGGGCACCGGCGTGCTGCTCGAGGCCTTCGCGAAGCTGCGCACCGAGCGCGACGTGGAGCTGCTCCTGGTGTCCCGCCCCAAGCCGGGCGGCCCCACGGAGCAGCTGGTCGAACGGCTCGCGATCGGCGACGCGGTCCGCTTCGTGCACGGACTCTCCGACGAGGAGCTCGCCGCCACGGTCGCCTCGGCGGAGGTGGCCTGCGTCCCGTCGCTCTACGAGGGGTTCTCGCTGCCGACCGTGGAGGCGATGGCCTGCGCGACCCCGCTGGTGGTCAGCCGGGCCGGCGCCCTCCCCGAGGTCGTCGGCCCCGCGGGACTCTGCGCCGACCTGGTCCCGCCGGGAGACGTCGGCGCCCTCGTGCAGGCGCTCGGCGCCCTCCTCGACGACCCGCAGCGCCGGGCCCGGATGGGGGCGGCCGGGCGGCGGCGGGCGCTCGAGCAGTTCGGCTGGCGGGCCGTCGCCGAGCGGACCGCGGCGGCGTACCGCGAGGTGGTCGAGGCGGCCGGGCGGCGGCTGCCTGCGGGGGACCCGGCCATGAGCGGCACCCGGGGGACCGACGAACAGGAGACGACATGCTGACCGTGGACTTCGACCGGCTCGGCCTGCAGGCCGGCGAGCGGGTCCTCGACATGGGCTGCGGCGCCGGCCGGCACGCCTTCGAGATGTACCGCCGGGGCGCCGACGTGGTCGCCTTCGACCAGGACGGCGACGAGCTGGCCGGGGTCCTCGAGCTGTTCGGCGCCATGAAGGTCGCCGGGGAGGTGCCCGCGGGCGCCGAGGCCGACATCAAGCAGGGCGACGCCCTGGCGATGCCGTTCGCGGACGCGGAGTTCGACCGGGTCGTCGCCGCGGAGGTGCTCGAGCACATCCCCGACGACACGACGGCGATCGCCGAGCTGGTGCGCGTGCTGCGGCCCGGGGGCACGCTGGCGGTGACCGTCCCGCGGTGGCTCCCGGAGCGGGTGTGCTGGGCGCTCTCGGGCGCCTACCACGAGGTGGAGGGCGGCCACGTCCGGATCTACACCGGCCACGACCTCGTCGACAAGCTGCAGGCGGCCGGCCTGGAGCCGGTCGGCCGGCACCACGCGCACGCGCTGCACGCGCCGTACTGGTGGCTCAAGTGCGCCGTCGGTGTCGACAACGACCGGCACCCGCTGGTCAGGGCCTACCACCGGCTCCTGGTGTGGGACATCATGAAGCGTCCGTGGCTGACCAGGACGGCCGAGGCCGCCCTCGACCCGTTGATCGGCAAGAGCCTGGTCCTCTACCTCCGCAAGCCCGATGCGACCTGAGCTTCCGGCCCTCCCCGGCGTCCTCGATGCCCGCGAGGTGGCGGCGACCGCAGCCGCGATCGCGGGGCTGCAGGAGCCGGACGGGGCGATCCCCTGGAGCGCCGGGCAGCACACCGACGTCTGGAACCACGTCGAGGCCGCGATGGCCCTCCTCGTCGGCGGCGAGGTCGACGCCGCCGAGCGGGCGTACGAGTGGTGCCTGCAGACCCAGCGGCCGGACGGCTCCTGGCCGATGCAGCTCGTCGCCGGCCGGGTCGACGACCCGGTCGCCGACACCAACATGTGCGCCTACCTGGCGGTGGGCGTCTGGCACCACTGGCTGGTCCGCCGCCAGGAGCCGTTCGTACGGCGGAGCTGGCCGGCGGTCCGGGCCGCGCTGGACTACGTCGTGGGGCTGCAGCTGCCCTTCGGCGGGATCGCCTGGGCGCAGTGCCCGGACGGCAGCGTCTGGGACGAGGCGCTCGTGGCCGGCAGCGCGAGCATCTTCCACGCGCTCCGGGCCGGTCTGGCGCTCGCGGACCTGCTCGGGGAACCGCAACCGGACTGGGAGCTGGCCTGCGGACGCCTGGGGCACGCGCTGCGGCGGCACCGCGACGAGTTCCAGGACAAGTCCGCGTTCTCGATGGACTGGTACTACCCGGTCCTCGGAGGTGCGGTCCGTGGCGCCGCGGGGCGAGCGCTGCTGGATTCGCGGTGGCACGACTTCGTGGTTCCCGGCCTGGGCATCCGCTGTGTCGCGACCAACCCGTGGGTGACCGGCGCGGAGACCAGCGAGCTGGTGCTCGCGCTGGACGCGACGGGTGACCGCGACGCGGCCCGCGCCCTGCTGGCCGACACCAGGCACCTGCGCGCCGACGACGGCGGCTACTGGACCGGCTACGTCTACGCCGACGAGGCGATCTGGCCCGAGGAGCACACGACGTACACCTCGGCGGCCGTGGTGCTCGCCGTCGACGCGCTGTCGGCGACCACGGCCGGCTCCGGCATCTTCCGCGACGGCGGGCTGCCGGAGGGGTTCGCCGAGATCGGCCTGCAGTGCGGCTGCGTGGGGGCGCCGGTCAGGTGACCGGGTCGCCGGCGTCCCCGCCGACCCGGGTGAGGACCCGCATCGAGCCGAGCGCCCGGGTCTCCTCGAACCCGCTCGCCAGCGCCCGCAGGTAGACCCGGTAGGGCGCCTGACCGCCGTCGGCCGGGTCGGGGAACACGTCGTGCACGACGAGGGCCCCGCCCCGCAGGACCCATGGACCGAAGCCCGTGTAGTCGTTGCCGGCGTGCTCGTCGGTGTGCCCGCCGTCGACGAACAGCAGCGACAGCGGGGTGCGCCAGTGCCGCGACACCGTGGTGGAGCGGCCGACCACCGCCACCACCTCGTCCTCGAGCCCTGCGTCGGCGATGGTGCGGCGGAAGGTGGGCAGCGTGTCGAGGCGGCCGTGGACCGGGTCGGCGAGACCCGGGTCGTGGTACTCCCAGCCGACCTGGTTCTCCTCGGACCCGCGGTGGTGGTCGACGGTGAAGATCGTGCTGCCGGCGGCACGGGCCGCTGCGCCGAGGTAGATCGCGGACTTGCCGCAGTAGCTGCCGACCTCGAGCCCCGGACCGTGCCGCAGCCGCTCGAGGGCCACGCGGTGGAGCAGGTCGCCCTCGTCCTCCGGCATGAACCCCTTCGCCGCCCGGGCCCGGGCGAGCAGGTCCGGGGGCATCGTCTCCGCACCGTTCACTTCTGCTCCTCGGCGACCGCGGCCCGGACGGCGGCGTCGTAGGTCCAGCGCAGGAACCGCTCGACGCCCCGGACCACCGCGGCGCTGCGGATCGAGGGGAAGACGTCGAAGGCGTGCTGGGTGCCCGGCAGCTCGGCGTAGACCACCTCACGGTGGCTGACCGCACGCAGCGCCCGCACGAACTCGCGGGCCTGTCCGACCTCGACGAGCGTGTCGACGGCGCCGTGGATGACCATCATGGGCGGCGCGTCGGGGCCCACGCGCAGCAGGGGCGAGGCCTTCTGGAAGTCGTCGAGGCGCTCGCGGGCCGAGGCGAGGAGCACGCGTGGCCCCAGGAACCGGTCCCGCATCGCGGTCGCCCGCGGGGTGCCGGTGGCCCCGGCGAAGTCGTAGACGCCGTAGAACGGCACGGCCGCGTCGACGTGGGTGTCGGCCTCCTCGAACCCCGGCTGCCACTCCGGTGCCTGGGGCGTGAGCGCCGCCAGCGCGGCCAGGTGCCCGCCGGCGGACCCGCCGGTGACCGCCAGGAACGACGGGTCGCCGCCGTACTCGTGGGCGTGCTCGCGAACCCAGGCGATCGCCCGCTTCACGTCGACGATCTGGGCCGGCCACGGAGCCCGGGGGCTCAGCCGGTAGTTGATCGCCACGCACACCCAGCCGCGGGCGGCCATGTGGTGCATCAGCGGGACGGCCTGGTTGTCCTTGCTGCCGATGGTCCAGGCGCCACCGTGGACCTGCAGGAGCACCGGGGCGCCGGTGCGGTCGGCGCCGCGCTGGCGGTAGACGTCGAGCAGCCCGCGGCGGCCGTGCGCCTGCTCGTAGGGCACGTCGCGGATCACCTCGACCGGGTGGTCGGGCTCGGTGAGCATCCGGAAGGGCCAGGCGAGCTGGCGCAGCGGCGTGGAGAGGTCCAGGTCGGTGTAGGTGGCCCGCAGCCGGTCCTCGTAGTCGGCGCCGAGCCCCTCGACCAGGGCCGCGTCCACGTGGCGGCGGGCGGCCACCGACTGCGCGACGATGACGCCGAGCCCGGCCGCGTTGAGGCCGGCGAGCGCGAGCCCGAGCCGGCTGCGGTCCTTGCTGCGCAGCTGCACGGCGGTGTCGGCGAGCGTCAGCGCGAGCAGGTGCGGAGCGAGCTCGCTGGTCAACCAGCCGGCGACCATGGTCGGCAGCTGGACCGTGAAGCCACCCGGCGGGCGCAGCCCGTTGCCCGTGAGTGCGGCGACGATCGCCTGGCGGGCCAGGAAGAACCGGGACATGGTGGCCAGGCTAGACGGCGCCGGCAGGGCCGCTGCCTGGAGGGCGTCGGGGCGGGAGGGAAAACCGGTGGCCCTCGCCCGGGCCGACGGAGGACGCTGGACGCATGCACATCGACGAGCTCGACACCGCCACTGCCGCCGACGACGTGGTGGCCGAGGTGGTCGCGCTGCACGACGACGCGAATGCCGCCGATGCCCCGTGGTCGCACCCCGGGTCGGTGACCCGGATGCAAGGGCTGCTGCGGCACGGGTGGGACGGTGAGGGGCCGCGCTTCTTCACCGTGCGCGAGGCCGGCCGGCTGGAAGCGACCGGGGCGTTGTGGACCTCCGAGTGGGACAACCGGGACCTGGCCTGGCTGGACGTGATCGTGCACCCCAGGGCGCGCCGCACCGGCCTGGGGTCGGCCGTCGTGGCGCGGCTCATGGACCACGCGCGCGCGGATGGCCGGACCAAGGCCGGCATCGACGGCTGGGACACCCCGGCCGCGGACGCCTTCGCCCGCAGCCACGGCTTCGAGCGGGCGTCGCAGGCGATCAACCGGCGACAGCTCCTCGCCGAGGTGGACGGGGCGCTCGTGGACAAGCTGTACGCCGAGGCGGAGTCGGCCGCGGCGGGATACGACCTGCTCCAGATCACCGGCCGGGTGCCCGAGGACGTGATCGAGGCGGTGTCGACGATGTCCGCCGCGATCAACGACGCTCCGACCGACGAGCTCGACATCGAGGACGAGGTGTTCCCGCCGGAGCGCATGCGGGCCTACGAGGACGCGCAGCTGGCCACCGGGCAGCGGCTCTACCGACTCATGGCGCGGCACCGCGACACCGGTGTGCTGACCGGCCACACGGTGGTCGCCGTCGAGGGGGAGCGGCCCTGGATCGGGCACCAGCACGACACCAGTGTCGTCCGCGAGCACCGCGGCCACCGGCTGGGCCTGCTCCTCAAGACCGGGATGGTCCGCTGGCTGCGCGAGGCGGAGCCGCAGCTGGAGTCGGTCGACACGTGGAACGCCGAGTCCAACCGGCACATGGTCGCCGTCAACGAGCAGCTGGGCTATCGGGTGCTCGGTCGGGGGGTGCAGTACCAGCGGCGCCTGGAGGACGGTCCCGCGGTCAGTCGCGGGCGGTGAGCACCAGGGGGCCGTCCTCGGTCACGGCGACCGTGTGCTCGGCGTGCGCGCCACGGGAGCCGTCGGCGCTGCGCAGGGTCCAGCCGTCCGGGTCCATCCGCAGCTCGTCGGTCGTCTGCAGGAACCACGGCTCGATCGCGATCACCAGGCCCGGCTTGAGCGGGTAGCCGCGTCCGGGCCGGCCGTCGTTCGGGACGTGCGGGTCGCCGTGCATCGTGCGGCCGACGCCGTGCCCCCCGAAGTCGGTGTTGATCGACAGCCCCGCACCACGTCCTACTGCGGCGATGGCGGCGGAGACGTCACCGATCCGGTTGCCGGGCTGTGCGGCGCCGATGCCGGCGGCGAGGGCCTTCTCGGCCACGTCGATCAGCCGCAGGTCGTCCTGGCGGGGGGTGCCGACCACCACGCTGAGGGCCGAGTCGGACACCCAGCCGTCGACGGAGGCGGCGAAGTCCACGCTGAGCAGGTCGCCGTCGCGCAGCACGTAGTCGTGCGGCAGCCCGTGGAGCACGGCGTCGTTCACCGACGTGCACAGGACGTAGCCGAAGGGTCGCGCACCGAAGGACGGGTGGTAGTCGATGTAGCAGGACTCGGCGCCACGGTCGCGGATCATGCGGTGCGCCAGCGCGTCCAGGTCCAGCAGGTTCACGCCGACGTCGGCGGCGCCGCGCAGTGCGGTCAGCACCTCCGCCACGAACCGGCCCGCCGGGCGCATCTGCTCGATCTCCGGCGGAGTTCTCAGCTCGATCATGAGCCGCAGGCTACGGGACTGCTCAGTCCGTCACGCAGACCGGCTGCTTCTCCATCTGCATGCGGGTGCCCCTGATCGTCACGTTCGTCACGACCCGCACCGAGCGGCCCGCGCAGTTCGCCGTACCGACGTTCACGCGAGCGTCCGGTGCCTCTGCCGCCTCACCCGCCGGGCCGCGCGCGCCGCGCCTGCCGCGGGGTCCTCGCTTGCCGTCGGTGCCGTCCTTGCCGTCCTTGCCGTCGAGGCCGTCCGCACCGTCCAGGCCCGGCGTGCCCGGCGCACCCTGCAGGCCGGTGGCGCCCTGGGGGCCCTGGAGCTGCGACTGCAGCACGGTCACACCGCCCACCGCGCCGAGCAGGCCGCTCACCATGGCCACCACGACGACCACGACCATCCCCGGAAGCTTGCCCATGGCACGACGGTAAAGCAGCGGACCCGGCGCGGGGGCGATTTCCACCAAACCGGGCACTAGGCGCGATCCGGCCCCACCGTGGCACAGCGGCGGCCCGGCGCGGGCGGAGGTCCGGGAACCTCCTCACCAGCCCCGTGCGCGCCACTCCGCCAGGTGCGGGCGCTCGGCGCCGAGCGTCGAGTCGTCGCCGTGGCCCGGGTAGAACCATGTCTCGTCCGGCAGCCGGTCGAAGACCTTGTGCTCGACGTCGTCGACCAGTCTGGTGAAGTCCTCGACCGACCCGGTCTTGCCGACACCTCCGGGGAACAGCGAGTCCCCGGTGAACAGGTGCGGGGTGCCGGTGGGGTCGTCGTACAGCAGGGCGATGGAGCCCGGCGTGTGGCCGGCGAGGTGGATCACCTCCAGCTTGGAGTGGCCGACCGCGACGCGGTCTCCGTCCACGACCGGACGGTCGACCCGCACGGGCAGCTCGGCGGCGTCCGCCGCGCCCGCGATCGTCTCCGCGCCGGTGGCCGCGACGACCTCGGCGAGCGCGCGATGGTGGTCCCAGTGCCGGTGCGTGGTGACCACCCGGGCGATCCCGTCGTCACCGACCATCGCGAGGACCGCCGGGGCGTCGTCCGCGGCGTCCATCAGCACCTGCTCGTCCGTGTGCCGGCAGCGGAGCAGGTAGACGTTGTTGGCCATCTCGCTGACCGCCAGCTTGGTGATGATCAGGTCGGTGAGCTCGCGCACGTCCGCCGGTCCGCCCGGGGTGACCGAGCCGTGGTACGTCATGGGTTCCGCCTCTCGGGTCGCTGCCGTCCGGCCCCGACCCTAGCCCGCGGACCCCGCCTGGGGGCCGCAGGCGGCTGCCGACGGGAACCCTGTCGGTCCTGCGGGCTAACGTGTCGAGACGTGACCTGTGCCGAAGTCTCGAGGGGCCCCGTCGCCATGCCTCGATTTGTCCCGAACCGCTATGCTGGCGAACACCCGTTCGAACACCCGTGTCCCTCCTGGATGCGGGTCATGGGTGCTGCCCGCACCGCGCCAGAGCCGACAGCGAGGACCGTCCGTGGCTGACCAGCTGATCATCCGGGGAGCCCGGGAGCACAACCTCAAGGACGTCTCGCTCGACCTCCCGCGCGATGCCCTCATCGTCTTCACAGGACTGTCCGGCTCGGGCAAGTCCAGCCTCGCGTTCGACACCATCTTCGCCGAGGGTCAGCGCCGCTACGTCGAGTCGCTCTCGGCCTACGCCCGGCAGTTCCTCGGCCAGATGGACAAGCCCGACGTCGACTTCATCGAGGGGCTGTCCCCGGCGGTCTCGATCGACCAGAAGTCCACGTCGAAGAACCCCCGCTCCACGGTCGGCACGATCACCGAGGTCTACGACTACCTGCGACTGCTCTACGCCCGCGCGGGCCGACCGCACTGCCCCACCTGCGGGGCACCGATCTCGCGGCAGACCCCGCAGCAGATCGTCGACCGGGTCCTCACCCTCGAGGAGGGCCGCCGCTTCCAGGTGCTGGCCCCGGTGGTCCGCGGCCGCAAGGGGGAGTACGTCGACCTGTTCCGCCAGCTGCAGACCCAGGGCTTCTCCCGGGCGAGGGTGAACGGCGAGACCTACTCGTTGACCGAGGCGCCGGTCCTCGAGAAGCAGAAGAAGCACACCATCGAGGTGGTCGTCGACCGGCTGACGGTCAAGGCGTCCGCCAAGCGCCGGCTGACCGACTCGGTGGAGACCGCGCTCGGCCTGGCCGGCGGGCTCGTCGTCCTCGACTTCGTCGACCTGCCCGAGAAGGACCCGGGCCGCGAGATGCGGTTCTCGGAGAAGATGGCCTGCCCCAACGACCACCCCCTCGACACCGACGACCTCGAGCCGCGGTCGTTCTCCTTCAACTCGCCGTTCGGCGCGTGCCCGGCCTGCCACGGCCTGGGCACCCGGATGGAGGTGGACCCCGAGCTGGTGGTCTCCGACCCGTCCCAGACGCTGGGGGAGGGCGTGATCGGGCCGTGGTCGGGCGCCCACGTCTCCGACTTCTTCCTGCGGCTGCTCAACGCCCTCGGCGACGAGCTCGGCTTCGACCTGAACACCCCGTGGGAAGACCTGCCGGCCAAGGCCCGCCGGTCGATCCTCGACGGACACAGCACCAAGGTCCACGTGCGGCACACCAACCGTTACGGCCGTGAGCGCTCGTACCACACCAGCTTCGAGGGCGTGCGGCCCTACGTCGAGCGCCGGCACCGCGAGGCCGAGTCCGACACCAGTCGGGAGCGGTTCGAGGGCTTCATGCGGGAGGTGCCCTGTCCCACCTGCGCCGGATCGCGGCTCAAGCCGGTCTCGATGGCGGTCACGCTCGGCGGCAAGAACATCGCCGAGGTCTGCGCCCTGCCGATCAACGAGTCCGCGGAGTTCCTGCGCTCCCTCGAGCTGAGCGCCCGCGAGCGGCAGATCGCCGAGCGAGTGCTCAAGGAGATCCAGGAGCGGCTCAACTTCCTGCTCGACGTCGGCCTGGACTACCTCTCCCTGGACCGGCCCTCCGGCTCGCTCTCCGGCGGCGAGGCCCAGCGGATCCGGCTGGCCACGCAGATCGGCGCCGGCCTCGTCGGCGTGCTCTACGTCCTCGACGAGCCGTCGATCGGCCTGCACCAGCGCGACAACCACCGGCTGATCGAGACGTTGGTGCGCCTGAAGGACCTCGGCAACACGTTGATCGTGGTGGAGCACGACGAGGACACGATCCGGGTCGCCGACTGGGTCGTGGACATCGGCCCGGGCGCGGGTGAGCACGGTGGCCAGGTGGTGGTGTCCGGCCCGGTCCGCGAGCTGCTCGAGCACCACGACTCCGCGACCGGTCTCTACCTGTCGGGCCGCAAGAAGATCCCGGTCCCCGACCTACGCCGTCCCCGCACACCCGGCCGGCAGCTGGTCGTCCGCGGCGCCCGGGAGCACAACCTGCGCGACATCGACGTCGCGTTCCCGCTAGGCCTGTTCGTGGCGGTCACGGGCGTCTCCGGCTCCGGCAAGTCCACGCTGGTCAACGACATCCTCTACACCTCGCTGGCCAAGCAGATCTACAACGCCCGGACCGTCCCGGGCCGGCACCGCCGGATCGAGGGGCTGGACCACGTCGACAAGGTGATCCACGTCGACCAGTCGCCGATCGGCCGGACGCCGCGCTCGAACCCGGCCACCTACACCGGGGTCTTCGACCACGTCCGCAAGCTGTTCGCGAACACGCCCGAGGCCAAGGTGCGGGGCTACCAGCAGGGCCGGTTCTCGTTCAACGTCAAGGGCGGGCGCTGCGAGGCGTGCGCCGGCGACGGCACGATCAAGATCGAGATGAACTTCCTGCCCGACGTCTACGTCCCCTGCGAGGTCTGCCACGGCGCCCGCTACAACCGCGAGACGCTCGAGGTGCACTACAAGGGCAAGACGATCGCCGAGGTCCTCGACATGCCGATCGAGGAGGCGGTCGACTTCTTCGAGGCGATCCCGGCGATCTCCCGGCACCTGCGCACGCTGGTCGACGTCGGCCTCGGCTACGTCCGGTTGGGTCAGCCCGCGCCCACCCTCTCCGGGGGCGAGGCGCAGCGGGTGAAGCTGGCGGCGGAGCTGCAGAAGCGGTCGACCGGGCGCACCGTCTACGTCCTCGACGAGCCGACGACCGGTCTGCACTTCGAGGACATCCGCAAGCTGCTGCTGGTGCTCGGCCGGCTGGTCGACCAGGGCAACACGGTCCTCGTCATCGAGCACAACCTGGACGTGATCAAGACCGCCGACTGGATCGTCGACATGGGGCCCGAGGGCGGCAACCGGGGCGGCATGGTCGTCGCTGAGGGCACCCCGGAGCAGGTGGCGGCCCACCCGGACAGCTTCACGGGCGACTTCCTGGCGCCGCTGCTCGAGGGCACCGACGTGCGGGTCGCCACGACCGGGCAGAAGCCGACCGGCGCACCCGCGAAGCGGACCGTCGCCGCCGGTGCGACGACGAAGTCGACCACGACGCGGAAGGCGACGGCGAAGAAGGCGGCCGCGAAGAAGGCCACGGCGCGGCGGTCCTGAGGCGGTCCAGCGGTCGGTCCGGCGACGGCACCCCTCAGCCCGTCCGGTGGCGTCTGCGTCCCCAAAGGGGTGCAGATTCCTGCTCCCGGACTGTCTGGTCTCCGAACGTCCGGCAGGGTACCGGCACGGGTGTACAGCCGCCCGACGGTTCCGGAGGTTCCCGTGACGATCTTGATGCCGAGCACTGGTCCAGCGGCCGCCAGCACCGCCGAAGGAGGCGCCATGGGCAACGTCGTGGTGGCGGCGCGCCTCCAGCTCGTCGCGCAGGCCGTCGGCGCAGCCCTGCGGGGGCGCGGGGTCGCAGCCGAGCCGGTCGCCTGGACGCGGGTGTCCCGCAAGGCCGACGGCGGGCCGGGGCCCGGCGACGTGGTGGTGCTCCTCGACGACCTCGTGTCCGATCGGGACCTCCAGGCGACCTGCGAGCTCATCTCCGGGATCTCTGCCCCATGCGTCGTCCTGACCGGTCGACGGGCCGGACCGGCGTGGGGTGCCCTGCTGGTGGCCGGCGCCGCCGTCGTCATGGCGACCGACGGGTCACTGGAGCAGATCGAAGCCGTGCTGACCAAGGTCGCAGCGGCGGAGCCGACGATGGACGAGGACCGGCGGCTGGGACTCATGAGCGAGTGGGAGGAGTGGCGCGCCCACGACGAGCAGCTGCGGGCGCGCGTCGCTCGGCTCTCTCCGCGTGAGGAGCAGATCCTCGTCATGCTCTCCGAGGGCTGCAGCGTGGCGGAGATCATCAGCGCCCTCGGTGTCGCCGAGACGACCGTCCGCAGCCAGATCAAGTCGATGCGCCGCAAGCTCGGGGTCGACTCGCAGCTGGGCGCCGTCGCGGTCCTGCACCGGGTCGGCCTTCCCGCCCGCTCCCGCCGCGGCTGAGGCCGCAGGCAGCCGACGTAAGCGCCGGTCTCGGGACGAACCGGGCGACGCGCCGCTACCATGGCCCTCGGCCGGCAGCTTCGTCCGGCCACGCGAGCACGTGTGGGCCCGGTCGCAGCCCGCCGACGCGCTGCGGCCACCTCGGACACGGAGAGAAACCCGATGAGAAGAACCCTCGTGCTCGGCGCCCTGCTCGCCGCCCTGCTGCTCGGGCTGCTCGGTCCTACGTCCCCCGCCGCGGGCGCAGTGGCGTGCAACGCCCCGAAGTACGTGACGAGCGAGCCCAACGGGATGTGGTTCGACCGGAGCTACGTCGTCCACAACAACACCTGGAACGCCTCCCGCTACGACGTGCACCAGCGGATGGCGGCCTGCTCCTTCGGCAACTGGAAGGTGGTGGCAACCGCCGACGACGTCTCCGGCGACGGCGCCGTCAAGACCTACCCCAACGTCCACCAGGACTGGCACGACTGGAACACCGGCGCCGAGCCGCGCCTGAGCTCGTTCCGCAGGATCTGGAGCCACTTCGCCTCCCGCGGTCCGCGGGTCGGGGTCTACAACTGGGCCTACGACATCTGGCTCGACGGTGTTCCCGGCGAGCACGAGGTCATGATCTGGACCGACAACTTCCGCCAGGTCCCGGCCGGGTCACTGGTGCGCAGGGGCGTCGATCTGGGTGGTCACCGCTGGAACGTCTACGCCACCACCGGCAACGGCTACATCGCCTTCGTCCCGCAGCAGCGGATCACCCGCGGCACGGTGGCGATCAAGGCCATGCTGAGCTGGCTGGTGCGCCGCGGCCGGATCAACCGGGACGCAACGCTCGGCCAGATCTGCTACGGCGTGGAGATCGTGTCGACCGGTGGCGAGCCGCGGCGGTTCAAGGTCGACGAGTTCGGGATCCAGACCCGACGGTGGTAGCTGAGCGAGCCTCCTCTGCCGGGCCGCGGTCCGGGAGAGGTTCGCATACCTCACCTGGGGGAAGCCCCTGACCGAAACAGGGTCGGTCGGCAGGGCGGTTGCCTAGCATGGCGGCCTAGCCCAGGGAGGTCCGTGTGGGGGCGTTCTACGACCAGCCGTGGCCCGGTGCCGCCGGCCTCGTGGCCGGAGGGTGGTGACCCATGCGTGTCGCCATCAACCTGCTCACCGACGATCCGGACCACCCTTCCGGAGCGCACTGGTTCTGGACCCGCGTCATCCCCGAGATGGCCGCCCTCCTGACCGAGGACGAGCAGCTGCGCCTCGTCGTGAGCCGACGGTCGAAGCGCCTGCACCAGGGCTACGGGCCAGGAGTGGACTACGTGACGTTCCCCTGGTCCAACGAGCGCCGCAACCTGCGCACGCTCAGTGAGCACGTGTACGCGCCTGTCCGGCTGCCCGCTGCGGGGATCGACGTGTTCAGCACCCTCATCGCGCCCCTGGTCAAGCCGGCGCCTGCGCTGGTCGCCCACTTCAAGACCATGCACGCCTTCACGGCGCCGGAGGCGATCGGCACTGCCGCCCGGCTGTACCGCCGCATCGGCTACCCACGCACCGCGGAGGTCGCCGACGCCGTGATCATCAACTCCGAGAGCCTGCGCCGCGAGGTCCACGAGCACCTGGACGTCGACCCGGCCAAGCTGCGACTCATCCCGGAGGCCGTCGACCACGAGCTGTTCCGCCCCGGTGACCGGGACGAGGCCGCGCGGCGACTGGCGGAGCAGCACGGGATCGACCGGCCGTTCGTCCTCTTCGTCTCGTCGCTGTGGCCGTACAAGAACTGCGACGGTCTGCTGCAGGCCTTCGCCACCGCCAAGGCGGACCTGGAGGGGCATCGGCTCGTCGTGGTCGGTCCCGGGCGCGACAAGACCTACGTGGCTGAGCTGCGGGCGCTGGCGGCACGGCTGGGCATCGCCGACGACGTGGTCTGGGTCGGCGGCGTCCCGCTCGAGGAGACGGTGGACTTCTACCGGGCGGCGGACGTGTTCGTCTACCCCTCGCACAACGAGACCTTCGGCCTGACGATCCTGGAGGCGATGGCCTGTGGTTGCCCGGTCGTCACCTCGAACCGCAGCGCGATGCCGGAGACGGCCGGAGGGGCTGCGGTCCTGGCCGACCCCGACGACCCGCGCTCGATCGGCGCCGCCATCCTTCGAGCGCGTGACACCGCCGAGAAGCTGCGGGTCGACGGACTGACCAGAGCGGCGCAGTTCACCTGGGCACAGACCGCGAAGCAGACCTTGGAGGTGTACCGCGAGGTGCACGCGAACAGGAGAGCCGATCGATGAGAGTCCTCGTGACCGGAGGAGCGGGTTTCATCGGCTCGCACACCTGCGACCGGCTCGTGGAGCTGGGGCACGACGTCGTCGTCCTCGACGCTCTGAACCCTCCAGTGCACCGCGACGGCAAGCCCAGCTACCTGACACCCGGTGCGGAGCTGTGGGTGGGGGACGTGCGCAACAAGGAGCTGCTCGCCAACCTGCTGAGGCGCGTGGACGCCGTGTACCACTTCGCCGCGTACCAGGACTACCTCACTGACTTCTCGCGCTTCACCTCCACCAACGTGGTCTCCACTGCGCTGCTGTACGAGATCGCGGTGGAGGAGCGGCTCGACCTGCGCCGCATCGTGGTGGCCTCCTCCCAGTCCGCCATGGGGGAGGGCCTCTACACGTGTCCCCTGCACGGGCAGCAGGCACCGGACATGCGGTCCGAGTCGGCGCTGGCTCGCGGTGAGTGGGACCACCGGTGCCCGGTGTGCGGCGGCCCGCTGGACATGTCGAGGACGCCGGAGAGCTTCGCCAACCCGCAGAACCCCTACGGGATGTCCAAGCACGGCGAGGAGCTCGTCGCGGTGAACCTCGGGCGGCGCTACGACATCCCGACCGTCGCGCTGCGCTACAGCATCGTGCAAGGGCCACGGCAGTCGGTCTACAACGCCTACTCCGGGGCCTGCCGGATCTTCAGCCTGCACTACCTCCTCGGCTCCGCGCCGACCCTCTACGAGGACGGCGCCATGGTGCGCGACTACGTCAACATCCACGACGTGGTCGCGGCCAACGAGCTGGTGCTCACCGACGACCGCGCCGTCGGGCGGGTCTTCAACGTGGGGGGCGGAGAGGCGTACACGACGTCCGAGTTCGCGGACGTGGTACGAGCACGCTACGGCTCTGACCAGGTGGCCCGCGTGTCGGGGGAGTACCGCTTCGGTGACACCCGGCACATCCACTCCGACATCGAGGCCCTGCGAAGCCTGGGCTGGGAGCCGAAGCTCACGCCGGCCGACTCCGTCGCCGAGTACGCCGAGTGGCTGGACGGTATGCCGGGGCTCGACGACGTGCTGGCGGAGGCGGACGCGAAGATGCGGCGGCTCGGGGTCGTGCGGCAGGCCGGGCGATGAGCGCCGGAGCGCCCCTCGTGATCGCCACGGTGGCGCGGGAGCGCGGGATCACCGGCGTGCACACCCATGTCCGACAGCTTCGGAGCTACTGCGCGCGGTCCGGGCGCGCCACCGAGCTGGTCACGCCCCACTCCTGGGCGGCAGGATCGCTGTGGCGCAGCGTGCTGCTGGCACCGTTGTTCGGCGCTCGGATTCTGCTCGAGCAGGTCTACGGGCCCGCCAACGTCTGGTGGTACCGGTCCTCCCACGAGTTCTTCCTCCGTCAGGCCCTGCGCCGGCGCTTGGCGCAGGGCCGACCGTGCACGGTCTACGCTCAGTGCCCCGTCTCCGCCCGGGCGGCGCTCGCTGCGCGCTCCAGCCTCGACCAGCGGGTCGTGCTGGCCGTGCACTTCCGGATCTCTCAGGCGGACGAGTGGGCCGACAAGGGGCAGATTCCCCGGGATGGTCGCGTGTTCCGCTGGATCCGCGCGACCGAACGGCACGTCGTCCCCCGTGTGGACGGCTTGGTCTTCGTGTCCTCGTGGGCGCGCTCGGCCGTTGCGGCATGGATGCCGGAGGTCGCCCGCGTGCCGTCGACCGTCATCGCCAACTTCGTCGCCGAACCGGAGGTGAGGGGCACGCCCGGGACCGGGGACGGCCTGGCCACCGTGGGCAACCTCGAGAAGGTCAAGAACCACCGCTACCTGCTGCGCGTCCTCGCGGCCGCCCGTCAGAAGGGGTACGAGTACGCGCTCGACGTGTTCGGCGAAGGCGTGGAGCGGGCTCGTCTCCTGGCCCTGGCCGACGAGCTCGGGGTCCGGGACCAGGTCCGGCTGCAAGGCTTCTGCAGCGACGTCCAGGAGAGACTGCCGGGGTATCGGGCCTACGTGCACGCCTCGTACTCGGAGTCATCGTCCCTGGCGATCATGGAGGCGATGGCGGTGGGGCTGCCCGTGGTCTCGAGCCGGGCGGGCGCGCTCGGTGACCTCTTCGAGGACCCGGAGCACGGACGGTTCTGGCCGCTCGACGACCCCGAGGAGGCCGCCCGCATCCTCATCGAGCTGATGGAGTCCCCTGACGAGCTGCAACGCGCGGGGCGCGCGGCACAGCAGAAGTTCCGCCGCGACTACGACGCAGACGTCGTAGCGCCACGGCTGCTGGGGGCCTTGCAGTGCCCGGGGATCGACT
Organism: uncultured Actinomycetota bacterium; assembly: GCA_963835385.1. Taxonomy (GTDB): domain Bacteria; phylum Actinomycetota; class Actinomycetes; order Propionibacteriales; family Nocardioidaceae; genus Nocardioides_B. The sequence goes on from CAWIFK010000017.1 coordinate 112,698, forward strand.
CCCCCCTGGAACGGTGCGCGGACGGTGACTGACGTCCGCCGGTGAGCGTCATGAGCCGAGGTACTTCCACGACCTGCGGCGCAGCCACCAGCGTCCCTTCTGGTCGACCAGGTAGAGCACGTCGCGCGCCCGAAGCGTCTCTCGGGCCTGCAGCGTGCGGTAGAGCGCCAGCCGCTTCACCTCGGGCCAGCAGTCGGCCGCGAACTCGAGCAGGCCGTCGGTGTCGCCGGTCGTCTCGTTGGCGCCGGCGTTGACGAGGCGGCGGCCGACCGCGCTCCTGCGCAGGTGCCCCGGGCGATAGACCCGCCCTGCCGCCCACAGCGCCTCTCTGCTGAGCTGTCGGTGCACCATCTCGGACAGGCGGTCCAGGTCCGCGAGGTGTTCGCCGTACCGCTCCAGGACGACGTCGAAGACCCGGCGTCGCTGCTGGAGATCGTCCAGGGCGCTCACGGACTTGCTCATGCTCGCCCCGTGGACACGGTAGAAGGCCTGGTCCACCCCGCGCATGAAACCGACGTCCGACTGGGTCGCCAGCCGCATGAACATCTCCATGTCGGCGGCGTGCGGCAGGAGCGGGTCGTAGCCGCCGACCCTTTGTTGGAGCGACGTTCGCACGATGATCTCCGGCGAGATGATGGGGTTCTCGGCCTGCCGGAAGCGACGTTCCAGCCACGACTGTCCGGACCATACCGACCAGCCACGAACGCGCGTGCGAGGCGCGGGTAGTGGCTCGCCGTCGGTGGCCCAGATGGCGTGGCCGTAGACGAACCCGACCCTGGGGTGAGCGTCCAGCAAGTCCGCGGCTCGTCGCAGAGCACCCGGTGTGGCGCGGTCGTCGGCCGACATGAGCAGGCAGTAGTCGCCGTCGGCCCACTCGAGCAGGCCCTCGTTGAAGGTGGCGATGTTGCCCTTGTTGGTCTCGTGGACGATGACGTCCACGCGAGGGTCGCGCGCCGCGATGGCCCGGGCCACGACCGCGCTGTCGTCGGGAGAGGCGTCGTCGATGATCAGCACTCGGACGTCGATGCCCTCCTGGTCGTCGAGGACGCTGCCGACGGCCTGCTCCAGGAAGTGCCCGTACCTGTAGCAAGGGATGACGACGCTCACGGAGCTCATCGATCGCACTCTCTCAACCCCAGATGTCACGGTGGACGTTGAAGATCACGCGGGACCCGTACGGATCGATCTTGATCGGCAGCTCTGCCATGTCGCTCAGGGCCTCCCTGACCGCTGCCTGCGACCGGACGGGGCACACGACGAGAACGAAGCCGCCACCGCCCGCACCTGCGACCTTCGCTCCGGTGGCGCCGGCCGCCAGGGCGCCCTCCACCGCGGCGTCCAGCTGCGGGTTCGACACCCCCGTGGCCAGCATGCGCTTGGCGTCCCAGCTCTTGGCCAACGCGACTCCGACGGCACTCGTGTCACCGACGCGGAGGCCGTCGGCTGCTTCACCCGCCAGTTCGCGAAGCAGGTGCAGCTGCTGCAGTCGCTCGCCGATGTTGGCGCTCTGCTCCTTCAAGATCGTGTCCGCGCTCCTCGTGATCCCCGTGTAGAAGAGCATCAGCTCACCCTGCAGCTCCCGATGCAGTCGGGGCTCCAGCCGGATCTGGTCGACGTTGACCCGGTCGCCCGGCCCGAAGCGCATGTCGCAGATCCCACCGAAGGCCGCGGCGTACTGGTCCTGCTTCCCGATCGGCTTGGCGCACCGGTCGAGCTCGATCGTGCAGGCGCGATCCGCAAGCTCGCTCGCCGAGACGGGCATTCCCTGGTACGCGAACAGGGCATGCAGCAGACCCACGGTCACGGCCGAGGAGGATCCGAGCCCCGACCCGGCCGAAGGGATGTCGGCAAGGGTGGTGATCTCCACCCCCTTCCTGACGCCCGCCATGTGCATGGCCTCGCGCACCAGATCGTGACGCACGTCCTCGACGCGGCTGACGATCTCCTTCTGCGAGTAGTTGATGTAGACGTCGTCGTCGAACCGCTGCTTGACGATCACGTAGACGTACTTGTCGATTGCCGCGTTGAGGACACGACCTCCGTGCTCCCGGTAGTACGACGGGATGTCCGTGCCACCGCCGACGAGTCCGACGCGCAGCGGGGTCTGCGTGATGATCACCGTGTCACACCTGCCTTCCAGTCGAGTCGGGCTCGGTGCAGCGCCTCGTGCGTCCCGATGTCAGCGAAGTAGGCGTCACCGATGGTCACCGCCGTCGACCTGCCCACGAGCCTCGGCAGGAGGTCGTAGCCGATGTCGCGCGGTGGGGGAGCCTCGATGAGGTCGAGCACGCCCGGCGAGAATGCGTACATGCCGGCGTTCGCCAGGTCGCTCCGTGGACGAGCCGGCTTCTCCTCGAAACCGGTGACCAGGCCCTCACGCACCTCCACGATGCCGCACCGTGTCGGCTCCGGTGCGTGGAACACGGAGAGAGTGGCGAGCAGGCCCCCGGCACGATGCGCGTCGACGAGCTCGTGGAGGTCGAAGTCGGTCAGGTTGTCCGCGTTCACGGCGAGGAACATCTCGTCCTGGTCGAGGAGGTGCCGGTTCGCAGCCAGGGTGCCGGCGCTGCCGAGCAGCTGGGGCTCGTACACGGTCCGTACCAGCGGCGGCTCGCCGGCACGCCGAGCGAGGTGGTTCTCCACCTGCCCGTGAAGGTGGTGCGTGTTCACGAGGACCTCGTCCACGCCGACCGCCGCGAGGGCGTCGAGCCAGACGTCGAGCAACGTGCGCCCACCTACCTCGACGAGGCACTTGGCCGTGCTGTCGGTGAGGGGCCTGAGCCGCGTGCCGAGTCCCGCGGCTAGGAGAACGGCCTTCATGGTCAGAACACCTGTGTCGCGACGGCGTCGGCCGGCATCCGGGACTGTCTCACGAACTGTGCCAGCAGATGCATGCATGCCTGGTGCGAGTCCTCCACGACCCCGTAGTTGCTGGACCGGACGTGGATCGAGACGCCGGCCAGCTCGCGGGCGGGCGATCCGTCGAAGCCGGTCAGCGCGATGGTCTGCATGTCGTGAGCGGCCGCCCACTCGAGGGCCCGGACGATGTTGGCGGACCGGCCGGACGAGGAGATCACGACGAGCACGTCACCGGGGCGCGCCTGGGACTGCAGCTGGAACTCGAAGACGGACTCGTAGCCGACGTCGTTCGCGACCGCACTCAACAGCTCGATGTTCGCGCAAAGACTCACCACCCGCGTGTGCAGCTCCGTGCCGATTCGAACGCCCTTCACGTGGTCGCACTGCAGGTGGTTGGCGATCGAGGCGGACCCGCCGTTGCCACAGGCGAAGACGGCCGCGTCTCGCTCGTACGCCGCGGTCAGGATCTTCGCCGCCCGGTCGACCTCGCCGACGTCGACGGTGGCCAACGCCCGCGAGATCTCGTCGGCGTAGTGACGAGCGAAGACCTCGGCGGAGTCGTAGCGCTGGGCAGGGAAGCGCAACGTGGGGGCCGGTACGACGGCACGCGGGGTGCCACGGTGATGGTCGCGCAGGATGATGCGGACGGCGCCGGCGAGGTCGACGACCGCCTCGACGTCGGGATCGTCGCTGGTCCCACCCACGAGCAGAGGGCGCGCGCCGACCGCCCGGGCGAGGTCCACGTCCACGGCACTGTCGCCCACGACCCAGGAGGTCGAGAGGTCCAGGTCGAGCGCCCGTGCCGCCGCGATCGCCATGCCGGGGTTCGGCTTCCGGTCCGCGCTGGCCCTGGCGAACGCATCCACGACGCCGTCCGGGTGGTAGGGGCAGTACAACCACATGTCCACGTGCGCGCCCCGGAGCGACAGCTCGTCGACGATGTGGGCGTGCACGGCGTCGACGTCGTCGACCCCGTAGTACCCCCTGGCGACCCCGGCCTGGTTCGTCACCACGGCCACCGGGATGCCCGCGGCGTTGAGCGCTGCGATCGCATCGATGGATCCGTCGATGAACTCGACCCGGTCCACGGACCCGACGTAGCCGCTGTCCACGATGATCGTTCCGTCCCTGTCCAGCAGGACGCCCGACCTGGTCATGACGTCACCTCGCGATCGTCCGCTCGAGCTGTGTTCATCGGACATCTCCGGTCTCCACTCCCGGTCGGAGGTCGGCCTCGCGACCGAACCTGCGGCTGTAGTTGTAGCTGTTGCGTCGACGGACACGGTCGGCGCTCTCGGATCGGGTTCCCGGCGGTCGCCGCGAGACTGTGGCGGGGGCCAGCAGCGCCGCCGCCACGGCCAGGTCGAGCGTGTAAGGAGTGGCAGTTCCAGGACCTGTCTCGGTGATCGAGGCGATCAGGCAATACACCACCAGGAACAGCGCGACGGCTCGATGCGGCCCCCGCTCGTGGGTGGCGGCCATGAGCAGGAGGAGGAGCAGGATGGTCGCCAGCGTCACGACGCCGACCAGGCCCAGGTCGACGTAGGTCCCCAACCACGTGCTGTCGATCGCCAGCCCGTTGAACGACTGGTTGGACACGCCTGATCCGAACAGCTCCTCGACTCGCGGTCGGTGCGCGGTCAGGATGTCCTCCCAGACCTTGGTGCGGCCGGTGAGCTGGCTGGCCTCCCGTGCGCTCTGGCCGCGCATGGCCCACGCGGTCAGTCCCGAGGCGAAGAACGCCGCCACGGTCACCGTGGCCGCCACGCCCACTGCCGACAGCCGGCGCGCGCGCACGTGTCCCAGGAAGAGGCTCGAGGTCGCCACGACCAGTCCGATCAGCGTCGCGAGGATGGCCGTCCTGGTGTGGGTCGCGATCATGACAGCAGTGGTGACGATGAGCGTGAACGACGCGTTCCGGCTGCTGACCCCCCGGCACATCCACAGCACGATCGTCGTGCCGAGGAGCACCGCGGCGAGGTGCGCCACCTGGGTGGGCCAGATCGGCCACAGCACGCTCGCCAGCCGTCCCTGGAAGGAGAAGGCGAGTCCCGGCGCGAGCGCCGCCCCGAGGATCACCATCGTGAGGAGCGCCCACAGCACGCGTCGGTGACAGCGGAGCAGCAGCATGTCGCGCCGCCCCCACCAGGGGGTCAGCAGCCACAGCACGACGACGAACAGCAGGAGCCGGACGGCGCGGTAGGTGGATCCGAGCAGGAACTCGTTGTGGATGCTGACCATGAGCGCCAGCAGCCCCAGAGCGCTCAGCAGGACGAGGAAGAGGTTGGGTCGAATGACGACCCTCGGGTTGAGGACCAGGGCGAGCGCCAGCGCGACGACCAGCGAGCCCTGTGCGACCAGCTTGCCGACGACGTCCGGAACGGGCACGAGCATGCTGGCGTCTGCGCCGAAGCCGAGCGCGTTGACGAACAGCGCGGCCCACGCCGTCAGGAGCAGCCACGGGACCGCCGGCCGCGGGCTCGGCGGGGACCACGGCGCGCGACGGACGGGCGGTGCCGGCCGGGTGACGGCGCTCATCAGGAGACCCTCCCTGGATCGCGCCAGTCATTGGCCGGCGCGGGAGCGCCCAGGGACTCGTCGAGGTGGTCGCTGCCGACCAGGACCGCGAAGCGCAGTCGCAGACCGGCGGAGCGGATCAGTTCTCCGGTCGTGCGCAGACGCTCCGCGCTGGATCGGCCCGCAGTGACGAGGACGACCATGTCGTCGACCCAGGCAGCGAGGTGCTCGACGCCCATCGCCGGATCCACGTCGACCAGCGCGAGGACCACGTCAGCGTGTTCCGGGGCCTCGTCACGCGCCTCGGCCGACTGCAGCTCGGTGCGAGCGCCCGTGGTCTGGCCGCCCGGCCCCTGCACCAGCGACGGGACCCGGTCGGGACGGTGCACGACCGGCCGGCGCCCGTCGCGCGCTGTCTCCTGCGCGGGCGGTGCGGACGAGTGAGCAGCTGCGAGGTCCCCGGTCGCGCTCAGGTCGAGGACGAAGACGTCGAGGCCCGCAGCGCCGAGCCGGTCCATCAGGCCCTCGGTGACCAGGCGTCCCGTCCGAGGATTGTCCACGCACCCGAGCGCCAGACGCGCGGGTCGGGACGGCCGCGACCGACGAGCACGCGTGATCTCCTCCTCCAGGGCGTCGACGACCAGGTCCAGAGCGTCCGAGGCGTCCTGGTGCTGGCGCACCTGCCACCAGTGGCGTCGCGCCCGCAGGCCGCCGACGCTGACCCGGACCGGCGTGCCGAGTGCCAGGGCGACCTCCTCCCGGAGCCGGAGCCGGTCGGACAGGAGTGCCCGAGACAGAACGAGACCGACCCCTACGGCCGTGGCCCCGATGAGGCCCGAGGCCATCGCCAGCAACACGGACTTCAGCAGGGAGGGCCGGGGCTTGCTGGCGGCGGGGTCCAGCACCTTGCTGGCGTCGATGATCGAGTTCGTCTTCAGCGACGTCTCCCTGACGGACCGCTGGATGGATTCGATCTCGGTGCTGATCTGTGCCTGTCGGTTCACTATGGCCGCGGTCGTCTGCTCGGCGCCGGGGCTGTCCGTCGTGAGTCTGTCGTACTCCTTTTGCAGCGCCTCCGCTTGCGCGCGGAGAGTCCTCACGCGCTTCTCGTAGCCCCGGTTCAGCGCCTCGAGCTGATCTCTGAGCTGAGTGCTCCGGAACGACAGGTAGGCCGTGGCGAGTGCCCGGGTGCGCTCCACAGCGGTCGGGTCGTCCGGTCCGCTGACCTGGAGGACGAGCACGTCGGTGGTCTCCGGGACACCGACCATCGACTGCTGGAACGCTTCGGGTGTCATGTCCAGGCCCAGCCGGTCGACGACGTCGACCGCGAGGGTCCGGGTCCGCAGCAGACTGACGTCGGTCAGCATCGCCTGCTGAGGGTCCGATGTCGTCTCGTGGGCTAGAACCAGCGTGACACTGCCGACGCTCTTCGGGGGCGAGGCAAGGGCCCAAGCCAGCCCCAGGAGCATCCCGACGCAGCCGAGGCCCACCCAGACGCGCCAGCTGCGACGCAGCGCGGCGACGAGGAAGTGCAGGGTGACCAGAGCCGGGCTGGACGGAACGGCTGCGAGGGGTTCCTGTTCCGGCTCGTCGACCCGCCAGGATGCTTCGCTCATCCCTGGCTCCTTCGGGGGGTCGAACGAGGCTCGCGTGGGAGCCGCGGCGTCGGAGTGCCGGTCAACCGCGTGGGCAACGGGATCTGGTGCACGCGGTCCGGTTGCAGCAGTCGGCCGGAGGTCCGGTCGAAGTCGTCGGGGTCGGTCACGACGAGTCCGTGGATGCGCCTGCCGGTCTCGTCGACAGCCATCGCGACTCGCGCCAGCTCCTCCGCCGTGGCCGACCCTGCCGAGAGCGCGAGGACGACGACGGCTTCGGCTGCCACCTCGACCATCTCGGGATGCTGCCGGTCCAGCACCATGAGGACGACAGTGAGGTCCGCAGCGAAGTCCTCGAGCGGCCGCGCGCCCACGGTGAGCCCCGACGGCGCGTCCCCGTCCTGCTGGACGTTGGCGCAGGCCGCCCACAACGGAGCAGCCGTCTCGTGGCGTTGCGCCGGCACCAGATGTGTCCGCAGTCCCGCTGTCGCGGCGTAGGCGGCGAGCTGCGGTCCGGTGGCCAGTCCGCGTGAGTCGGAGGACAGCGTGACCACGATGATCGAGGACCGCTGGTCGCTGCGGTCGCGGCCCGAGCCGGGCGCCGAGGGGAAGAGCTGCCGTAGCGCCTGTCGCCAGGTCCAGGCCTCGACCGCGGTGAGGTCGGGCTCGCGAAGCAGCGCGACCCAGTCGGCGACCGACTCACGGGCCCGTGTGCGGATCGAGGCCACCACCGGGCTGCCCACCGCGTCGGCGATGTCGTCGCGGAAGATCAGCCGGCGGTCGCGCCTGGTCAGCAGCGTGACCGCGCCCGCGGCCAGAGCGAGGGCGAGCAGCGCACCCGCGAGCATGATGGCGACCGTCCGGCCCACCAGTCCGGCACGCTTCGCCGGCGACTCCTGCTGGATGATGCTGGCCCCGCCGCTCGGCTGGGCCGCGTCGGTCTCCGAGGAGAGCTCGTTGATGTCGAGGACGAGGCTGCCCTTCTGGGCGGTGAGCTTCGCCAGCGCCGTCGCATCCGCCTTGCCCTGACTGGAGCTCGGGTCGACGTCGAGCTGACGGGCGGTCGTCGCCTCGATCTGCTTGTCGATCTGCGTCAGCATCGACTCGAGCTCCTTCTGCCGCGCCGCCATCAGCGCCCGCCGGGCCGCGCTCAGTGAGCTCGCCGCCCCCATGGCGTAGTCCACGTCGGCGGTGGCCACGGCCCGTGAGATCGCCTCCGCCTGCTGCGGCTCCTCGGCCCTCCCTCTGATCTCCAGGATGAGGGGAGTCACGGGGGAGACCTCGACGTGCCGCCCGAGCTCCTCTGTCGACATCCGCGGTCGCAGCATCCTCGTGGCCCGGCCGAGCACCGCATCGCTCATCGCGATCCTGGTGTCGGTCTTCACCTGCTCCGCCAGCTGGTCGGGGTCGGCGCCCTTGGGGGGCAGGAGGACCAGGCTCGAGCTGACGTACATCGGTGGCCAGAGCGCCACGGCCCCGATGCCGAGCAGCGCTCCCAGGAGCGCGGCGGCGATGAGGATGGTGCGGTGGCGACGCAGGCCGGACAGCGCCGACTGGAGGTCGAGTGTGCGGTCAGCCATGAGCCACCTCGGCCGCGAGCTCGAGACGCGTGGTGAGTGCGAGGGTGGCCTCCACCGCGCCCGAACCGACCAGCGTCGAGGTCTCGACACGGCTGCCGAAGCGAGGCGAGTACCAGCCGAGAGGTGGGTGGGTCTCCCCGCGGTGGACCGACCAGTGCAGCTCGGTCGGCAGGTGCAGGTCCGCCGACACGGGTCCGGCCGCACCGTCCCAGCTGAGCTCCGCCCTGCCGCCGGACAGGTCGACGGCGACCTCCGGCCCGAGGTGGTAGGCGAGCCGGACCGTGTGGTGCGTCCCGCTCGTCACGGCATCGACGATCGTGAGGGTGGAGGCGCCCGGGTCGAGGCTGACGGTCCGCTCGTGGCGCAGTGCCGGGTCAAGACGGGCGTATCCGGTGTGATGGGCTGTCCAGGTCTGGACGCCTTCGTCGGCGACGGACGCGCGGCTCACCCGGGTCCGTGCGTGCTTGCTCCACAGGAACGGCCCGCCGTCCAGGGACTGGTTCGCCCCGTCGATCTCGAGCGTGTTGTGGGCCAGGGTGGACCGGAAGTAGCTCCGCCACTCGGGCTCCCCGTGGTAGCAGTAGGTGCCCGGGTCCACCAGCACCTCCACACCGTCGTGCCGGACCTCGACCGAGAGCGCGTCCGCGTGTGCGTGGGCAGCGATGGAGAGGAAGCCGTGCGGCCCCCCGTCGCAGCGGCACCAGATCTCCGGACCGTCCCCGCGAGCCGTGCGGAGGAGGGTGATCCCGGCGTCCGGGAAGACGCGGGGCGCCTGCTTCGGGCGATCAGCGGGTACGTCGGGGCGGTTCGGCAGCAAGGTGGCTGCCAGGGCGCCCGCCACGGTCTCGGGCTGAGCGGGCCACCAGGGGAGCTCGCCGACGAGTCCGGCGCCGAGACCGAGGAGCTGCCCCCAGGGGTCGACTTCCGGGCCGTCGAGGACGAGTGCGCGCCCCTCGTCGCCGTCGCCCTGTCGGGGCGGCCGTCCGGTGACGTCGACCAGGGCCGCCGCTGCGTCCAGTGCGGCTGTCAGCAGCGCCCAGACGCTCGGGTCGACGGGATGCCCGGCGGCAGCGGCCTCGGTGGCTGCGACCAGCCCGAGCTCGGTGGCGAAGCGGTGGTAGTCGGTGGCGAGCTCCCGGTTCACCCCGCTGTCGAACGTGTTGGCGCGCAGCTGCCGCTGCAGCTGCCCGGCCGCCTGACGTCGCCAGGTCTCGCTCTCCGCGAACCAGGGGAACGCGCACGCCGCGACGAGCCTGCCGGACGCCTCGGCGACCACGTGGTTGTTGGCGGAGGAGCCGCGGCTCGGGAACGCGGCCAGGTACCTCTGGTGCCACCAGAGCTGCGCGAGCGCGTCGGGGTTGTCGTCGAAGAGGTCGCGCACCTTCGGCCACTCGTGCAGCAGCCGTCGCACCCACGTCCAGCTGACCAGGCGGACGCCGAGCTCGATCCCGCTGGTCCAGTGGACCCCCGACAGGAACGGGTTCTGCGACCACCACGAGCGCAGCTGGTCGGCGACGAGGTCGGCGTACGCCTCGTCGCCGGTCAGCCACCAGGCGCCGGCCAGGACGGTCAGGTGGTGGTGGCGGGACAGCTCCCACACCGCCTTCACGTTGCCGGTCGAGCTCTCGTCGCGGTGGTCGACACGGAAGGCGAGCGTTCGGTCGGGCGCACGGCGTCCCGTCACCGGATCCAGGAACCAGTCCGGGTCGGCGATGTCGTCGCGGCTCGTTCCCAGCAGCGACCAGTCACCCTCGCGGATCCGGTCGGCGGCAGCGACGATCCCCGCTCCGGCCCGCTGCGGGACGCGGGCGAGCGCCCCGACCGGCAGCGGAGCGGGGAAGGTGCGGTCGTCCAGCAGTCCCGGCGGAGGGGCGACGCGGCCTCCCGGGAGCACGTGCCGGCGTGCCCACGACACTCGCCGCATCGTGTCCGCGCCCCGTCCGGCCACCTCCGACGGCGACATCTGGCGCAGGCGGCGGGTGTACCAGCCGATGTCCTTGGTCACAGCGACACCGGCCCCTGGGTCAGCAGGCTGGTCTGCACGGCGATCGTCGCCCTCGTCGTGGCGACCAGGGAGTCGAGCGCGATCGGCATCGGGCCACCGCTGCGGACGGCGTCCAGGAAGGCCCCGATCTGGACTCGCTGCCCCTTGTCCGGTCCGCGCAGTGAGCGCTTGACGTCCTTCCCGCTCGGTGTCCACACCGTGGCGTGGGTGAAGTTGTCCAGGCGCGCGTTCCGTCCGCCACCGGACACGTCGAAGGTCTCCTTGGGGAAGCGCGGGTCGCCGGTGGTGGTGTAGGCGATCGTGCCGAGCGAGCCGTCGCCGAACCTCAGGGTGACCTGGAGGTTCCCGCCGTCGGGCGTCTGCACAGCCTGCACCTCGACCGGGACGTGACCGATCCACGACGACAGCGTGTCGATGAAGTGGCCGCCCTCTCCCACGAACCGGGACCCCTCGAGCTGCTCGTCGAGGTACCAGCTGCGGCCGTCGAGGCGCCCCGCGTTCACGAGGTAGCGGGCGATGACAGGCCCGTCGAGGCGGCCGAAGCCGCGCTGCACGTGGGTGAACAGCGGTGCGAAGCGGCGGTTGAAGCCGACCATCAGCCGGTCGTTGCCGGTGCGCTCGACCGTCTCCCGGAGCTTCTCGAGCTGCTCCTCGGTGAGCGCGAGCGGCTTCTCGACGAAGACCGCCTTCCCGCGCTCGAGCGCCTTGCAGGCGAAGTGGACGTGCGAGTGGTGGCGGGTGACCACGAAGACCGCGTCGACGGTGGGGTCGTCCAGGACGGTGTCGGCGTCGGTGCTCATGTGCTCGAAGCCGAACTTCCGCTGCGCGTTGACCGCCGACAGCGACCGCGTCGTGGCGACAGACCACAGCTCGGCCACCGGGTCCTTCGCCAGGTGCGGCAGCAGCATCGAGGTGGCGTAGCTGCCCGCGCCGACGAAGCCGAGCCGCACCGTGTCACCCCGGGTGCCGCCGTGAGCCGCCCGGGCTGCGGCGACCCGGTTCGGGCCCGCGGCGGTGCGGGATGCCGAGCGCCGCTCCAGGGCCCCCTGCTCCGGTTGCGGGTACTCGATCAGGAACCCGACGCCGTGGGCGGTGCCCGTGCGCAGCTCCTCGTAGAGGGAGGCGGCCTCGGCGATGGGACGCAGCCCGGAGATCAGGTCGGCCACCTCGAGCGACTCCCCGGCGAGGAGGTCGAGGAAGCAACCGAGGTTGCGCCGTTCGGTCCAGCGCACGTAGCCGGCGGGGTAGTCGACCCCGTCGAGCTCGTAGCGGTCGTCGTACCGGCCGGGACCGTAGGACCGGGAGAAGCGGACGTCGAGCTCCTTCTCGTAGTAGTCGTTCCAGGGCAGGTCGAGACGCGTCTTGCCGATGTCGACCACGCGGGCGCGGTCTCTCGCCAGCCGTGCCGCGACCTCCACAGGCGCGTTCGAGCTGCCTCCTGCGGCGAGGAAGACGTGGTCGGCGCCCAGGCCCGCTGTCGCGTCGAGCAGCACCTGCTCGACGTGGGCGACCCCCTCGACGTCCGGTCCGGTGCACGCCAGAGCACCCGCCTTCTCGGCCATCCGGCAGCGCTCCTCGACCGTGTCGAGCCCCACCACGCGCACGCCCGAGGAGAGGAGGAGCCGGACGGTCAGCTGGCCGATGAGGCCGAGGCCGATGACGCACGCCGTCTCGCCGAGCTGTACCTCGGCCCTGCGCACTGCCTGCATCGCGATCGCGCCGACCGTGGCGAACGCGGCGTGCTCGGCGGCCACCCCGTCGGGCACGCGCACGCAGAGGTTGGTGGGAACCCAGTTCACCTCGGCGTGCAGGGCGAACTCGTTGCCCGCAGCGGCAACCAGGTCACCGACCGAGAACTCCTGGGCGCCCTCGCCGACCTCCACGACCACACCACACAGCGAGTAGCCGAGCGGGGTGTAGCTGTCGAGCCGGCTCATGGCCTTCTGGTACGTCGCCACCGGTCCCTGCTGGGCGACCGAGGTACGGAGCTTGCGGAGCTGGTCGGGGCGGGCACGAGCCTTGCCGAGCAGAGACATGCGCGCCTCGGAGACCTTCATCATCTCGGTGCCGGCCGAGATCAGCGAGAACATCGACTGCACCAGGACGCCGCCCGGCTTGCACGCCGGCTCTGGTACGTCGAGCACAGCGAGCTCTCCGGAGCGGTAGTTCTGCGCCACCTGCTTCATCGTCGTCCCCGTCCCAGTCGTCGTCGGTTCATCCGGTGCCGACACCCGCGGCACGGGCGTTGCGGTACCAGAGCTCCAGGCTCAGCAGCTGCCAGATCTGCTTGGACTCGTCACGCCGGCCCGAGCGCTGGTCGTCGATGAGTCGGGTCAGCGGCGCGCGGCGCAGGAAGCCGGTCGAGACCAGCTCTCCGCGGACCAGCGCGTCGTCGACCAGGTCGCGCAGGTCGTTGCCGACCCAGGCGCGCAGCGGAGCCCCGAACGAGGCCTTCGGGCGGTCGATGATCTCGTCGGGAAGCCACTGCCGCGCGGCATCCTTCAACGCTGCCTTCTGCACCCGGCCCCGGACCTTCTCGCTCCCGGGCAGGGAGAAGGCGGCCTCGAACACGAGCGGGTCGACGAACGGCACGCGGACCTCGGTGGAGGCCGCCATGCTGGCGCGGTCGGTGTAGGTGAGGTTGAGCCCCGGCATGAACATGCGGGTGTCGGCCAGGCACATGCGGCTCACCGCGTCGGGCAGCGCGTTGTCCTCGTACACGGCCTTGTGGTGCGCGAGCACGCCGTCGACGGCGTGGTGCAGAGCGGGGTCGAGGAGGTCGGCGAGCTCGTCGGCGTCGTAGAGGGTGTAGCTGCGGCGGAACGCCTCTTCCTCCGGCAGGTCGGCGAACGTGAGGAACCGCTTCGCCCAGCGCACGGTGCGCAGGCCGCGACCGCCGACCGCGACCGGGAGCCGCCCCACGAGAGGTGCGACCAGTCCGTCGCGCAGCGGAGCGGGGATCCGCCGGTAGCTCGACGTGAGGGTGTAGGCCAGGTGCTTGCGGTAGCCACCGAACAGCTCGTCGGCGCCCATGCCCGACAGCAGGACCTTGACACCGGCGGACCGCGCGGCCTCGCACATGAGCAGGGTGTTCAGTGCGGCCGGGTCGCCGATCGGCTCGTCAAGGATGTCGACCATGCGCGGCAGCAGGTCGACGATGTCGGGGTGGATCTCGATCTCGTGCAGGGAGATGCCGAGATGGGCGGCCATCATCCGGGCGTACTTCGCGTCGTCGGGCATGGCCTCCAGGCGCTGGTCCTCGGCACGGAACGCCACGGTGTACGCCTCGATGGAGGGGTCCGCGCGGTGCGCCAGCGCCGTCACGATGCTGGAGTCGAGGCCCCCGCTGAGGAAGGACGCGACGGGGACGTCGGAGACGAGGTGGGCGAGCACCGAGGACTCGATCGTCTGCCTCAGGTCCGCAGGAGGGCCCTGAGCGGCAGACGCCGACACCTCGGCCGGGTTCCAGTACTGCCCGCGGACGCAGGAGCCGTCGCGACGGTACTCCGCCCACGTCCCCGCCGGGAGCTTCTCGACGCCTTGCACGGCGTCGTACTCCTGGGGAAGCCAGTAGTAGAGCGCGGAGGCCACCATGCCGGCCGGGTCCACCACCAGCTCGGGCCCCAGTGCCGCGACCACGGCCTTCAGCTCGGAGGCGAAGACGACCCCGTCACCTCGCTGCATCAGGTAGAGCGGCTTGATGCCCAGGGGATCGCGAGCCAGGGTCAGGGTGCCGGCCGGCTCGTCGTAGAGGGCGAACGCGAACATGCCGCGCAGCCGGCGCAGGGATCCGGCGCCCCACACGCGCCACGCCTCCAGCACGACCTCGGTGTCCGAGCCGGTCGTGAACGTGATGCCCTTGGCCTGCAGCTCGCCGCGCAGCTCGCGGTAGTTGTAGATCTCGCCGTTGTAGCTGAGCGTCAGCCCGTTCTTCGTGAACGGCTGGTCGGACTCGGTGCGCAGGTCGATGATCGAGAGCCGGCGGTGCGCCAGCACGGCGGACGTGGTGGGATCGACGATCTCCAGGAGACCGCACGCGTCGGGGCCGCGATGCCCGAGACGGTCGATCATCGCGTTGACGACGACCTTGCCGTCGGGCTGCTGGAACGCCCCCGCCACTCCGCACACGGCTCAGCGCTCCGAGGTCGCGGGGGCTTCGTCGACGGCGCCCCGCGACCGGGCCGGTGCACCCGCCGCGACAGCTGCCGTGTCCTTGCCGGTGAGCTCGTCGAAGACCGCGAGGTAGCCGCGCTGCTGGTGTTTCCAGGCCAGCTCCCGCTCCACCCGCCGACGACCGAGCAGGCCCATCTGCTCGCGCCGCTGCGGGTCGTCGACGAGGTCGACGATCGCCTGCGCGAAGTGGTCGACGCGGTTGGGCTCGGCGTACACCGCCGCGTCACCTGCCGAGACCCGGGTCTCGCGGAGGTCGAAGGCCACCACCGGGAGCCCGAAGGCCATGTACTCCATCGTCTTGTTCATCGTCGACACGTCGTTCAGCGGGTTCTTCGGATCGGGGCAGAGGCCGACGTCGGCGGTCGACAGCACCGCGGCCACCGTCTCGTCGGGCACGCGGCCGGTCAGCTCGACGTGCTCGCCGAGGCCCAGTCGCTCCCGCCGGGCCAGGAGGTCCTCGAAGCGGTCGCCGGAGCCCATGAGCGTGAACGAGATGTCCTCACGGCCCAGGCGGTGCACGATGTGGTCGGCTGCGCCGAGGACGAGGTCGACCCCGTCCTGGGGGCCCATCACGCCGAGGTAGGAGACGAGGTGCTCGCGCCCTCGCCGCAGCTCGGGCTGTGCCGGGACCCTCTTGAGACGTTCGGGGTCCGGTCCCGTGCGCACGACGGTCACGTCCTCCTCCCGCTTGCCGCCGCGTTCGACCGCGACCTTGGCGTAGGAGGTGTTGGTCGAGGTCACCTTGTCCGCGGTGCGGAACGTCGCGCGCTCGAGCATGAGCAGCCCGCGGTGCGGCAGCGAGGCGCCGTCGGGGAAGCGTGACTCGTACAGCTCGGGGCAGAGGTCGTGGTGGTCGAAGACGAACCGCGAGCCGTCACGCCGGCGGAGCCACCGTGCCAGTGGCCAGAAGATGTCCGGCGGGTTGCACGCCTGGACCACGTCGAACGGTCCCTGGTGGCGTGCCCGGGCCGCCAGGCGTGCCGTGGCGAGGAACGAGTAGGCGTACTCGGTGACGAACCCCGCCTTGCTGCCGCCCGGTGCGTACGGCGGATAGGTGTGGATCGAGACGTCGTCGATGACCTGGAAGGGCGCGGACGCCTCCATGCCGCGGGGACAGATGACCGTCACGTCGTACCCGGCAGCGGTCAGGGTCTGGCACTCCAGCCAGACCCGTCGGTCGAACGGCACGGGCAGGTTCTGCACGATGATCAGGACGCGGGGGGCCGCCTTGCCGGAGCGGCGCGGACGGGCGATGCTCACCATCCGATGCCTTCGTATCCCGGCAGCTGCTCGACGCGGACGCCCAGGTTGCCGTGGAGGTCGAGGACCACGCGGGGCGATGCGGTCACGAGGGCGTCGAGGAGGTCCGGGTCCGCGGAGCTGACGACGGCCACGTCGGTCTCCTCGAGCGCCTCGCGGGGCGAGTGGGTGAGCAGCCTGTCCAGGTGCGGGAGCTTTCTCTGGACCTGCTGCTTGTTGCCGCCGACGAGCCGGTCCGGGTTCACGATCGGGTCGAAGATGCGCACGTCGAAGCCCTTGCCGATGAGCCGCTCGGCGAGCTCGACGTTCGGGCTCTCCCGCAGGTCGTCGGTGTCCATCTTGAAGCTCAGGCCGAGGATGCACACGCGGCGGTGCTGCGTGGCGATGATCCTCTCGACCGCATCCCGCACGACGAGCTCGTTCGTCATCGTGGTGCCGGCCAGGAGGGGCACGTCCACCCCGCTCATCCTGGCCATGTAGTGCAGCGAGCGGAGGTCCTTGGGCAGGCAGGACCCGCCGAAGGCGAAACCGGGACGCAGGTAGGTGGGGGAGATGTTGAGCTTGCGGTCCTCACAGAAGATCTGCATGACCTCGCGGGCGTCCACGCCGTGGAAGCGGAACACCCGGGCCACCTCGTTGGCGAAGGACACCTTCGTGGCGTGGAAGGCGTTGCAGGCGTACTTCAGCGCCTCGGCGGTCTCCACGGTCACGTGCTGGACGTCCTGGCCGAGGAAGGCGAAGAGCTCGCCGACCTTCTGCCGGGTGCACTCGTCACGGGCACCCACCACGACGAAGGGCGGGTCGAAGAAGTCCTTGACACCGCTGCCCTCGCGGAGGAACTCGGGGCACATCCCCGTGCCGACGACCCAGCCGGGCGGCAGGTGCGAGGGCTCGAAGACCGGCGCGACCACCTCGGCCCCCGTCCCGGGCGGGACGGTGCTGCGGACGACGACGGAGTGCCGTCCCGACTCCGGCGGAGCGACGACGTCCATCGCCGCCCGGACGTCACCGAGGGCGCGGGCGATGTAGCCGAGGTCGGTGCTGCCGTTGGCCGCCGACGGGGTCCCCACGCAGATGAGCGAGACGTCGGCGCGCTCGATGGCCTCCCGGGCATCGGTCGTCGCCCTCAGTCGTCCGGACCTGACACCCGCGGCGAGCTGGTCGTCGATCCCTGGCTCGACCACCGGGCTGCGGCCGTGCTGGATCGCCTCGACCTTCGCGGGGTCCACGTCGACGCCGACGACGACGTGACCGCACGACGCGAGGCCGGCCGCGGTGACCGTGCCGACGTAACCGAGGCCGAAGACGGCGACCTTCATCTCGACTCCCTGGGGCGCGTGCGTCGGATCCGTGAACCGTGGCCACTCAGCCGGAATGACCACCGTCGGAACGATCACGAGGACCGTATGCACCGGCCCCCGGCCGCCGTTCGCCGTCGGCGACCCGTTCATCAACTTTGGGGAGGCGCGCCCGCCGCAGCGCAGGCAGGGTGAGGGAGAACCGAGAGGCGGTCACCGGTATGGCGCGCAAGGTGGAGATGGTGCTCGTGGCTCTCGTCGGGGGCATGGCGATGGCGTCGTGCACGTCCCAGGCCCCGCTTCGCGAGGCCGTCGCCCCGCCCGGCTCGCCTCCCGTCGAGGTGTGCGGCGAGCAGTCAGTCCTCGGCGGCGGTCCGGTGAAGCCGCCCGAGGGCGCCGTCGTCGTGCGAGCCGGCGACAACAGCCTGATCAACTTCCACATGCCGGACACGACGTTCTGGTTCGCACCCGGCATCCACACCTTCGGCACCGACGAGTACGCCCAGGTCGTCGCTGGTGACCGGTCCCGGTACGTCGGGGCACCCGGCGCCGTGCTGGACGGGGGGAAGGTCAACCGGTTCGCCATCACCGCCGCGTTGGACGCACGTGACGTGACCGTGGAGTACCTGACGATCCAGAACTTCGGCGCCGAAGGCGGCAATCAGAACGAGGGCGTCGTCAACCAGGGAGCAGGGGCGGACTGGACGATCCGCTACAACACGGTGCGGGACAACGCGGGCGCCGGCCTGATCCTCGGGTCCGGCAACGTCGCTGCGTACAACTGCCTCTCACGCAACGGTCAGTACGGATTCAGCGCGGTGAGCCCGGAAGGTCCCACGAACGTCACGCTCGACCACAACGAGATCTCCCACAACAACACCTACGACTGGGACGCGAAGGTCGAAGGCTGCGGCTGCGCCGGGGGCGGCAAGTTCTGGTTCGTCACGAACGCCGAGGTCACGAACAACTATGTGCACCACAACACCGGCACGGGTCTGTGGGCGGACACCAACAACCGAGGGTTCCTGTTCGAGAAGAACCTCCTGGTGGCGAACACGAACGTCGGCATCTTCTACGAGACCAGCTACAACGCCGTGATCCGCGACAACGTCCTCGTCGGCAACGGCCTGGTCGCCGGACCGAACAACCCCGGTTTCCCCACCGGCGCCATCTACATCTCCGAGTCCGGGGGAGACGCGAGGGTCGAGAGCCGGTACCGGGGAAGGCTCGAGATCACCGGCAACCGCTTCTCCGGCAACTGGGGTGGCGTCGTGCTGTGGGAGAACGCCGACCGCTTCTGTGGCTCTGCCGCAATCGGCGCACCCATCTGCACGTTGGTCGATCCCGAGTCGGTCACCGTCGACACGTGCGGTGCCAGTCGTGTCACCCGCGACCCCTACTACGACGACTGCCGGTGGCGGACCAAGAACGTGAGCGTCCATGGCAACACCTTCGAGCTCGACGCCACCGCGATCGGCTCCGACTGCACCCCCGAGAACAGCTGCGGGTTGAATGCGGTCCTGTCGAACGAGGGCACCTTCCCCGACTGGTCGCCGTACAAGGGCGACGTCGTCCAGCGCGACGTCACCTTCCGAGCCCACAACAGGTTCTTCGACAACGACTACGTCGGCCGCTGGCGCTTCCTCCCCTTCGCACAGGGAAACCTCAAGACCTTCGCGGAGTGGCGAGCAGCGCCCTATCGCCAGGACGAGGGCAGCACCATGAGCACCGCTTCCGCCGGTCCCTCCGCGTCGAGCTCTCGCTGAGCGACCCTCCTGCTCTCCCGACGGGCCTCGCTCAGGCTCCGAGGCAGTGGCGCAGCTGGCGCACCACGTACTCCTGCTGCTCGGGGAGGATGTGGGGATAGAGGGGGAGGGAGATCATCCTGTCTCCGGCGTCCTCGGCCACGGGGAAGGCGCCCCGGGTCTGACCGAGGTGTCGGTAGGCGCCGGTGAGATGCAGGGGAGTGGGGTAGTGGATCCCCGCACCCACACCGGCCTCGTTGAGCCCGCGCAGGACCTCGTCACGTCCGTCCACGCGGATGACGTACAGGTGCCAGACGTCCTCGTTGCCGGGTGCCGAGCGCGGCAGGGTGACACCCGGTAGGTCGCGCAGCAGCTCGGCGTAGCGGGCGGCAGCCTGGAGGCGCAGCTCGTTCCACTTCTCGAGCCTGTCCAGCTTGGCTCGCAGCACTGCGGCCTGGAGCGAGTCCAGCCGGGAGTTCATCCCGACGATCTCGTGCTCGTACTTGGCCGCGCTGCCGTGGGATCCCAGCAGCCGCACGGTGCGCGCGAGGTCGCGGTCGTCGGTCGTGACGGCTCCGGCGTCGCCGGCCGCGCCGAGGTTCTTCCCGGGGTAGAAGCTCGTCCCCGCGATCGTCCCCAGGGAGCCGGCGGCCTGCCCGTTCCGTCGGGCCCCCTGGGCCTGGGCGGCATCCTCGACGATCGGGATCCCGACCGGGTCCGCGATCAGCCGGAGTGCCTCCACCGGAGCGGTCTGACCGAACAGGTGCACCGGTGCGATGGCCTGGGTCCGAGGAGTCAGGGCGGCCTCGACCTGGACGGGGTCGATCAGCAGGTGCGCCGGGTCGGCGTCCACCAGCACCGGTGTCGCCCCGATCCGCGACACCGCCTCGGCCGTGGCGATGAAGGTGTTCGCCGGCAGGATCACCTCGCCGCCCGCAGCGACCCCGACCGCCCGGAGGGCCAGCTCCAGGGCGTCGGTCCCGTTGGCCACCCCCACGCAGGCGCGGACCCCGAGGAAGGACGCGTACGCCCGTTCGAACTCCTCGACGAGCGGCCCACCGACGAACGAGGTCGTGGCGAAGACGCCGTCGATCGCCGCCCGCACCTCGTCCCCGATCTCGTCGAACTGCGCCGTCAGGTCCACCAGCGGCACTCTCATCGTTCAGCCCTCCTTGCGGTCGTCTTCGGCTCTGAGCCGTGCCGGCACACCCACCCAGGTCTGTCCCGCTGGCACGTCGTGCAGCAGCGCCGCGCCCATGCCCAGCGTCGCTCCCGCCCCCACGGTCACCCGCTCCCGGACACTGGAGGCCATCCCGAGGTAGGCGGCGGAGCCGACCCTGACCTCGCCGCCGAGGACGACCCCGGCACACAGGGTGGCGAAGTCCTCCACCACGTCGTCGTGGGTGAGGGTCACCTGCGGCATCACGACCACGTGCCGCCCGACGCTCACCCCCGCCGTCATGACCGTGCGCGCCAGCAGGACGGTCCCCGCCCCCACCGTGCAGCCTGCGGGTACCTCGACGCTCGGATGGATCACCGAGGTGTACCGGTCCGGGCCGACCCCCAGGCCCGACAGCCGGGCCACCAGCCGGCGCCGGACCGCGCCGTGTCCGGCGCACACGACGATCGATGCCTCGTCGTACCGCTTGACCTCCTCGAGACCGCCGACCACAGGCGCACCGTCCATGGTCGTGCCCCAGAGCGCCGGGTCGTCGTCGAGCACGCGCACCGTTCGGAACCGCCCGAGGACCCGCTCCACGCCGAGCGTCTCGCGGGCCAGGCCACTCGCGGCGACCAGGAGGACGCCTCCCTTGTCCACGTCACCCTCCCGAGGGCCGGAGCGCCTCGACGACCCGTGCCTGCTCGGACTCGGACATCTGGTGGAACACCGGGAGGATGAGCGTGGTGTCGGTGAGCCGCTCCGTCACAGGCAGCGGCAGCGAGCCGGTGTCCCGGTCGCGGTACGCCGGCTGGCGGTGGGCCGCCATGATGCCTCGGCGGGCCGAGATCTCGTGGCGGGCCAGGCGGGCGAGGAGCCCGTCCCGGTCGAGGGGGAAGGACGGCGCGACCTCGACCCAGTAGGACTGGAAGTTCGAGGTGCCCCAGGGCGGGTCCGCCACCGCCCGCAGCCCGGCGATCTCGTCGATGTGCTTGGCGTACCCGGCTGCGATCTCCCTGCGACGCCGGACCATCTCGCCGAGCCGGCCGAGCTGGACGATGCCGAGCGCCGCCTGGAGGTCGGTCATCCGGTAGTTGAACCCGACGTCGGTGTACTCCTCGGCCGGCGCCAGCACGCTCGCATGGCGCTCCGCGGCGGAGAGGCTCATCGCGTGCTCGCGCAGCCGGCGGGCCCGCGCGGCCCAGTCCGACCGGCCGGTCGTCAGCATGCCGCCCTCGCCGGTGGTGACCAGCTTCCGCGGGTGGAAGGACCACGCCGTCACGTCGGCGCCCGCGCCCACGGGCCGGCCGCGGTACGTGGACCCGGCTGCGCAGGCCGCGTCCTCCACCACGACGATCCCCCGTGGGTCGCACAACGCCCGGATCCCGCCCAGGTCGACGGGCACCCCGCCCTGGTCGACGGCGACCACCGCACGGGTCCGCGACGTCAGCGCCGGCTCGATGGTCGAGGCGGACAGGTTCCCCGTGAGCGGCTCCACGTCGGCGAAGACCGGTCGCGCACCGACGTAGACGACGGCGTTCGTGGTCGCGATGAACGAGAAGGACGGCACGACCACCTCGTCGCCGGGGCCGATGCCCGCGACCAGCAGCGCCAGGTGCAGGGCCGCCGTACAGCTGGAGACGGCGACGGCGTGCTCGACCCCCTGTGCGTCGGCGAACGCCTGCTCGAACTCCGCCACTCGTGGACCCTGCGCCACCCATCCCGACGAGATCACCTCGGTGACCGCGGCGACCTCCTCGGGGCCCATCCACGGCTGCATGACGTTGATGCGGCTCACGGCGTCTCCGGGCGGTGTCGGCCGGCCGCGATCTCCTCGCGGAGCGGCAGCCACCACTCGGCGAGCTCGCGAAGCCCGTGCTCCACGTCGACCTCCGCCTTGAACCCGAGGTCGCGGGCCGCAGCAGTCGTGTCTGCCAGCCGCCGCACCACGCCGTTCACGGCACGCTCTGGTCCGTGCTCCACGGAGAGGTCGGAGCGCATGACCCGCAGCAGGGTCTCGGCCAGCTCGAGCAGGCTGGTCTCCGTTCCGCTGGCGATGTTGTAGACGCCCTCGGTGACGTCGCTGGAGGCGGCCAGCACGTTCGCCCGGGCGATGTCCGTGGTGAACGCGAAGTCCATCGTCTGGCGGCCGTCGCCGAAGATCAGCGGCGGCGCCCCGTCGGCGATGCGTTCCATCCAGCGCACCAGCACCTCGGTGTAGAGGCCGTGGACGTCCATCCGGGGCCCGTAGACGTTGAAGTAGCGCAGGGCGACGAAGTCCAGCCCGTGCATGGCCCGGAAGGAGCGCGCCATGCCCTCGTTGAACGACTTGGCCGCCCCGTAGAAGGTGTCGTTGTTGTAGGGATGGTGGCGCTCCGTCGTCGGGAACTCCTCCGCCATCCCGTAGACCGACGCCGACGACGCGAGGACGAGCTTCGAGACCCGGTGCTCGGCGGCCGCCTCGATCACGTTGAACGTGCCGTCCACGAGCACCTCGAGCGCGAGCCGCGGCTCCTCCGCGCACTGGGTGATGCGGATCGCGGCCTGGTGGAACACCAGTCGCTTCCCGCGGGTCAGATCGTGGACGAGCGTCCGGTCGCGGATGTCGCCCTCGACCAGCTCGACACGGCCCGACCGCAGTGCGCCGGCCAGGTTGGCGCGGCGTCCCCGCACGAGGTTGTCCAGGACGTGCACCCGACCGGCTCCGGCGTCGAGCAGCTGGTCGACGAGCGTGGAGCCGATCGTCCCTGCCCCGCCGGTGACCAGGACGTCTGCGCCCTCGACGGCGGTCATGCCACGCCCACGGTGCTGGAGTCCAGATCGATCAGCTGGCCGTCCTTCGACAGGCTGGCTCGCGCGGCCTCCAGCACGGACAGCACCCTCAGCCCGGCCCTCCCGTCGGTCCGGGGACACCGGCCGGCACGGATGCTGCCGGAGAACTCCTCGACCATCATGCCCAGCGCTTCAGCCTCGGGGAGCGCCGGCGCCCAGGTGTCTCCCAGACGGTAGGAGACCGTGGCGGCTGTCCGGTCCGCACCTGCCGGTGACTGCCGGACCAGGTCGACACCGCGGTCGTAGACACTCAACCTCTGCTGGGGGTTCAGGTCGTCCCACACCAGGGTGCGCTCGGTCCCGCCGATGACCATCTGTCGGATCTTCGTGGGACTCAGCCAGTTCACGTGGACGTGCGCCATCGCCCCTCCCGGGAGCGGCAGCGTCAGGTAGCCCACGCAGGCCTTCCCCGCGCCCAGCGGGTCCGCCCCGTGGGCCGAGACCCCGAGCGGGGTGAGCCCACCCGGGAGGACGAAGTCGAAGATGGACAGATCGTGGGGCGCGAGGTCCCAGAACACGTCGACGTCGGGCTGGACCAGGCCGAGGTTGATCCGGACCGAGTCGATGAACAGCAGCTCGCCGAGCGCTCCGCTTGACACCAGCTCGGCGATCTTCATCACTGCGGGCGTGTAGCAGTAAGTGTGGTCGGCCATCAGGACCAGGCCGTTCGCCCTCGCGTACTCCACCATCTCCAGGCCGTCCGCGCCCGTGTCCGCGAGCGGCTTCTCGACGAGCACGTGCTTGCCCGCCCTGAGCGCGGCGAGCGTGATGCCCAGGTGCGTCCGCGCGGGCGTGGCGACGGCCACGGCATCGACCGAGTCCAGTCGCAGCAGGTCCTCCAGCGAGGTGTAGACCTCGACGTCGGTCTGCGCGCCGAGGACGCGACGTGCCCGCTCGGCATCGAGGTCGCACACCGCGACCAGTCGCCAGGCGTCGCTGCCGCGGAAGTTGCGGATCAGGTTCGGCCCCCAGTAGCCGGCCCCGATGACGGCGATCCCCAAAGGATCTGTGCTCATGGATTGAACCCCCCTCGGCTCCCGGCCAGCATTTCGAGGGGCTCGGTGGGAGGGTCGGCCGTTGGGCGACAAGTACCCAAGGTTGGGGAGGCAGGTGGGAGACTTGGGGCAGCCCAACGGTGCGGCCGGGCGGCGGGACGGGCGAGGGGAGCGACGATGACCGATCCAGCAGGCGGGCACACCGCCGAGAGTGCCGACGTGGATGCGACCGCGCACGTCGGGCGCGGCACCCACGTCTGGCACCTGGCGCAGATCCGCGAGAACGCCTCCGTCGGGGACCACTGCATCATCGGCCGCGGGGCCTACATCGGCCCCGGCGTGGTCGTCGGGAACCGTTGCAAGATCCAGAACTACGCCCTGGTCTACGAGCCGGCGCTCGTCGAGGACGGCGCGTTCGTGGGGCCGGCGGTCGTGTTCACCAACGACTACTTCCCGCGGGCGGTCACACCGGAGGGAGACCTCAAGAGCGGCGATGACTGGGAGGCCGTGCGCGTGACCGTCCGGTCCGGCGCCTCGGTCGGCGCTCGTGCCGTCTGCGTGGCACCGGTGACGATCGGTCGCTGGGCGATGGTGGCCGCCGGTGCGGTCGTCACCCGCGACGTCGCGGACTTCGCCCTGGTCGTGGGTGTCCCGGCCCGCCGCATCGGGTGGGTCGGGCGGGCCGGCGTGCCGCTCGAGCAGGGCCCACCGGGCCGGTTTCGCTGCCCGGTCACCGGCGAAGAGTATGTCGAGCACGACGGAGCGTTGACTCCCGGCTGAACCACCTGGACGGCACGGCCGGGAGCGGAACGGCCAGCGCGACGCTGTCGCGACGGGTCCACACCACGAGTCTCGTGGCCGCGGCCGCCGTGCAGACGAAGGCGGTGAGCAGCGCGACGCCGAGGCCGACGTCCGAGGCTGACTCGGATGCCGCGAAGGCGACCACCGCGGCTGAGGCGACCCACACGGTGGTGTGCCTGCTCGCGCTCGAGAGCCGGAACCCGGTCTCGCGTCGCGCCAGCGCCAGGGAGACGATCGTGAAGACCACGTAGCCCACGAGGTAGGCGACACCGGCTGCCGTGACACCCCGGTGCGCCAGCGGGACCAGGAGGGCGAGGAAGACCAGGTTCCAGGTCAGCTCGGCAGCGAAGAACTTCCCCTTCGCCTCCCGGGCCAGCATCAGGAAACCGACGCACCAGCCCACGAGCTTGAAGACATCTCCCAGCAGGAACAGGCGGAGCAGCGTGTGGGCGGACTCGAACTCCTCGCTGTAGAGCAGCCGCAGCAGCCAGGGCGCCACGGCGATCATCGACACGATGACCGGCCCGCCGAGGACCAGGACGACCCGCATCTGGTCGTTCACGGCGCGGTTCGACAGCTCCCGGTCGCCGTGGAGGGCCGAGATCCTGGGGTAGTACTCCGCAGCCAGTGCGGTGAGGACGAAACCCAGGTAGGCGCTGCCGATGGCGAGGCAGCCCTGCAGGTAGCCGGCGCTGTCGATGCCCAGCTGCCTGCTGACCCATACTCGCGCGATCACCTGCGTCGCGGCCGTCAGGACGACCGCGCCGCTGACGGCGAGGCCCAGCTTGAGCATCGCGCGCAGGTGCGGCGACCACTCCCGGCGCCGCACCTTTGCGCCGCGCGGGAACGTGGTCCGCGCCAGAGCGAAGCCGATCATCAGGGTGGCGACGGGGACGGCGGTGAAGGCGGTGATCATGCCCCACCGGTCGGAGACGCGCATGCCGACCAGGAAGACCAGCGTCCCGGCGACCGAGCCCAGCGCGTTGCTCGCCGCCAGGGCGCCGATGCGCCCCTCACCGTTGAGCAGCGCCGACGTCCCCGCGGCGCCGATCGTCGCGCTGACGGCGACCGCGACCCACAGAGCCACCACGGAGGTCGCCACACCGGGCACGAGCGGCCCCGCCCACAGCCACCACGCCAGCGCGACCAGGGGAGCGGCAAGCGCCGCCAGGAGTGCCGATCCGCGCGCGACTGCGACGTGGACGCTGGTGCGCTGTCCGTCATCGTCGTTCGCCGAGGCGACGGCACGGACGCCGCTCGCGCCCAGGCCCCCACCCAGCGCAGTCGACGCGAGCAGGACACTGGTCGTGACGATGCCCAGGACGCCGATCCCGCCGGCTCCGACCTCGACGGCCAGGACCTTCATGCGGAGCATGCTCAGCAGCATCATGACCACCGAGCTCAGGCCGATCGAGGCGACTGCCTTCAGGATCAGTCGCACGTCACACCCGGCTCGTCGGGAGGGAGTCCCGCTGCCGGCCGGCTGCTGTGCTCACGGACATGCGCGGCACTCAGTAGGCGCCTTGGTGACGCAGCACCGCACGCAGGGTGCGGAGGAGGATCCACGCGTCCAGACGAAACGACCAGTTGTCGACGTAGCGCAGGTCGAGCCGTACCGACTCGTCCCAGGAGAGGTCGGAGCGCCCCGACACCTGCCACAGCCCGGTGAGGCCGGGTTTGACGGCCAGCCGACGACGCGGGACGAGGTCGTAGCGGGCGACCTCTTCGGGAAGGGCCGGCCGCGGCCCCACCAGCGACATGTCACCGACGACGACGTTCCAGAGCTGGGGCAGCTCGTCGATCGAGTAGCGCCGGAGCCAGCGCCCGAGCCGGGTCACCCGCGGGTCCTGCTGGATCTTGAACAGCACGCCGTCCGCCTCGTTCGCTGCCACGAGGGCGAGCCGCTCGGTCTCCGCGGTGGTGCTCATCGACCGGAACTTCAGCATCGTGAAGGCCTTGCCGGACCGACCGATCCGTTGCTGCCGGAACAGCGCGGGCCCCGGGGACTCCAGCCGGATGGCCAGTGCGACGACGACGAGGAACGGCAGCAGCACGACGAGGCCCAGCAGTGCGATGAGCCGCTCGACCAGGCCCTCGACGACGCGGCCGGGTCCGGCGAGGGTCGGGGCGCCCACGTGGAGAGCCGTGAGTCCACTGCTGGTCACCACCTGCGTGCGCCGCGGGTCGACGTCGCGCAGCCCGGTCCCGACGTACAAGGGGGTCCCGGTGCCCGCAGCGGCCCACTCGAGCCGCCGCAGGGTGCCGGGCGGGATGCCCCCGGGCATGACCACGAGGGCGTCGGCGCCGTGTCGGTCGGCAATGGCCGCCGCAGACGCCACGCCGACATGGACGGGCACGGCACCGAAGGGCGTGGAGCTGCGCCGGGTCAGGCACACCGCCACCACCTGGTGCCGGCCACCGCCGTGGAGGTCGGCCATGGCGGCACGGACGTCGCCCGGCTGCCCGGCCAGGACCACGCGCGCGACGCTGCGGGGGCGGAGCAGGGCGGTCAGCGACGTCACGGCCGCGAGACCGAGCACCACCGGCACCATCAGCCGGGGGTCGTACCGGCCGGTGAGGAGGGGAGAGGCGAGCCAGCAGATCATGCCGAGGGCGACCGCGGCGCGGAGCACCGGGGCGAGCCGCGCGACGGTGCGGTTGTCGAGCCCGGACCGCGGGTGCCGGCCGCTGATCCGCAGCAGGACCGGCCACAGCACGAGCATGGCCACTGCGATCTCGGGTGCCACCCTGCCGCTCGCGGCCAGGGCGAGCGCGAAGGGTGCGGCGACCGCCAGGTCGAGGATCGCGCGCAGGTCCGGCGCGCGACGCGTCCGAGAATGTCGGGGTCCCAGGTCTCGGTCGAGCTGCTCAGGACCGGTGACCGGCTGTGCCGGGACCCGCACCGAGTTGTTCGTCAGCTGGTCGACCCGAGTCGTGGCAAGCTCCGTCATCCTCCAACCCCTCTCGCAGGAAGGTGCTCCCCAACCTAGGGTCGCCACGGCGGTGGCGCATGCCTCAGATAGGGCATAGGCGTGCCCGGGCTCAGGCAGGCTGCGCCGGCCAGTCCACCTGGTGGGCGAGCCCGACGGCGGCCAGCTGCGAGGAGACCTCCAGCTTGCCCAGGATCGACTTCACCTGGGTGCGGACGGTGGCCTCCGAGACGACGCTGGTCCGGGCGATGTCGCGGACGTTGCGGCCCGCGATGAGCTGGCTCAGCACCTGCTTCTCGCGGGGCGTCAGCATCTCGAGGCGACGTCGCACGTCCTCGGTGGCGGCGCGATCACGCTGGTAGGCACTCAGCAGCGACTCGAGCTCCTGGCTGTTCATCACGGGCAGCCCCTGGTCGAGCCGGCGCACGGTGGCCAGCGTCTCCTGGAGCGGTTTGCCCTTGGACAGGACCTTCCGAGCACCCTGCTGCACGCATGCGCCCCAGCGGCCGCGGTCGGAGGACCCGGTCATGATCACCACGTTGCTGCCCGCCCGGGCCAGCGGCGCGATGAGCGCCGTGCCGTCGCCGAACCGTCCCAGGTCCAGGTCGAGCAGCACGATGCGCGGGTTGGCGCGGAGCGCGGTCGAGCGAAGCGTGGCCATCGACCCGCCGGCCTCCGGCAGCGGCAGGCAGCGGACGTCGTAGCCCTCGAGCGACAGCGTCAGCTCCAAGGACTCCGCGAGCAGCTCGTGGTCCTCGATGATGAGCACGCGCCCGCTAGGCGAGGTGGTCCGGGTACCTGACATGTGTCTCCTCCTGGCTTCTGGCAGCCGGCAGCCGGACCACGAACGCGGAACCGGACGCGTCGGCGTCGGTCACGCTCAACGAACCCCCGTGCTGGGTGACCAGTCGGCGGGCGAGGTGCAACCCGATGCCCTGGCCCGGAGTGGCGTCGGCCCGACCACCCCAGTCGAAGATGTGCTCGCGCATCCCGTGGGGCACTCCGGGGCCCTCGTCGCACACGGCGATGTGGATCTCGTCGGACTGGTCGCTCACGTCCACCCGGCTGGGCGTGCCGCCGCCGTGCTTGGCGGCGTTGTCGAGCAGGATGTTCAGGACCGCCGTCACGTCGTCCCGGCGCCCGTGGACCTGTGCGCCGCAAGGCTGCCACTCGATCGTGCGACCGCGGGCCCGATGCGACTCGAGCAGGATACCGAGGGCCTCGTCGAGGTCGACGGGCCCGGGATCCCCGGCGCCGTCCCCGGCGAGAAGTCGTTCCATCCGGCCCAGCTCGGCGTGGATCGTGCGCTCGAGCCGCTGTCGTGTCTCCGTCCGCACCGGGCGGTCGAGCAGCCGGGTGGCGCTGGCGATCCCGGCGACGGTGCTCTCGACCTCATGGAGCTTCTCGCGGACCATGCGTGCATCGGACGACAGGTCGTGCAGCGACTCCTCCAGCGCGGCCAAGCGGAGGCCTTGTGCCTGCAAGGCCCCGTGGACCAGCGTGAAGCCGCTGCCGGCCCACAGGACGGCTCCGG
This sequence comes from uncultured Actinomycetota bacterium, assembly GCA_963835385.1. Taxonomy (GTDB): domain Bacteria; phylum Actinomycetota; class Actinomycetes; order Propionibacteriales; family Nocardioidaceae; genus Nocardioides_B. The sequence continues at coordinate 141,981 of CAWIFK010000017.1, forward strand.
TCACTATCGCGAGGCTCCCGGCCGAGCCCGCGACGTCCTCGGACCAGCGGACCGACCGGGCGGCCTCCCCGAGCCCGACCAGGCACGCCGCCGCGGTCAGCTGGACAGCGGCCCGTCGTGGCAGGAGCCGGTCGGCCAGGATCGCGCGGGCGAGCGCGAGGAACGTCACCAGGACGACGCCGGCTGCGACGTCGGACAGGACGACGGGCAGGTCCGCGAGCCGGGGGACGCGCGGACCGAGGCCGCTCAGGCCGGCAAGAGCGATGCCGGGACCGAGCCCGAGCAGCAGGGGATCCACGGCTTTGTCCGTCCTGCGGATCGCGATCACCAGGCCGAGTGCGACGGCTGCGAACGCGGCGTCGACCGCGGCGCACCGGGACTCCTCCTGCCACCCGCCGGCCCACGCCAGCGACGAGCTGGAGCACGCGAGGACCTGGATGCCGACGAGCACCGGGACAGCGACGGTCCAGCGCTGCTCCGGCATGGGACGCCCGCGCCAGTCGAGGTAGAACAGTGCGGCTGCCACGAGGAGCACCACGCCGGCGACCTGGCCCGACACCATCGAGGCCCTGCCCGGGTCGCGAGTGGCCGCCACGGTCAGCACATAGGAGGCGACCGGTACGGCGGCGAGCCCGGCGAGCAGCACGCCGGCCCGCCAGCGATCAAGGACCGAGCCTGTGTCGTCACCAGTCGCACGCATCGCTTCCCGTTGCCTCCCCTGAGGCCAAGCCTGGGTCCCCCGCGCTCGCGAGACCGGGCAGGCGACGAAGCGATGCCCCCCCGGACTCGCAACCGACGCTAGGCACCGCGGGGGCGACTCGGCATCCCCCAAGTGAGGTACGTCGGCTACGCCGAGCGGATGAGCCACCGAAGGGCCGGCGTCCCACCGGGCGACGCCACGACGTCCCGGCTCACGATGTCGTGGCTAGGCTGGCGCCATGTCCGCGCGCCATCAGGAGCAGCAGGTGCCCGCACCCGTCGACGGCCGTCGCGCGCTGTCGCGCCGGTGTGTCCTGGGCGGCGCCGGAGCCGGCGTCGTCGCGGTGCCGCTGCTGGCCGGCTGCGGTGGCTCCTCCGGTGGGAGTGGGCCGGCCTCCGACGGCGGCCAGTCGCCGGACGGCTCGTCGGGCACCGCGAAGGTCGCCACCTCCGACGTACCGGTCGACGGCGGGGTGATCCTCGCCGACGCCAGGGTCGTGGTCACCCAGCCGAGTGCCGGCGACTTCAAGGCGTTCACCGCGGTGTGCCCGCACCAGGGCTGCCTGGTCAACGAGGTCACCGACGGGCGCATCCTCTGCCCCTGCCACGGCAGCGCGTTCTCCGTCGACGACGGCTCGGTGGAGCAGGGCCCGGCCACCTCGCCGCTGACGGAGGTGCCGTTCTCGGTCCAGGGCGACCAGGTGGTCCTCGGCTGATCGGTGTCGGCGGCCACCCGTAGGGTTGGACCCGTGGCCGACCCGTCGACGTACCGCCCCGCACCGGGGTCGATCCCGACCTCGCCGGGCGTCTACCGGTTCCGCGACGCGCACCGCCGCGTGGTGTACGTCGGCAAGGCCAAGAACCTGCGCGCGCGGCTCACGTCGTACTTCCAGGACCTCGCCAACCTGCACCCCCGCACCCAGACCATGGTGACGACGGCGGCCGGCGTCGAGTGGACGGTGGTCGGCACCGAGGTGGAGGCGCTGCAGCTGGAGTACTCCTGGATCAAGGAGTACGACCCGCGGTTCAACGTGAAGTACCGCGACGACAAGTCCTACCCGTGGCTCGCGGTGACCCTCAACGAGGAGTTCCCCCGAGTCATGGTCGGTCGGGGCGCGAAGAAGAAGGGCGTGCGCTACTTCGGCCCCTACTCCCACGCCTGGGCGATCCGCGAGACCGTCGACCTGCTGCTCCGGGTCTTCCCGATGCGCTCGTGCTCGAACGGCGTCTTCAAGCGCTCCGGCCAGATCGGCCGGCCCTGCCTGCTCGGCTACATCGGCAAGTGCGCCGCGCCGTGCGTGGGCCAGGTCAGCGCCGAGGAGCACCGCGCGATCGTCGAGGACTTCTGCGACTTCATGGGCGGGCAGACGACCGCGTTCGTGAGGCGACTGGAGAAGGAGATGTACGCCGCCTCCGACGACACGGACTTCGAGCGTGCCGCCCGGCTGCGCGACGACATCGGGGCGCTCAAGCGGGCGATGGAGAAGCAGGCGGTGGTGCTCGGCGACGGCACGGACGCCGACGTGATCGCCTTCTCCGAGGACCCGCTCGAGGTGGCGGTGCAGATCTTCATCGTCCGCGGCGGCCGGGTGCGCGGCCAGCGCGGGTGGGTCGCGGACAAGGTCGACGACGCCGACACCGGCGGGCTGGTCGAAGGGTTCCTGCTCCAGCTCTACGCCGACGAGGTCGGCGACGCGATCCCGCGCGAGGTGCTGGTGCCGGCGCTGCCTCCGGACCACGAGACGCTCGAGCAGTGGCTCGGCTCGCTGCGCGGCGGCAAGGTGAGCATCCGCGTGCCGCAGCGGGGGGACAAGAAGGCGCTGCAGGAGACCGTGGCGCGCAACGCGCTGCAGTCGCTGGGGCTCCACAAGACCAAGCGGGCCAGCGACCTCACCACCCGCAACCGCGCCCTGGAGGAGATCCAGCAGGCCCTCGCGCTGCCCGGGGCGCCGCTGCGCGTCGAGTGCTACGACATCTCCAACCTGCAGGGCACCGAGGTGGTTGCCTCGATGGTGGTGTTCGAGGACGGCCTCGCGCGCAAGAGCGAGTACCGCCGCTTCGTGATCCGCGGTGTCGAGGGCCAGAACGACGTCGCCTCCATGCACGAGGTGATCACCCGCCGGTTCCGGCGGCTGCTCGACGAGCGCGCCGAGACCCCGGACATCGACGGGCTCGCCGACGGCGACGCCGAGGGACCGGCCCTCATCGACCCGGAGACCGGTCGACCCCGCAAGTTCGCCTACGTCCCCGGGCTGGTCGTCGTGGACGGCGGGCCGCCGCAGGTGGCGGCAGCCCAGCGGGCGCTCGACGAGCTCGGGATCGACGACGTGCCCGTCTGCGGCCTGGCCAAGCGGCTGGAGGAGGTCTGGGTGCCCGGCCAGGAGGATCCGGTCATCCTGCCGCGCACCAGCGAGGGGCTCTACCTGCTGCAGCGCATCCGCGACGAGGCGCACCGCTTCGCGATTACCCACCACCGCTCCCGCCGGTCCAAGAGCATGGTGGAGAGTCTCCTCGACGACGTGCCCGGCCTGGGCGAGGTGCGGCGCAAGAGCCTGCTCAAGCAGTTCGGGTCGCTGAAGCGGCTGCGCGCGGCGACGGTCGAGGAGATCGCCGCGGTGCCGGGCATCGGTCCGCGCACCGCCGAGGCGATCGCGGCCGCCGTCGACCATCAGCCGGGCGCCCCGCGACCTGTCACCATCAACACGGCCACCGGAGAGATCGAGGAGTCCTGATGACCGCCACCCGGCCACCGACGCCCGACCAGCGCGGCGAGCTCGTCGTGGTCACCGGCATGACCGGTGCCGGCCGCAGCACCGCCGCCAAGGAGCTGGAGGACCTCGGCTTCTACGTCGTCGACAACCTGCCGCCGCAGCTGGTGCCCGACGTGGTGCGCCTGGTCGACGACTCCCAGGGGCTGCTGCAGCCGATCGCCGTCGTCGTCGACGTCCGGTCCGGCTCGTTCTTCGCGGGCCTGCGCGAGGTGCTCGCCCGCGGCACCACCGGCCGGCGCACGACCCTGCTGTTCCTCGAGGCCAACAACGAGGTGCTGGTGCGCCGGCAGGAGGCCGCCCGGCGCCCGCACCCGCTGCAGGGCGGCGGCCGGCTGCTCGACGGGCTGACCCGCGAGCGGGTGGTGCTCGCCGACCTGCGCTCCGAGGCCGACCTGGTGATCGACACCTCGACGCTCAACGTGCACCAGCTCACCGACAAGGTCGCCGACGCGTTCGGCACCGAGCACACCACCGCGATGAAGGCGACCGTGGTGAGCTTCGGCTTCAAGTACGGCATCCCGGTCGACGCCGACCTGGTCGCCGACATGCGGTTCCTGCCCAACCCGCACTGGGTCCCCGGCCTGCGCCCGCTCACCGGCCGCGACGAGGCCGTGGCCGACTACGTCAAGGACAGGCCCGAGGCGCAGGAGTTCCTCACCGAGTACGTCGAGCTGGTCCGCACCGTCGTCACCGGCTACCTGCGGGAGGGCAAGCGGTTCATGACGGTCGCGATCGGCTGCACCGGTGGCAAGCACCGGTCGGTCGCGATGGCGGAGGAGTTCGCGACCCGGCTGCGCAAGGCCGGCATCGACGCCCGGTCCGTGCACCGCGACCTCGGGCGTGAGTGAGATGACCGTTCCGACAGCCGGCGCCGTGCCGCCCCGGGTGGTCGCGCTGGGCGGCGGCCACGGCCTCGCCGCGTCCCTGTCCGCCCTGCGGCGGGTCGTCTCCGACCTGACCGCCGTGGTCACCGTCGCCGACAACGGCGGCTCCTCGGGGCGGCTGCGCCGCGAGTTCGGGGTCCTGCCGCCCGGCGACCTGCGGATGGCCCTCGCGGCCCTCTGCGGCGACGACGAGTGGGGCCGGACCTGGGCCGACGTGCTGCAGCACCGGTTCTCCGGCGGGGAGCTCGACGAGCACGCGCTGGGGAACCTGCTGATCGTCTCGTTGTGGGACCTGCTCGGCGAGCACGTGGCCGGGCTGGACTGGGTGGGACGGCTGCTGGGAGCCCACGGGCGGGTGCTGCCGATGTCGGTCTCGCCGATCGACATCACCGCCGAGGTGCTCGGTCTGGTGCCGCACGAGCCCGGCGCGCTCACCACGGTGCGGGGCCAGGTCGCGGTGGCCTCGACCGAGGGGCAGGTCGTGTCCGTGCGGCTCGAGCCGACGGCGCCCGCGGCGTGCCCCGAGGCGATCGAGGCCTTGGAGCGTGCCGACTGGGTGGTGCTCGGACCGGGCTCCTGGTTCACCAGCGTGATCCCGCACCTGCTGGTGCCCGGGCTCCGGGAGGCCCTCGTGCGCACCGACGCGCGCACCATCGTGACGGTCAACCTCGGGCCGCAGGCGGGGGAGACCGACGGCTTCTCCCAGGAGAACCACCTCGAGGTGCTCACCGACCACGCGCCCGACCTGCGCGTCGACGTGGTGCTGGCCGACAAGGCGTCGGTGGGCGACGAGGCCCAGCTACGGGCCACCGCCGAGGCGCTGGGTGCCGAGCTGGTCGTCGCCGACGTGGCCGCTGACGACGGAAGCCACCGTCACGACGTGGACAAGTTGGCGGATGCCTATGCGGAGGTTCTGCGCGGGACGTAGGGTGACCGAGCCCACCGCGACGGAACGCGCAATTCGGGCGACCAGACCCCACATGGCAGGATCGGATGCATGGCGATGACGGCGCAGGTGAAGGCGGAACTGGCCAGCACTCAGGTGACCAAGGCCTGCTGCCGCAAGTCCGAGGCATCCTCGATGCTGCGGTTCGCCGGTGGCCTGCACATCGTCAGCGGCCGCATCGTCGTCGAGGCCGAGCTCGACACCGGCGCCGCGGCCCGGAGGCTGCGCAAGGACATCGCGGAGGTCTACGGGCACACCTCCGACGTGGTGATGGTCTCCGGCAACGGCATCCGCAAGGGCAGCAGGTACGTCGTCCGGGTGGTCCGTGACGGTGAGGCCCTCGCGCGGCAGACCGGCCTGCTCGACGGCCGCGGCCGGCCGGTGCGCGGCCTCCCGCCCCAGGTGGTCTCCGGAGCCGGCTGCGACGCGGTTGCCGCCTGGCGCGGGGCGTTCCTGGCCCACGGCTCGCTCACCGAGCCCGGTCGCTCCTCGGCGCTGGAGGTGACCTGCCCCGGCCCGGAGGCCGCTCTCGCGCTCGTCGGCGCCGCCCGCCGTCTCGGCATCGCCGCGAAGGCCCGGGAGGTCCGCGGCGTGGACCGCGTGGTGATCCGCGACGGTGACGCGATCGGCGCGCTGCTGACCCGGCTGGGTGCACACGAGTCGCTGATGGCCTGGGAGGAACGGCGGATGCGCCGCGAGGTGCGCGCCACGGCCAACCGGCTCGCCAACTTCGACGACGCCAACCTCCGCCGCTCGGCTCGCGCGGCGGTCGCCGCCGGGGCCCGCGTGGAGCGGGCGCTGGAGATCCTCGGCGAGGAGGTGCCCGACCACCTGAAGCTGGCCGGCGACCTCCGGCTCGAGCACAAGCAGGCCTCCCTGGAGGAGCTCGGTCAGCTGCACGTGCCGCCGCTGACCAAGGACGCGATCGCCGGCCGGATCCGCCGGCTGCTCGCGATGGCCGACAAGCGCGCCGAGGAGCTCGGCATCCCCGACACGGAGGCCAGCCTGACCCCGGACATGCTCGCCGAGCAGCAGTGACGCAGTGAGCTCGGGTCACCGCCGGGCGCGCAGGCACGGGTGGCCGGTGGCCTCGTCGGCGCAGGTCAGCGACCTCGGCCGGTTACCGGCACGTAGGGCGAACGACCTGGGACCGGACCGCGCGAGGACGGTAGGGTCGGGGACGAGGTGGTCGCGAGACCGCCTCCCACCAGACCTGCTAGCGAGGAGACGCAACCCGTGACCGTACGCGTGGGCATCAATGGCTTCGGCCGCATCGGCCGCAACTTCTTCCGGGCCGTCCAGGCCTCCGGCGCCGACATCGAGGTCGTGGCCGCCAACGACCTCGGCGACGTGCACACGATGGCGCACCTGCTGAAGTACGACTCCATCCTCGGCCGGTTCCCCGAGGAGGTCTCCGTGACCGACGACGGGATCAAGGTCGGCCAGCGCACCCTGAAGATCCTGGCCGAGAAGGACCCGGCGCAGCTGCCGTGGAAGGACCTCGGCGTCGACGTCGTCATCGAGTCGACCGGCTTCTTCACCGACGCCACCAAGGCCAAGGCGCACGTCGACGCCGGCGCCAAGAAGGTGATCATCTCCGCACCCGCGAAGAACGAGGACTTCACCGTCGTGCTCGGCGTGAACGACGGCGACTACGACCCCGGCGCGCACACCATCATCTCGAACGCCTCCTGCACCACGAACTGCCTGGCGCCGATGGCCAAGGCGCTCAACGACAGCGTCGGCATCGTCAAGGGCCTGATGACCACGATCCACGCCTACACCCAGGACCAGAACCTCCAGGACGCCCCGCACAAGGACCTGCGGCGCGCGCGGGCCGCGGCCCTCAACATGGTCCCGACCTCGACCGGCGCGGCGAAGGCCATCGGCCTGGTGCTCCCGGAGCTGAAGGGCAAGCTCGACGGCTTCGCGATGCGCGTGCCGCTGCCCACCGGCTCGGCGACCGACCTGACCTTCGAGGCCTCCCGCGAGACCTCGGTCGAGGAGGTCAACGCGGCCGTCAAGGCGGCCGCCGAGGGCCCGCTGAAGGGCTACCTGACCTACACCGAGGACCCGATCGTCTCCAGCGACATCGTCACCGACCCGGCCTCCTGCATCTTCGACGCCGGCATGACCAAGGTGATCGGCAACCAGGTCAAGGTCATCGGCTGGTACGACAACGAGTGGGGCTACTCCAACCGCCTCGTCGACCTGGTGACCTTCGTCGGCGACAAGCTCTGACGACCCCACCTCCGACTCGAGCGACGCCGACCCGTCCGCGCACCTGCGTGGGCGGGTCGGTGCAGGAAAGGGACTCATGACCGGCTTCGACGACCTCGGCGACGTCCGCGGCAAGCGGGTGCTCGTGCGCTCCGACCTCAACGTCCCGCTGGACGGGCAGACCATCACCGACGACGGGCGGATCCGGGCCAGCGTGCCCACCATCGCCGAGCTCGCCGACGCCGGGGCACGGGTGCTCGTGGCCGCGCACCTCGGCCGGCCCAAGGGCGCCCCGGACCCGCAGTACTCGCTGGCGCCGGTGGCCCGGCGGCTCGGCGAGCTGCTCGGCCGCGACGTCGCGTTCGCCACCGACACCGTGGGCGAGAGCGCCCGTGCCACGGTGGACGGCCTCCGGGACGGCCAGGTCGCAGTGCTGGAGAACGTCCGCTTCAACGAGGGCGAGACCAGCAAGGACGACGCGGTGCGGGGTGCCTTCGCCGACCGGCTCGCCGGACTCGCCGACGCCTTCGTCAGCGACGGCTTCGGGGTCGTGCACCGCAAGCAGGCGTCCGTCTACGACGTGGCACAGCGGCTGCCGCACGCCATGGGCGGGCTGGTGTCCCGGGAGATCGACGTGCTGCGCCGGCTCACCGAGGAGCCCGAGCGGCCGTACGTCGTCGTGCTCGGCGGATCGAAGGTCTCCGACAAGCTCGGCGTGATCGACAACCTCCTCGGCAAGGCCGACCGGCTGCTCATCGGCGGCGGCATGGTCTTCACCTTCCTCAAGGCGCAGGGGCACGAGATCGGCAAGAGCCTGCTCGAGGACGACCAGCTCGAGACCTGCCGCGAGTACCTGCGGCGCGCGGAGGAGTCGGGAGTCCAGATCCTGCTGCCCACCGACGTGGTGGTCGCCGGCGAGTTCGCCGCCGACGCCGAACCGTCGGTGGTCCCCGCCGATGCGATCCCGGCCGACAAGATCGGTCTCGACATCGGCCCGGAGTCGGCCCAGCGGTTCGCCGACGCGCTCGCCGACGCCCGCACGGTGTTCTGGAACGGACCGATGGGCGTCTTCGAGTTCGACGCCTTCGCCGGTGGCACCCGGACCGTCGCCGCGGCGCTGACCGAGGTCGACGGGCTCTCCGTGGTCGGTGGCGGTGACTCGGCCGCCGCGGTCCGCAAGCTCGGGTTCGACGAGAACGCGTTCGGTCACATCTCGACCGGTGGCGGCGCGAGCCTGGAGTACCTCGAGGGCAAGCCGCTGCCCGGCATCGACGTCCTCTCCTGACCCCCGCCGGCCCCGCAGCACCTCGACCCGGCACCACCCCACCCGAAGCCTCACCCGGAGGAAGCCCGATGGCCAAGCACGCACGCGTCCCGCTGATGGCGGGCAACTGGAAGATGAACCTCAACCACCAGGAGGCGGTGGTCCTGGTGCAGAAGCTCGCCTGGACCCTGTCGGACAAGCGGCACGACTACGGCAAGGTCGAGGTCGTCGTGGTCCCGCCGTTCACCGACCTGCGGAGCGTGCAGACGCTGGTGGACGGCGACCGGCTCGAGATCGGGTACGGCGCCCAGGACGTCTCCACGCAGGACAGCGGCGCCTACACCGGGGAGATCTCCGCCGGGATGCTCGCCAAGCTGGGCTGCTCCTACGTCGTGGTGGGGCACTCGGAGCGGCGCGAGCACCACGCCGAGTCCGACGAGATCGTCAACGCGAAGGCGAAGAAGGTGATCGCGGCCGGCATGACGCCGATCGTCTGCGTCGGCGAGGGCCTGGAGGTCCGCAAGGAGGGCCGCCAGGTCGAGCACACCCTGGCCCAGGTCGACGGCTCGCTGGCCGGGCTGAGCGAGCAGCAGGTCGCGGACCTGGTGATCGCCTACGAGCCGGTCTGGGCCATCGGCACCGGCGAGGTGGCCACCCCCGACGACGCGCAGGAGGTGTGCGCGGCGATCCGGGCGCGGCTCGCGGAGACCTTCTCCGACGACGCGGCGGCGGCGTGCCGGGTGCTCTACGGCGGCTCGGTGAAGGCCGCGAACGTGGCCGGGATCATGGAGAAGGCGGACGTCGACGGGTGCCTGGTGGGCGGTGCCAGCCTGCAGGCCGACGAGTTCGGCGGCATCTGCCGCTACTACGACATGCCGGTCATCTGAAACCGGCACCCGTGGGTTAGGATTTCGGTGTGGTTACCGTCTTCACCGCTCTCCTGATGCTGACCAGCCTGCTGCTGATCGTCCTCGTGCTGCTGCACAAGGGGCGAGGCGGCGGTCTCTCCGACATGTTCGGTGGCGGTGTCTCGAGCGGACTGGGGGGGTCGTCGGTCGCCGAGCGGAACCTGGACCGGATCACCGTCGGAGCCGGGCTCATCTGGGTCTCCTGCGTGGTCGCCCTTGGTCTGCTGCTCAAGGCAGGCAACTAGCTTCAAGAAGAGGAGCGCACATCGTGGCTGGTGGAGGCAACGCCATTCGAGGAAGTCGGGTCGGTGCCGGCCCGATGGGGGAGGCGGAGCGCGGCGAGGCCGCTCCGCGTCAGCGGGTCGTCTACTTCTGCGCACACGAGCACCAGTCGGTGATCACCTTCGCGGTGGAGGCACTGATCCCCGACTCGTGGGACTGCCCGCGCTGCGGGCTCCCGGCGAGCCTGGACTCGGACAACCCGCCGCCGCCGCCGAAGATCGAGCCCTACAAGACGCACCTGGCCTACGTGAAGGAGCGCCGCTCCGACAAGGAGGCCGAGCAGATCCTGGACGAGGCGATCCAGCTGCTCCGCTCGCGTCGCAAGAGCGGCGACATCGTCTTCTGACCTCGCCAGGGTGCGGCTACTGCCCGAGGTGGGCGGCCGCGGCCTCGTCGAGGAACCAGACGGTCTCCTGCTCGCCGTGCACGCCGGCCGCCGGCACCTCGTGGAGGTCGGCGCCGGTGATGGCGCGGTGCGCCGCCTGCGCCTTGTCCCCGGTGGTGACGAGGAACCACACCGCGCGGGAGCGGTTCAGTGCCGCGTAGGTGAGGCTGATCCGCTCGGGCGGGGGCTTGGGGGAGTCGGTGACGGCCACCGCGGTCCGGTCGTCGACGTCGAGCTGCGGATGGCCGGGGAACAGCGAGGCGACGTGCCCGTCGGGCCCCATCCCGAGCATCATGACGTCGAAGTCGTCGTTGCCGCGGGTGCGCAGCTCGTCGGCGTACGCCGCGGCCGCCTCCTCGAGCGACAGGCTGCCGGCCGCCGGCATCTCGTGCACGCGGGCGGGATCCACGTCGACGTGGTCGAGCAGGGCCTCGCGGGCCTGCCGGGCGTTGCGGTCGGCGTCGTCCGCGGCGACGAACCGTTCGTCGCCCCACCACACGTCCACCCGGGACCAGTCGACGTCGGAGGTGGCCGAGAGACGGGCCAGCTCGGCGTGCAGCTTCTCGGCGATGCTCCCGCCGGTGAGGCAGATGGAGGGCACCCGTTCGTCCGCCTGGGCCTCCGCGAGCCGCTCGAGCAGGCGCGCCGCCACCCGGGTGGCGAGGGTGTCGGCGTCGGGGACGACCTCGACGGTGGGTGCGCTCATCGCTTCTTCCTCCTGCTGGTGGTGCCGCCGGACATGCGGATCATCTTCTTCACGGTGGCGGCGTAGACGTCGTCGGGGTCGAGGCGGCGCAGCTCCTCGGACAGCAGCTCCTCGATGGTGCGCCGCTTGAGAGCCACGGGACGGTCCGGCTGGTCGGGGGCCGACAGGGTGGCCAGGCGGCCGTCGGGGCGGTCGAGGACCACCTCGCCGTTGCGCGTGGTCAGCGAGACCCTGGTGATCCCGGGCCCCTCGGAGACCGCCCGGCTCACCGGAACCCGCAGCCGGTCGGCGAGCCAGGCGGCGAGCAGGTCCGCGCTCGGACTGATCCGCTCGGACTGCACCGACGCCGCGGTCACCTTGCCGGGGTCCTGGTCCATCGCCGAGGCCAGGACCGCGCGCCACGGGGTGATCCGGGTCCAGGCCAGGTCGGTGTTGCCGGGCGCGTAGGCGTGGCACTGGGTGAGCATCGCCTTGGCCTTGCCGGTCGGTACGGCGGCGGCGTCGGTGATCCGGCGCCGGGCCAGCCGGCCGAGCAGGTCGTCGGCCGGCTGGGCCGGTGCCCGTCCGGGCCACCAGACGACGACCGGGGAGTCGGGGAGCAGCAGCGGCAGCACCACCGACTCGGGGTGCTTGGTGACCGCGCCGCTGAGCCGGATCAGGGCCCGCTCGCCGGACATGCCGGCGCCGATGCCGACCTCGGCGTCCACCCGGGCGGCGCCCCGGCCGTCGCCGAGGACCACGCCGAGCAACCGGGCAGGGTGCTCCTGGGCGGCGGCCCGGGCTGCGGACATCGCCTCCGCGGCGAGGTCCTCCTCGACGACGATGACGAGGGTCATGACCATCCCCATGGCCGGGCTACCGGCCCGGCGGCGGGCCCGCAGGAACTCCGCGGCGATGGCGCTGCTGGTGGTGTCCTCGAGCGGGATCATGGTCGCCTCCACACCCGGCCGTCGCGAGCCAGCATCGCGTCGGCCGACGCGGGGCCCCAGGTGCCGGCGGGGTAGGTGTCCGGCTTCCCGTGCTCGGCCCAGTAGTCGACGATCGGGTCCAGGATCTTCCAGGACAGCTCGACCTCCTCGTGGCGCGGGAACAGCGGCTCGTCGCCGAGCAGCACGTCGAGGATCAGCCGCTCGTAGGCCTCGGGGGAGGACTCGGTGAACGAGCCCCCGTAGGCGAAGTCCATGTTGACGTCGCGGATCTCCATCGACGTGCCCGGCACCTTCGAGCCGAACCGCAGGGTGATGCCCTCGTCGGGCTGCACGCGGATCACCAGGGCGTTGTGGGTGAGCTCCTCGGTGGCGGTGGCGCTGAAGGGCAGGTGCGGCGCCTGCTTGAAGACCACGGCGACCTCGGTCACCCGCCGGCCGAGCCGCTTGCCGTGGCGCAGGTAGAAGGGCACCCCGCTCCAGCGGCGGTTGTCGATCCCGAGCTTGATCGCGGCGTAGGTCTCCGTCCGGGAGTCCTGCGGGATGTCCTGCTCCTCCTTGTAGCCGGGCACCTTGACGCCGCCGGCCCAGCCCTCGACGTACTGGGCGCGGGCGGTGGCCAGGTCCAGCCGCCGGGGCAGCACGACGGACTCGAGCACCTTCTGCTTCTCCAGCCGCAGGCTCCGGGCCTCGAAGGAGGTCGGCTCCTCCATCGCGATCAGGGCCATCAGCTGCAGCAGGTGGTTCTGGATCACGTCGCGGGCGGCGCCGATGCCGTCGTAGTAGCCGGCGCGACCGCCGATGCCGATGTCCTCGGCCATCGTGATCTGCACGTGGTCGACGTAGTTGGAGTTCCAGATCGGCTCGAACATCGCGTTGGCGAACCGCATCGCGAGGATGTTCTGGACCGTCTCCTTGCCGAGGTAGTGGTCGATGCGGAACACCGAGCCGGAGGGGAAGACCTCGGAGACGGTCGCGTTGAGCTCGCGCGCCGTGTGCAGGTCGGAGCCGAACGGCTTCTCGACGACCACCCGGCGCCACGAGCCGGAGTCCTGGTCGGCCAGCCCGTGCTCCTTGAGCTGGCCGATCACGTCGGCGAAGAAGCGGGGCGGGATCGAGAGGTAGAAGGCGTGGTTGCCGTTGGTGCCGCGGACCCGGTCGAGGTCGAGGATCGTCTGGCGCAGCGTCTGGAAGGCCTGGTCGTCGTCGAAGTTGCCCGGCACGAAGCGGAAGCCCTCGGCGAGCTGTTCCCAGACCTCCTCGCGGAACTCGGTGCGCGCGTGCTCCTTGACCGCGTCGTGGACGACCTGGGCGAAGTCCTGGTCGGCCCAGTCGCGGCGGGCGAACCCGACCAGGGAGAACCCGGGCGGCAGCAGGCCGCGGCTGGCCAGGTCGTAGACCGCCGGCATGAGCTTCTTGCGCGACAGGTCGCCGGTGACGCCGAAGATCACCAGGCCGCAGGGCCCGGCGATCCTCGGCAGCCGCCGGTCCTGCGGGTCGCGCAGCGGGTTGGACCCCCTCATCCGAGGGCGTCCCGGACCGTCTTCAGGCCCGCTGCGCTGCGCACGTGCAGCCGGAGCACCGGGCGCTCGTGCTCGGCGAGCACCCGGGCGTCGCCGGCGGCCTGTGCGGAGATCAGGTCACCGAAGCCGAACTCCCGGCCCGCGACGGGGAGGTCCTCGTCGGGGGAGCCGGTGATCTGGAGGTAGATCCCCGTGCTGGGGCCGCCCTTGTGCAGCTGGCCGGTCGAGTGCAGGAACCGCGGCCCCCAGCCGAAGGTCACCGGGCGCTTGGTGCGGATCGCCAGCGTGCGCCGCACGTCGGCGAGGTCCGCGTGGGCCAGCCGGTCGAGGTAGGCCATCACCGCGACGTAGCCGGTGTCCGGGTCGAGCCGGCCCAGCAGCGCGTCGAGTGCCGCCGCGACCGTCGAGGCGCCGCCGAGCCAGTCGCCGCCGAGCGCCCGGATCTCCACCGCCCCGTCGACCGCGTCGGGCTCCGTGGTGTCGGGAGCGCCCTCCAGCATCGAGCGGGCAGCCTTCTTCGCGCTCTCGACGTCCGGCTGGTCGAAGGGATTGATGCCGAGCAGCCGCCCGGCCACCGCGGTCGCGGCCTCCCACAGCAGCATCTGCGCCCCGAGCGACCCGGCGACCCGCACGTCGGAGCCGCCGTGGGCGCCGGCACCGGTCGAGGCCGGCGCGGGGGAGTCGTCGTCCTCACCGTCCACCAGGCGCGCGAGGGTCACGTCGTGCGGCGGCAGCGCGACCTCGGGGGCGGAGCTGTCGGCCACGACCACCGGCAGGATGCCGACGCCGTCCTTGCCGGTGCTCTCGGCGATCAGCTGCTCGGCCCAGTCGGCGAAGCCGGGCAGCCCGGACCCCTCGTCGACCAGCACGAGCTTGTCGCGCAGCGGCTCGGTGCCGGCCATCGCCGCCCCCAGGCGCAGCGCCGGGTTGCCCTCGTCGTCCTCGGCGAGCAGGTCCGCGACCGCGTCGGCGTCGTCGAGCAGCGTCTCGATGTCGACGCCGGCGATCCCGGTCGGCACCAGGCCGAAGGCGGTCAGCGCCGAGTAGCGGCCGCCGATGTTCGGGTCGGCGTTCACCACGCGGTAGCCGTCGGCCCGGGACTGCTCGTCCAAGGGGCTACCAGGGTCGGTGACGATCACGACCCGCCGGGTCGGGTCGATGCCCGCCGACTCGAAGGCCGCGACGTAGGCCCGTCGCTGGGAGTCGGTCTCGACCGTGGAGCCGGACTTGCTGGACACGACCACCACGGTGCTCTCGAGACGGTCGGCCAGCGCCGCCCGGACCTGGTCGGGGTGGCTGGAGTCCAGGACCGTGAGCTCCACGCCCGCAGCGGCGCAGATCACCTCGGGCGCCAGCGACGAGCCGCCCATGCCACACAGCACGACGTGCTCGACGCCGTCCTCGCGCAGCTCCTCGCGGATGGCGGCGACCTGGCCGAGCAGGGGACGAGAGGTGCGGTGCAGGGCGGTCCAGCCGAGCCGCACGCTCGCCTCCGGCTCGGCCGCCGCACCCCACAAGGTGGCGTCGCCGGCGAACATGCGGCTGGCGAACCGCTCCTCGACCAGCTCCGGCACCCGGGCCGCTACCGCGTCCGCGGCCGCGCCGGCCGCGGTCACCTCCAGGGAGCTGGTCACTGGGCGCCCGCCGTGGTGCCCGACTTCTCCATCTGCCCGCGGACGGTCTCGACGAGCTCGTCCCAGGACGCCACGAACTTGTCGACGCCCTCCTGCTCGAGCGTGGCGATCACGTCGTCGTAGTCGATCCCGGCGGCCGCGAGGTCGCTCATGACCTGGCGCGCGTCGTCGTACTGCGTGGTGACCATGTCGCCCTTCACCTCGCCGTGGTCGGCGACCGCCTCGAGCGTCTTCTCCGGCATGGTGTTGACGGTCCCGGAGACCACGAGGTCGGAGACGTACAGCGTGTCGGAGTAGTCGGGGTTCTTCACACCCGTCGAGGCCCACAGCGGCCGCTGCGGCCGGGCACCGGCCCGCTGCAGGTCGCCGAACCGATCGGTCCCGAACTTCTCCTCGAAGGCGGCGTAGGCGAGGCGGGCGTTGGCCACCGCCGCCTTGCCGCGCAGGTCGACGGCCTCGCCCCCGATGGCTTCGAGGCGCTTGTCGATCTCGCTGTCCACGCGGGAGACGAAGAAGGAGGCGACGGAGTGGATCGTGGACAGGTCGTGGCCGTTGTCGCGGGCCTGCTCCAGCCCGTCGAGGTAGGCCTCCATCACCTGGTCGTAGCGGTGCAGCCCGAAGATCAGCGTGACGTTGACGCTGATCCCCTCGGCGACGGCAGCGGTGATGGCCGGCAGCCCCTCCGTCGTTCCGGGGATCTTGATCAGCAGGTTCGGCCGGTCCACGGCCGACCACAGCTTCTTGGCGGCCTTGGTGGTGCCGTCGGTGTCGAAGGCGAGACCGGGCGGTACCTCGATGGAGACCCGCCCGTCCACACCGTCGGTGGCCCGGTAGGTGTCCATCAGGACGTCGCAGGCGTTGCGCACGTCGGTGGTGGTCAGCTCGAAGATGGCGTCGTCGACGTCGGCGCCGTTGCTCTTCAGCTCGCCGAGCTGCTCGTCGTAGCGCTCGCCGTCGGCGAGTGCCGAGGCGAAGATGGTCGGGTTGGTGGTCACCCCGACGACGGAGCTCTTCGTCACCAGGTCGGCGAGGTTGCCGGTCTCGATGCGCTCCCTGGAGAGGTCGTCCAACCAGATCGACACTCCCGCGTCGGCGAGATTCTTCAGACGTTCGGACATGGGTCCTCCGTGGAACTCGTTGGGTGGACGGGGGCTACCCCCGCCCCGGGCGGGTCAGGCCTGGGCGGCCCTGATGCTGTCCTCGGCGGCCAGGACGACGGCCTCGGCGGTGAGCCCGAACTCGGCGTAGAGCGTGGCGTAGTCCGCAGAGGCCCCGAAGTGCTCCAGCGACACGATCCGGCCGGCGTCGCCGACGACCTCGCGCCACCCCTGCGCCACGCCCGCCTCGACGCTGACCCGGGCCCGCACGCTCGGCGGCAGGACAGCGTCGCGGTAGGCCTGGTCCTGGGCGTCGAACCACTCGCGGCACGGCATGGAGACGACCCGCGCCTGCACCCCCTTGGCGGCGAGCTGCTCGCGAGCGGCGACCGCGATCTGCACCTCGGAGCCGGTGCCGACCAGGACCACGTCGGGCTGGCCCTCGGCCGCGTCGACCAGGACGTAGCCGCCGCGGGCGACGCCCTCGGTGGTGGCGAACCCGTCGGTGCCGCGCGGGAAGGTGGGGACGTTCTGGCGGGTGAGCGCGAGACCCGCCGGGCGGTCGTTGTGCTCGAGGATCGTCTGCCAGGCGGCGACCGTCTCGTTGGCGTCGGCGGGACGCACCACGTCCAGCCCGGGGATCGCCCGCAGTGCGGCGACGTGCTCGACCGGCTGGTGGGTGGGGCCGTCCTCGCCGAGGCCGATGGAGTCGTGGGTCCAGACGTAGGTGACCGGCAGCTGCATCAGCGAGGCCAGGCGCACGGCGGGTCGCATGTAGTCGGAGAACACCAGGAAGGTGCCGCCGTAGACACGGGTGCCGCCGTGCAGGGCGACCCCGTTCATGATCGACCCCATCGCATGCTCGCGGATGCCGAAGTGCAGGACGCGGCCGTAGGGGTTGCCCGGGAAGTCCTTGGTCGCCCGGTCGTCCGGGACGAACGACGGCTCGCCCTTCGGGGTGGTGTTGTTGGACTCGGCGAGGTCCGCGGAGCCGCCCCACAGCTCGGGGAGCACGGGGGCGATGGCGGAGAGCACCTCACCGGAGGCCTTCCGGGTGGCGACGCCCTTCTCGTCGGCGTCGAACGTGGGCAGCGCGTCGGTCCACCCGCTCGGGAGCGTCCGGGTCCGCATCCGGTCCAGCAATGCTTTGCCCTCGGGGTGCTGCTCGGCCCAGGTGTCGAAGTCACGCTGCCAGGCCTGCTGGGCCTGCGTCCCGCGGTCGCCGAGGGCGCGGGTGTGGGCGAGCACCTCGTCGGAGACCTCGAAGGTCTGCTCGGGGTCGAACCCGAGGATCCGCTTGGTGGCCGCCACCTCGTCGTCGCCGAGCGCCGACCCGTGCGCCTTGCCGGTGCCCTGCGCGTTGGGGGCCGGCCATGCGATCACCGTCTTGAGGCTGATGAAGCTCGGCCGGTCGGTGACGCTGCGGGCCTCCTCCAGCGCGGCGTAGAGGCCCGGGACGTCCTCGACGTACTCCGTGCCGCCGTTGGTCCAGTCGAGCTCCTGCACGTGCCAGCCGTAGGCCCGGTAGCGGTCGGGGACGCTCTCGCTGAACGCGATGTCGGTGTCGCCCTCGATGGAGATGTCGTTGTCGTCGTAGATCACCGTGAGGTTGCCGAGCCGCTGGTGGCCCGCGATCGACGACGCCTCGCTGCTGACGCCCTCCTCCAGGTCGCCGTCGCTGGCGATCGCGTAGACGTGGTGGTCGAACGGGCTCTCGCCCTCGGCCGCGTCGGGGTCGAGCAGGCCCCGCTCGCGGCGGGCCGCCATCGCCATCCCGACCGCGTTGGCCACGCCCTGGCCCAGAGGCCCGGTGGTGGTCTCGACGCCGGTCGTGTGGCCCTGCTCGGGGTGGCCGGGGGTCTTGCTGCCCCAGGTGCGCAGCGACCTGAGGTCCTCGAGCTCCAGGCCGAAGCCGGCCAGGTAGAGCTGGGTGTAGAGGGTGATGCTGCTGTGGCCGGCGGAGAGCACGAAGCGGTCGCGCGCCACCCAGTCCGGGTCGGAGGGGTTGTGGCGCATCACCTTCTGGAACAAGGTGTACGCGACGGGGGCGAGCGCCATAGCGGTGCCGGGATGGCCGTTGCCGACCTTCTGCACCGCGTCCATGGCCAGCACCCGCGCGGTGTCGACAGCGCGCTGGTCGAGGTCGTTCCAGTCGAGCTTGCTCACGTGCGGTCTTCCTCTCCGAAGGGGGCTGGACAAAGAGAGGTACCCGGGTGTCGAGGCCTGAACACCTCCCCCCCGGGAGACTACTCAGGTGAGGTGAGCAGATGCACACCCGTCCACGACCGCCCGATGCGGGCGAGCTCGGTCCCCCGCACTAGACTCGCGGTGCCCGCGCGTCCCGATCCGGACGCTCCGCCGACCCCGAGGTTCGTGTGACCGCCGTCGACCCCCGTGTCTCGCTCCGGACCCAGGAGGCGGCTGCCCGTACGTCGCCGCCCGGTCCGCGCGACGTGGTCATGGCATACGTGGGCCTGACCAAGCCGCGGATCATCGAGCTGCTGCTGCTGACCACCGTGCCGGTGATGTTCCTCGCCCAGCGTGGCGTGCCGCCCCTCGCCCTGGTGGTGGCCACCGTCGTCGGCGGGACCTTGTCGGCAGGCAGCGCGAACGCGCTCAACTGCGTCTACGACGCCGACATCGACCAGCGGATGCGACGGACGCGGCGCCGCGCCCTGCCACGGCACATCGTCTCGCCCCGCGCGGCACTGGTGTTCGGACTGGCGCTGGGCGTGGTCTCCACCGTGCTGCTGTGGACCCTTGTGAACCCGCTCTCGGCGGTCCTGGCGTTGGCCGCGAACGCGTTCTACGTCGTCGGCTACACGATGATTCTCAAGCGGCGGACCACGCAGAACATCGTCTGGGGCGGGGCCGCGGGCTGCTTCCCGGCCCTGATCGGCTGGACGGCGGTCACTGGTGAGCTCGCCTGGGCTCCCGTGGTGCTGTTCCTGGTCGTCTTCTTCTGGACCCCGCCGCACTTCTGGGCGCTGGCGATCCGCTACCGCGAGGACTACGCCGCCGCGGAGGTGCCGATGCTGCCGGTCGTCGCCGGCGCCCGCACGGTCGCCCGGCAGATCGTCGGCTACGCCTACGTGATGGTGGCCACCTCGCTGCTGCTGTGGCCCGTGGCCGGGACCGGATGGTTCTACCCCGCCGTCGCGACGGTGCTGGGGGCGGCCTTCCTGGTGGAGTCGCACCTGCTGCTGCGCCGGTCGGCCGCCAGCGACGACGTGGTGGACCTCAAGCCGATGCGGCTGTTCCACTGGTCGAACATGTATCTCTCGCTGCTGTTCGTCGGCGTCGCGCTGGACCCGCTGCTGACCCGATGACGGCGTCGCCGCACCAGGACGCCGCAGGCACCCGACGGGTCACGTTGCTGTATGGGCCGGAGGGCACGGTGAGTCTCCGCGGGCCCGCCGTCGAACGACGCGCGGTGCGGGCGGTGGTGCGCGACGATGCCGGCCGGCTGCTGGTGCTCCGCACGGCGCGGGGCGCGGTCAAGCTCCCGGGCGGGGGAGTGGAGCCGGGGGAGAGCGACGAGGAGGCCCTGCTCCGCGAGGTGCGTGAGGAGTGCGGCCTGGAGGTGCGCGAGATCCTCGGGGAGGTCGGCGAGATCGTGGAGGTCTCGGCGGCGCACGCCCAGGACCCGTTCGACGTCTTCCGGATGACGTCGCGCTACCTCGCGTGCCGGGTCGGCGACCGGGCCGCCCCGCCCACCCTGAGCGCCGCCGAGGTGGCGCTGGGCCTGCGTGCGGAGTGGCTGCCTGTGCACCTGGCGGTGGCGGCGAACACTGCCCTCGTCGCGTCCGCTGGGGCGGGCAGCGACCACCGGTTCGTCCGGCGCGAGACGCTGGCCCTTGGCTGGGTGGTCGAGGACGACGGCCTCCGGGCGGGGGAGCGGGCCGCCGGGCCGGGACGCCGTGCGACCTAGTCGCGAGGACCTCGAGAGGGCGCGGGACCGGCTGCTGCCGGACCTGCTGCGACCCGGCCTGCGCGTCGTGTTCTGCGGGATCAACCCGGGACTGTGGACGGCTGCCACCGGGCACCACTTCGCCCGCCCCGGCAACCGGTTCTGGCCGGCCCTGCACGCCTCTGGCTTCACCCCGCGGCTGCTGCAGCCCTCGGAGCAGGAACAGCTGCTCGACCTGGGCCTCGGCCTGACCAACGTGGTGGCGCGGGCCTCGGCGCGAGCCGACGAGCTGAGCGCCGCCGAGCTGCTGGCCGGCGGCGCCGCGCTGCGCCGGAAGGTGGAGGAGCACCGGCCCCGGTGGCTGGCGGTGCTGGGGGTGACGGCGTACCGCTCCGCGTTCGGGCACCGCGCGGCGCAGGTCGGCCCGCAGGAGCCGGCGATCGCCGGCACGCGGGTGTGGGTGCTGCCGAACCCCAGCGGGCTGAACGCGCACTGGACACCCGCGACGATCGCTGCCGAGATGGCGCGGCTGCGCGCGGCGGTCGAGCGCGGCTGAGCCTCACCGCATCCGCACGGCCGCCCGGTTGGACCTCACGGCGACGTACTGCAGCGACCCCGGCGCCACGGCCTTGTAGACCCGCGACCGGCGCGGGTGGAGGGTGATGGAGTACCACCCGGTCGGCGCGAGGCTGGTGGTGCGGGACACCAGCCGCCAGGGACCGCCGGCCAGGGGCCGCTTGAAGATCCGCACGGCCTGGCCGGCCACGCCCCTGCCGGCGGACGTGAGGTGCCCGTAGAGCATGACCCCGCGACCGCGCCGGACCGTGGTCCTCGTCGTCTTCAGGTCGAGCGCCGGAGTGGTGCGCTGGACAACGGTGACCCGCGCCGACGGGCCGGATGTGGCCGGGGCGTAGGCGGTGTCGCCGGCGAAGCGAACCTGGTAGTCGGTGGAGCCGGGCACGACGGCCTGGGCGGTGTAGGCGCCGGCTGCGTCGGTGGTCGCGGAGCCGACCTGGCTCCACGCGGTGCTGCCGACCGACTGCGCCCACAGGGTGACCGGCCGTCCGGGCACCGCCGCGCCCGCGGCCAGCAGCGCGCCCGAGAAGGTGACCGCCTGGTTGGTCGCGACCGATGCGGCCCCGGCGGCGACGCTGAGGCTGGTGGCGGCCACGACCGGGACGGTCGGGCCGGGCGGGACCGGTACGTCGGAGCCGCCCGTCGTCCGGGCCAGGGCGGCGAGGTCGGCCGCGGAGCCGTTGAAGCGGTTCTTGTCGACCTGGCCGGCGATGCCGCTGACGGTGCCGGAGCTGGTGTACTGCCAGAACGTCCAGCGCGGCCAGCCACCGGGGATCCTGGGCTGCGAGGCCGAGGTGTAGTGGGCGATCCACAACGGGTAGCGGGTGAAGGCGGTGCTGTTGCCCAGGTGGTCGGTCCAGAAGGACGGGGAGACGTACACGATCGGCGTGCGTCCGGTGAGCTGCTCGACGGTGGTCAGCCACCGTGACACCCAGCTCCGCAGCTGGGTGGCGGACAGACCGCCGGTGGCCTCCAGGTCCAGGACGGGCGGGAGCGAGCCCGGCTCGTCGAAGCGGCTCCTGGTCACCGTGGACACGTAGTGCTGCGCCTGCGTGCCGGCCGAGCCCACGCTGGGGCGGGCGAAGTGGTAGGCGCCGCGGTAGACACCCACCGCGGCGGCGCCCGTCCAGTTCGTCGCCAGCTTGGGGTCACGGTAGGACGTCCCCTCGGTCGCTTTCATGAAGGCGAACTGCACGCCGGCGGAGTCCACCTTGGTCCACGAGACGGTTCCCTGCCAGTGCGAGATGTCGACGCCGTCGCCGAAGGCCAGCGCGGAAGCCGTCATGGTGGTCAGCGCCGTGAGCCCGACCACGAGGGCGCGACGCACCCGGGTCCACGTCGTGGCGCGGGCAGGCAGGATCGTACGCACAGCTGACCTCCGAGGCTCCCAGTGAGCCGCGGGGTCGCGGCCCCACTCGCGTGTGGCTGAGGTCGGAACGCTAACCGCGCGCGGCGGTGCGGCGCGGGGAAATATCCGAATTGGTCGGATCGGGTGGCCGAGCGGTCGCGCGGTCCCCGACGCGGTCGCGCTCGCGGACGCTGACCAGGAACCAGGCGAGGGCCGCCGACGTCAGGGCCGCACCCAGCAGGTGGACCGCGACGAGCGCGATGGGCAGGTCGAGGAAGTACTGCACGAAGCCGACCACGCCCTGGGCGAGCTCCACGAGCAGCAGGGTCCCCGCTGCCCGTCGGGCGAGTGGTGGGGCGCCGACCGAGCGGAGCACCAGCACGGCCGCGACGGTCAGGCCGAGCAGGAGGAACACGACGTCGGTGTGGAGCTGGCTCAGCGCCCGGGGGTCGAGGCCGTTGCGAGGCGCCTCGAGGTCACCGGCGTGGGGCCCGCTCCCGGTGACGACGGTGCCGACGTACAGCACCACCCATCCCACGACGAACGTCGCGCGCGCCAGGTGCACCACGCCGCCGGGGACCAGCGGCCGTGCCGGGCCGTCGCCCTCGCCGATACGGCGGATCAGGACCCCGGCGACGCCGATCATCGCCAGCGAGATCAGCAGGTGGAAGGCGACGATCCAGGGGTTCAGGCCGGTCAGCACGGTGACGCCGCCGACGACGGCCTGGGCCGGCACGCCGAGGGCCAGCACGAACGCCAGGCGGGTCAGGCTGCGCCGGCCGTAGCGCCAGGCGACCACGAACGTCGCGACGGCCACCGCGGCGAGCAGGAAGGTGATCATCCGGTTGCCGAACTCGATGACGCCGTGGAGGCCGAGCTCGCGGTGCGGGACGAACGACTCGTCGGTGCAGCGCGGCCAGGTCGGGCAGCCGAGTCCCGAGCCGGTGAGGCGCACGACCCCGCCGCTCACGACGATGAGGACGTTCACCACCAGCGACGCCACGGCGGCTGGGCGCAGCCATCGGGCCGCCCACGCCGGCGGGGCCGGTCGGGTCGGCGCCGGCTGTCGGGGCTCGGTCACGCTCACTCCCATCGAAACGTCCTGGCGGTCAGGAAGGTGCCGACGGCCGCCCAGGCGAGCAGCACCGCCAGCGGCAGCAGGGGGAAGGCGCCGTCGAGGAACGCCTCGCGCATCCCGTCGCCCAGCGCACCGGAGGGCAGTGCGCCCAGTGCCGGCCCGAGGGCGCTGCCGCCGTACGACGAGGTCGGCAGGACGACGCCGCCGCCGGCCATCAGCAGCAGGTAGACCAGGTTGGCGGCGGCCAGGGTGGCCTCGGCGCGCAGCGTGCCGGCGAGCAGCAGGCCCAGCGACGCGAACGCCGCGGTGCCCAGCAGTGCCACGGCGAGGGCGCCGGCCACCCCGGCCGCCGTGAGGTCGGGGGCCCACCCGAGCAGGAGCGCGGCGCCGCCGATCACGACCGCCTGGAGGGCCTCGACCACCAGCAGGGCGCCGACCTTCCCCGCGAGCAGCCCCGAGCGGGGCAGCGGGGAGGCGCCGAGGCGCTTGAGGACGCCGTACCTCCGTTCGAAGCCGGTGGCGATCGCCAGCGAGGCGAAGCTCGTGGACATCACCGCGAGGGCGAGGACCCCCGGGGTCAGCAGGTCCACCGGGCGGTGCGAGAGCGCGAGGTCGAACCTTTCGGCGGCGAGCAGGCCGCCGACCAGCACGATGAGCGGGATCACCAGCGCGAGCAGCAGCTGCTCCCCGTTGCGCAGCAGCAGACGTGTCTCCATGCGCGTCTGCGCCCGGACCATCCGCAACGGCGGCGCGGCTCCCGGGCGGGGGGCGAACGTGCCGTCACCGGCGGGGCCGGTCATGAGGCGAGCTCTCGTCCGGTGATCTGCAGGAACACGTCCTCGAGGGTCCTCTGGCCGAGCGCCAGGGACTCCGGGAGCACGCCGTGCCGCTCGCACCAGGCCGACACCGTGGCCAGCGTGGTGGCGTCTGCGGGTCCGCTGATCAGGAGGCTGTGCGCGTTGATGGGCCGCACGTCGGTGGCGGCGCCCAGCTCGCGCTGCAGGGAGGCGGGGGCCTCGGGCGGGAACGGCTCGGTCACCACCAGGCGGATCGTGCTGCTGCCGGTGCCGCGGGTCAGCTCGAACGGGCTCCCGGTGGCGATCAGGCGGCCGTGGTCGATGACGTGGACGGTGTCGGCGAGCCGCTCGGCCTCGTCCATGTAGTGCGTGGTGAGCACGATGGTGACGCCGTCGCTGCGCATCTGCTCCAACAGGTCCCAGGTCGCGCGCCGGGCCTGGGGGTCCATCCCCGCCGTCGGCTCGTCGACGAAGACCAGCTCAGGGCGACCCACGACGGCCATGGCGAGCCCCAGGCGCTGCTGCTGGCCGCCCGAGAGCCGGCGGTACGGCGTCCGCCCGCAGGAGCCGAGGCCGAGCCGCTCGACGAGCAGCGGCACGTCCAAGGGGTGGGCGTGCAGCGCCGCGACGTGCTCGAGCATCTCCACGGCCCGGACCCCGGACCAGGCGCCGCCGGACTGGAGCATGACCCCGATGCGGGGAAGCAGCCGCCGTCGCTGGGCGGTGGGGTCGAGCCCGAGGACGCGCACCGATCCGCGCTGCGGGCGGCGGTACCCCTCGCAGGTCTCCAGCGTGGTGGTCTTCCCGGCGCCGTTCGGCCCGAGGACCGCGGTGATCGAGCCGCGGGCCACCTCCAGGGAGAGCCCGTCGACGGCGCGGGTGTCGCCGTACCGCATGTGCAGCCCCTCGATGACCACGGCCGGCACGGTCGTGGCGCCGGGGGAGGAGGGGCCGCTCACCCGTCCAGTCTAGGAAGCCCTGCGCGGGGAGCCCCGGGCGAGGCCGCCACGTGTGACCGACCTCCCATCGGCCGCAGCCGCTCCCCGGTGCGGGTCCGCGGACCGGGATCGGGTTAGGGGAGCCTTATTTGAAGGCTCCGGTCAATAACGACACAATGATGTTGTGGAAATCGACGGCACGACCGGCGCACCGGTCGACGAGGCGCCCACGCGGGAGCGCGTGGCCCGGTCGATCCTCGAGCTCGGCCCGAGCACGGCCGCGGCGCTCGCGGAGCGGCTGGACCTCACGCCTGCCGCCGTCCGCCGTCACCTGGACCACCTCAGCGAGGACGGTGCCGTCGAGGCCCGGCAGCCGCGGGTCACCGGCGCCCGCCGCCGGGGACGGCCGGCCAAGGTCTTCGCGCTCACCGAGACCGGTCGCGACCGGTTCGACCAGCAGTACGACGACCTGGCCGCCCAGGCGCTCCGTTTCCTCGCCGAGACCGGTGGGGAGGAGGCCGTGATGGCCTTCGCCCGGCGCCGGGTCGCGGGCCTCGAGGCAAGGTACGCCGAGATAGTCGCGGCGGACCCGGGCGCGTCGCCCTCGGCGGCGTTGGCCGAGGCGCTCACCCAGGGCGGCTACGCCGCCTCGGTCCGGGAGAGCCCGGTCGGCGAGCAGCTGTGCCAGCAGCACTGTCCGGTGGCCCACGTGGCCCACGAGTTCCCGCAGCTGTGCGAGGCGGAGACCGAGGCCATCAGCAGGGTCCTCGGCCGCCACGTGCAGCGGCTGGCCACGATCGCCCACGGCGACGGGGTCTGCACCACCTGCATCCCGGCACCACCCACCAGCACGCGCACCACTCCTGCACCGCACCCCACCACCGAGAGGCTGACGACGCGATGACCACTGTCGAGCAGATGAACCCCGAGCTCGAGGGCCTGGGCCGCTACCAGTTCGGCTGGGCCGACAGCGACGAGGCCGGATCCGTCGCCCAGCGCGGCCTGAACGAGGCCGTCGTCCGCGACATCTCCGGCAAGAAGAGCGAGCCGCAGTGGATGCTCGACCTGCGGATGAAGGGGCTGAAGCTCTTCGGTCGCAAGCCGATGCCGGCGTGGGGCGCGGAGCTGGGCGGGATCGACTTCGACAACATCAAGTACTTCGTGCGCTCCACCGAGAAGCAGGCCACGTCCTGGGACGAGCTGCCCGAGGACATCAAGAACACCTACGACAAGCTCGGCATCCCCGAGGCGGAGAAGCAGCGGCTCGTCGCCGGTGTCGCCGCCCAGTACGAGTCCGAGGTCGTCTACCACCAGATCCGCGAGGACCTGGAGGAGCAGGGCGTCATCTTCGTCGACACCGACACCGCGCTGAAGGAGCACGAGGAGCTCTTCAAGGAGTACTTCGGCACCGTCATCCCGGTCGGCGACAACAAGTTCGCCGCGCTGAACACCTCGGTGTGGTCCGGCGGGTCGTTCATCTACGTCCCCAAGGGCGTCCACGTCGACATCCCGCTGCAGGCCTACTTCCGGATCAACACCGAGAACATGGGGCAGTTCGAGCGGACGCTGATCATCGTCGACGAGGACGCCTACGTGCACTACGTCGAGGGCTGCACGGCGCCGATCTACTCCTCGGACTCGCTGCACTCCGCGGTCGTGGAGATCGTGGTGAAGAAGGGCGCCCGCTGCCGCTACACGACCATCCAGAACTGGTCGAACAACGTCTACAACCTCGTCACCAAGCGCGCCACGTGCGAGGCCGGCGCCACCATGGAGTGGGTCGACGGCAACATCGGCTCGAAGGTGACGATGAAGTACCCGGCCGTCTACCTGATGGGCGAGCACGCCCGCGGCGAGACGCTGTCGATCGCGTTCGCCGGCGAGGGCCAGCACCAGGACGCCGGCGCCAAGATGGTCCACGCCGCGCCGAACACCTCCAGCTCGATCATCTCCAAGTCGGTGGCGCGCGGCGGCGGCCGCACGTCGTACCGCGGGCTGATCCAGGTCAACGAGGGCGCCGAGCACTCCGCCAGCGTGGTGAAGTGCGACGCGCTCCTGGTGGACCAGATCAGCCGGTCGGACACCTACCCCTACGTCGACGTGCGCGAGGACGACGTCTCGATGGCCCACGAGGCCACCGTGTCCAAGGTCTCCGACGACCAGCTCTTCTACCTGATGAGCCGCGGCATGGAGGAGGACGAGGCGATGGCGATGATCGTCCGCGGGTTCGTCGAGCCGATCGCCAAGGAGCTGCCGATGGAGTACGCCCTCGAGCTGAACCGGCTGATCGAGCTGCAGATGGAGGGCGCGGTCGGCTGATCCCCGCCGGTGGGTGAGGAGCGAACGGAGTGAGCGTCACGAAACCACCGGACCGCGCAGGGCCCGGCCTGCGGCCGGGGACCTGCGGTCGCTTGGGCGGCGCGTCGGCGCCACGGCTGTCGCTTCGGTGCGGTTCGCCTGGCGCCGCCGCGGCCAAGCCCCCTGACGCTCCCCGCAGGACCCCGCCCTCCGGCCGGGCGGGGGCTGGTCGTGGGCCCAGTGCCCGCATCGACAGCGCAGCACCAGCCTGACAACGACGAACGACGACTGAGGACGAGACTGAACGTGACTGTGACCGAGACGCCGAACGTGGCAGGCGCCGTGGAGACCTCCGACACGGTGGCCAGCCACCTGCACCCCGAGGGCTCCTTCGACGTGGAGCACTTCGAGGTCCCGACCGGCCGCGAGGAGATCTGGCGGTTCACCCCGCTCAAGCGGCTGCGTGACCTGCACAGGGACGCCGACCTCTCGGGGCGGACCGTGACCGTCGAGCACGACGCGCCGGAGGGCGTCCGGGTCGAGCAGCTCGGCGCGAACAGCCCGGTCAAGGGGTCGAGCGGCTTCGTGCCCACCGACCGCGTCTCCGCACGCGCCTGGCAGGCGGTCACCGGGTTCGGGGCGGTCACCATCCCCGCCGAGCTCGAGACGACCGAGCCCGTCCTGGTCACCGTCACCGGCCGTGGCGGCGAGGGTGCCTCGGCGGCGCACCTGGTCGTCACCGCCGAGCCGCAGAGCAAGGCCACGGTCGTGCTGCGCTTCGAGGGCACCGCCACGCTGGCGGACAACGTCGAGATCGTCGTCGGCGACGGTGCCCAGCTGACCGTGGTCGCGGTCATGGACTGGGACGACGACGCCGTGCACCTCACCCACCACCACGCCAAGGTCGGCCGCGACGCACGGCTGCGCCACGTGGCGGTCTCCTTCGGGGGCGACCTGGTGCGGATGAACAGCTCGGTCGCCTACGACGGCCCCGGCGGTGAGGCCGAGCTCCTCGGGCTGTACTTCGCCGACGCCGGGCAGCACCTCGAGCACCGGCTGTTCGTGGACCACAACGCCCCGCGCACCCGCAGCAACGTGGACTACAAGGGCGCGCTGCAGGGCGAGGGCGCGCACGCGGTCTGGATCGGCGACGTGCTGATCCGCAAGGTCGCCGAGGGCATCGAGACCTACGAGTCGAACCGCAACCTGGTGCTCACCGACGGCTGCCAGGCCGACTCGGTGCCGAACCTGGAGATCGAGACCGGCGAGATCGAGGGTGCGGGGCACGCCTCGACCACGGGAAGGTTCGACGACCAGCAGCTGTTCTACCTGCAGGCCCGGGGGATCCCCGCCGACGAGGCACGACGGCTGGTGGTGCACGGGTTCTTCGCCGACATCGTCCGCAAGATCGGCGTGCCGGCGATCGAGGAGCGCCTCATGGAGACGATCGAGGCCGAGCTGGAGAAGAACGTCGGGCGGCCCGCGCTGGTCGAGGAGGGGGACGCATGAGCTTCACGCGCGCCTGCGCCGCGGCCGAGGTGACGAACGCGTCGCCCCTGGCGGTCAACGTCGACGGGGTCGACGTGGCCGTCGTCCGGCAGGGCGAGGACCTCTACGCGATCCACGACGAGTGCTCCCACGCCGCCGTACCCCTCTCGGAGGGCGACGTCGAGGACTGCGAGATCGAGTGCTGGCTGCACGGGTCGCGCTTCGACCTGCGCACCGGCAAGCCCAGCGGGCCGCCGGCCACGGAGCCGGTGCCGACCTACCCGGTGCGGGTGGAGGGCGACGACGTCCTGGTGGACGTGGGCAGCCCGCAGCTCGCCGAGTGACGCACCACCCCTGACCACCGAACCGCACGAGAAGCACTGAGAAGGACACACGATGGCAACTCTCGAGATCCGCGACCTGCACGTCACCGTCGACACCGAGCACGGCCCGAAGGAGATCCTCAAGGGCGTCGACCTCACCATCGACGGCGGACAGACCCACGCAATCATGGGCCCGAACGGCTCCGGCAAGTCGACGCTGGCCTACTCGATCGCCGGCCACCCCAAGTACACCGTCACCGGTGGCTCGGTGACCCTCGACGGTGCCGACGTGCTGGCGATGAGCGTCGACGAGCGTGCCCGTGCCGGGCTCTTCCTCGCGATGCAGTACCCCGTCGAGGTCCCCGGGGTCTCGGTGTCGAACTTCCTGCGCACCGCCAAGACCGCGATCGACGGCGAGGCGCCGAAGCTGCGCACGTGGGTCAAGGAGGTCGGCTCCGCCATGGACCGCATGCAGATGGACAGCGACATGGCGCAGCGCTCGGTCAACGAGGGGTTCTCCGGAGGCGAGAAGAAGCGCCACGAGATCCTCCAGCTCGAGCTGCTCGAGCCGAAGGTGGCGGTGCTCGACGAGACCGACTCCGGCCTCGACATCGACGCGCTGAAGGTGGTCTCGGAGGGCGTCAACCGGTTCCGCGAGCGCGGCGACCGCGGCGTCCTCCTGATCACCCACTACACGCGCATCCTGCGCTACATCAAGCCGGACTTCGTGCACGTCTTCGTCGACGGCAGGATCGCCGAGGAGGGCGGCCCGGAGCTCGCCGAGCAGCTCGAGGCCACCGGGTACGACAAGTACGTCCGCGCGGCGGTCTGACGTGTCTCACTCGCGCTGAACTCAGGAGCTGCTGATGAATGGGTTGCTGCCCGACCTCGAGGTGATCCGCAAGGACTTCCCGATCCTGTCGCGCGTGCTGGCCGACGGGCACCCGCTGGTCTACCTCGACAGCGCCAACACCTCGCAGAAGCCGCAGGTGGTCATCGACGCGATGGTCGACCACCTCGAGCGGCACAACGCCAACGTGGCACGTGCCATGCACCAGCTCGGCGCCGAGTCCTCCGAGGCGTTCGAGGCCGCACGCGACACCGTCGCGGCCTTCCTCAACGCCCCCTCGCGCGAGGAGGTGATCTTCACCAAGAACGCCTCCGAGGCGATCAACCTGGTCGCCAACACGTTCGCCTGGGCCCGCGGGCCGCTGGCGGTCGGCGAGGGCGACGAGGTGCTGATCACCGAGATGGAGCACCACTCCAACATCGTGCCGTGGCAGCTGCTCACCGAGCGCACCGGCGCGACGCTGCGGTGGTTCGGCCTGACCGACGACGGCCGGCTCGACCTGTCGAACGTCGACGAGCTGATCACCGAGCGCACCAAGATCGTGTCGCTGACCTGGGTCTCGAACATGCTCGGGACGCTCAACCCGGTCGCCGACATCGTCCGCCGGGCCCACGAGGTGGGCGCCGTCGTGGTGCTCGACGCGGCCCAGGCGGTGCCGCAGATGCCGGTCGACGTGCAGGCCGTCGGGGCCGACTTCCTGGCGTTCACCGGCCACAAGGTCACCGGGCCGACGGGCATCGGCGTGCTGTGGGGCCGGCGCGAGCTGCTGGACCAGCTGCCGCCGTTCCTCGGCGGCGGCGAGATGATCGCCACCGTGTCGATGGAGCGGTCGACGTACGCCCCGATTCCGCACAAGTTCGAGGCGGGGACGCCGCCGATCGTCGAGGCCGTCGGCCTGTCGGCGGCGCTGGACTACCTGTCGGCGGTCGGGATGGACAACATCCGCGCGCACGAGGAGGCGATCACCGGCTACGCCCTCGAGCGGCTCGCGGCGCTGCCCGGCACCAAGGTGCTCGGGCCGCTCTCGGCAGACCAGCGTGGGGGAGCGATCTCCTTCGAGCTCGACGGCGTGCACCCTCACGACGTGGCGCAGGTGCTGGACTCCCGGGGCATCGCCGTGCGCGCCGGCCACCACTGCGCCAAGCCGGCGCACAAGCGGTTCGGCGTGCAGAGCTCGACGCGGATGTCGTCGTACCTCTACACCACGCCGGCCGAGATCGACGCACTCATCGAGGGGTTGGAGTACACCCGCAAGTACTTCAAGGTGGGCTGACCTGATGGCGGAGAACCTCGACTCGCTCTACCAGGAGATCATCCTGGACCACTACAAGAACCCGCACCACGCGGGGCTGCGCGAGCCGTACGAGGCCGAGGTGCACCACGTGAACCCGACCTGCGGCGACGAGCTCACCCTGCGGGTGCACCTCTCGGGCACCGGGCCGGACGCCGTCGTGCGGGACGTCTCCTACGACGCCGAGGGCTGCTCGATCAGCCAGGCGTCGGCGTCGGTGATGACGGACCTGGTGATCGGCAAGCCCGTCACCGAGGCGGTCTCGGTGCACGAGGAGTTCCTCACCCTGATGCAGGGCCGCGGCACCGTCGAGCCCGACGAGGACGTCCTCGAGGACGGCATCGCCTTCGCCGGCGTCGCGAAGTTCCCCGCGCGCGTGAAGTGCGCCCTGCTCTCGTGGATGGCCTGGAAGGACGCCACGGCGCAGGTCCTCGACGCCCCAGCCACCCCCGGCCACACCGACTCCAAGGAGCTGTCATGACCGATGCACACGCCGACCTCCCCGAGGTCGACCTCGCCGCCGCCGGTGGTGCCGGCACCGTGACCGTCGAGGACGTCACCGAGGCGATGAAGGACGTCGTGGACCCCGAACTCGGGATCAACGTCGTCGACCTGGGGCTCGTCTACGACGTGCACCTGGAGGACAACAACGACGTCGTCCTCGACATGACGCTCACGTCGGCGGCGTGCCCGCTGACCGACGTGATCACCGACCAGACCAACCAAGCCCTCGAGGGCATGGTCAACGACGTGACGATCAACTGGGTCTGGATGCCGCCGTGGGGCCCGGACAAGATCACCGACGACGGCCGCGAGATGCTGCGGGCGCTCGGCTTCAACGTCTGAGCGGCGCCGGTACGCCGCCGTGGCCGGTCGACGCGTCCTGGTGCCGCCCGGCCGGGTGCCGCGCTGGTTCGACAACTTCACCGCCCGGCACGGGGCCGCGGCGCTGAGCGTCGAGGACGACCGGCTGGTGGCGACCGCAGCCGACGGTGCGGTGGCGTCCGCGGCGCTCCCGTTCGACGCGGGCTACGACGGGCAGCCGGAGCCCGCCGCCTTCGCCGACGCCACCCGCGACGCCGTCTCCGCGGCGACCTGGGGGCTGCTGCTCGTGCGCAAGGGCGGGTTCGCCGTCGCCCGGCTCCAAGGCGAGCGGCTCGTCGAGTCGAAGGTCGGGCAGCGGCACGTCCAGGGCCGGACGAAGGCGGGCGGCCAGAGCCAGCAGCGGTTCGCCCGCCGCCGCGACAACCAGGCGCGGCAGGCGTACGAAGCCGCCGGTGACCATGCCGCCCGGATCCTCGGTGGCGGGCGCCTGGACTTCCTCGTGTGCGGCGGTGACCGGGCCGCCGTCGAGGCGGTGCTCACCGACCACCGCCTCGCGCGAGCCGCTCGACGGCGCACCTCGCTGTGGCTTCCGGTGCCCGACCCCCGGCGGGCGGTGCTCGAGGGCGCCGTCGGGGACGCCACGTCGGTGTCCGTGGTCATCGACGACGGGTGAGCGACCGGGACGCTCAGGCCGTGGCGGTCGGCTGGTGGTGCGGGGGCAGCTCGGTGCCGTGCCACACCGCCGCGGTATGCATCAGCACGTGACCGATCGGCGCGGTGAGGATGCTCCCGGTCACCAGGAAGCCGCCGGTCAGCAACCCGCACGCCACGACGGCCACCGCCAGCTGGGGCACCTTGCGGAACTCCGGGTAGCCGAGGTGGTGCACGACGATCACTGCGACGCTCGCCAGCAGCGGCAGCACCACGGCGGCCGTGGCCCCAGCGGCCCCCGACCAGTCCCAGGCGTGCACCATCTGCCACGCCATCAGCGCCGGCAGCGTGGAGAGCAGCAGTCCCTCGTCGACCGCGTAGAGGACACCGTCCCCGGCCACCTTCTCCGCCCTGCGAAGACCGTGCGCGGCCGGCGCCGTCGCCTGCATCCGGGTGGCGGCAAGCGCCGGGATCGCGCCGGCCAGAAGGCCGACCGCGACGGCCCACAGCCAGTTGTCGGCGACGAAGGCGCCGATGTCGATGCCGGCCCAGGCGACGTAGCCGGCGGTGAAGGCCGCGGTCACCACGGTGAGGGCGGTGACGTAGACGACCTGGTTGGCGCGCAGCCGGTCCGCGACCAGCCAGCTGACCAGGAACGCGGCGAGCGCGAGCGCGACCAGCCAGGTCAACGAACCGCCCCACGACACCGATGCAGACGGGATGGGCATGGCCAGACCTTCTTCCTCGGGCTTCCTCGGGCTTTCCCCGGCTTCGCCGGTGCCGCGCCGGGCCCGTTGAGCGACGGCGCCCGCCTTGCCGGTCCTCCTTCACGCTAGGCAGAGTCGATCGGGACGCCCACGGGCGAACGGCACGCTGTCGCGGGGAAGGTCCCGGGCCCGACGAACCTCCCAGCCCTCGCCCCGTGGAGATCAATCGGGTGACGGGCGGCCCCCCACCCCCTACTGTGCTGCCGACGGCCCGCGCGGGTCCGGCGAAGGGGGAGGGACATGCTGCGGCTCGGAGAGCTCGTCGGCCCTGTGGTGCTGGTGCTGTGGGTCTTCTGCGTCATCGACGTGATCCTCACCCGCGAGGAGGACACCCGGCACCTGGGCAAGGTGCCGTGGTTGCTGCTCGTGCTGATCTTCCCGCTCGTCGGCTCGGTCGCGTGGCTGGTCGCCGGGCGGCCGCGGGCCGGCCGGGCGAGGACGCACGAGCGGGCGACCCCCGGGTTCCCGGAGTACGACCGGCCGGGCCGCGCGGCTGCCGCCGACATGGAGTCCGACGACGAGTTCCTGCGGCGCTGCCGTGAGCGGGCCGAGGAGCAGCGCCGCCGGCACGCCGAGCAGCGCCGGCGGGAGCAGCAGCGGCAGGAGCAGCGCGTCGAGGACCCGCCGGGCGAGGAGGCCCAGGAGCCGGGGCCGACCCCGGACCCCGCCTGAGGGTCGTCCCTGCCCCGGTCGAGGGGCGCCGTCAGTCCTCGACGCCGCGGGCGACCAGCGCCTCGCCCAGGGCGTCCGCGTGCCGCAGCGACCGCACGATCAGCGGCACCGCGAACGCCCGCGGGCTCGCCCCCAGGCCACGCGCCCGCTGCGCGTCACGCACCTGGTGGGCCAGGGCGACGACCACCGGCACCGACCGGATGCCGAGCGCGAGCAGGAGACCCACGCGTTCGGGGTCCACGCCCACCCGGCGCAGCGGTCCCGCGACCGCGACGAGGGCGTCGACCATCGCCGTCGTGCGGGTGGTCAGCGTGACCAGCGCGGCAGCCAGCACCAGCACGGCGATCACGCCCACGACCACGACGGCTCGCTCCCAGCCGCTCACCAGCCCGTGGAACACCGCCGCCGCGCCCAGCACCCAGACGAGCGGCCGCAGCTGGGCCAGCAGCGTCCGGGCACCGATCCCGGCGACGCCGTACACCGCGACCACGACGAGCAGCGCGAGCCCGACCTGCCAGGGCGCGTCCACGAGGAACGACAGCGCGCCGAGGACCAGCAGCACGAGCAGCTTGTGACCGGCGCGGGCCCGGTGCACCGGCGAGCTGCCCGCGAGGTAGAGACCGACCATCGGTTGCGCGCTCATGCCATCAACGCCTGGTAGCGGGGCACGGCGGCTGCCGGGACGTCGTCGGCGACCAGCCGGCCCTCGTCGAAGACCAGCACCCGGTCGAACCCGTCGAGAAGGTGGAGGTGGTGGGTGACCAGCACCACCTGCTGGGGCAGGCCGGCGACCACCTGCGCCACCCGCGTCGCGTTGCGCAGGTCCAGCAGGGTGGTCGGCTCGTCCATCACCAGCACAGCCGGCTCGGTCACCAGCACCGAGGCCAGGGCGAGCAGCTGCTTCTGCCCCCCGGAGAGCAGGTGCGCCGGGTGGTCGGCGTGGCCGGCGAGCCCGTAGCGGTCGAGGGTCGCCTCCACCCGACGCGCCACCTCCTCCTTGGACACCCCGCGGCGGCGCAGGCCGAACGCGACGTCCTCCGCCACCGTCGGCATCACGATCTGGGCGTCGGGGTCGGTGAAGCAGAAGCCCACCCGGCGGCGCACCGCGCGACCCTCGCGCCGGGTGTCGAGACCGTCGACGCAGACCCGGCCCCGGGAGGGCAGCACCAGGCCGTTGAGCAGCCGGGCGAACGTGGACTTGCCGGAGCCGTTGGCGCCGACCACGCCGACGCGCGCCTCCTCGAGCCGCACCGAGACGCCGGTGAGGACCTGCCGGGCGGCGGGCCCCTCGCCGTAGACGTGGGAGACGTCCTGTGTCTCGATCACCGGCATGCCTGCACCACCATCGCCATGCCCTGGCCACCGCCGGCGGCGATCGCGGCGAGGCCCAGGCCCCCGCGCCCGGAGCGCACCAGCTGGGAGAACAGCCGCACCGCGAGCACGGCCCCGGAGGCGCCCCACGGGTGGCCCAGGGCCAGCGCCCCGCCTTCGGGACAGACCCGCTCGGGGTCCAGCCCCAGCTCGTCGCAGCACGCCAGCACCTGGCCGGCGAACGCCTCGTTGAGCTCGACCACGGCGACGTCGTCGAGGGTGACCCCGGCCCGGTCCAGGGCGAGCCGGGTGGCCGGCACCAGCCCGAGGCCGGGCCGGCGGGGGTCCACCCCCGCGGTGGCGCAGGCCAGCACGCGCAGTCCGGGCGCGTCGAGCCGCCGGTGGGTGCCGGCGTCGACCATCGCGACCGCGGCCGCGCCGTCGTTGACCCCGCAGGAGTTCCCCGCGGTGACCGTCCCACCGGGCCGGAACGCGGGCGGCAGCCGGGACAGGCGGGCCGCGGTCAGGCCGGCCCGCGGCCGCTCGTCGCGGTCCACGCCCGCCACGGCGACCACCTCCGCGTCGAACCCGCCGGTCCGCAGGGTGCGGTCCGCGCGCGCGTGCGAGCGGGCGGCGTAGGCGTCCTGCCGGGCGCGGTCGACGCCGCGCTCGTGCGCCAGCAGGTCGGCCGCGGTGCCCATGTCGGGGTCGCCGGCGGACCCGGGCGCGAAGGGGGCGCGCTCGTAGCGCACCGGCTCGCCGCCGTCGCGCGGCGGCCAGAACCGCCAGGGCGCCGTCGAGGCCGACTCCACGCCACCGGCCAGGACCAGGCCCGGCCCGGCACGCAGCGCCGACGCCGCGACGTCGAGCGCGGCCAGGCCGCTCGCGCACTGCCGGTCGACGGTCAGGGCGGGGACCCCGACCGGCAGGCCCGCGGCGAGGGCCGCGACCCGCGCGAGGTCGCCGCCGGGCCCCGTGCAGTTGCCCAGCACCACCTCGCGCGGTGCCGGCCCGGGCACGTCGCCGGCCACCGCGGCGAGCACCGGAGCGGCGAGGTCGGCGGCGGACACGGCGGCCAGCGCCCGGCCTGCCGTGCCGATCGGGGTCCGTCGGGCCGCGACGATCACCGGAGCGCCGGAGGCGGTCACGACACGGCCGCCGTGCCCGGAGCGGACGGCTCGTCGCGCTGGTCGCGCACGGTGGGGAGTCGGCGCCCCGCAGCGGCGACGACGTCGGCCAGACGCGCGCGGTCGACCTTGCCGGCGCCGGTGACCGGAGGCGCCGGCAGGTGGAACCAGAGCCTCGGTCGGGCCGGAGCCGGCAGCGCGGTCCGGCTCTCCCGCACCAGGGCGTCGAGGTCCGCCGGATCGCTCAGGACCGCCGCCACCACCCGGCCCAGCGCGGCATGGGGCAGCCCGGTCACCAGCACGTCACCGCGGGCGTGGGGGCGCAGGGCGGCCTCCACGTCGGCCACGAGCACGGTGGCGCCGCCGGTGGTGACCGCGTCGGGCCTCCCGGCGAGCCGGAGGGTCCCGTGCTCCAGCCGGCCGCGGTCGCCGACGGTGGCGAACCCGTCCGCGTCGCGGCGGAAGGCGTCGGCAGCGCCGGCGGCCCTGGTGGCCCTGGTGGCGCTGGTGGCGCGGGCGTCGCACAGGTATGGCGAGCGCACCCAGACCTCGCCCCCGCGCGCCTCGACCTCCACCTCGGGGAACGCCCGGAGGTCGTCGGCGTGCCGTCCCCAGGCGACGAACGACAGCTCGGCAGCTCCGTAGTAGTGGTGCACCACCATCCCGCGCCCGGTGGCCCGCCCGTGCAGCCCGGGGGAGAGTCCGTCGCCGGCCACCACGGCCACCAGGCCGTCGAGCGACGCGGCGCCCGGGCCGTCCCGGTCCTCGGTCAGCAGCCGGTCGAGACCGGCCGGGGTGAGGACCACGTGCGTGGGCGGTGCGTCGGCCAGCCACCGGTCGAGCACCGTCGCGCCGGCGTACGCCGCCTGGACCCGCGCGAACAGGTTCATCGACGAGGCGACGGGGCCGGGGACCAGCACCCGGCTCGCGGGACCGATGCCGGCGAGATCGCGCACGTGCGGGAACGAGCGTGTCCACGACCCCGGCGAGCGGACGACCGGCCGGGGTGACGACGCGGACCCGGACGAGCGCAGCAGCACGGCGCGCCCGGACCGGTCGGCGTCGCGGAACGCCGCGACCGGGTCGGCGCAGGCGACCAGGTCGACCGGCGGCTCAGCCGAGGGGGGCATCCTGCCGCTCGATGCGCGGGCGGCCCCCGACCAGGCCCGGGTAGGCCGCGTGCACCCCACGGGCCACCAGGGCGGCCACCACCACCTTGACCAGGTCGCCGGGCAGGTAGATCCACGAGGCGACCGTGGCAGCCTGCACCGACATGTCCAGCACCAGCGCCATGCCGGCGATGCCGAAGGCGTAGAGCACCGCGACGCCCCCGACGACGTTGGCCACCATCCCGCCGGCCAGCGAGTACGGCGCGCCGAGCCGGGTGGTGATCCACCCCACGACGAAGGCCGCGACCGGGTAGCCCACCAGGAAGCCCACCGACGCCCCGGCGAAGACGCCGAGGCCGCCGCGACCGCCCGCCAGCAACGGCAGGCCGGCCGCGACCAGCGCGAGCAGGAGCAGCAGCGAGGCCGCCCCGCGCCGGGCACCCAGGACGGCACCGGCCAGCATCACGCCGAGCGACTGGGCCGTGATCGGCACGCTGAACCCGGGCGGGGTGAGCGCCGGGACGATGCCGAGCGCGGCGACGACGCCGGCGAAGACGGCCACCAGGGCCAGGTCACGGGAGGTGCTGCGGGGCACGGGGGTTGCCCTCCTTCTCGGTGCGGCGCCGGGACGCCGGGACGACGGCACAGTCTAGGACCGCCATTCCGAGCCGCGGTGCCAGGGACCGGTCCGCGAGAACGCGCCCCGGTCACGACACCGGCGTCAGAGGCTGGCGGCGGAGAACGTGTCGCAGGCCTCCAGGGAGCCCTGGTCCAGGCCGGTGCGGAACCACCGCATCCGCTGCTCGGCCGACCCGTGCGTCCACTGGTCAGGGTCGACCCGCCCACCGGAGCGCTGCTGGATCCGGTCGTCGCCGACCGCGCGCGCGGCGTCGAGCGCCCGGGCGATGTCGTCCTGGGTGAGGTCGAGGATGAAGACCTCGCCGTTCTCGTCCGGCACCTCGGTGGCGTGCCTGGCCCACATCCCCGCATAGCAGTCGGCCTGCAGCTCCAGCCGTACGGCGTCGCTGCGCTCGCCCTGCTGGGTCCGGACCCGGCCCATCGTGCCCAGCAGGTCCTGGACGTGGTGGCCGTACTCGTGGGCCAGCACGTAGGCCTCCGAGAAGGCGCCGCCCCTCGCCCCGAGCTGGCCCTGCAGCATGTCCTCGAAGAAGGTCAGGTCGAGGTAGACCGACGCGTCGACCGGGCAGTAGAACGGCCCGACGTCGGTGGCCGCAGCGCCACAGCCGGTCTGGGTCCGGCCGCTGAACAGGTAGGTGACCGACGGCCGGTAGTCGGTGCCGGCCTGCTCGGGAAGTGCCTGACGCCAGTAGCCCTGGATCGAGTTCACGTCCGCCACCAGGGCGCAGCTGCGGTCCTGGTTGGCGGCGGCGCCGGTGGAGCACTGGTCCAGCGACGCGGTCTGCTCGGTCCCGCCCGAGACGCCGCCCGAGGAGCCCCCGCCGCCCTGGCTCTGCAGGAGCAGCACGATGACCAGCACGATGATGCCGCCGATCCCGCCACCGACCCGCATGCCGCCGCCACCCATCGGCAGGCCCATCCCGCCGCCACCGCCGCCGCGGCGCACCTGCACCTGGCTGCGGTCGAGCCGAGCCCTCGGGTTGTAGCGCATCAGGCCCCTTTCGGTCTCCGGCCGACCTCGCCGTTAGAGTGGTGACATGGCTTCCGGCACGGACTGACCCGCAGCGCGCTGCCGCCCGGTCCTGTTTCCCGTCCGTCCCCGAGGTATTCCTTCCATGATCACCGCCCACCAGCTCGAGGTGCGCGCCGGCGCCCGCCTGCTCATGTCCGACGTCTCGTTCCGCGTCGCCGCCGGCGACAAGGTGGGACTGGTCGGCCGCAACGGCGCCGGCAAGACCACGCTCACCAGGATCCTGGCCGGTGACGCGCAGCCCGCCTCCGGCTCCGTCACCGTCTCCGGCGAGGTCGGCTACCTGCCCCAGGACCCGCGCACCGGCGACCCCGACGTCGCGGCGCTGGCGCGGATCCTGTCGGCCCGCGGTCTCGACGACGTCGTACGGCGGCTGCGGGAGGCCGAGGCGGAGATGGCCTCCGACGACCCGGAGGTCGCGGAGCGGGGCATGAAGCGCTACTCGCGGGCCGACAACGAGCTGCACGCCGGCGGTGGCTACGCCGCGGAGGCGGAGGCCAAGCAGATCGCCTCCAGCCTGGGCATCGAGGACCGGCTGCTCGGCCAGCCGCTGCGCACGCTCTCCGGCGGTCAGCGGCGCCGGGTTGAGCTGGCCCGGATCCTGTTCTCGGGCGCGGAGACGCTGCTGCTCGACGAGCCGACCAACCACCTCGACGCCGACTCCATCGTGTGGCTGCGCGACTTCCTCAAGGCGCACAAGGGCGGCCTGATCGTGATCAGCCACGACGTCGGGCTGCTCGAGGCGTGCGTGACGAAGGTGCTGCACCTCGACGCCAACCGCGGCGAGATCGACGTCTACAACATGGGCTGGGCCTCCTACCTGCAGCAGCGCGAGACCGACGAGCGCCGCCGCAAGCGGGAGCGCATGAACGCCGAGCGCAAGGCCAGCACGCTGATGGACCAGGCCAACAAGATGCGGGCCAAGGCCACGAAGGCGCAGGCGGCGCAGTCGA
Organism: uncultured Actinomycetota bacterium; assembly: GCA_963835385.1. Taxonomy (GTDB): domain Bacteria; phylum Actinomycetota; class Actinomycetes; order Propionibacteriales; family Nocardioidaceae; genus Nocardioides_B. Next base: position 182,207 of record CAWIFK010000017.1, read on the forward strand.
TGATCAAGCGCGCCGAGCGGCTGCTCGAGGGACTGGAGGACGAGCGGCGCAGCGACCGGGTCGCCAAGATCGCCTTCCCGGAGCCGGCGCCGTGCGGCAAGACGCCGTTGACGGCCTCGGAGCTGTCGAAGTCCTACGGTTCGCTCGAGGTCTTCACCGACGTCGACCTCGCCGTCGACCGCGGCAGCCGGGTGGTGATCCTCGGTCTGAACGGCGCCGGGAAGACGACGCTGCTGCGGATCCTCGCCGGGGTCGACCGCCCCGACACCGGCCGGGTGCATCCCGGCCACGGGCTGAAGGTCGGCTACTACGCCCAGGAGCACGAGACCCTCGACACCGGCCGGTCCGTGCTGGAGAACCTGCGGACCGCGGCGCCGCAGCTGAGCGACACCGAGGCCCGCAGCGTGCTCGGCTCGTTCCTGTTCTCCGGGGACGATGCCCAGAAGCCGGCCGGGGTGCTCTCCGGGGGCGAGAAGACCCGGCTGGCGCTCGCCATCCTCGTCGTGTCCAGCGCCAACGTGCTGCTGCTCGACGAGCCGACCAACAACCTGGACCCCGCCTCCCGCGAGGAGGTGCTCGCGGCGATCCGCTCCTACCGCGGCGCGATCATCCTGGTCACCCACGACGAGGGCGCGGTCTCCGCCCTGGAGCCGGATCGGGTGCTGATCCTGCCCGACGGCGTGGAGGACCTGTGGAACGAGAGCTACGCCGAGCTGGTCGCCCTCGCCTGACGAGTCGCCGCCCGCACGTAGGCTGCGGCCCATGAACAGCACTCACGTGGATCCCGGGGTCCTCGAGCGTGGCGGCGTCCGCCTCGAGGAGAGCGGACTGGTCGCGACGGTCACGCTGGACCGGCCGGAGACGAAGAACGCCCAGACGCCCTCGACCTGGACGGCCCTGCGCGCGATCGGCGCCGCCCTCGACCCGTCGGTGCGGGTGGTGGTGGTGCGCGGCGCGGGCGACACCTTCTCCTCCGGCCTCGACCGGAGGATGCTCGGCGCCGAAGGGATCGAAGGAGAGTCCTCGCTGCTCCACCTGCTCGACATGCCCGACGGGGAGATGGCCGAGTCGATCGCCGGCTGGCAGGAGGGGTTCACCTGGCTGCGTCGGCCCGACCTCGTCAGCATCGCCGCCGTCCACGGAGCCGCGGTCGGTGCCGGGTTCCAGCTGGCGCTCTCCTGCGACCTGCGCGTGCTCGCCGACGACGCCCGGTTCTCGATGCGCGAGCCGATCCTGGGCCTGGTGCCGGACCTGACGGGAACAAAACCGCTGGTCGAGCTGGTTGGCTACTCGCGGGCGCTGGAGATCTGTGCCACCACCCGGTGGGTGGGGGCCGAAGAGGCTCGTGACCTGGGTCTGGCCACGGCCGTCGTGCCCCGCGAGGAGCTGGAGGCGGCCGTCGAGGACCTGGTCGCGGCGCTGACCGCACCGCTCTACGGCGCGGTGAGCGAGACCAAGGCGCTGCTGCGCAGCGCTGCGGTCCTCGACCTGGAGGAGCAGCGACGCGCGGAACGCGAGGCGCAGGTGCGCCGGTTCCGCGAGCTGGCAGCACTGATGGGGGAGTGAACAGGAAGGAGGAGCGCTGATGTCGATGGGCACCGGCATGGGGCCCGCGTGGCGGCACATGCGCACCGACCGCAGTGTCGCGAGCCGGCGGGTGGGCCGCGACACCATGCGCCGGGTGGTCGGGTTCGCCGCGCCGCACCGCCGCCTGATCGCGGTCTTCCTGGCGATCACCGTCCTCGACGCCTCGCTGGTGGTGGTCCCGCCGCTTCTGGTCAAGCAGCTCGTGGACAACGGCATCGTCGCGGGCGACAGCCGGCTGGTGACGCTGCTGGCGCTCGGGATCGCGGCGGTGGCGGTGGTCAACGCCGTGCTGGCGGTGGCCTCGGGGTACCTGTCGTCGAGGATCGGCGAGGGCCTGATCTTCGACCTGCGCACCACCGTGTTCGCCCACGTGCAGCGGATGTCGCTGGCGTTCTTCACCCGCACCCAGACCGGCGCCCTGGTCTCCCGGCTGAACAACGACGTGATCGGCGCCCAGCGCGCCTTCACCTCCACCCTGTCCAGCACGGTCGCCAACAGCATCAGCGTGGTGGTGGTCGGGGTGGCCATGCTCGCGCTCAGCTGGCAGGTGACGCTGCTGTGCCTGCTGCTGTTCCCGATCCTGCTCGTGGTCTCGCGCTGGGTCGGCGCCCGGCTGGCCGGCCTGACCCGTGAGCAGATGGAGGGCAACGCCGTCCTCGGCACCACGATGACCGAGCGCTTCAACGTCGGCGGCGCGCTGCTGCTGAAGCTGTTCGGGCGTCGCGACGAGGAGGACGCGCTGTTCGCCCGGCGCGCTGCCGTCGTGCGCGACCTCGGTGTCCGCATCTCGCTGATCACCCGCATCTTCGGCGCCAGCCTGCTGCTGGTGCCGGCGCTGGCCACCGCGCTGGTCTACGGGGTCGGTGGGCAGCTGGTGATCGACGACACGCTGACCATCGGCACGCTGCTCGCGCTGGCGACCTTGCTGCTGCGGCTGCTCGGACCGCTGCAGGGCCTGTCCAACGTCCGCATCGACGTGATGACGGCGCTGGTCAGCTTCGAGAGGGTCTTCGAGGTGCTCGACCTGCCCTCCATGGTCCAGGAGCGTGCCGACGCGGCCGTGCTGCCGCCGACCGCCGCCCGCGTGGAGTTCGACCACGTGGCGTTCCGCTACCCGCGCGCCGACGAGGTGTCGCTGGCCAGCCTGGAGTCGGTGGCGCGCACGGAGTCGCGCGAGACCGGCGAGGTCCTGCGCGACATCTCCTTCGTCGCCGAGCCGGGCCAGATGGTGGCGCTGGTGGGGCCCTCCGGGGCCGGCAAGACCACGATCACCCACCTCGTCGCGCGACTGTACGACGTCACGTCCGGGACCGTCCGGGTCGGCGGCCACGACGTCCGCGACGTCACCCTGCAGTCGCTCGAGGACGCGGTCGGCTACGTCACCCAGGACGCCCACATGTTCCACGAGACGATCCGCGAGAACCTGCGCTACGCCCGCCCGGGCGCGACCGACGAGCAGGTCTGGGCGGCGCTGCACGCGGCGCAGATCGGCACGCTGGTCGGCTCGCTCCCGGACGGGCTCGACACGGTCGTCGGCGACCGGGGCTACCGGCTCTCGGGCGGTGAGCGGCAGCGGCTCGCGATCGCCCGGCTGCTGTTGAAGGCGCCGGCCATCGTGGTGCTCGACGAGGCGACCGCGCACCTCGACTCGGAGTCCGAGGCGGCGGTGCAGCGGGCCCTCGACCAGGCGCTGGCCGACCGGACGTCCCTGGTCATCGCGCACCGGCTGTCCACCGTGCGCAACGCGGACCTGATCCTCGTCGTCGACGACGGCCGGGTCGTCCAGTCCGGCACCCACACGGCGCTGCTGGCCGACGGCGGGCTCTACGCCGACCTCTACGACACCCAGTTCACCCGCTCGGCCTGAGCCCCGGCCCGGGTCCGCCGGTTCTTCGAGTTGTGCGCTTCGCGAGATTTTACTCGCCGTGGTGTACCACAATGTCGCCGGAGCGCACGGTGTCACGACCGGCTGTCTCCTTTCGACACGGACACGACCCGAGGAGACGAGCAATGCCCAGAGAACGCCGTTGGGTCCCAGGGGGTGCGGCCACCCGGACCGGCGCGGTCGCCCTCGTCGCGGCAGCGTCCCTGGCGATCGGTGGTGTCGGCGGCGTCCCCGCCGCGAGCGCCGCAGGGGAGGCGGCGCCATCGGGCTCCGCCGCGAACAAGCCGGGCCGGGCGTGGGAGGCCGGCCGCTACATCGTCGTGCTCAACGAGGCCCCGGCCGCCGCCTACGACGGTCGGCTGCCCGGGCTGCGGGCCACCCGGCCCGCCGAGGGGCGTCAGATCAACGCTCGGTCCGAAGCCGTGCGGGCCTACACCGGCCGGCTCCGCGCGGTGCAGGCCCGGGCGGCGCACGCCGTCGGCGCCGAGATCGTGCGCAGCTACGCCGTCACGCTCAACGGGTTCGCCGCCGAGCTCACCGCCGACCAGGCCGCCGAGCTCGCCGCCCGCAAGGACGTGCTGTCGCTGACCCCGGACGTCGCGCAGCACCTCGACACGTGGAACACCCCCGACTTCCTGGGTCTCAGCGGGCGCAAGGGCGCCTGGCAGCGGCAGGCCGGCGGGCGTCAGCACGCCGGGCAGGGCACCGTCGTCGGGGTCATCGACTCCGGCATCTGGCCGGAGGCGAAGTCGTTCAGCGGCCTGAGGCTCTCCAGCACCCCCCGCGGGCCCTGGCGGATCTCGATGGTGCGCAACAACACCCACATGGACAAGGCCGACGGCGGCGTCTTCTCGGGTGCCTGCGAGACCGGCCAGGAGTGGACCCTCCGCGACTGCAACGCCAAGCTGATCGGGGCTCGCTACTACCCCGACGCCTACCTGGCAGACGTGCCGGAGGCCGAGCGCCCCGCGACGGAGTACCTCTCGCCGCGCGACGGCGACGGGCACGGCTCCCACACCGCCAGCACGGCCGCCGGCCGGCCGGTGTCGGACGCCACCGTCGAGGGGGTCGACTTCGGCGAGGTCAGCGGCATGGCGCCTGCTGCGCGCGTCGCGGCGTACAAGGTCTGCTTCGACGACGGCAACGAGGACACCGGCGACTGCACGACCTCCTCGATCAACGCAGCGATCGAGGACGCCGTCATCGACGGCGTCGACGTCATCAACTTCTCGATCTCCGGCGCGCTCGACACCGTGCTCGACAGCACCGAGCTCGCCTTCGAGGGGGCCGCCGAGGCCGGCGTCTTCGTGGCCACCTCCGCGGGCAACTCCGGGCCGGACGCCTCCACCGTGGCACACAACAGCCCGTGGCTGACCACGGTTGCCGCCTCGACGCACCACAACTTCGAGAACACCGTGGTGCTGGGCAACGGCACCCGGATCAAGGGCGCCTCGATCGCCACGACGCCCGTGCCGCAGACGCCGCTGGTGGCTGCCAAGGACGCCGGCGTCGACGCCGCCGACGCCGCTGACGCCGCCCGGTGCTTCGCCGACTCGCTCGACCCGGCCGTGGTCACCGGCCAGATGGTGGTCTGCGACCGGGGGGCCAACGACCGGGTCGCCAAGAGCGCCGAGGTCAAGCGGGCCGGCGGCGTCGCGATGATCCTGGCCAACGTCACCGACGGCAGCCTGGACGCGGACTTCCACTCCGTGCCCACCGTCCACATCCAGGACGACCAGACGACGAAGGTCTACTCCTACCTCGCCTCGGCAGCCCACCCCACCGCGGCGATCCGGCTGGGCGACACCACGCGCGGGGCACCCACCCCGCTGCCGCAGGCCGCCGGCTTCTCCTCCCGCGGCCCGGCACTCGCCAACGACTCCAACCTGCTGAAGCCGGACATCGCGGCACCGGGCGTCAGCGTCCTGGCCGCCGTGGCACCGCCCTCGGGTGAGGGGCGCAGCTTCGACCTCTACTCCGGCACCTCGATGGCCTCTCCGCACATCGCCGGCCTCGCGGCGTTCCTGCTCGGTGAGCACCCCAGGTGGTCGCCGATGAGCGTCAAGTCCGCCATGATGACCACCGCCTACAACCTGCGCAACGCCACGGGTGGCCGCTCGCGCGACCTCTTCGCGCAGGGGGCCGGTCACGTCCGCCCCGCGCGCATGTTCGACCCCGGCCTGTTCGTGACCTCCAGCCCCCGGCAGTGGTGGCGCTTCATCGAGGACCGGGCCAACAAGGAGCTCGGGGACACCATCGGGCTCAAGCCGCTGGACGCCAAGGACCTGAACGTCCCGTCGATGGCGGACAGCCAGGTCGTCGGAAGCACGTCCTTCACGCGCCGCTTCAGGGCCAACCGGTCCGGAGCCTGGAGGGTCTCGGTCCACGTGCCGGGCTTCTCGGCCAAGGCCCCGCACACCCTGCGCCTGCGCAAGGGGAACGCGAAGAACGTGTCCCTGAAGCTGACCCGGACCACGGCCAGGCTCGACCGCTGGAGCCTCGGCTACCTGACCCTCAGCGGCCCGACCGGGGTCCGGCTGCCGATCGCGGTCCGTCCGACCGCCGTGGCCGCGCCGGCCGAGGTGAGCGGCTCGGGCAGCGCCGGCTCGGTCGACGTGCCGGTCACCGCGGCGGTCGGCGTGGACCTGATGCCGACCGGCCTGGCGGCTGCGGAGTCCACGAGCGGGTCCGCCACGTCGATCTCGGCGGACGAGAGCGACATCGTCACCCGGTGCGTCACCGTCCCGGCCGGCACGAAGGCCGCCCGGTTCGACCTCGACGCCGCCGACGACACCGGCGACCTCGACCTCTGGGTCTACAAGGGCTGCTCGGACCCGGGCAACTGGTACAGCGACTACTTCGCAGTGTCGGCCACCGGATCCGCCGACGAGTCGGTGACGCTGACCGACCCGGCAGCCGGGGACTACCTGGTCGCCGTCGACCCGTACACGGTGGGCGAGACCGGTGAGCCGCTGGACTGGACGCTGGACACGTACCTCCCTGGCGGGAGCGCCGACGTGGGCACCTTCTCGGTCGCACCCGACCCGCTCCGGCCCGGTACCCGCAGGTACACCGCGTCGTGGTCGGGCCTGGCGCCGGGCAACCGGTATCTGGGCGTCGTGGAGTACGCCGGCTCCAGGGCCAGGACCCTCGTCAGCGTGACGGTGCCGCCGGCACCGTGACGCTCGCCCCGGCGACACCTGCAGCACCGCGCGGGCGCGGCTCCCTCCTTGGAGGAAGCCGCGCCCGCGGCGCGTCGTCAGTCCCGCGTGGCCGGGTGGACGTCGCGGTCCGCGGTCGCCTCCCCGGTCGGGTGGCCCTCCCGCAGCTCCCTGCGGCGCGACGTGCGTCTCTCGTCGTAGGCCAGGTAGCCGAAGCCGAACACCGCCAGCGCGGCGAAGAACCACCACTGCAGGCCGTAGAAGAAGTGCGGACCGTTGGACAGGTCCGGCAGGTCGGCCGGCTGGAGCTCCTCGGAGGACGTGGGCCGCTGCCTCTCGAGGTCGACGAAGCCGCCGTAGGCCGGCAGGTCCAGCGCCTTGCCGATCGCCACGCTGGAGACCGCCCGCGTGGACTGGTCCTGCACCGCCGTCGAGTCGCCGGTGGCGTCGGCGCGCACCCAGCCGACCACGGTCACCCGCCCCTCGGGCGCGGGTGGCGCGTCCACCCGCGAGGTGCCCGCGTTCTCGGTGGCCATCCAGCCCCGGTCGACCAGCAGCACGGCATCCGAGCCCGCCACGGCCAGCGGGGTGACCACGTCGACCCCGGAGGCGCCCTCCCTGGTCTGGTAGCGCAGCACGACGGTGCGGTCGTCGAGGTACTGCCCGCTGGCCCGGACCCGCCGCCACTCGTCGGCGTGGGCCACCGGACGGCCGGGCGCGAGGACCTCGTCGAGCGCTGCCGGGGGAAGGGCCAGATTCTGCTCGGTCCGGGCGTTGTCACGCTTGCGGTCCTCGAGCCGGTGGAACTGCCACTCACCGAGCCACCAGCAGCCGTAGGCGAGCACGGCGACGGCGACCGCGAACAGCAGCCACCGGCGCGTGAACAGGAATCCCACGGCCTCGACAGTAACCGGCCGTACCGCGCCGGGGGACGGCGCCGGTGGTGATCCGTGACACGGCCGGATCCGATTGGACAGGCTGCCTAGACTGGGGCAATGAGTGCGACGGGGTTGGGGGACAGGTTCGGCCGGACTGCCACGGACCTGCGGGTCTCGCTGACCGACCGCTGCAACCTGCGCTGCACCTACTGCATGCCGCCCGAGGGACTGGACTGGATGCCGACCGAGGAGGTGCTCACCGACGACGAGGTGGTCCGGCTGATCACCGTCGCGGTCGAGCGGCTCGGAGTCAGGGAGGTCCGGTTCACCGGCGGTGAGCCGCTGGTACGACGCGGCCTGGTGGACATCGTCCGCCGCACGGCGGCCCTCGAGCCGCGGCCGGAGACCTCGATCACCACCAACGCGCTCGGGCTCGAGCGGATGGCCGGCGCGCTGGCCGGGGCCGGCCTGGACCGGGTCAACGTCAGCCTCGACACCGTCCGCCGCGACGACTTCGCGACCATCACCCGCCGCGACCGGCTGCACGACGTGGTCGCGGGGCTGCGGGCGGCCCAGGAGACGGGGCTCGGACCGGTGAAGGTCAACGCGGTCCTGCTGCGGGGCGTCAACGACGACCAGGCGCCCGAGCTGCTGCGCTGGTGCCTCGAGCGCGACTACCAGCTCCGCTTCATCGAGCAGATGCCGCTCGACGCCCAGCACGGCTGGTCGCGGGAGAGGATGGTGACCGCCGAGGAGATCCTCGGGGCGCTGGAGGCCGAGTTCGACCTCGCGCCGGCCGAGGAGCCGCGCGGGAGCGCCCCCGCGGAGCTGTTCACGGTGGACGACGGCCCCGGCACGGTCGGGGTGATCGCCTCGGTCACCCGGCCCTTCTGCGGCGACTGCGACCGGGTCCGGCTGACGGCCGACGGCCAGGTGCGCAACTGCCTGTTCGCCCGCGAGGAGTCCGACCTGCGCACGGCGCTGCGCTCGGGTGCCGACGACTCCGAGATCGCCGACCGCTGGCGGGTGGCGATGCTCGGCAAGCGCGCCGGCCACGGGATCGACGATGTCGCCTTCCTGCAGCCCACCCGGCCGATGTCGGCCATCGGAGGCTGACCGGGGCCAGCGCGGCGAGCCGCGTTGAGCCCGGCGCCGGTAGCACCGAGACTGACCCCATGCGCATCTTCGCCGCCCTGGTCCCCCCGGAGCCGGTCCGCAACGAGGTGGCGGCGGTGGTCGCCTCCGTGGACCCGGGGACGCCCGAGCTCGCCGCGGTGCCGGCCGGGGACCTGCGGATGCCCCTGACCCACTTCGGCAACGTCGCCCAGCACGACTTCCTGCAGATGGTGCAGATCCTGCGGCACGACGCGGAGCGGTGGCCCCGCCCCGAGCTCCGGTTCTCCGGCAGCGCGGCGCTGGAGTTCGACGGGGACCGGTCGGTGTGGAGCCGCGCCGAGGGCGACCTCGACGCGCTGTTCACCGTCAGCCGGAACCTTCCGGTGTCGGTCAAGCGGCTCGGCTTCCTCGTCGACCGGCGCCGGTTCCGCCCGTGGCTCTCGGTGGGCACGATCACCGAGGCCACCACGGCGCCGTACCTCGAGCGGCTGGTCGCCGCCCTCGACGGGTACAAGAGCGACCTGTGGACGCTGGACCGGATCTCGATCGTGCGGCGGACGCCGACAGAGGTGCCGGGTCAGGTCGACGAGGTGGTCATCGAGGAGGTCCCGCTCGGCGGGAGCTGACCCATCCTGGCGGCGGCCGCCGCGGCCTCACGGTTGTGCCGGATGGCTTCGACGAGCGCCTCGCGGGTCATCGGGCGGTACATCAGGTAGCCCTGGGCGTAGGGGGCGTGGACGTGCTCGCGCAAATGGTCGAGCTGCTCGCCCCGCTCGATGCCCTCCACGACGACGTCGAGCCCGAGGGCCTGGCCCATCATCGTGATGGAGCAGAGCAGCGCGCACGAGCGCTCGTCGCGGTCGATGCCGTCGGAGAACGAGCCGTCGGCCTTGATGATCCGCACCGGCATGTCCTGCAGGTAGCCGATCGAGGAGAAGCCGACGCCGAAGTCGTCGATGGCCAGGGCCACGCCGAGGTCGGCGATGCTGGTCATCACCTCCGTCGACACCGCGTCGTCGCCGACCATGTCGCGCTCGGTGATCTCGAGGATGAGGTGGGCCGGGGCCATCCGCCGCTGCGTCTCCTGGACCTTCTGCACGAAGTCGGGTTCCCGAAGCTGCTTGGCGGAGATGTTTACCCCGATCGACAGGTCACCGCCCGCCGCTTCGACGAGCTCGGCGGAGTCCCGAGCGGCGATGTCGAGCACGACGTCGCCGAGCGCCACCACCAGGCCGCTCTCCTCGGCGACCTTGATGAAGACGTCGGGGGGTACGTCGACGCCGTTGGAGCGCCAGCGGGCCAGGGCCTCGACTCCGGTGATCCGGCCGGTGACGGTGTGCACGACCGGCTGGTAGACCAGCCGGAGGTCGCCGGCGGCCACCGACGCGCGCAGCGACTCCACGAGCTCGAGCCGCTGCAGCCGGGTCTGGCCGATCGCGCCCTCGTAGGTGACGAACTGGTTCTTGCCGCGCGCCTTCGCCTCGTACATCGCCAGGTCCGCGTTGCGCAGCAGGGACTCGGAGGTGTCCAGCGGCTCGCCGAAGGCCACGCCGACGCTGGCGCTGAGCGTGAGTGTGTGCCCGGAGACGTGCGCGCCGGAGGAGAGGGCGGTCAGGATCCGGTGGCAGGCACCGTCGACCTCCGCGGGCCGGACGTCCTCGAGCAGGATCGCGAACTCGTCGCCGCCGAGGCGGGCCACCGTGTCGGACTGGCGCACGCAGTTCGTCAGCCGCTGGGCGAAGTCGACGAGCACCGCGTCGCCGGCGGCGTGCCCGAACCGGTCGTTGACCGGCTTGAAGCCGTCGAGGTCGACGAAGAGCAGGGCGATCTGGGTCCCGCGCCGCCGCGACAGCTGGAGGGCGTGCTCGACGCGGTCGACCAGCAGTCCACGGTTGGGCAGGTCGGTGAGCAGGTCGTGGCGGGCCAGGTGGGTCATGTCGTCGGTCAGCCGGAGCCGCGCGAAGGCGTCGGAGGAGACCGCCACCAGTGCCTCCAGCGCCTGCTGGTCCGCGGCCTGCGTGGACCGGGCGCGGTGCCGCGCCGGCGCCACCAGCCACCGGTCGCGGGCGCCGTCCTGGAGCGCGGCGCCGATCTCGTGGGCGATCGGCGGCGTGGAGCGTACGGCGACCTGCGACATCCTCAGCAGCCGCTTCGCGTCGTCGATGAGCGCATCGAGCACCTGCCGGGTGTCGGAGAGCGTCTGTGCCCGCACGGCGGCGTCGAAGAGCACCGAGAGCCGCCGGGAGTTCTCGTTGCCGCGGGTGACCGAGCGGGTCGCGACCAGCAGCGTGACCAGCGGGACCGCCAGCAGCAGCAACGTCCACCACGGCGTGGGCAGGCGGACGATCACCGCACCCAGGTAGCCCAGGGAGTCGAACGGCACGAAGCAGGCGACCGCGATCAGCGTGTTGCGCTGGATCAGGTGCTCGCGCATCGGGCTGCTCTCCTCGAGGGAGAGCGACACCGCCGAGACCGCGAAGTCGACCGTGAAGTACGCCGCGCCGACGAGCATCACCGCGAGCAGCTCCTGGACCCCGCCCTCCTCCGGCCCGCGGGTGAGCGTCATCAGCACCGCCGCGACCGCGCCGCCCAGCGTGCCGAGTGCGAAGTTGAACACCCGGATCGCACGGCGCTTGCCGTTGGTCAGCTGGAAGCCCAGGACGCCCAGCGACCAGATGATCAGCGACTCCTGCGGCGGCAGCATGCAGAGCATGAAGATCAGCACCGAGGAGTCGAACCCGACCTCGATCCCGCCGTTGCCCTTGTCCAGCACCAGCGGGAACCGGGCGATGGTGATGATCAACGGCACGGCCAGCAGCTCCAGGCCGTGGAAGCGCAGCGTGGGGACGCCCATGGTGGCCAGCGCCACCACCACCGCGAGGATCGCGGCGGCGAGCACCGAGCCGTCGAAGACCCGGCTCACGAGCGGGGGCCTCGACTCGGCGGCGGGCAGCGGGGGCTGCCGGGGATGCGGCGTGTCGACCATGGTGAGGCAAGTGTGCGGGATCAGGCCGGTCCAGTTGGTCGTTTTGTGCTACCTCGTCGAGCCTCGGGTGAGCGGCTCCACCTCGCGCAGGAAGGACCGGGCCCGCAGGAACGCGCCGAGCTCGTCGCGGTGGGCGTCGCACGCCAGCCACTGCTTGCGCCGCTCGGGCGGGTGCAGCCTCGGGTTGTTCCAGGCCAGCACCCAGGCGGCCGGCTCGCGGCAGCCCCGCGCGGAGCAGGTGGGCGGCTCCTGCAGACCGGTGCTCATGGGCGCCTCCCGGGGCACTCGCGCGGGCGGGCCGACGTACCGCGGGCCCGGCCGGGGAACCGCGAAGCGGTGCCGGACGGCCACGGGGGAAGCCGTCCGGCACCGCCGGGCGCGAGCCCAGACGGGGGAGGCTGGACTCGCGCTGAGCGATTCTTGCACGGGGCCTGCGGCGGTTCCAACAGCCGCACGCGGACATGCCTCAGCATGCGGATGTGTCTGGACCAGCGGCGCTCCCGCCCGTCGCGGTGCACGCTCAGCGCTCGGGTGGCCCGTCGAGCTCGGGCCGGCCGTGGTGGTCCAGGAACGGCTCCGGGCCGGGCTCCGGGTCGGGGGAGGCACCGGCGTTGGCGACCACGACGGCAACGGAGGGCAGCACGAAGGAGGCGGCCAGGAACACCCACATGAACCAGTGGCCCATCGACACGATCGCGAGCAGGAAGCAGGCGGTGCGGATCCCCATCGAGATCAGGTAGCGCCGCTGCCGCGCCCCGATGTCGTCGCTGTGGCTGCGGGTCGCGGTCGTGATCCGGACCGCGTCGTCCGGCTGCCTGCGCACCATGACGACCAGCCTACGTCGCGGTGAGGGAGGATCCCAGGGCCGCGGAGGCGCCGAGGACTAGGCTCGCCAGCACGCGGACGCCGCGCACGGACCCGACCTGAGGAGCAGCCATGACCAACCGCACCTACCGCGTCACCGAGATCGTCGGCACCTCGCCGGACGGGATCGACCAGGCCATCCGCAACGGCATCCAGAGGGCCTCCCGCACGCTGCGGCACCTCGACTGGTTCGAGGTCACCCAGGTGCGCGGGCAGGTGAAGGACGACGACGTCGAGCACTTCCAGGTGGGCCTCAAGCTCGGCTTCCGGCTCGAGGACGACTGACCGGCTCGGCGGTTTCCGGATACCGGCGGGTAGCCGATAGCGTCGCGGCGTGAGCAGATCGGTACTCGTCACCGGAGGAAACCGCGGGATCGGGCGGGCCATCGCGGAGGCGTTCGTCGCCTCCGGCGACCAGGTCGCGATCACCTACCGCTCGGGGGAGCCGCCCGAGGGGGTGCTGGCGGTGAGGTGCGACGTCACCGACCCGGACGCCGTCGACGCCGCGTTCACCGAGGTCGAGGCGGCGCACGGCCCGGTCGAGGTGCTGGTCGCGAACGCCGGTGTCACCGCCGACACCCTGCTGCTGCGGATGGGCGAGGACGACTGGTCCCGCGTCATCGACACCAACCTCACCGGCTCCTTCCGGGTCGCCAAGCGGGCTGCCAAGGGCATGCTGCGGCTGCGCCGGGGCCGGATCGTGCTGATCTCCTCCGTGGTGGGGCTGCTCGGCTCGGCCGGGCAGGTCAACTACGCGGCGAGCAAGGCCGGCCTGGTGGGCATGGCCCGCTCCCTGGCGCGCGAGCTCGGCAGCCGGGGGATCACCACCAACGTGGTGGCTCCCGGGTTCGTCGAGACCGAGATGACCGCCGTGCTCCCCGAGGAGAAGAAGGCCGAGTACAAGGCGCAGATCCCGCTGGGCCGCTACGCCACCGTGGAGGAGGTCGCCTCGACCGTGCACTGGCTCGCCTCCGACGGGGCGGCCTACGTCACCGGGGCGGTCATCCCGGTCGACGGCGGCCTCGGCATGGGGCACTGACCGGCACTGACCGGCACGGGCCTCCCGTGAGCGCCTCGGGCTGAGCGGCGCCGGCCCGGGTAGGACGGACCACCGACCACCTCCACGACAAGGAGCATCACCGAATGGGCATTCTCGACGGCAAGCGGATCCTGGTCGCCGGCGTCACGATGGACACCTCGATCGGTTTCGCGGTCGCCCGGGTCGCACAGGAGCAGGGCGCCACGGTGCTCGTCTCCAACTTCGGCCGGGCGCTCGGCATCACCAAGCGGATCGCCGGCAGGCTGCCGCAGCCGGCGCCGGTGATCGAGCTCGACGTCACCGACCCCGAGCACCTCGAGCGGCTGCCCGGGCTGGTGCGCGAGCACGTCGACGGTCTCGACGGAGTGGTGCACTCCATCGCCTACGGCAACCCGGACACGCTCCTGGGGGGCAAGTTCCTCGAGGGCCCCTGGGAGGACGTGGCCCAGGCCGTCCAGGTGTCGGCCTACTCGCTGAAGGCGCTCTCGACCGCCTGCCTGCCGCTGCTGGGCAACGGCGGCGCCGTGGTCGGACTCACCTTCGACGCGACCGTCGCGTGGCCCGCCTACGACTGGATGGGCGTGGCCAAGGCAGGGCTGGAGTCCTGCTCGCGCTACCTCGCGCGCGACCTGGGTCCGCAGGGGGTCCGGGTGAACCTGGTCTCCGCCGGACCGCTGAAGACGCTGGCCGCCAAGGCGATCCCGGGGTTCGAGGAGCTGGAGTCGATGTGGAGCGACCGCTCGCCGCTGGGCTGGGACGAGCAGGACTCCGAGCCGACCGCGCGCGCCGTCGTCGCGCTCCTCTCGGACTTCTTCCCGGCGACCACGGGCGAGATCGTGCACGTCGACGGCGGCTACCACGCCATGGGCGCATGACCGCTGCGCCCGGACGGTGACGGCTTCGGTAGCGTGCCACCGATGACCGCCGCACCCCAGCACGCACGCCCGCCCGCATGAGCGCGCTCGTCGAGATCCGCGTGCTCGAGGGGCCGAACCTCTACTTCCCCCGCGCCGCGGTCAAGCTGACGCTGGACCTCGCCGCGTTGATCGACGCTCCCGAGCAGCGGGCACTCGCCTTCGCCGCCCGGATCGGGCTGCGCGCCGCGGTGCCCGGGGCGCCCGGCACCGGTTTCCGGCAGCGGTTCGCCGCCCGGGCTGTGGCCCGGCTGGTGCGCCAGGTCTCCGCCGAGGCCGGTACGACGCGGCTGGCCGTCCGGGTCCGCCCGACTCCCGACGTCCACCGGGTCGTGGTCGCCTACCCCTGGCGGCACCGGGAGCGGGCCCGAGCGCTGGGCCGGGCGGTCGGACAGGTGCTGGACGGGCTGGCACCCGAGGAGGCCGCGGACGCGTCGCCGGACGACGTCGACCGGCTGGTGGCGGCTGCGGCCCGGCAGGTGGTCGATGCCGAGCCCGGTCCGGCGCCCACCACGATCAGGCCCCGGGTCCCGGTCGTCGCGGTGACCGGCACCAACGGCAAGACGACCACGTCGCGGATGGTCGCGCACGTCGCCAGGACGCACGGCCTGCACGTGGGCTGGTCGAGCACCGACGGCATCTACGTCGACGGCGCGCTCGTCGAGCCCGGCGACTACTCCGGGCCCAGCGGCGCCGGCCGGGTCCTGGCCCACCCGGAGGTCCAGCTCGCGGTCACCGAGACCGCGCGGGGCGGCATCCTGCTCAAGGGGATCGGTGTCGCCTGGAACGACGTGTCGGTCTTCACCAACGTCTCCGCCGACCACCTGGGCCTGCACGGCATCGACACCCTCGACCAGCTCGCCGAGGTCAAGGGCGTCGTCTGCCGGATCACCCGGCCGGAGGGCTGGGTGGTGCTCAACGGCGACGACCCGCGGGTGCTGTCCACGCGCGCGGTCATCAAGGCGAGGCCGTGGGTGTTCTCGCGCGACCCCGACTCGCCGGCCATCCGCGAGGTGCTCGGCGACGGCGGGCGGGCCACCACCGTCATCGACGGCTGGGTGTCGGTGCTGGTCCCCGGCTCCGACCCCGACCCGCTCGTGCCGGTGGACGAGGTGCCGATGACCCTGGCCGGGCTGTCCCGGTTCAACGTCGAGAACGCGCTCGCCGCCGCCTCGGCCGCACTCGCGGTCGGGCTGCCGCGCGCGGCCGTGGTGGCCGGGCTCACCACGTTCCGGCCCGACGCCCGCGACAACCCCGGTCGGATGAACTGCTTCGAGCGCGCCGGGGTGACGGTCGTGGTCGACCTCGCCCACAACGAGGCCGGGCTGGAGGCGCTGCTGGAGGTCCTGGACGGGATCCGTCCCCCGGGCGGCCGGCTGCTGCTCGGTCTCGGCGCCGTGGGCGACCGGCAGGACGAGGTGGTCGAGGCCCTGGGCGAGCGGGGAGCGCGGGGCGCCGACGTCGCGGTCGTCGCCCACAAGGCCCGCTACCTGCGCGGTCGCTCCACCGACGAGCTCGACGAGCTGTTCCGGCGCGGCGCCGCGCGGGTCGGGGTCGAGGAGCTCGCGTCGTACCCGACGGAGGTCGCCGGGCTGGAGGCGCTCGTGGCGCAGGCCCGCCCCGGCGACGTCGTCGGCCTGATGTGCCACGAGGACCGGCAGGGGGTCTACGACTGGCTGGCGGGCCACGGCTTCACCGTGGACGGTCCCGAGGAGCTGCTCGCGAAGGTCCGCGCCGCCCGCGGCTGAGCGCGCCGGGCGCTCAGGTGGCGCGGGAGAAGTCCGGGTCTCCCACGGAGCGGTCGACGCTGCCGGAGCCCGCCTGCGCCTGCTGCGACCAGGTCTCCAGCTCCTGCATCACCTGCGGGTGCTTGTCCACGCAGACGACGACGAGGTCGCCGGCGTTCGCACGCGCCATCGCGTGCCGCACCGCCGGGATCTCCTCGGTGATCACCTCGAGCTGCCGGCAGCGGGCGCCGTCGGCCATGCTCTCCCGGACGCCCTCCGCCACGAGTGCCGCGGTCTCGCCGCGCTCGCGGCCCCGCAGGGCGACGTCCTCCCTGACCACGACCACGTCGAAGTGCTGGGCAGCGACCGCCCCGAGCTCGCGCATGTCGTCGTCGCGTCGGTCGCCGGCGGTGGCGACCACCCCGATGCGGGAGGGCTTGGCCAGGTCGCTGGCCGAGGCGAGGCTCTCGCCGACCCGGTCGACGAAGTCGCCGAGCATCCGCATGCCCGGTGCGTTGTGGCAGTAGTCGACGAGCACGTGGACGCCGTTCACCTCCACCTCGTTGAGCCGGCCGGGGGAGAGGTAGTAGCTGGTGGAGAAGGTCCGCAGGCCCAGCCGGATGTCGTGCAGCGGGGCGCCGGCCGCGAAGGCCGCCGCGGCCGCGGCCAGGGAGTTCTGGACGTTCATCCGGGCCCGACCGCCGAACGTCGAGGGCAGCAGGTGGGTCCAGGCCAGCTGCATCTCCCGGCGGCCGTGGCGCACGACGATCATCTCGCCGCGGTCGCTGGGCTCGAGCACCAGCGCCTTGCCGCCGCGCCGGCAGTGCACGTCGATCATCTCGCGGGCCTCCGAGCCGGGCTCGGCCATCGAGAACCACACCACCTGTCCCGAGCACCGCCGGCGCATCTTGCGCACCAGCGGGTCGTCGGCGTTGAGGACCGCGTGCCCGTCGCGGGGCACGGCCTCGACGACGACCGCCTTGACGTCGGCGAGCTGCTCGACGGTGTCGATGCCGCGCAGGCCGAGGTGGTCGGGCTGCACGTTGAGCACCACCGCCACGTCGTTGCGCTCGTAGCCCAGGCCCTCACGCAGGATGCCGCCGCGGGCGACCTCGAACACGGCGAAGTCCACGCGCGGGTTCTGCAGCACCATCCGCGCCGACCGCGGCCCCGACGCGTCGGAGCGGATCAGCAGCCGCTCGTCGATGACCACGCCGTCGGTCGAGGTCATCCCGACCTTGCGGCCCATCCCCTTGAAGATGTGGGAGATCATCCGCGCGGTCGTGGTCTTGCCGTTGGTGCCGGTCACCGCCACGATCGGGATCCGGCTGGGGGTCCCCGGCGGGAACAGCATGTCCACCACCGGCTTGGAGATGAACTGCGGCTCGCCGATGGTCGGGTGCGTGTGCATCCGGAAGCCGGGCGCGGCGTTGACCTCGCAGATCGCGCCGCCGGTCTCGCGCACCGGCTCGGTGATGTCGGGGCAGATGAAGTCGATGCCAGCGATGTCCAGGCCGACGATCCGCGCGGCCTCCTCGGCGATCTCGACGTTCTCGGGATGCGCCTCGAAGGTGCGGTCGATGGAGATCCCGCCCGTGGACATGTTGCCGGTCAGGGTGAGCTTCACCATCTCCCCGGCGCCCGGGACGTCCTCCAGCGCGTACCCCTGCTCCTTGAGCAGGGTGAGGGCGGTGTCGTCGACCTTGATCCGGGTGAGCACCTTCTCGTGGCCGACGCCGCGCCGCGGGTCGGCGTTCGTCAGCTCGACGAGCTGCTCGATGGTGCTCTGGCCGTCGCCGACCACGTGCGCAGGGACCCGCTCGGCCACCGCTGCGAGCTTGCCGTCGATGATCAGGCAGCGGTAGTCGCGGCCGGTGATGTAGGACTCCACCACGATCCGGCCACGACGCGACTGGTCGTGGGCGACCGGGAACGCCGCGCGCACCGCGTCCTCGTCCTCGAGGTCGAGACAGACGCCCCGGCCGTGGTTGCCGTCCAGAGGCTTGCACACGACCGGGAAGCCGATGCGGCGGGCCACCGCGACGGCCTGCTCGGCGGTGCGCACCGACTCCTGCTTGGGCACCGGGAGGCCGGCGGCGCCGAGCAGCCGGGTCGTGAGGTCCTTGTCGGAGGCGACGTCGACGGCGATCGCGCTGGTCGCCGACGTCATCGTCGCCCGGACCCGCTTCTGGTGCACTCCCTGGCCGAGCTGGACGAGGGAGTACTGGTTGAGCCGGATCCAAGGGATGTCCCGGGAGACCGCCTCGTCCAGGATCGCCTGGGTCGACGGGCCGAACGCGGTCCGCTCGGCGCGGAGGATGAACGACTCCAGCTCGGCGTCCCAGTCGAGCTCCGGGTCGGCCTCGACGAGGTGGTTGACCAGCCGGACCGAGAGGCGGGCGGCGGCCAGACCCACCTGCTCGTCGACGTACCCGTAGACGATGTTGTAGCGGCCCCGCTCGCCCTTGACCTGCCGCGTCTTGCCGCGGCGGACGTCGTGGCCCACGACCTGCTGGAGCGCGAGGGCGACGTGCTCGGCGACGTGCCCGAGCCAGGTGCCCTCGTTGAGCCGCTCGACGAAGCCGCCCCGCCGGCCGCGCGAGCAGGAGTGCTCACGCAGACCGGGCAGCATCTGCAGCAGGTGCTCGGTGAAGCCGGGCAGCGAGCTGGTCGGGAAGTCCTCCAGCGAGCCGAGGTCGACGACCAGGTGGATCGCCTTGTCGTAGGACCAGACGTTCGCGCCCCGGTAGACGCGGGTCTCCAGGATGCTCAGGTCCGGGGCCGGACGGCTCGCCGTCCGCAGCTGCTCGGTCATGCGTGGTCTCCTTCGTCTGCTTCAAAGGGGGGGACGTCGAGATGCCGGCGCGCGAGGCGGCGGCGGAGCACGGTGGGGGAGACGTCGCCGGCGGCGATGTCGCGAGCCAGCCGCCGCAGGTCGCGCCCCGCGACCGCGAGCTCCTCGGCCTCCTGGGGGTCGATGGCCGGCGCCTCGCGCACCAGCACCTTCGCGGTCAGGTCGAAGACCGACCCGGCGGGCAGGACGTGCAGCACCACCCCGGAGGCCAGCAGCGGCGCCGTACGACGGGCCTGGTGGGCGTTGGAGACGACGGACCGGCCGTCGAAGAGCGTGACGACCCCGCGGCCGACCACGCGCAGGATCTCGCTGCCGTCCTCCTCGGTGATCACCGCCGCGGTGTCCTCGTCGACGCCGATGCCGAGCAGCTGCGGGCTCTGCGCGACCAGCATCAGCAGCCGGCCGTAGCGGTTGCGCTGGCCGAAGTGCTGGTCGATCACCACGTCGCGGACCAGGCCGAGGCCGGCGGCGAGCTGGGTCATCCGCTGCTTCGGCGTCGAGCCGCCGGTGCCGAACGCGACCATGTGCGAGGACTGGATGCTGGCGCCCGCACTGGTGCCGGCGACGGCGACGCCGCGCCGGTGAGCGGCCTTGAGAGCCTCACCGAACGCGGTGCCGTTGACGATCGCGGACAGCTTCAGCTGGTTGCCGCCGGTCATGAAGACGCCGGTGGCGCGATCGAGCAGCGCGACCAGCTCGGGGTCCTCGGCCTGCTCGCGGGTCTCGGGGCGGGCCACCAGCACCTCGCAGGCGCCGAGCTTGTGGAACAGCGCCTCGTAGACCTCGACGATCTCCGGCCCCAGGGACGAGGCCGTCGGCACCACCACGACCCGGGCGTCGGGGCCGCCGGCCAGGCCGATGAAGTGGCTCAGCACGGTACGGCGCCCGAGCTTGTCCTCGGCGCCGCCGATGGCCATCAGCGGTCCCGGTGCAGCGGCGTCGGCCCGCACCGGCCGGACGGGGACGAGGTCGTGGTGATCTGGCCCATTCGGCATGCGCCGAAGCCTACGGGGTGGAAGAGTCGACTCCGTGACCGAGCGCCGACTGATCGTGATGCGGCACGCGAAGGCGCAGCCTTTCGCCGCCTCCGACCGCGAGCGGCGGCTGACCGATCGGGGCGTGCAGGACGCCGCCGGTGCGGGCCGGCACCTGGCGCGGATCGGCTCGGTGCCCGACCACGCGGTGGTCTCGCCCGCGCGGCGGACCCAGGAGACGTGGGACGAGGTGGCGCGCGAGAGCGGGTCCGGGGCGCGCGCCCAGCTCGACGAGGCCGTCTACCACGGCAACGCGGAGGCGCTGCTGGAGGCGCTGCAGTCGGTCCCGGAGCAGTCGGCGACCGTGATCCTCGTCGGTCACAACCCGACGGCGGCGTACCTGTGCCACCTTCTCGACGACGGCGAGGGCGATCCCGCGGCGATCAGCGGGATGCTGCAGGGCTTCCCGACCGCGGCGCTGGCCGTCTTCGGCTTCGACGGGCCTTGGGCCGGGATCGGCCCCGAGACCGGCCGGATGCTCGACTTCCACGTCGCCGGCTCCGGCGACTGACGCCTCGAGGGCCCGTCTACAGCGGGGGGTGCGGGGTGACGAGGCCGGCTTCGGCGTCGGCGGCCTCGACCTCCTCACGGCTGATCCCCAGCAGGTAGATGATCGCGTCGAGATACGGCACGTTCACGGCCGTGTCGGCGGCGCGCTGCACGACCGGCTTGGCGTTGAAGGCGACGCCGAGGCCGGCGGCGGCCAGCATGTCGAGGTCATTCGCGCCGTCGCCGACCGCGATCGTGGCCGCCGGGGAGACTCCCGCCGCGTCGGCGAAGCGGCGCAGCGCCGCGGCCTTGCCGGCCCGGTCCACCACCGGCCCGACGATCCGGCCGGTGAGCCGGCCCCTGACGATCTCGAGCTCGTTGGCGGCGGAGAAGTCGATGCCCAGGTCCGCGGCGATCCGGTCGGTGACGTGGGTGAAGCCGCCCGAGACGATCGCGAACCGGTAGCCCAGCCGCTTCAGGGTGCGGACCATGGTGCGGGCCCCCGGGGCCAGCAGCAGCGCGTCGTAGACCGCGTCGAGCTCGGCGGCATCGAGTCCCTCGAGCAGCGCCACCCGCTCGCGCAGCGACTGCTCGAAGTCGAGCTCACCGCGCATCGCCGCCTCGGTGACCCGGGCCACGTCGGCGAGGCAGCCGGCCCGCTCGGCGAGCATCTCGATCACCTCGCCCTGCACCAGGGTGGAGTCGACGTCCATCACGATCAGGCGCATGCCGTGGCGCAGCAGCGTGGCCGGCTGGACCGCGACGTCGACGTTCTGGGTGGCCGCCTCGGCGGCGAGCACGGCGCGCAGCCGGTCGGGATCGGCGCCGGACACGTGCAGCTCGATCGCGGTCACCGGGTAGCGCGCCATCCTCTCGATCCGGTCGATGTTGGCGCCGGTGTCGGCGATCCGGCCGGCGATCGCCGCGAACGACGCCGGCCGCAGCGGCATCCCCAGCACGGTCACGTGCGTGCGGCCGCCGCGGCGCGCGCGGTTGTCGCCCTCGCCGCGCTCGACGCTCACCTGCATGTCGAGGTCGGCGCCGATCCGCTCGAGCGCCGCGCGCAGCGCCCTGGCGTCGCGGGGAGCGGTGAGCAGCACGCCGAGCACCAGCCGGCGGCGCAGCACGATCTGCTCGACGTCGAGGACCTGGCCACCGAAGGCGGCGAGGGTGTCGAAGACCGTCGAGGTCACCCCGGGACGGTCCATGCCGGTGAGGGTGACCAGCACCGTGTCAGCTGAGGTCGTCATCGCGCGCCGAGGCTATCCAAGCCACGGGTAGGCGCAGGCCGCGACCAGGCCCCGTCTCGCAGCGTGGTCGAGCGGCAGCAGGGCGGCGCGGCGGGCGTCGGCCTCGTGCGCGGTGACGCTGCCGCCGTCGTCCTCCAGCGCCAGCTCGACGATGGTGCGGCACCGCGACGCCAACGACGCCAGCCGCACGGCGCGGGGCGCCATCGTGGCGGGAAGCACCAGGTCCACCTCGCGTCGCAGCTCGAGTAGCGCGTCGGCCACCTCGGGTCGCCACCGGGCGACGTCGAGCTCGGCCAGCCGCTCCGCCGTACCCAGCAGCGCCCGGCGCAGCCCGGAGTCCGCCTCGCCGGGGTCCGGCACGTGGGTGGCGACCTCGGCGTCGTGGCAGGTCCACTGGACCGCGGCCCCCACGGGGTGCGGGACGAGGCCCAGCCCGGCGGCCGCCACCACGACCCCCTCGCCCGCGTCGAGCACCTCGGCGTTGAAGCCGGACGGGCCGGCGAGGCCGAGCGGGTCGCCGGGTGCGGGGAGGGCGAGCGCGGCCCGGCGGCCGCCCTCGGTGCGCAGCAGGCCCAGCGCCAGGATCAGGGGGACGGCGTCGTCGCGGCCCGGCAGGCCCACGACGTGGTGGGAGGTGTCCTCGGCGACGACCGCGTCGCGTGCCGCGTCGAGGCTGGCGCGGCCCTCCGCCCAGGCCGTGAACCACAGGGCCAGGCGGGCGGAGGCGGGCAGGTGGTGGGACACCCCACGAGGCTACGGCCTCGGGCCTGGCCCGCCCGCCGCTGCCCGGGGCGGCCGCCCCCAGCCGCCCGGCGGCGGCCGGGTAGGTTGATCACCCGGCCGCCCGCACTCACGGTGAGGAACATCCCCCACGACATGGACCCCGTTCTGGAGCTCGTCGACGTGACGGTGCGGCGTGGCGAGGCCACGCTCATCGAGGGGATCGACTGGACCGTCGAGGAGGACGAACGGTGGGTGGTCCTCGGCCCGAACGGCGCGGGCAAGACCACGCTGCTGCAGGTGGCCTCGGCCCAGATGCACCCCAGCGACGGCATCGCCGGCATCCTCGGCGAAGTGCTCGGCACCGTCGACGTCTTCGACCTCCGGCCGCGGATCGGTCTGACCAGCGCCGCGCTCGCCGAGCGGATCCCGCGCTCGGAGCGGGTGCACGACGTGGTGGTCTCGGCGTCGTACGCCGTGGTCGGCCGCTGGCGCGAGCGCTATGACGACCTCGACCACCAGCGGGCCGACGAGCTGCTGGGCGAGCTCGGGGTCGACCACCTGGCGCACCGGAGCTTCGGCACCCTCAGCGAGGGCGAGCGCAAGCGGGTGCAGATCGCCCGGGCACTGATGACCGACCCGGAGCTGCTGCTGCTCGACGAGCCGGCCGCGGGACTCGACCTCGGCGGCCGCGAGGACCTGGTCTCCACCCTCTCGGTGCTGGCGATGGACGAGGCGTCGCCGGCGACCGTCCTGGTCTCCCACCACGTGGAGGAGATCCCCCCGGGGTTCACCCACGCCCTGTTGCTGCGAGGCGGTCGGGTGGTGGCCTCGGGGCCGCTCGAGCACGTCATGACCGAGGAGATCCTCTCGGCCACGTTCGGCATGCCGCTGGTGCTCGAGCACCACGGCGGCCGGTGGGCGGCGCGCCGTCGAGCGCAGGGCGCCCTCGACGCTTGAGCCGCGGTTAGGCTCTCGACATGGAGTGGTTCGAGAAGTTCGACTGGGAGATCTGGACCGGTCTCATGGTCGTGCTCGCCGCCGCCGAGCTGATGAGCCTCGACCTGGTGCTGCTGATGCTCGCGGCCGGCGCCGGCGTCGGCGTGCTCACTGCGCTGCTCGGTCTGCCCGTCGTGGCGCAGGTGGTCCTGGCTCTGGCCACCTCCGTGGCGATGCTCGCGCTGGTCCGGCCGGGCATCGCCAAGCGCCTGCACTCCGGGCCCGAGCTGACCCTGGGGCACGACGCGCTCGTCGGCAAGCAGGGCGTCGTGGTCGCGGAGGTGAGCGCCGACGCCGGCCAGGTCCGGATCAACGGCGAGCTGTGGACCGCGCGCGCCTACGACGAGACGCAGGTGATCCCGGCCGGCGCCCGCGTGGACATCTTCCAGATCAAGGGCGCCACCGCGATGGTGCACGAGATCCCGCGCCTCGACCCGCCGCCGAGCGGGCCCGCCTGAGGCAGCCACCGCAAGCCTGTCGCCATCAGCCCACACAGAAGGGGGAGACCATGCCGACCGTCGCACTGGTCCTGTTCGTCCTGCTCGCCGTCCTCGCGGTCCTCGTGCTCGTCAAGACGGTGCGGATCGTGCCCCAGGCACGCGCCGGCATCGTGGAGCGATTCGGGAAGTACAAGACCACGCTGCCGGCGGGTCTCAACATCGTCGTGCCGTTCATCGACCGGCTGCGCTACATGATCGACCTGCGCGAGCAGGTGGTCTCGTTCCCGCCGCAGCCGGTCATCACCGAGGACAACCTGGTGGTCTCGATCGACACGGTCATCTACTTCCAGGTCACCGACCCGGTCGCGGCGACGTACGAGATCGCCAACTACATCCAGGCGATCGAGCAGCTCACCATGACCACGCTGCGCAACATCGTCGGCGGCATGGACCTGGAGGAGACCCTCACCAGCCGTGACTCGATCAACTCGGGCCTGCGCGGCGTCCTCGACGAGGCCACCGGCAAGTGGGGCATCCGGGTGAACCGTGTCGAGCTCAAGGGCATCGACCCGCCGCCGTCCATCAAGGACTCGATGGAGAAGCAGATGCGGGCCGACCGCGAGAAGCGCGCGGTCATCCTCACCGCCGAGGGACAGCGCCAGGCGGCGATCCTGACCGCGGAGGGGTCGAAGCAGTCCGCCATCCTCACCGCCGAGGGCGCCCGTGAGGCACAGATCCTGCGCGCACAGGCGGACCGGGAGTCCAAGATCCTCCAGGCACAGGGCGAGGGCCAGGCCATCCAGACGGTGTTCCAGGCGATCCACGACGGCCGCCCCGACCAGTCGCTGCTGGCCTACCAGTACCTGCAGATGATGCCGGAGATCGCGAAGGGCGACGCCAACAAGGTGTGGATCGTGCCCAGCGAGATCGGCAAGGCGCTGGAGGGGCTCGGCTCGACGATGAACAGCCTGCAGGGCATCCCGGACGAGGTGGAGGGCCCCCTCAAGAGGGTAGACATGGGGGAGTCGACCCCGCAGGTCCGCAGCGAGCCCGAGGACCGGACGCTGCGCACCACGCACGAGGAGGTGGCCGCCGCCATCGCGGCCGCCCAGGAGTCCGCGACACCGGGGCGCGGCGCCGGACGCACGGCGCCCGATCCGGCCGGCGGCACGCCGAGCGTCCCGGAGGACGGTCGGACCGGCGGTCCGGGGGGCGACCCGGGGGAGCCCTCGGCGCAGTGAGGCACCCGGCGTTCTCGGGGACGCCGGTGAGCAGCCCGTGACCGGCTGGGAGATGGTCGCGGTCCTGCTCGCCGGCGTCGCCGCCGGCACCATCAACACCGTCGTCGGGTCCGGCACCCTGATCACGTTCCCGACGTTGCTCGCCCTCGGCGTGCCGCCGGTCACCGCCAACGTCTCCAACACGGTCGGCCTCGTGCCGGGGTCGCTGTCCGGCGCGATCGGCTACCGCCGCGAGCTGGCCGGGCAGCGGTCGCGGCTGGTCCGGCTCGGCGCAGCCTCCCTGGTCGGCGGGGTCGCCGGGGCGGTCCTGCTGCTGGTGCTGCCGGCCGAGGCGTTCAGCGCGGTGGTGCCGGTGCTGATCCTGCTCGGCTGCGCGCTGGTGCTGGTGCAGCCGCGGGTGAGCCGCCGGATGGCCCTGCGGGCCGAGCGTCGCGGCACCATCCCGCCCGAGCACGGGGCGCTCTGGGTGTGGGTCCTGGTCATGCTCTCCGGGGTCTACGGCGGCTACTTCGGAGCGGCGCAGGGCGTGCTGCTGATGGCGGTGCTGGGGCTCGGCCTGCAGGAGACGATGCAGCGCAACAACGCCACGAAGAACGTACTGGCCCTCCTGGTCAACGGGGTGGCCGCGGTGGTGTTCGTCTTCGTGGCCGACGTGAACTGGCCGGTGGCCGGACTGATCGCGATCGGTGCCGCGGTCGGCGGGCAGCTCGGCGCTACCGTGGGCCGGCGGCTGCCGCCCCCGGTGCTGCGCGGCTTCATCTTGCTCGTCGGCCTGACCGCGGTGGCGCATTTCCTGCTCGCGTCGTGACGCCGGCCACCGCGCCGACGGCCGGGGGAGCCGGCGCCGCGGCGCGGCACTAGCCTGGTCGCATGCCCGCTGACGACGTCGAGCCCGAGTCCCGCCCCACCTTCGCCGACCTCGGGATCGACAAGCGCGTCCTGCGGGCGCTGTCCGACGTCGGCTACGAGACGCCGTCCCCGATCCAGGCGGCCACCATCCCGGCGCTGCTGGCGGGGCGCCACGTGGTCGGCCTGGCCCAGACCGGCACCGGGAAGACCGCGGCGTTCGCCGTACCGATCCTGAGCCAGATCGACCTCAAGCAGAAGGCGCCGCAGGCTCTCGTGCTGGCCCCCACCCGCGAGCTGGCGCTGCAGGTCTCGGAGGCCTTCGGGCGCTACGCCTCCCACCTGCCCGGCCTGCACGTGCTGCCGGTCTACGGCGGCCAGGCCTACGGCGTCCAGCTGTCCGCGCTGCGCCGGGGCGTGCACGTCGTGGTCGGCACCCCCGGCCGGATCATGGACCACCTGGAGAAGGGCACGCTCGACCTCTCACAGCTGCGATTCCTGGTCCTCGACGAGGCCGACGAGATGCTCAAGATGGGCTTCGCCGACGACGTCGAGACGATCCTCGCCGAGACGCCCGAGGACAAGCACGTGGCGCTGTTCTCGGCGACGATGCCGGCGCAGATCCGGCGGATCTCGAAGAAGTACCTCACCGATCCGGAGGAGATCACCGTCAAGAACCGGACGGTGACGGCTGCCAACACCACGCAGCGCTACCTGATGGTGACCCACCAGCAGAAGCTGGACGCGCTGACCCGGGTGCTCGAGGTCGAGAACTTCGAGGGCATGATCGTCTTCGTCCGCACCAAGCAGGCCACGGAGGTGCTCGCGGAGCGGCTGCGGGCCCGCGGCTTCTCGGCGGCGGCGATCAACGGTGACGTCGCCCAGGCCCAGCGCGAGCGCACCATCGACCAGCTGCGCGACGGCCGGCTCGACATCCTCGTCGCCACCGACGTCGCCGCCCGCGGCCTCGACGTCGAGCGGATCAGCCACGTCGTCAACTACGACATCCCCACCGACACCGAGTCCTACGTGCACCGCATCGGCCGCACCGGCCGCGCCGGCCGCACCGGGGACGCGCTGTCGTTCGTCACCCCGCGCGAGCGGCACCTGCTCAAGGCGATCGAGCGGGCCACCCGGCAGCCCCTGACCCAGATCCAGCTGCCCAGCGTCGAGGACGTCAACGAGACCCGGGTGGCCCGGTTCACCGACGCGATCACCGGGGCGCTCGAGGACGAGGCGTTCGGGTTCTTCCGCGACCTGGTGAACGGGTACGAGCAGGAGCACGACGTGCCCGCAGCCGACGTGGCGGCCGCCCTGGCGGTGCTGCTGCAGGACGGCGAGCCGCTGCTCATGGAGCCCGAGCCGCCGCGACCGGTGTTCGAGGGCAAGCGGGACCGGGACGGCGCCTGGGACCACGAGAAGGGCCGGCGCCGCGACTCCGGCGACCGGGGGCGGCGCGAGCCGGGTGGGCGCCGTCCGCGCAGCGGCCCGCCGCTGGCCCCGTACACGATCGCGGTCGGCAAGCGGCACCGTGTGGAGCCCCGCCAGATCGTCGGGGCGCTGGCCAACGAGGGCGGCCTCAGCCGCTCCGACTTCGGCCACATCGACATCCGCGGCGACCACTCCGTCGTCGAGCTGCCGGCCGACCTGCCGGCCGGGACGTGGAAGGCGCTGGAGAACACCCGGATCTCCGGACGCCTGATCGCGCTGCAGGAGGGTGCCGCCGGTGGCGGGTCACGGCGTCCGACGGGCGGGGACGGTCCCGACCGCCGCGGGCACGGCGACGAGGCGCGCAAGAAGCCACGCGCCAAGAAGGCCCGGCGCGAGGACTGAGCCGGCTCAGTCGGTGCCTGACAGGGCCCGGAACCGCGCGACCAGCTCGGCGGCGACGTCGCCGAGCGGCAGGTCGCGCCGCCGGTAGATCCACAGCAGCAGGTCCGCGGCCGGCGCGGCGAGCGCCGCCGTGCCGTCGGGGACGCCGGTGGACATCTGCAGCGAGCCGGGGACGGCGCCGTCGCGGACCAGCCAGGCGTCGCCGGTGTCCGTCGCGCGGAGCCCGAGCCGGCCGTCGAAGGCAGGCAGGTCCTCCTCCTGGGCGTCGGACTCCTCGGCGAGGGAGAAGGTCAGGAACTCCTCGACCGCGTCGGCGGCGACCGCGGGCTCGATCGTGAGCTGCCGGCCGGCCGCGTGCGCGGCGTCCCAGGCGTGCACCGCGGCCTCCTGGACCTGGTGCCGGGTCACGAAGGCGACGTCCTTCCTGCTCGCCCAGGTCCAGCACGGCGCGGACTGGTCGGCCGCGGCGAGGACCTCGACCAGCCGTCGCGCACCGGCCTCGAAGGCCTCGACGAGCCGGTCCTCCGGGGCTGGGCCGGGGCGCAGCGACTCCTCCGGCGGCTCGGCGAGCCGTCCCTCGGCGATGGTGGCCCAGAACCAGTGCACGTCGGTGAGGTGGCGCACCAGGCCGGCCACCGACCAGTCGGGACAGTGCTCGACCGGGGCGTCGAGCCGGCCGCGGGCCGAGTCGGCGAACACGGCGCTGTAGCGGGTGATCGCTTGGAGGCACTGCTCGGTCGTCAGCATGGTGGCCAACCTAGCGCCCGCCACCGACAGGGGCCGATGCCCCGCTCAGCCGGGCCGGCGGGCGTCGCCGGCGACCTGCGACGTGGCGGCCCCGGGGACCGCGACGAACGCGTCGTGCCAGCGGCTGATGTCGTCGAAGGCACGCGCGCGGACCTCGCTGCGCGACAGCGTCACGTCGTGCAGTGCCCCCTCCACCTTGACCAAGGTCACGTGGGAGGAGAGCTTGTGGGCCCACTTGCGGATCTGCAGGACGTCGAGCACCACGTCGGTGCTGGCGCAGGTGTCGTCCCACTCCTTCGGGTGCCCCGACGCCCCGGAGGTCAGCACCAGCACCGGGACCTCCAGCTCCAGGCCGCGGTGCACGCGCGCGTGGCCGCGCCGGACCGCGCGGAGCCAGCCGGCGTAGACCGGCCAGCTGTCGAGCGGCTTCCAGGCCAGGTCGAAGGCCCACTCACCGCGGTGCTCGACGTGCAGGCTCTGTGCGTAGAAGCCGCTGACCTCGCGCGGGATCGCCAGGTAGGGCCGGCGCGCGCCGATCTGCTCGATCGCCTTGGTGGCGGCCGTGCGCAGCAGCAGGCTGCCGTGCAGGTCCAGCCACGGCGAGTTCAGCACCATCGCCGCGACGGGTACGTCGTTGTCGTGCACCCACAGTGGGGCGACGAGGCCGCCGGTCGAGTGACCCGAGACCAGCACGTGGTCGTGTCCCTCGACCTGCGTCACGCGGCGGAACGCCTCGTCGAGCTCGGGGTAGTAGGCCGCCAGGTCGGTGGTGAAGTTCGGCGTCTGGTGCGGCAGCAGCGAGCGGCCGTACTTGCGCAGGTCCAGCGCGTAGAAGTCGTAGCCGCGGTCGGTCCAGTAGTCGGCCGCGGGGGTCTGGAAGAAGTAGTCGGCGAAGCCGTGGACGTGTAGCACCGCCCGGCTCGTGGGCGAGGCGGCGCGCCGCCGTACCAGGGTGGCGACGACGTCGCCCTCGTCGTCGGCCGGCAGCTCGATGGTCTGGTGCTCGTAGGGCTCGCCGAGGACGTCCGCCTCCCAGCTGTTCATGGATCCATCCTGCCGCACGCGCACCCGCGTCCGTGCCGGGCCTACCATCCGGACATGGGGCGGGCGAGGAGGGCCACGGTCGCGGACGTGCACGAGGTCGCCCGGTCGATGCCGCACGTCACGACGGCGCGCGAGGGCGAGCGGCCGGTCTACCAGGTCGGCGGCAAGTCGTTCGTGTTCTTCCGCGGGCGGCGGCCGGACGCCGTCGACCCCGGGACCGGCGAGCGCTACGACGACGTGATCGTGCTCTGGGTCGAGGACGAGGGCGAGAAGCTCGCCCTGGTGCAGGACCCGGACTCGCCGTTCTTCACCACGCCGCACTTCGACGGGCACCCCTCGGTCCTGGTGCGGGCGTCGCGGATCGGAGAGCTCACCCGCGACGAGGTCGCCGAGGTCGTTCAGGACGCCTGGCTGGCGCGCGCCTCCGCGACCCGGCGCCGCGCCTGGCTGGCCGACCCCGGTTCGTCCGCGGTCACCCCGCGCGGAGGTGGCTCGCGACCGCGGACGAATCGGGGTCCGGGCGCCCCGCTGTGAGAACGTGGCAGGGTCCGCCGCCGACGTCGCCGAGGAGACACATGACCCAGGAAGCCGCCGGGACCCGTCCCACCGCCTGCGAGGAGCGCAACTGCCTGCTGGCCAGCGTGATCCTCGTCGACCGGCGCGGCTGGCTGCTGCTTCAGGAGCGCGACGAGCACGCCCCGGTCGCCCCGGACCAGTGGGGGCTCGTCGGCGGCCACGTGGACCCGGGGGAGGACTGGGAGCAGGCGATGCGCCGGGAGATGCTCGAGGAGACGGGTCTGCGGGTCGAGGGCCTCGAGCTGTGGTTCGACGAGCTGATCCAGCACTCGCCCAAGGTCTCCACCCACCTCGCCGACCGGTGGAAGATCTGGGTGGGCGGCACCGACCTCACCGACGGCGACATCGTGCTCGGCGAGGGCCGGCAGATCCTCTTCGTCGACCCCCGCCGGATCCCCGACCTCGAGCTGGCACCCGGCGCGGGCTACCTGCTGCCGCGCTTCCTGGAGTCGGAGACCTACGCCCGGCTGACCCGCGACCGCCGTCAGTGCTGATAGGTCCCGTGCAGGATCGCGCGCCCCAGCGTCTTGAAGGCGAGGTTGAACGACACCACGGCGGGCGAGGCGTCCTGCCCGGCACCGAGGCTCTCCTCGCCGACGGCGTGCACCACGTAGAAGTAGCGGTGCACCTGGTCTCCCTCGGGCGGGGCGGCCCCCATGAACCCCTTCTCGCCGCCGTCGTTGCGGACGTGGAACGCCTTGCCCGGCAGGTCGCCCGACGCGGCCCCGGTCGCGAGCGAGGTCACGTCGGCGGGCAGGTCGACCAGCACCCAGTGCCAGAAGCCCGACGGCGTCGGGGCGTCGGGGTCGTAGCACGTCACCGTGAAGCTCTTGGTGCCCTCCGGGGCGCCGGACCAGCTCAGCTGCGGCGAGGTGTTGCCCGCGGCCGCCACCTGGTCGTCCTTCAGCGGCTGCCCGTCTGAGACGTCGTCGCTGGTGACGGTGAACGACGGCACCGGGGGCAGCAGGTCGTAGGGGTTCGGGCTGACGGGACGGTCCAGGCTCATCGGTCCTCCGGGGGGTGCGGGAACTGTGACGTGGGTCGGCTACCTCATCGGTGCGCCCGTCGCGACCCTAGTCCGCGGTGTGGTCGCGTGCCAGCACCCGGCGACCGGCGGCGAGAATGGGGCGATGAGCGACGACCCGGGCGCCGAGCGGCACCCTCCGTACCCCTCCGGACTCCGGCTGGCGGGCCGGCGGGTCGTGGTCGTCGGCGGCGGGCTGGTGGCGCAGCGGCGCATCCCCGGGCTGATCGCCGCGGGCGCCGACGTCGTCGTGGTCGCCCCGGACACCACCCCGGCCGTGGAGGGGCTGGCGACGTCGGGGGAGATCACCTGGCACCGGCGCGGCTTCGAGCCCGGCGACCTCGACGAGGCGTGGTACGTCGTCGCCGCCACCGACGTCGCGGAGGTCAACGAGCGGGTCGGTGCCGCGGCCGAGTCCCGCCGGGTCTTCTGCGTCCGCGCGGACGACGCCCTGCAGGCGACCGCGTGGACGCCGGCCGTGGGCCGGCACGCCGGAGTGACGGTGGCGGTGCTCGCCAACCGGGAGCCGAGGCGCTCCGCGGCGGTGCGCGACGCGGTGCTCGCCGGACTGCGCGACGGACACATCGCCGCTCCCCACGACGACGAGCGGACGCCCGGGGTGGTCCTCGTCGGCGGCGGCCCCGGCGACCCGGAGCTGGTGACGGTGGCGGCGCGCCGCGCGCTGGCGGAGGCGGACGTGGTGGTGACCGACAGGCTGGCCCCGCGCGAGCTGCTCAGCGAGCTGGCGCCCGACGTGGAGGTCGTCGACGTCGCCAAGCTGCCTCGCGGCCGGTCCGCGGCGCAGCAGGAGATCAACCGGGTCATCGTCGAGCGCGCTCGCGAGGGCAAGCGCGTGGTCCGCTTCAAGGGCGGGGACCCGTTCGTCTTCGGCCGCGGCTACGAGGAGGTCCTCGCCTGCGACGAGGCCGGCGTGCCGTGCCGCGTCGTACCCGGCGTGACCAGCGCGATCGCGGTCCCCGCCGCGGCCGGGATCCCGGTGACCCATCGCGGGGTCGCCCACGACTTCACCGTCGTCTCCGGCCACCTGCCGCCCGGCCACGACGACTCCCTCGTCGACTGGCAGGCGGTCGCCCGGCTCGGGGGCACGGTCGTGCTGCTCATGGCGGTGCAGAACCTCCCCGCGATCGCCGAGGTGCTCCAGAAGGGCGGCCGCGACGCGGGTACGCCGGTCGCGATCGTCTCGGAGGGCACCATGCCGGGGGAGCGCACGGTGCTCTCGACACTCGGCGAGGTGGGCGACGACGTCGAGCGGCAGGGGGTACGCGCCCCGGCCATCGTCGTGGTCGGCCCGGTCGTGGCCGTCGCGCACCCGGACCGGTACCCGTGGCTCGGCTGATCGAGGTGGCGGACGCGGCCGACGAGCGGCTGGCCGACTACCGCGACCTGCGCGACGTCGAGCTGCGCCGCCACCTCGAGGCTGAGCACGGGCTCTTCCTCGCCGAGGGGGAGAAGGTCGTGCGCCGCGGCGTCGAGGCCGGTTTCGAGCCACGGTCGTTCCTGATGGCTCCGCGGTGGCTCGACGGCCTCGCCGACGTGCTCGAGAGCAGCGACGCGCCCTGCTACGTCGTGTCCGAGGCACTGGCCGAGCAGGTGACCGGCTTCCACGTGCACCGCGGTGCGCTCGCGTCGCTGGGTCGCCGGCCGCTGCCGTCGGTGGCACAGGTGCTGGAGGGTGCGCGGACCGTGCTCGTGCTCGAGGACATCGTCGACCACACCAACGTCGGAGCGGTCCTCCGCTCGGCCGCGGCCCTCGGTGTGGACGCCGTCCTCCTCTCGCCGCGTTGCGCCGACCCGCTCTACCGCCGGGCTGTGAAGGTGGCGATGGGAGCCGTGTTCTCGCTGCCGTGGACGCGGCTCGAGGAGTGGTACGACGCGCTGGCGGACCTGTCCGCGCGCGGGTTCACCACCGTGGCGATGACGCTGGCCTCCGACGCGGTGCCGCTCGAGGAGGCAGTGGCCGGGCTCGACCGGGTCGCGCTGGTCCTCGGCGGCGAGGGACACGGGCTGTCCCCGCGGTGGCAGCGCAGCGCCGACCGCCGGGCGGTCATCCCCATGCGTCCGGGCATCGACAGCCTCAACGTCGCGGCGGCCGCCGCGGTGGCGTGCTACGCCGCGCAACGTCGCTGACGGCGGCCCGGTGACGGGCCGGCCCGGTCACCGCCAGTAGCCGTAGACCTCCTCGACCCCGCCCGACTGCCGGTCGGTCCCCGACTTGTTCTGTGCCGGCGTGCGCTGGAGGACCCGCGGCATCGGCTCGCGGCACGCGACGGCGGCGCAGTCGCGTAGGCGCACCCACATCCGCTGGAGCAGCGTGCGGGTGTCGGCGTACCGGTCGACGGCGGCGACGTTGCGCAGCTCGGTGGGGTCCCGGTCCAGGTCGTAGAGCTCGACGTCGCCGTTGCTGTAGCGCACGAACTTGTAGCGGGGCGTCCGCAGACCGCTCGTGGTGCGACCGTCGTGGAAGCCCGCTGCCATCAGCGCGGGGTCGCTGGGGAAGAGCATGTTGTCCTCGTGGCCCTCGGTCACGACGGGAACCGTCCACCCCCGGTCCGCCTGGAAGCTGGCCACGATGGAGCGCCCGTCGGGCCGGTAGGGCATGTGGGCGCCGGCCAGCTCGGCGATGGTCGCACTCACGTCGACGGTGCTCACCGGGTCGAACCGGGTGCCGCGGGGGATGCCCGGACCCGTGATCACGAACGGGACCCGCAGCGACGGCTCGTAGGCCTTGATCTTGCCCTGCCGCACGCGGTGCTCGCCGAGGAAGTAGCCGTTGTCGGAGGTGAACATGAACACCGTGTTGCGCCACTCGCCGGTCCGCTTCAACGTCGCCACCAGGCGCGCGATCTGGCCGTCGAGGACGTAGAGGGACTCGGCGCGCTGCCGGGCGGCGTCGCGCATGCCGGTCAGCTCCTCGGGGCTCGGCTCCCGCAGCGACCGCATCGAGCGGGGCTTGTCGGTGTTGTTGGCCTCTGCCGGCCCGCCGTCGAGCGGGACGCCCGGGGCGCGGGAGATGGCGGCGTCGAAGCGGCCCTTCACCCACGACGGCCGCGCGGGCGTCACCAGGCGGACGGTGCCGCCCTGCGAGGACGGCACGTCGACCGGGTCGTCGGGCTCGCGCGGCGTGCCGTGGTGCGGGGCCACGGAGGAGAGGTAGAGGAAGAAGGGGGCCCGCCGCTGGCTGTAGCGGGTCACCAGCGCGCGCGCGAAGCCGCCGAGGACGCTGGTCTGGTAGCGCCCGGCCTGACTGTCGTCGATGGTGCCGTTGACGTTGAAGAGGGTGTTGAAGTAGTTGTACGTCCCTCCGGAATCGAAGCCGCTGTCCTCCGGGCGGGAGACCGCGGCGTACCAGTCGGTCCAGCCGGCGGGCACGTAGCGGAACGACGACTCGCCGGTGACCCGGGAGGGCTGCGAGCCGTAGCCGTTGAGGTACTTGCCGACGAACGCGGTCCGGTATCCGCTTCCCTGCAGGGCGGTGGCGATGCTGGCGTGGTCGTCGAAGGCAGCGAAGCCCCACGGCACCTCGTGCGAGAGCACGCCGTGGTTGTGGGAGTAGAGGCCGGTCAGGAAGGACGCCCGCGCCGGGCAGCAGAGCGGGTCGGGGCTGAAGGAGTTGCGGTAGCGCAGCCCGGTGCCCGCGACCAGGCGCCGCACCGCGGGCATGTAGCGCAGGTCGTCGACGCGCATGTCGTCGGCCATCACCGTCACGATGTTGGGCCGCCCGCCGGCGGCTGCGGTCAGCGCGAGGCTCGCTGGTGCCGCAGCGGGCACACGTGCGGCGGACGCCGCCTGGCCGGGGCCCAGCCCCACAGCGACGAGCGCCGTCAGGATGAGGCCGACGGCCGCCCCCCTCCGGGTGCGACGTGGTACGACAAACATGTTCTTTACCTCCCGTATCGCGCACAGTGTCACTGAGGGAGGGCAGGAACGTGGACGATTCGCCCTAACTGGGTGTATCCCATCCGGGCGGCTCGACTTGGTCCTGCGCGGCCGCGGGATGACCGCGGCCGCGGCACGGGGGCTCGATCTGGCGCTAGGCCGCCGGCTCGGCCCCGGCTTCGACGTGCGTTGAGCAACGCGCCCTGGCTGCGGCTATGAGCGGACGCTGTTGTCGCTGGACGGTGGAGAAACGTACGTCAAGGGCTACGTTCGGGAGACAGCCATGATCGGAGGTCTCGCTGTGTTCGCTCGAGTCGCGGTGTGGGAGCCGATGCCGGATGACGATCGGCAGTGGGTCATCGACGCCATGAAGACGGTGCCTGGCGTCTTGGGCGTCTATCACTTGGTCGACCCGTCGACCCGCAACCGATTGCGAACGACTGTTGGCGTCGACCTCACTTTCAGGAACGCAGGGACGCCGACCATGTCTTTCCGCTCCTGCCGACGCGCCATTGCCGCCACACGCGCCCGAATCGTCGACGCGCTGTACGCGTGCCGGACGCGCCTCGAAGGCCGGCCGTTTCCGCTCTCCGACGAGGTCGGCGCTACGCCAGCACCAGTCCCAGGGCCAGCTGTCCAGCGACTCCAGCGATGAAGGCCGGCACCAGCCAGCGCCCGAGAGCGGGGTACTGGCTTCGATGCCGACCAAGGCCGACAGCGAGGAGGAGAGCGATGGCGCCGAACAGCCAAGCGGCAGTGGAGTAACCCAACCGAAAGTGATAGGCGACTACGGCTTCACTCGCGTACGCCGCGACCAGGAGAGCCGCTCCCACACCGGCGGGAGCCGCGCGCCGCCATGCGTGACCGGCGGCCCCGAAGATCGGGCCACCTACCACCGCACACAGCGACCACACCGCGACGTAGGTCATCGAGACGCCGAAGCCGCGTAGATCGGCGGTGACGTAGTAGGCGACGACCTGCAGCATCGTTGCAGCCGTCCCCATCACCACCGCGATCGCGAGCCGCGACTGGAGCGCTCCTGCGACGAAGGCGGTCGTGAGCCAGGGGCTTGCGGCGTTGACCAGCGCCAGCCAGGGGTAGTCCAAGTACTTCTGCAGGAGTGAGGTAAGCACACCCACGGCGATTCCTAGGGCGAGGGCGAGGAGCACTCTGCGGACGTGTGGTTGTTGCTGCAGAGAAGAGGGCTCTTCGAGACTGGGAGTCAGGTGCATGCAGGGAGGGTAGTTCCCGTCCGCACGTCGATCCGCGCGGGCACGCTCGTCGGCTGTGTCCGGTAAGCGCAGCCGGGTTCAGTCTCGGCTGTGAAGGGGACCCACCCAGTTATCGTCAGAGCGCGGGCCAGTCCGCCGGGAAGTCGGCGGCGCGCTCGTCGTGCTCCTTGTGCAGCTTCTTGCGGGCACGCCGGTTCAGGCGGTCGCCGAACACCGTGCCGTTGCAGTGGTCGGTCTCGTGCTGCAGGCACCGCGCGAGGAGCCCGCTGCCCGCATGGCGCACCGGCTTCCCGTCGAGGTCCTGGCCCTCGACCGCCGCGTAGTCCGGGCGCGCGAGCGGCACGAAGGCACCGGGGAGCGACAAGCAGCCCTCGTCGTCGTCGTCGAGCCTGCGCTCGCGCCCCTCGGGCAGCCACAGGACCGGGTTGCACACGACGCCACGATGATGCGTGCCCGAGTCGTCGGGGCAGTCGAAGACGAACAGTGCCCGGTCCACCCCGATCTGGCAGGCGGCCAGGCCCACGCCGTCGGCGGCGTACATGGTGGCGACCATGTCGGCGGCAAGCCGGCGCAGGTCGTCGTCGAACTCGGTCACCGGCTCCTGGACCCGGTGCATCACCGGCTCGCCCCAGCGGGTCACGGGGCGGACGGTGCCGCCACCGGGCAGCTCGGAGGGGACGGTGGTCGGCTCGGGCATGGCCGTCATCCTAGGAGGCCGCCGCCCCGGAGATGCACCACGTGGCGTGGCCTGGCCGCCGGTGCAACCCAGGGTTACGGTTCGATCATGACGCCGACCACCCGCGCGGGGAGCGCCGGCGGCGCTCCGGGCAGGCCCCCGGCCCCCCGCAGGCACGGCCTCGCGTCGGGGGAGCGCGCCGACGCGCTCGGCCACGCAGTCGCCGCTCTGAACCGGCTCGCGCGCACCGCGGCGCTGGACCGGTTCGGACTGCGGCGACCGGCCGAACGTGCGGTCTTCGAGGCCACCCGCAGCGGGTTCCGGACGGTCGGTGCGCTCAACCGCCGGTTCTCCCGCGTCGGCCTGTCCACGCCGGGGCCCGCACGCGTCCCGCACGCCCCCGGCAGCGACCGCTTCGACCTCACCCCGACCGACGACGAGCAGATGCTCGTCGACGTGGCCGCCGACCTCGCCACCAGGGTGCTGCGACCCGCGGCCGCCGCCGCCGACGAGGCGACCGCGACACCGCCCGAGGTGCTCGAGGCGGTCCGCGGCGTGGGCCTGCCGCTGCTCGGGGTGCCCGAGGACCGCGGCGGGGTCTCCACGCACCGCACAGCGATGGCGGCCGCGTTGGTGGCCGAGACGCTCGCGCGAGGCGACATGGGACTGGCGCTCGCCGCGCTCGCCCCGGGCGCCGTGGCGAGCGCGGTCTCGCTGTGGGGGAGCGCCGAGCAGCAGGCGACCTACCTGCCGGCGTTCACCGGGGACGACGTGCCCGCCGCCGCTCTGGCCCTGACCGAGCCGCGGCCGCTGTTCGACCCGTTCGAGCCGGAGACCCGGGCCCGCCGCGACGGCGACGGCTTCGTCCTGGACGGGGTGAAGTCCATGGTGCCCCGCGGTGCGGCCGCCGAGCTCTTCGTCGTCGGTGCCGAGCTGGAGGGAGAGCCCCGCCTCTTCCTCGTCGAGTCCGGTACGCCGGGGGTCAGGATCGAGGCGGAGCCGGCCATGGGGCTGCGTGCCGCCGAGCTGACGCGGCTGGTGCTGCACCAGGTGCGGGTGGCCGACCTCGGGCTTCTCGGCACCGCCGACGACCACGCCGAGTGCGTCCGGCTGGCCCGGCTGGGGTGGTGCGCTCTGGCGGTCGGCACGGCGCAGGCCGTGCTCGACCACGTCGTGCCCTACGTCAACGAGCGCCAGGCGTTCGGCGAGCCGATCAGCCACCGGCAGGCCGTGGCGTTCATGGTCGCCGACATCGGCATCGAGCTCCAGGGCATGCGGCTGCTCACCTACCGCGCCGCCTCCCGGGCGGCGCAGGGACGCTCCTTCGCGCGCGAGGTGGCACTGGCGCGGCGGCTGTGCGCGGAGCGCGGCATGCAGATCGGCAGCCACGGAGTGCAGCTGCTCGGCGGCCATGGCTTCGTCAAGGAGCACCCCGTCGAGCGGTGGTACCGCGACCTGAGGGCCGTCGGCGTGGTGGAGGGCGGGGTGCTGGTCTAGTGATCAACCTCGAGACGCCCGCGAAGCTCCGCCCACTGGTCGCCAACGCCCACCAGGTCGCGATGAACCTGCTGCGGCCCAACTCGCGCACTTACGACCGCGCCGAGCACGAGTACCCCAAGGAGCTCGACATGCTCGCGGCGATGATCGACGGGCTCTCGCAGTCCGGCGACACCAGCGGCGCCGGTGCGGCGGGGGTACGCCGCCCGGCCGGCCCGGCCGCGGACGACGCCGACGGGACCGGCACCCGGAACGGCTCCCACCTGGCGTCGGTCCTCTCGATCCTGGAGATGTGCTGGGGCGACGTCGGGCTGCTGCTGTCCATGCCGCGGCAGGGCCTGGGCAACTCCGCGATCGCCTCGGTGGCCGACGAGGAGCAGGCGGCGCGGTTCGCAGGCGTGTGGGCGTCGATGGCGATCACCGAGCCGGGGTGCGGCTCCGACAGCGCCGGGATCGCCACCACGGCCGTGCTCGACGGTGACCACTACGTGATCGACGGCGAGAAGATCTACGTCACCGCGGGCGAGCGCTCCGACGCGGTGGTGGTGTGGGCGACGCTGGACCGCTCCCTGGGGCGGGCGGCGATCAAGTCGTTCGTGGTGCCCAAGGGGACCCCGGGCATGCGGGTCGAGCGGCTGGAGAAGAAGCTCGGCATCCGCGCATCCGACACCGCGACCATCGTCTTCGAGAACTGTCGCGTGCCCCGCGAGAACCTCCTGGGCAGCCCGGACGTCGACGGCAAGCAGGGCTTCGCCGGCGCCATGGCGACCTTCGACAACACCCGTCCGCTGGTGGCGGCGATGGCGCTCGGCTGTGCCCGTGCGTCGCTGGAGCTCACCCGCGACCTGCTCGAGCGGGCCGGAGTCGACATCGACTACGACCGGCCGGCCCAGACCCTGTCGGCCGCCGCGGCGGCGTACCTGCAGATGGAGGCGGACTGGGAGGCGGCGTACCTGCTGACGCTCGAGGCGGCCTGGAAGGCCGACAACCGGCAGCCCAACTCGCTCGAGGCCTCGATGGCCAAGGCCAAGGCGGGTCGCACGGGCAGCGACATCACCCTGCGCTGCGTCGAGCTGGCCGGCAGCCTCGGCTACAGCGAGCACGAGCTGCTCGAGAAATGGGCGCGCGACTCCAAGATCCTGGACATCTTCGAGGGCACCCAGCAGATCCAGCAGCTGATCGTCGCCCGCCGCCTGCTGGGGAAGACGTCCGCCGAGCTGAAGTAGCGGTTGTGCGGGCGGATGCTCAGTCCGGTCCGCCGACGTCGGCGCCGAACGGAGTCTGCAGCCGGCGGACGAACTGCCGGGTGCGCTCCTGCTCCGGGGAGCCGAGGACCTCCCGGGCGGGCCCGCGCTCGACGACGACACCGCCGTCCATGAACGCCACCTCGTCGGCGACCTCGCGGGCGAACGCGAGCTCGTGGGTGACGACGACCATGGTCCAGCCCTCGTCGGAGAGCTCCTTGATCACGCTCAGCACGTCTCCGACCAGCTCGGGGTCGAGGGCGGAGGTGGGCTCGTCGAACAGCAGCACCCGGGGCCGCATCATCAGCGCGCGGACGATCCCGACCCGCTGCTGCTGGCCACCGGAGAGCTCGAAGGGGTAGCGGTCCCGCTTGTCGGCGAGACCGACGCGCGACAGCAGCCGCTCGGCCTCCGTCCGGGCCTCGTGGAGGGGGCGCCGGCGCACCCGCACCGGTCCCTCGACGACGTTCTCCAGCACGGTCAGGTGCGGGAACAGGTTGTAGTGCTGGAACACCATCGCGCTGCAGTCGCGCAGCCTGCCGCCCTCGCGCTTGCCGACCTGACCGTCGAACCCGACCTCGACCTCGCCGATGCCGACGCGTCCCCCGTCCGGCGTCTCCAGCCCGTTGAGGCACCGCAGGACGGTGGTCTTCCCCGAGCCGGACGGACCGACCAGGGCCAGCACCCGTCCGGCCCCGACCTCGAGGTCTATCGACCTCAGCACGTCCTGGTCGCCGAAGGACTTGCGCAGCCCGGCGACCCTCAGCAGCGGCTCATGCGGCGACATAGCGGTCCAACCTCCGTTCGAGCACGGTCTGTCCGGTGGCGAGGAACAGGCAGATCACCCAGTAGACCAGCGCGGCCTCCATGTAGAGGACCAGGAACTGCTGGCTGAACGCGGCGATCTCCTGGGACTGCCGGAACAGCTCGGTGACCAGGATCAGTGAGGCCAGCGAGGTGTCCTTCACGAGGCTGATGAACGTGTTCGACAGCGGCGGCACGGAGACCCGGGCCGCCTGCGGCAGGATGATCCGGCGCAGCGCCAGCCGGTGCGACATGCCGATCATGTGCGCCGCCTCCCACTGCCCCTTCGGCACCGACAGGATGGCGGCCCGGATCACCTCGGCGGCGTACCCGCCGACGTTGAGCGAGAACGCGATGATCGCGCTCGGCCAGGGGCTGATGGTCAGGCCCACCGACGGCAGCCCGTAGAAGATCACGAACAGCTGCACCAGCAACGGCGTCCCCCGGATCACCGAGACGTAGACCCGCGCCGCCCCCGAGACCAGGCGCACGCGGCTCAGGCGCATCAGCGCCACCACCAGGGCCAGGACGAGACCGAGGGCGAACGAGGCGAGCGCCAGCGGGATGGTGCCCAGGAGCGCCTCGCGGAGGATCGGCCAGAGCGAGGAGCGGACGAGGTCCCAGTCCACGCGGTTACCCCGACACGTCCTCGCCGAAGTACTTCGACGAGATCTCGGCGAGGGTGCCGTCGGCGCGCAGGTCGGCCAGCGCGTCGTCCACCGCGCCGACCAGGGAGTCGCTGCCCTTGCGGAAGGCGAAGGCGTTGCGCGCCTCGTCATCGGTCTGCGCGGCGATGGCCAGACCGGTCTCGCCCTCGGTCTTCTCGTAGTCCAGGAAGGTCAGCTTGTCGTTGACGGTGGCATCCACGCGGCCCTGCTTCAGCAGCGTCACCGCCTGCGCCCATCCCTCCACGTTCTGGATGCGCGCGCCGTTCTCCTCGGCGAGCTCGTACCAGTTGCTCGTCAACGACTGGGCCGTCGTCGCACCGCCGAGGTCGGCCAGGGAGGAGATGCTGTCGTTGCCGTCCTCGACCACGACCACGCCCGGGCTCACGGTGTAGGGCTCGGAGAAGTCGTAGGCGGCCTGGCGCTCGTCGGTGATCGAGACCTGGTTGGCCACGACGTCGAACCGGCCGGCGTCGAGGCCGGCGAAGATCGCGTCCCACTGGGTCTCCTCGAAGCGGACGTCCACGCCCAGCTCGTCGGCGACCGCGCGCACGACCTCCACGTCGTAGCCGGTCAGCTCGCCGCTGCCGCCCTCGTGGTAGGTGAACGGGCGATAGGTGCCCTCCGTCCCGACCGTGATCACGCCGTCCTCCTCGACCTGGGCCAGCGACGTGCCGGGCTCCGGCTCGGCGGCATCACCCGACCCGGCACCCGCGCCGCCACCGCAGGCTGACAGGGTCAGGGCGAGGGCGGTCGCGGCGCCG
This sequence comes from uncultured Actinomycetota bacterium, assembly GCA_963835385.1. Lineage (GTDB taxonomy): Bacteria > Actinomycetota > Actinomycetes > Propionibacteriales > Nocardioidaceae > Nocardioides_B. The sequence continues at coordinate 224,240 of CAWIFK010000017.1, forward strand.
GCCAGGCCGGCCCGGCGGACGGAGATGGTGAATCGTCTGGCTGTCGTCATGTGAGGTGCAGCGACCAGAAGCCCGCCACGATTCCGACAATCGACTGCAATCTCGGTCACACCGGCGCCCGATGGCCGGGTTGAGTTGAGTAAAAACCCGCACGCATGGAACAGTCGGTCCGTACCGTCGAAAGCGGACGACCCGGGGGAGGGGTCGAGAACGACACACAACGTCCGAGTGGGGCCGACCCCGGGGGTGGGGTCGAGAACGACACGAAGTCCGAGGGGATTGTGGCATGGTCACGCTGTTGCTCGTTGCCGTACTGATGCTGGTCGCCGCTGGTGCGTGGTCGGCGCACCGCCGTCGCCAGGCCGAGGCCTGGGACCGTGAGCTGCTGGCCGCGTTCGACCCGGGCGAGCGCCGCGAGGTCTCGCGCCGCGTGCTCTGAGCCCGGTCCCGGGACAGCCCCTGGACATGCACTCGCACCGTGACCGCGCGACCGGCGAGCCTGGGCGGACCCCCCACAGCCGGCGAGTGCATGTCGGACGGCACCGGTGTCCCGCGTGCCGCAGCGGCTGAGCCTCGGGCAGGGGTGAGTGGCAGCAGGTCGGGGCAGCATGGCGCCATGAAGGTGTATGCCGACTCCTCCGCCCGTCGGTCGCGCCAGACGGTGGCGGACCTCCTGGTGCTGTTGTGGGTGCTGACCTGGATCCAGCTCGCCCGGGTGGTGCACGACGCGACCCTGGCGCTGGCCGTGCCGGGCCGGGAGATCGAGGAGGCCGGGAGCGGCCTGGCCGGCCGGCTGCGCGACGCGGGCTCCACCGTCGCTTCCATCCCGCTTGTGGGTGACGACGTCGGGGCTCCCTTCGAGGGGGCCGGGGACGCCGCGGACCGGATCGCGGCGGCCGGCACGGCCCAGGTCGAGGCCGTGCAGACGCTGGCGTTCTGGCTGGGCCTCGCGGTGGGCGCCGTTCCGGTGCTGGTTGTCCTCGCGGTCTACCTGCCGCTGCGGTGGCGCTTCATCCGCGAGGCGACCGCCGGCCAGCGCTTCGTCGACTCCGGCGAGGACCTCGACCTGTTCGCGCTGCGCGCGATGGCCCACCAGCCGCTGCACCGGCTCGCCCGGATCTCCCCGGACCCGGCCGGGGGCTGGCGGGTCCGGGACCCGCGGGTCGTCCGAGAGCTCGCGGTGCTCGAGATGCGCGACGTGGGGCTGGCGTCGCCCCTCGGCCGATCCGGCCACGACGAGGCAGAATAGGGCCATGAGCGTTCCTCGCGTGCTGCTCAACAACGGGATCGAGATCCCCCAGGTGGGGCTCGGGGTGTGGCGGGTCCCGGCGGCCGAGACGCGCGACGTCGTGAGTCTCGCTCTCGGCGCCGGCTACCGGCACGTCGACACCGCCGCGCTCTACGGCAACGAGCGCGCGGTCGGCGAGGCGGTGCAGGACTCCGGCCTGGACCGGGACGCGGTCTTCGTGACGACGAAGGTCTGGAACGACGACCAGGGCTACGACTCCACCCTGCGCGCCTTCGACACCAGCATGGACAAGCTCAGGTTCGACGTGCTCGACCTCTACCTGATCCACTGGCCCGCCTCCGGGCACGGGCTGACCATGGAGACCTGGCGGGCGCTGGAGCGGCTCTACCTCGACGGCCGGGTGCGGGCCATCGGGGTCTCGAACTTCGAGCCGCACCATCTGCGCCGCCTGACCGACCGGGCCACGGTGGTGCCGGCGGTCAACCAGGTCGAGCTGCACCCCTATCTCCAGCAGCACGAGGTCCGCGCGTGCAACGCCGAGCACGGGGTGGTCACCGAGGCGTGGAGCCCGCTGGCCAAGGGCGGCGAGCTGCTGGGCGACCGGGTGATCGCCCGGATCGCCCGCAAGCACGGGCGGACCGCGGCGCAGGTGGTGCTGCGCTGGCACCTGCAGCACGGGACCGTGGTCATCCCCAAGTCGGTGACGCCGGCGCGGATCGCGGAGAACCTCGACGTGTTCGGCTTCGAGCTCGACGAGGACGACCTGCGCGCGATGGCGCAGCTGGACCGCAACGGCCGGGTGGGTCCGCACCCCGACCACGTGGCCTGAGTCGCCGGGTTCACCGCCGTCGGCCTGGGTAGGAGAGCCGCATGGCCGAGAGCTCCCGGGACTCCCGTCAACAGGTCATCGTCGACACGCTCGAGGAGGCCTTCGCCGACCTGATGGCGGCGGACCCCCGTGCGTTCCGTGGCAAGTTCCGCAAGATGGCCTCCGACCCGTTCGCGTTCTACCGCGGCTCGGCCTGCCTGTTCTACGCCGACGTCACCAGCGACGCCGACGACTGGGCCGACGACCGGACCGGCCGTGTCTGGATCCACGGAGACCTGCACGCAGAGAACTTCGGCACCTACATGAACAGCGACGGTCGGCTGGTGTTCGACGTCAACGACTTCGACGAGGCCTACGTCGGCCACTTCTCGTGGGACCTGCGCCGCTTCGTGGCGAGCCTGGCGCTGCTCGGCTGGCAGAAGGCACTGCCCGAGGAGGCGGTGCGCGCACTCATCGGCGCCTACCTGCGCTCCTACCTCACCCAGGTCGATCACTACGTCGCGGAGGACGAGGACGACGACTTCGCGCTGCACCTCGGCAACACCGACGGGCCGGTCCACGACGTGCTCGTTCAGGCCCGCCTCCGCAGCCGGGTGGCGATGCTGGCGTCGATGACCCGGCTCGACGGCGAGGTCCGCACGTTCGCCGAGGACGCGTCGGTGCGCCGCCTCGGCCGGGCCGAGCGTCGCAAGGTCGAGCAGGCGTTCGGGCGCTACCTCGAGACCATCCCGGAGGACAAGCGCTTCGACCGCGCACTGTTCTACGAGGTCCGCGACGTCGTCGGCAAGTCCGGTTTCGGCATCGGCAGCGCCGGGCTGCCCGCCTACAACCTGCTGGTGGAGGGCTACAGCCAGTCCCTGGACAACGACGTCGTGCTGTCCATGAAGCAGGCCAACGTGCCGGCGGTCAGCCGCTTCGTCGACCTCGCGGACGTGCAGGAGTACTTCGAGCACGAGGGGCACCGCACGGTGGTCAGCCAGCGTGCCCTGCAGGTTCACACCGACCCGCTGATCGGGTGGACCGACGTCGACGGGACCGGCTACGTCGTCTCGGAGGTCTCACCCTACGAGGCCGACCTGGACTGGGACACGCTCAACGAGCCGGACGAGATGACCTCGGTGGTGAAGGCACTGGGACAGGCGACGGCGAAGGTGCACTGCGCCTCCGACGAGGACAGCGACCAGACGCTGGTCGGATTCCAGACCGAGGAGGCGATCTGCGCGGTCCTCGAGGGCCGGCGCAAGGAGTTCGTCGCCGACCTGACCGACTTCGCCCTCGACTACGCCGTGACGGTACGACGCGACCACGCGATGTTCGTCGACGCGTTCCGCGAGGGCCGGATCGGCGGGGTCACCTCGACCTAGGCCCGGACCGGGGCCGAACGGCCGCAGCGCCATGGTCCTGCGGCCCTGCTGCGACCGTGCCCGTCCTTGCGACGCTGGGGGCGGCAGCCGACGAGCAGAGGGGGCAGCCGATGACACTCGAGGCCACGCTCGCGAACGCCGAGCCCGACGTCCTGGCCGAGGCCCACGCCGAGCTGGAGCGCTCGCACCCGCCGCACTACGACGAGATGAGCACCGACGCGAGGCGGCAGCGCCTCGCCGACCTCGCGTCGCTGGTCCTCGACGCGGTCGCGCACCGCGACCTCGCCCGCGTCGGGGCCTACGCCGAGCGGCTCGCCGAGCGCCGCTTCAACGAGGGCTTCGACATCGCCGAGGTCCAGGCCGCCTTCAACGCCGTCGAGCTGGCGATGTGGCGCCAGGTGGTGGCGACCACCCCGCCACCCGAGCTCGCCGAGGCGGTCGGCCTGCTCACCACCGTGTTCGGGTTCGCCAAGGACACCCTCGCCCGCAGGTACGTCTCGTTGGCCTCGCGCCGGCACGTCCCGTCGCTGGACCTCTCCGCGCTCTTCGCCGGGGTCGAGTGATCCGAGTCGAAAATGTGTCCGGGCGGCCCATCCGGACCCGGGTGCGCGGCGAATCCCTCATGTGACCGCCGCCGCAGTCGCTCAGGGGCCCCGATGAGGCTCACTCCGCACCCACGCATGAGACCCGGGCGCCCACGTTCCGCCGACCGGCGTGCGGCGGCGGTCACCCCTCTCGCCTCGCGGGAGCCGGATTCGGTGTGCGGCGGCCCGGTGCACGACACTGGTGCCCGTGCGTTTCGTGAACGAGCCCGGACCGGGCTATGACCTGACCTACAACGACGTCTTCATGGTGCCGCGTCGCTCCGACGTCGGCTCGCGCTACGACGTGGATCTCGCGACCAGCGACGGCACCGGTACCACCATCCCGCTCGTCGTGTCGAACATGACCGCCGTGGCCGGCCGGCGGATGGCCGAGACCGTCGCGCGCCGCGGCGGCATCGCCGTGATCCCGCAGGACATCCCGATCCCGGTGGTCGCCGAGGTGGTCTCGTGGGTCAAGAGCCGCCACCTGCTCTTCGACACCGCGATCACGCTGGACCCGCACCAGACGGTGTCCGACGCGCTCGCGCTGATCCCCAAGCGCGCGCACCGCGCCGCGTTCGTGGTCGAGGACGACCGGGTCGTCGGGGTGGTGACCGAGGACGACTGCACCGGCGTGGACCGGTTCACCCAGGTGCACCAGGTGATGTCGGTGAACCCGCTGACCCTGCCCGACACCGTCGACCCGCGGGCCGCGTTCGACCTCCTGGACCGCGCCCGGCGCCGCGTCGCACCGGTCGTCGACGACGACGGAAGCCTGGTCGGCGTGCTGACCCGCACGGCCGCGCTGCGCTCCACGCTGTACGCCCCTGCGGTCGACCGGCAGGATCGCCTCCGGATCGCCGCGGCCGTCGGTGTGAACGGCGACGTGGCCGCGAAGGCGCATGGCCTGGTGGAGGCCGGAGCCGACGTCCTCGTCGTCGACACCGCTCACGGCCACCAGGACCGGATGGTCGAGGCGCTGCGAGCGGTCCGGCGTACCGAGCCCTCGGTCCCCGTGGCCGCCGGCAACGTGGTCTCCGAGGAGGGCGTGCGCGAGCTGGTGGACGCGGGCGCCGACATCGTCAAGGTCGGGGTCGGCCCGGGCGCGATGTGCACGACCCGGATGATGACCGGCGTCGGCCGGCCGCAGTTCTCCGCGGTGCTCGAGTGCTCGACCGCGGCCCGGGCGCTGGGCCGGCACGTGTGGGCCGACGGCGGGGTGCGCTACCCGCGGGACGTGGCGCTCGCGCTCGCGGCGGGCGCGTCCTCGGTGATGATCGGCTCCTGGTTCGCAGGCACCCACGAGTCCCCGGGGGACCTGCACGTCGATGCCGACGGCCGCGCGTACAAGGAGTCCTTCGGGATGGCCTCCGCCCGGGCGGTGGCGCAACGCACCAGTGCCGAGACCGCCTTCGACCGCGCCCGCAAGGGGCTCTACGAGGAGGGCATCTCCTCCAGCCGGATGTACCTGGAGAGGGACCGGCCCGGTGTCGAGGACCAGATCGACCAGATCTGCGCGGGCGTGCGGTCGGCGTGCACCTATGCCGGGGCGCGGACGCTCGAGGAGCTCCACGAGCGGGCGGTCGTCGGGATCCAGTCAGCGGCCGGGTTCCACGAGGGGCGCCCGCTGCCGGCCGGCTGGTAGCCGCCGCTGCGCACCCGCCGGGTGCTGGGGCCTTCGGTCCCGCCCCGCGGTGACCGCCGCCCCTGCTTTCTCGCCGGGCCCGGGACCACCCTGGCGATAGCGAGGGAAGGAGCGCGTGATGGCAGTGGAGGGTGGGCTTCCGGTCCTGATCGGGATCGACGGCAGCGAGGAGAGCCTGCTTGCGGTGCGGTACGGCGTCGACGTGGCTCGTCGGTCCGGGTGCGGGGTCGTGCTGGCGCACGCCGTCCCCGAGGTCGTGCCGATGACGCCGATGCTCCCGCTGGTGGGCGTCGACACGCTCGAGGAGACGGGCCGGCAGATCATGCGCCTGGCGCACCGCGCCGTCGACCGGCTCGGTGAGGGGACGGTCCCGGTCGAGGAGACGCTGCGGATCGGCCGGCGGGTGCACGTGCTGGACTCGCTCAGCGAGCACGCGCGGCTGCTGGTGGTCGGCCACCGGCGACGTACCGGCGCCCACCACGTCCTCACGGCCTCGACGAGCACCGGCGTGGCCGCCCGGGCACACTGCCCGGTCGTCTGCGTGCCCCCGACCTGGGCGCCGGACTCGCGGCACGGCTGCGTGCTGGTGGGAGTGGAGGACTGCGCGCACGCGGTGGAGCCTCTGACCGCGGCGTTCCGGGCAGCGTCCCAGCGCCGAGCCCGGCTGACCGTGATGCACGCCTGGAGGCTGCCCAGCCCCTACGACGACATCATCGTGACGCGGACGCACGGGGAGGACTGGCAGGGTGACATCTCCCGCCGGCTGACGGTCGCGACGGCCGACCTGCGTGCGGAGTACCCGGAGGTGCACGTCGAGGTCGACGTGCGGCACGAGCCCGCTGCGTCGGCCCTCGCCACGGCGTCGGGTCACGCGGATCTGGTGGTCGTGGGTCGGCACGGTCACGGCGGGCCGTTGGGCTTCCGGATCGGTTCGGTGGCCCGGGCGCTGCTGCGCGAGGCGAGCTGCCCGGTGGAGGTCGTGCCGCGCCACTCGGTCGGCGAGGACCTGTCGGGGCTGGAGCTGAGCGAGTCCGAGGCCTCGCCCCAGTACTGAGCCGGGGCCCCGCTCCCGTGGTCGGTCAGCGGCGACGGGGGCGGCCGGACCGGCGCGTGACCCGCGCACGTCGCGACGACGGCGCGCCCGCGGCGGCGCGGCGCTCGCCGGACCGGACGGCGGGCGGGTCAGCCGCCTGCGTCCTCCCGCGGGAGCTGCGCTCGGTGCGCCCGCGGACGATGCCGACGAACTCCTCGATGCGCTCGTCGTCGTCGGTGCGCCGCCAGGCCAGGCCGACCGAGGAGGTGGGGACGCCGAGCACCGGCACCGCCACCACGTCCTTGCGCTGGTGGACCCTCGCGACCGACATCGGGGTCACCAGCACCCCCGTGCCCGCCGCGACGGTCTCGACCCCCTCCCGCAGCGTCATCCGCGGCAGCAGCGGGCGGCCGACCGTGGTCAGCGCGGGAGCCAGCTCCTCCCAGGCCGGCACGGCCGGGTCGAGCATCAGCGGCTCGTCGTCCAGCTCCTCCAGCGCGATCTCGTCGTATGCCGCGGCGGGGTGCTCGGCGTTGACCACCACCACCGGGACCTCGTCGTAGAGGGGGACCAGGTGCAGGTCGTCGGGCCGCTGCACGTCGCGCACGAACGCCATCGACGCCTGGCCGCCGCGGAGCACGTCGAGCTGCGAGGCGACCTCCACCAGCCGGGTGTCCAGCGGCTCGTCGCGGCGCTGGGCCCAGCGGCGGACCCACTTGTCAGGGGTGACTCCTGGGACGAAGGCGACGGTGAACCGGCCGCTCACCGGGGGCCCTCGGCCCGCCGCCGGAGGACGCCGGCCACGAACGCCGCCTGCCCCGCGTGCTGGGCACAGTCGTCGGCCACGCTGACCAGTCGCACGCCCAGGGTCACCGGCGGGTCCCATCGCGTGTCCACGACCCGGTCCAGCTCGGCGTCGGGCAGCGTGCGCAGGTAGTCGACGGCCGCCGCATGGACGGCGTCGTGGTACCCACCGAGCAGCTCGGCGTCGGCGACCACCGCGGCGACCTGCTCGTCGGTGTGGCCGTAGCCGTGGTCGTCGCGGTCCAGAGGGAGCGCGAACCGGTCGTACCAGCCGCCGCGGTGCCAGACCTGCTCGCGGCCCGCCACGCCGGCGACGTGGTCGTCCTCGATGCGGGTGAGGTGCCACACCAGCCAGGCGATGGAGTTGGCCGAACCGTCGAGGCGCTCGATGAGGCGGTCGCGGGACAGGCCGTCCACGGTCGCGTGCACGGACTCGCGGACGCGGTCGAGCGCGTCGATGACCAGGCCGGTCGCGGTGCTGCTCACGTGCTCGTCCTCTCGGCAGGTTCGCTCCAGTCAACCAGCAGGCCGCCCCGGCCACCACCGCGTGGCCGGCGCGCCGGGTTTGAGCGGGTCGCGTACGCGGGTACCGGGCGTGACGAGACACCCACCCGAGGAGGTCCCCATGGCAGCGGCCCGGCTGGTCGGACTCGACCAGGGCCCACGTGAGCTCACCTTGGTGCGCCACGGGCAGAGCGTCGGCAACCTCGCCGACGCCGAGGCGCGCGAGGCAGGCGCCGCGCGGCTCGATCTCAAGGAGCGCGACGCCGACGTCGAGCTCTCCGACACCGGCCACGACCAGGCAGCGGCGCTGGCCCGCGTGCTGGCCGCGGACGGACAGCATCCGAGCCTGGTGCTCAGCTCCCCCTACGAGCGGGCCCATCGCACCGCGCTCGCGGTGGCCTCAGGGCTCGACCTCGAGGTGGTGCTCGACGAACGGCTGCGGGAGCGGGACCTGGGCCGCTTCGACGGGATGACCGGCGAGGGGATCCGGGCGGAGTACGCCGAGGAGGCCGACCGGCGCACGAAGGTCGGGAAGTTCTACTACAGCCCGCCGTCGGGGGAGAGCTGGGCGGACGTGGTGCTGCGCGTCCGCTCGCTGCTGCAGGACCTCCGGCACGGCTACGAGGACGCCCGGGTGTGGCTGTTCACGCACCAGGCAGTGATCATGAGCTTCCGCTACGTGCTGGAGGGTCTCACCGAGCAGGAGCTGCTCGAGATCGACCACAGCTCCGACATCCCGAACTGCTCCCAGACGACCTACCGCAACGACGGTGACGGGCTGGTGCTCGAGCGCTTCGCCGACGCGTCGGCGCTCGAGGACACCGAGGCCGACGTCACCGAGGAGCCGTCCGACCGCGACGGGCAGGGGGAGAGCGGTGGCTGACCCCCGGACGGTCACCGCGGACAGGCTGCGGGAGTGGCCGCTTCCCGAGCCGGGTTCGGACAAGGAGGCCCGTGGCGTGGTGCTGATCGTGGGCGGCAGCGGCCGCACCGCCGGCGCCGTCGTGCTCGCCGGCGAGGCCGCGCTCCGGGTCGGCGGCGGGAAGATCCAGGTGGCCACGGCGCGCAGCGTGACCAGCCAGGTCGGCCCGGCGGTGCCCGAGGCGCTGGTCGTCGGCCTCGAGGAGAACGACGAGGGGGACCTCGAGGCAGCGGCTTGCGACCGGCTCGTGCCGATGGCCGAGGACGCCGAGGTGACCCTGCTCGGCCCGGGGATCCAGAGCCCGGACACGGCCGTGTCGGTGCTCGAAGTGGTCCTCCCGCGGCTCACCGGCACGGTCGTGGTCGACGCGCTCGGGTCGGCGTACCTCACCGAGCACCCGGACGGGCTGCACCACCTGGAGGGCCGCTGCGTGCTGACTGTCAACCGGGGCGAGACGGCGAAGACCCTGCACGTCGACGACGCGGAGGTGGAGGCCGACCCGGCGGGAGGCGCGCTGCGGCTGGCCGAACGCACCCGGGCAGTGGTGCTCAGCGGTGGGAGCAGCAAGTTCGTCGCGACGCCTGAGGGTCGCTGCTGGCGCGTCGACGTCGGGGGACCAGGACTGGGGGTGGCCGGCTCGGGCGACGTGCAGGCGGGCTTCGTCGCCGGTCTGCTGGCCCGCGGCGCCGAGCCGGTCCAGGCGGCTCTGTGGGCCGCCTACCTGCACGGTGCTGCCGGTGACCTGCTCGCCGAGCAGATCGGGGAGGTCGGGTTCCTCGCCCGCGAGATCCCGGCCCGGGCCCCGGGGCTGCTCGCGGGGCTGGCCGGCTGAACGACGGGCCGGTCGCAGCGGTGGCCGGGTGCCGGACCGTCTTCCGCCGGCTGGTCTCGGCGCCCGGGGACCGAGCAGGCACAATGGGCCCGTGGACTGGTACGTCGAGGCTGCCGCGCCGGAGGCGGTGACGCTCCTGCGGCGCGAGGTCGCCGACTACCTCAGGCGGCACGCCGCTGCCCGGGAGGAGGCCGACGACGCCGAGCTGCTGGTCAGCGAGCTGCTCGGAAACACGGCGCGGCACGCGCCTGGCCCGGTCTGGGTGTCGCTGTCCTGGTCCGGCCCCGCGCCCGTGCTCACCGTGCGCGACGTCGGGACGGGGTTCGACCCGGACCTGCTGAGGGATCGAAGCGCCGTCGACCCCGACCGCGAGTCCGGTCGCGGGCTGTTCCTGATCAACCACCTCGCCCCGGCCATGGAGGCGGTCCGGCGCTCCAGCACGGGCATGCAGGTGTCCGTGGAGCTTCCGGTGCGCCGCGAGCCGGAGGTCAGCCACGACCCGCCGCGCCGCAGGACCGGGAGCCTGCCTGCGCTGGAGGAGGCCCGTCCCGAGGGCGCCTTCGGCCGGGAGGCCTTCCTGCGCGCGCTGGTCGTCCAGATGGCGCAGACCGTCGAGCTGCAGCACGGGCCCGACGCCGCTGCGGCTGCGGTGGCACAGGTGGGCGCCGACGTGGGGGGCCAGATGGAGACCGAGTTCCGCCTCGCCCACGACGTGGTGGGCGCGATGAGCCCCGAGCAGATCAGTGAGTGCTACGTCCGGCTCAAGCACGCCATCGACGGGGGCTTCTACGTCGTCGAGGCGTCGGCGGACCGCATCGTGCTCGGCAACACGCGCTGCCCCTTCGGGGACGCGGTTCGTCGGGCGCCGTCGCTGTGCCGGATGACGTCCAGCGTGTTCGGCGGGATCGCCGCGCGCAACGCCGGTGCGCCGGTCACGGTGCTGCTGGAGGAGCGGATCGCCGTGGGCGACCCCGGCTGCCGGGTGGTGGTGGACCTGGCACCCGGCACGACGGGCGAGAGCCCGCACGGGCACCGCTACTCCCCGCCCGCGGACGGTTGAGTCGGGGCGGACCGGGCACCGTCGGCGTCGCACTCATCCGCGGCGGGCGATGCGTCCCGATCGTCCTGTGGTGACGATCTGTGCTGTGAGCACCGCAGCCGCCAGGCCCACCACCGTCCTTCCGCCCGCCCACGTCCGCGCCCCGGGGGCCACCGCCGACGTGCTGATCGGCGCGGCGGCGCTCACGGTCGGGGCCGCGACGGCGCTGGTGCGCGGTACCCGCAGCGTCGCCGCGCCGCTGACCCGCTGGTCGACGCGACCGCCCGGTGTCCCTGACGCGTGGACGCCCGCCCACGCCGGCGCCGGCCTCGCCCGGAGGTGCGAGCGGGTCGGTGCGCTGCTCCGGGTCCGGCTGGCCGCGGAGCTGGCCAGCCGCCTCGACGTCTTGCTGCCGGTGCTCGTCGAAGAGCTCGCCCGGCGCGTGGACCTCACCGAGCTGGTGCTGCGGCACGTGGACCTGGACGCGGTCGTGGCCGCGGTCGACCTGGACGCGGCCGCCGCGCGGCTCGACGTCGACGCGGTCGTGGCGGCGGTCGATCTGGACGCGGCCGCCGCGCGGCTCGACGTCGACGCGGTCGTCGCCCGCGCGGACGTGGACGCGGTGGTGGCCCGTGCGGACCTGAACGCCGCGGCGTCCGGCCTGGACGTGGACAGCGTGGTCGCCCGCGTCGACCTCGACGGCGTCGTCGACCGGCTGGACCTGACCGCTCTGGTGCTCGACGGCGTGGACCTCGCGTCGGTGGTGTCCGCAGCGCTGGACCGGCTCGACCTCGAGCAGGTCAGCACCATCGCGGCCACCGTCGTCGACGCCATCGACCTGCCCGACATCATTCGCAGCTCGTCCGGCACGATGGCCACGGACACAGTGCGGGGCGTGCGGATGAGAGGCATGGCCGCCGACGACGCGCTCAGCCGGGCTCGCAACCGCGTGCTCCGCCGGGGCTGAGGGCACGATGTCGCCGGGCAGCGCGGCCGCGGTCCCGCCGGGGGCGCGCGTCTTCCAGGGGCGGCCGGCCGGCCTGGTCACCCGGAGCATCGCCGCCGGCGTCGACGTCGTGGTGGTGCTCGTGGTCTTCGTCGCCCAGTACGCCGCCGTCGCAGCCTTTCTGTTCCTCGTCGACCCGCGCAACTTCAGCGTGCCGGACGCGAGCCTCCTGCTCAGCATGACCTGGCTGCTCTCGATCGTGATCGTCTACCTCGCCCTCGCGTGGTGGATCGGCGGGCGCAGCTACGGCGACACGGTGATGGGGCTGCGCGTCGTGGACCGGCGCGGCCGCAACCCCCGGTTGGTGCTGGCCGCCGTGCGGGCGGGCTTCTGCGCGTTCTTCCCCCTGGGGCTGCTGTGGGTGGCGGTCAGCCGCGACCGCCGGTCGGTGCAGGACGTCGTGCTGCGGACGCGGGTCCTCTACGACTGGCAGCCCCACCCCGATTCGTCCGCGATTCCGAGCCCGATCCGAGCGGGGTGACCGCGGACGAATCGGGGTGGGACGGGATCGTCACGGTGCGGGAGGCGGCTCGTCCTCAGGGCGGGTCGCGCCCGGCCCGCCTGCGGCCAGCCCGACGGGCTCCTCGGCGTCGTCGGTCGTCGAGGTGCGCTGGCTCGGTACCTGCACCGGCGCCGCAGGCTGCGCCTCGACCGATGCGGTGGCCCCGGCCGCTTCGGGACGCGGCGGGGTGGCGACGAAGTCCACGATGCCGACCGCGAGCAGCACCGCGAGCGCGACACCCAGCACGGTCCAGCCGGACGGCTGGCTCCAGAACACCAGCACCAGGCCACCGAGCACCGCCAGCGTGACCTGCAGGGCGCGCTTGTGCGCCCAGGCCCACACACCGGCGCGACCCGGCTCGAACCCGGCCTGCTCGGCGCTGCCGCGCATCGAGGTGACCCCGCCCTGGAGGCCGGTGCGGATGCGGCTCGCCCAGGACGACGGGCCGGCGAGGAAGGCGACGAGGGCGACGATCAGGGCGAGCACCGCGGCGGCGCGCAGGCCGGTGCGCAGGAACCGCACGAGCGTGTCGAAGGAGCTCCCGGCCGCCGCCGGTGAGAGCACGTCGGTCGGTACGGCGTCGACGTAGTACGTCCGCGCCAGGGCGAGGCCGACGCCGAGCACGATCATGGCGCCTGCGACGCCCAGCGCGCCGCGCTCCGTCGCCTTGCGCCGGTCCTGGGCGAGGAGCACGCCGCCGACGAAGAGTGCCAGCGCCACCAGGGGCAGCCAGAGGCCGAGGGCGTTCAGCAAGCGGTAGGTGCTCTGCGCGTTGGTCACCGCGTCGGACTGCGCGAGGACGAAGGAGCGGTTCACCGCCGGGATGTTGTCGGCGAGTGAGAAGCCCCGGTCCAGGAGCCGCTGCTTCACCTCGGCGACGATCGGGCCCAGGTTCAAGGTCACGGTGTCACCCTGCGCGCTCACCGTCCCGCCCCCGTTGCCCTCCAGGAGCTTGACCACCTGGTCGTGCGAGACCCGGTTCACCTCTTCCCACAGCCGCGCGAACTGGTCGCTGGCCACGAACGAGTCGACCTGGTCGCGGGCGAAGCCTTCGACGCCGCGGGTGATCGGCACCGCGAGGGCCGGTAGCGCGGCCGCCAGCCGCGGCGGCACGTTGGGTTGCTGGGCCAGCGTGTCGAGCAGGTCGGTGCTCAGGGTCCGTACGTCGACAGCGGACAGGACCGCGTCGGTCACGTCGTCGGCCACGGCGTTCTGGATCGCGGGGTCGTCCGCCAGGGGGGCGACGGTCCGCACGTAGGCATCGGTGTCGGAGATCTGGGTGCTCGCCCACGTCGCGGTCACGGAGAGCGGAGCCAGCACGCACGCGAGCACGATCAGGACCGCGGACGTCACGGACCGCCACGGGGACCGCCCTCTCACGGAAGCGGCGCCGGCTCCTTGGCTCCCCTCCAGCTCCCTGACCCGTGCACGCAGCCGGCGCAGCTCGTCCTCGTCGCTCATGGCCGATCCCTTCGATGTGACGGCAAGCGGGTTGACCCGCTGCTCACCACGCTGGGTGAGCCGGCGGCCGGGCGCCTCATGCCCGCGGGGTGATTCGGCTCCGGCTCCGGCTCAGGTCCGGGGATGCTCGTCGGGGGAGCTGACCCGCCGGATCTCGACGAGCTCGAGGCCGTAGGTGCGCAGCCGGTGCAGGAAGGCGTGCAGCTCGGCCTGGTCGGTGAGGCGGATCGAGACCACCGTGCGCATCTCGTGGCCGACGACCTCGGTCTCGACCAGCTCTCCCGCCAGCAGGTCGGCCGGCACGAGACCGCTGACCCGAACCTCGTAGACACGATCCGGCTCGTCGTGCGTCGATCGGGCTGAGCTCACCTCGGCTCCCTCCTCGCGCCACGCTCCGGTCCTGTCAGGGGACCAGTCGCGGCGGCAGGTCGCGTCATCCGGCGGGGATGACCGCGCGCCGCCCGGCAGGCAGGTCATCCGTGGTGGACGACGTACCGCCTGCGGGAGCGGACCACAGTGAGCAGAGGAACTCCGTTACGAGGAAAGGATCCTGGGATGTCGTTCTGGGACATTGTTTGGTTCATCTTCATCAGCTTCGCGTTCGTCGCCTACCTCATGGTGATGTTCGCCATCATCACCGACCTGTTCCGCGACCGGGAGACCTCGGGCTGGGTGAAGGCGGTGTGGATCGTCGCGTTGATCTTCCTCCCGCTGATCACGGCGCTGGTCTACCTGGTCGCACGGGGACACGGCATGACCGACCGGTCGCAGCGCAGCGCGGCGGAGATGAAGGCTCAGCAGGACGCCTACATCAAGGAGGTCGCCGGCAAGAGCACGCCGACCGACCAGATCGCCCAGGCCAAGGCGATGCTCGACGCCGGCACGATCTCGCAGGGCGAGTACGACCGGTTGAAGGCGAAGGCGCTGGTCTGATCTGGGACGGTTCGGCGCGCAGGGCCCGGGTCGACCGCTTTGGCGGAGTGGTGGCGACCCGGGTCCTGCGACCCGTGCGTTTCGGCCCGTCCCCGGTGCGCCGAGCCACGGTTTCTCGGGTACTAGGGCCTAAAACGGACCGCCCAGGCTCGCCATGTGCCGGGGGCCCTTCAGACGCCTAGCCTCGAAGGAGACGACGCGCACGGTCGTCGGGAGGCGAGGAGCCACGGATGAACACACGGCCGCTGCTGGTGGAGGACACCGCCACCGACCACGGTCCGGCCGCGAGGACCGCCCGAGACCTCGTTGCGGGAGCACGGTTCTCCGTGCCGGAGCTGCCGTCGTGCCACGTGCGACGTCCTCGGCTCCTCGAGCTGCTGGAGGCGTCGGCGGGACTGCCGCTGGTGCTGGTCAGCGCTCCGGCGGGGACAGGCAAGACCACGCTCGTGGCCGACTGGGTCCGCACCGGTCGAGGCGACGACGTGACCGGCTGGATCACCTGCGAGAGCGGCGACGACCTGTGGTCCGCGGTCCACAGGTGCCTGGAGACCCTGGGCGCCGGGGCCCCCGGGTCGTCCCTCGGGCCTCCCGAGCCTCAAGCTCCCCGGAGGCGGGCGTGGTTGACCGCCCTCGCAGAGGCCGTGGTGACCGCGCCCCGGGCGCTGACCCTGGTGGTCGACGGCTACGAGCTGCTCGACCCCGATGAGGCCGGCGACGTGGACTTCCTGCTCGCGCACACGTTGGGCAAGCTCCGCCTGGTGCTGCTCGGTCGCATCGACCCGGTCCTGCCGCTGCACCGGCTGCGGCTCGACGACGCCGTGGCGGAAGTGCGGGTGGGGGACCTCGCCTTCGACGACGACGAGGCTCACCTCTTGCTGAGCCGGCTCGGCCTGCGGCTGTCCGCACGAGCCGTCCACGACCTCAACGAGCGGACGAGGGGCTGGGCGGCCGGTCTGCGGTTCGCTGCTCGCACCCTCTCGAGCAGCGACGACCCGGAGCGGCTGGTCGACACGGTCGTCGCCCAGACCGGCGACATCCACGAGTACCTGCTGGAGGAGGTCCTCGACGCCCAGCCGGCGCCGGTGCGCCGGTTGCTGCTCGACACCTGTGTGCCCGACGTCCTGCTCCCCGGGCTCGTCGAGACGCTGGGCGGCAACAGGGCCCCCCGGATGCTGGCGGAGCTGGCGCACTCGACCGCCTTCCTGGAGGAGGTCTCCGGCCAGCCCGGATGCTTCCGCTACTACCCGTTCTTCCGCGACCTGCTGCGCGCCCAGCTGGCCTTCGAGGCCCCCCGGTCCGCGGCGAAGCAACGACGCCGCGCGTCGCGGTGGTTCCGTCGGCACGGGCTCGAGCTGGAGTCGCTGGTGCAGCTCGCCCGGCTGGGCGACTGGGATGCGGTGGCGACTCAGATGGTCGAGGACCAGCTGATCGGCCGGTTGGTGCTGGAGGGCCCCGGGTCCGGTCTCGGTAGGCTGGCGGCAGCCGTCCCGGAGGCCCCTCGGCTCGCGGAGGCGTGGGTGGTGCGGGCCGCCGGGGCACTCGGCAGCGGCGACCGGACGGCGGCCGCGGAGCTCCTCGCCCACGCCGCGGACCCCGCCGACGCCGGCCCCCAGCCCTCGCCGGCCCTGCGCCTCTCGGTGGCGATCCTCCAGGGCCTGCTCGGCAGCGGGGAGCGGATGGACGAGGCGAACGCGCTCGCCGACGACGCCGACCTGGCGCTGCAGCTGACTCCGTGGCGCGCACCGGTGGCCGTCGGCGGTGAGCTGCACGCACTCGTCGGTCTCGCCACGGGCGTGGCGCGGCTGCGCCGTGGAGACCTGGCTGAGGCTCGTGAGTCCCTGGCGGCCGCGGTCGCCTCGGCTCCGGCGTCGCGGTGTCCGGTGTTCCGCAGCCATTGCCTCGGCTACCTGGCTCTCGCCGAGGCGTGTGAGGGCGACCTGGGGCGCGCGGAGCGCACCGCGGCGGCGTCGCTCCTCGCCGGCCAGGAGCCGCAGACCTGCGGTGAGACCGACCGTGCCCACGAGCAAGGCGTCCGCGACCTGGTGCACCCGCCCGACACCGCGCACGACGACCCGAGGACGGCCGGTCGCAACGCGGCGGCTCCGGCACAGGTGGCGCTGGCACGCGTCGCCCTCGACCGGTGGGAGCTGGACAGCGCCCGGCGGTACGCAGCCGAGGCGGCAGCCACGCACGCGGTCCGCGACGACCCGGTGTGCCTCGCCCTCCTCGAGGACGTGATCGCGACGCTGCGGGCCCGCAGCGGTCACGGCACGGCTGCGCACACGCGGCTCGCGGGCGTCGTGGGGCACCTGTCGGACAGGGACTCCTGGCTGGCCGACGGCCTGCTGGTGCGCGACGCGCGGCTGTACCTCGTCGGCGGTGCGGTCGACGAGGCGTCGCACAGGCTGGACGCGGTCGCGACGCCGCAGGTCCCCGAGCTGGCGGCCGTCGCGGCGGCCGCGCACCTCGAGCGGAAGGAGGGCGCTCTGGCCCGCCGCAGTCTCGAGGGGAGGACCACCGTGCTGCCCCTGGCCTCCCAGATCGCCGCCCTGCTGGTGGAAGCGACGCTGGAACGCCAGGAGGGAGCCGCCGGACGGGCCCGGTCCCTCCTCGACAGGTCGCTGCGCCTCGCCGCCCGCGAGCAGCTGCGCCGGCCCTTCCGGGAGGCGGCTCCGGCGACCCGGGACCTGATGATGGCCGAGGACCGGCTGCTGGCCGCGCACCCGTGGCTCGACCTGCCGGACCCGGGCCGCTCGGTCGCGGCTGCCCGGAGCACGCGTCAGCCGCCCCGGCCGGGTCCGGCCGAGCCACCGGCACGGGTCGTGGATCCGCTGACGCCGAAGGAGCTGGAGGTGCTCGGTCATCTCGAGGCGCTGCTGACCACGGACGAGATCGCAGAGAAGATGTTCGTCTCGGTCAACACGGTGCGCACCCACGTGCGCAGCATCCTCAGGAAGCTCGGCGTGACGCGCCGCAACGCAGCGGTCCGCAGGGCGCGGGACCTGGGGATCCTGCACGGCTGAGGCGCTCAATCGTCCCCGGCGGACGAGGCCCCCTGCCGTCGAGGGCGGTGTGCTGAAGGTCCACTGTCGTCGACCCGGGAGAAGCCCATGCCGGACCAGGCGCGCTACCAGGTGCTTCTCGAAGGACTCGTCGCGCCGGAAAGCCTCGAGGAGCTCGAAGAGCTCGGGGAGACCGCCACGGTGGACCACGAGGCGACCACAGTGGTGGCCGTCCGCCTCGGCCGCGGGGCAGCGCTGCACCGCTACCTGCACGCGTTGCGCTCGCGGGGGCTGGTCGTCCTGGACGTCCACCGGCGCGGCCGGGGCCACGACGCCGGCACCGAGGGGGCGGTCGCGGGCCCGGGCGGCACAAGCCCAGGACCCGAGCCGGCGGGCGGCAGGGGACAAGGCCCATGACGACGAGTCCGGACACCGCGGAGGTCTACGAGGTCACGATCGAGGGTGCCCTCGGGCCGCTGCTGCTGCATGCCCTGGGCCCGTACGTCGACGTGCGGACCCAGCGGGACTGGGTGCTCGTGACCCGACGCGGACCGGGAGCGCCGCAGCACGGACTGATCGACGTGCTGGCCGCGCTGGAGGCAGAGGGGTGCGACGTGGTGGACATCACGGTCCACCCGCCGGAGCGCAGCACGGCGCCGACGGGCGATGCCTGACCTGACCTGACCCGCGCCGACGGCGACGGTCTCACTTGCGTCGTGCGGCGCTGACCTGGCGGCCCAGCACGGCGCCCACCACGATCGCCCCGCCGAACACCACCAGCCAGGACGCCACGGCGAAGACCACGCCCAGCGCGCCGTACTGCTCCAGGTGCGCGCGCGTGAAGCGCGGCATGAACAGCCGGGAGAGCCCTGCCAGCACCACAAGGAGGAACCCGGTCAGGACGGCGCCCGGCAGCAGGTGGCGCCACGGGACCCGGCCGCCCAGCAGCAGCCAGGCCGACCACCACCACAGCAGCGTGCTCGAGCAGAACTGCACCACCACCCGGGCCGCGCCGTCGAGCGGCAGCCCGTCGACGCTACCGAGCAGCAGCGCTGTCGCCTGGAGCACGGCGACCCAGCCGATCAGCCACAGCAGGCTGCCGCGCAGGGCACGCACCCCCCGGAAGGTGGGCAGCTCCCACACCCGTGCGTACATCCGCTGCATGGCGCGCGAGAAGCTCGTGGCCGAGGCGAGCGAGACCAGCAGGCTGAACCACCCGGCCTCGGGCTGGGCCCCGACGGACTCGGCCGCGGCGCGTCGCAGGGGAGTCAACGAGGCCTGGTCCACGCCCATGATGTCGCTCAGCTGGTCGACGAGCTCGGTTCCGACCGCCCGTGGCAGGAGGGACCCGAGCAGGATCAGCAGCGGGATCAGGGCCAGCAGGGCCTGCGCGCCCAGCGCGAGGGACCGGTCGATCAGCTCGATGCGGGCCAGCTCCGAGACCGCAGCACGCAGGCCCGGGACCACGTCGAGCCCGTCGTCGAACCGTCGGCGCAGCCGGGCAGCGAGGGCGGATCGCTGCTGCCCAGCCGATCCTGCCACGGAGCCTCCTCACAACCGACGTGCCGGTGACCGGCATCGCGGCGCCCGACGCGATGCCAGCAGTCCACCCGTGAGGGTGGCCGGGAGGCGTCATCCCTGCCGGGTGAGCGCCCAGGGCGCCGGCCCCGCCCGGCGCGGCGAACCACCCGCACGGGACGATGCCGCTCACCGCGCCGCGGTCGATGCTGGAGGAGCACGACCGACACGACGGCGAAGGGTGTGAGCAGCATGGCGGAGCTGACGGTGCACGGACCGGTGGACTTCCTGCTGATGGAGTTCTCGGCCGACCGGATCACGGGAGCGGCAGCCACCGAGGTCGTGGACCTGGTGGACCGAGGCATCATCCGGGTCTACGACATCGCGGTGCTGACCAAGGACGAGGACGGCCGGGTCGCACTCCTGGACCTGCTCGATCCGGAGATGGCCGCTGCCGGCGACTTCGTCGAGCTCGCGTGGGCCCGCACCGGGCTGCTCGAGGCCGAGGACGTCGACGACGCCGCCGCGGCACTGGCACCCGGGACGCTGGCCGTCCTCCTGGTCTACGAGAACCTGTGGGCGGTTCCGTTCGTCGCCGCGGCGCGCGAGGCCGGCGGCGAGCTGGTCGCCGGGACGCGGATCCCCGCGCAGGCCGTCATGGAGGCGCTGGACCGCCTCGACAAGCTCGACGAGGCCGGACCGGTGGAACAACCGGTGGCACAGGCGACGAACTGAAGGAGGACAACCATGCCCGGACTGTTGCGAGGAGTGGCGCGGACCGCCGTGGTGGCCGGCACGGCGTCGGCGGTGAGCGGACGCGTCCAGCGTCGCCAGGCCGAGAGGTACGCCGACCGCGATGCCCAGATCGCCGCCGAACGGCAGGCGGCGTACGACCAGACGGTGGCTGCGGAGGCGCCGGCATCCCCGCGGGCCAGTGCCACCGACGACACCCTGGACCAGCTGACCCGGCTCGGTGAGCTGCGGACGCAAGGGATCCTCACCGAGGAGGAGTTCGCGCAGCAGAAAGCCAGGATCCTCGCCGGCTGAACGATCGGCGGTGGCGTGGGTCACCTCGTGCTCACTCACCGTGGACGATGACGGTCGCGGCCGCACGGCCGCAGGCTGGGGCGCATGACACCAGCCCGCCGCGCGGCCGCCTCCCTGTCCAGCCTCCTGCTCCTCTCGGGCGCCCTCGCCGGCTGCGGCGACGGTGCCGACGACAGCGGAGCCTCCGGGCCCGCGGCATCCGCCGGCTCCCCGGCGGCGTCCGGCTCGGCCGGGACAGCCCTGTGCGACGACCTCGACGCCCTGCGCGCCTCCACGGCCGACCTCGGCGACATCTCGCTCGGCAAGGGAGCCCTTCCGGCGGTCTCCCAGCAGCTGGTCGAGATCCAGGCGACGCTGCGGCTGGTGCCCGCCGACGCGTCGGCGCAGTACTCGCCGCAGACCCAAGCGGTGTCTGCGGCGGCCTCCCGTCTCCGGTCGGGGCTCGCGGCGGCGACGAGCGACCCGTCCGCAGCCACCCTCGCCGCCGTCGGCGCCGACGTCCGGGCACTGGGCACGGCCGTGGGAGACCTGGCCCGGGCCGTCGGCAACAGCTGCTGACCGGGCCCGAGGCACGACGACGGGGTGAGCCCTCCGGCAGCTCACCCCGTCGTCCCCCGTCGTGGTGCGGCTCAGTCGCGGCGGTCTTCGCGCCGGTCCTGCCGGTCATCACGCCGGTCCTCGCGGCGGTCGCGCCGACGGTTGACGCCGTGGGCGACGACGACGGCACCTCCGACCGCTGCTGCTGTGCGGCGCCTGCGTCGGGCTGCTAGTGGCATCTCAGACTCCTTCCGGGGTGTCGGCCTCGAGGGCCGCGATCACTGCTTGGGTGGGGATGCGCCCACTGGCCACCAGCTGGCCGCCGGCATGGCGCACGGCCGAGCCGAACGGCGCGGCCCACAGGTTCTCCCAGACGAGCACAGCCGCGGAGTTCCCCGGCTCGATGGTCTGGGCCAGGTCCAGCACGTCCTGTTCCGAGAGGACCATGGCCAGGTCGGCCTCCGAGGCCCTCAGCTCACCGAGCTCGCTCTCGTCGAGGTCCGAGATCTCGGCCATCTCGAGCGAGCCGTCCTTGTCCTTCCGGATGAACGTGACGTCGAGGACCCGGACGAGTCCGCGGTCCACCAGGTCGCCGAGATACGGCGCTACCTGGCCCTTGCCGTAGTCGGTCCCTGGGAACTCGACGACCATCCAGTCCACGGGCCCGAGCTGGTCAATTGTGGCAGTCATACGACGAGACCTCCGCTTCGTCAGGCAGGCCGACGATCGGCCTGCCCTCACCGTGCTGGCCGGTGGCTCCAGCCGCCTCATCCACGAGGGATGACCCAGCCCCGGCACGCTGCTGCCGGTCCGGGCTCACGGCTCGGTGATGTCACGTCCGTGCGCGGTGACCGCCCAGATCACGAAGAAGTCGAAGGCGATGATCGTCAGGCTCCACACCGGGTAGAACGGCATCCACAGGAAGCTGGCCACGATGCTGACGCAGGCCACGATCACAGCCACGGTGCGGGCCCACACGGCGCCCTGGAAGAGGTAGGCGCCCGCAGCCGCCACGACGGCGCCTGCGACGAGGTGGATCCAGCCCCAGGTGGTCACGTCGAACTTGAAGACGTACTCCGTGCCCACCACGAAGAACGTGTCGTTCGCCAGGGCCACGATGCCCTGGACGATGTGCATGATCCCCACCATGAACATCAACACGCCGGCGGTGGCGGTGATCCCCACGGCTCCTGAGCTGTAGCTCCGGTCGGTCGTCCGACCGGCTGCACTGCTTGCCATGACTCCTCCTTCGGTGGCACGTCCCCCGTCCGAGCGGGGGCACGCTTGTTGGCTTGTGCTCCAATCTGGCGCCCGTGCATGGCCGGCGGCGTCACCTGCTGCGGATGACTGGCCGCCGACGCGGTGCTCGCCGCGAGACGGACCGGGGCGTGCCGCTCATCCAGCGTGAGTGATCCGGGCCGCGTCGGTCGCCGAGACACTGAGGAGAACCGAACAGGAGACGATCATGTGTCGCTGGCTCGCCTACTCCGGTTCACCGGTGTTGATCGAGGACCTGCTCTACAAGCCCGAGCACTCACTGGTGGTGCAGAGCCTGCACTCCCAGCTGGGCGCCGAGACCACCAACGGGGACGGCTTCGGGGTCGGGTGGTACGACGTGTCGGAGGGGCCCGGGGTGTTCCGCAGCACCGAGCCGGCCTGGAACGACCGCAACCTGCGCGAGCTCGCCGGGCATGTGCGGTCCTCACGGGTCTTCGCCCACGTGCGCGCGTCGACCGGCTCGCCGGTCCAGCTCACGAACTGCCACCCGTTCCGCCGCGGGAGGTGGTTGTGGATGCACAACGGCTTCCTCAACGGCTACAGCGAGCTCAAGCGGGACCTCGCGCTCGCGGTCGGGGCGGACCTCTACGCCGGGATCGAGGGCACGACCGACTCGGAGCTGATGTTCTTCCTGGCGCTCACGCTGGGGCTCGAGGACGACCCACCGCAGGCCGTGGCCCGGATGGTGGGGCTGGTGGAGGAGACGGCGCGGCGCCACGGCGTCCCGCACCCGGTGCAGATGACGATCGCCACCACGGACGGGGTCACGACCTGGGCCTTCCGCTATGCCAGCGAAGGACCTGCCCGCTCCCTGTTCCACAGCACCGACGTCGCGACGATGCGCCACCAGTACCCCGACAACCCGGCCCTGCACGGCCTGTCCGACGACGCTCGGATCATCGTCTCCGAGCCGCTCGGTGACCTGCGTGGTGCCTGGCGGGAGGTGCCCGAGTCGAGCTGCGTGGTGGTGGCGGGCGGCGAGGAGCGGCTGCTGCCGTTCCGGCCGCTGCTGGCGCACCCCGTCGGGTGATGACTGGCGCCGACATGGTCGCGGGAGGTCCGGAGCAGCGCTCGGGGGCCGCCGTGTCGATGCGCCGTGACGCTCTGCTGCAGGTCGCGACCTCGCTCGTCATCGCCGGCGTCGCCGTGACCGCATACTTCGTCCTGCCCATGACCTCGCCCCTGGCGTGGCGCACCGGCTCGGTCCTCGTCGTCGTCCTGGCGTCGGTCTCGATCCTGCTCGTATGGGAGATCCGCTCGATCATCGCCTCGCCGTACCCCGCCGCCCAGGCGTTGTCGGCCCTGGTCGTGACCGTGCCGCTCTTCCTGCTCGGCTTCGCGACGGCGTACTTCCTGATGGAGCGGTCGGCGTCCGGCTCGTTCTCGGAGCCACTGTCGAGGCTCGACGCGCTCTACTTCTCGGTGACCGTCTTCGCGACGGTGGGCTTCGGCGACATCGTCGCCAAGACGGAGGCGGCGCGGGCAGTGACGCTGCTGCAGATGGTGCTCAACCTCGTCATGGTGGGAGTCATCGCCCGGGTCGTGGTGGGTGCGGTGGCGAGGGGACGTGAGCGGCAGCGCGCGCGGCGCACCGACTGACGCCTCACCGCGGCACCGGTCACCTCCGGGCCGGCCCGCCGGGGCCGGCAACCGCCGGGGCCGGGCACACAGAGATCGAGCGGGATGCTGGAGTGCACCCCGCTCGGCCTCGATGCCGCAAGCCGGCATCAAGCATCCACGTTCTTCATCTCCGCCCCGTGCACCGCGATGGCGTAGATGACGACGACGTCGAGGGTGATCAACGTCAGCGCCCACACCGGGTACGCCGCCAGGAACGCCAGGTTGACCACCGCACTGACCACGGCGATGCCGATGCCGACGATCCGCGCCCACATCGATCCGGCGAGGAGGCCGACGGCCGTGGCGATGGCGATGGCACCGATGGCGAGGTGGACCCAGCCCCAGGCGTTGTAGTCGACGTTGACCAGCAGCTGGTCCTTGGTCACCACGTAGTAGCCGTCGTCGAAGAGCGCGACGAGGCCGGCGATCGCCTGGAAGGTGCCCATCATGATCAGCATGATGGCTCCGAAGGCGATCCATCCCGTCCAGGCGGTCGTCTCCGGGGGAGCCGCAGCGCGGTGCTGCGATGACGCCCTCGGTGCCGTCGAGCCGGTCGACCCCTCCGGACTGGTTGCTTGCGGCGGAACGTGGACGGCGCCCGTCCTGGTGTCCTCTGTGCCGCTCATGTCTGTCCTCCTTGGGAGTGCGGAACCGTGTGTTCCTCCTCCCAAGGTGCTGGTCGGCCCCCCGTGGCGCCTCACCCGTGGAGGGTGAGGGAGCAGTACGGATCCGGGCGCTCGGCGCCGGCTCGACGGCCGGTGCCCGGTGCCCGGTCAGGACCGGGGGGCCGGCTCGATCACGACGGTCAGCGGTGCGGCGGCGATCAGCAGTCCCGCGGCGGCGACCAGCGCTGCCGTCGCCGCCGCCAGCGGCAGCAGGGCGCTCTCGGCGGAGGCGAGCAGCACGGTCGCGGCGACGAGCGGTACGGCGGCGGGGCGGCGCGACGCCCTCAGACGGGAGCGGCGGTCCTTGTCGTCGAGCGCCAGCAGGTCCAGCGCCACCTGCGGTGCAAGAGCGGCGGCGATCGCGACGTACTGCCACTGCTGGTCGACGTGGCCCGCCCGGTGGACCAGCACGGCGGCGAGCACGACCAGCGACGTCCCGGCGACCCATCGAGCCGCATGCACCAGCAGCTGGTCGCGCGTGGGCACGCCGAGCGGCCTGCGGTCGGGTGACCTGTTCATCTCGGCCTCCTGGTGCCGGCGGGCCCCTCCCTCTCCCTGTTCGGCGAGCGGGCCGGTCCCTGAGAGCAAGGTACAACGTCGCGGTGCGACCGGCCGCAGGTCGTCGCTGAACGCCGGCCGGGCGGCGGGGCTACGGTGCCCGGGAGTACTGGACGCCGTTGACGCTGAGCAGCACCCAGCCTGCCGCAGCCTGCTGCCCGGTGGCCGTCACGGTCGTGCCGACCAGCCCGGCCAGCTCCGTGGCGACCGTCTCCCTGGTGCCGTCGCCGTCGTAGTCCGCGCCGACCGCGGCGAGCAGCACTCCGGAGCCGGCGTCGAGCCGGGTCCCGTCGAGGTGGTAGCCGTCGGACTGAACCCGCCACACGCCGGTCAGCGACGTGGCGGACGGGCCGCGCTGTGTCGCCGGGTCGCTGGGCGTCGGGGCGGTGCTGGCCGGGTCGCTGGGCGTCGGGGTGGTGCTGGCCGGGTCGCTGGGCGTCGGGGCGGTGCTGGGCGGCTCGTTCGGCGTCGGGGTGGTGCTGGGCGGCTCGCTGGGTGTGGGGGTGGTGCTGGGCGGGGGTGTGGTGCTGGGGGCCGTGGTGGGTGGGTCGTTGGGTGTCGGGGTGGTGCTCGGGACCCCGGTGGACGGCGCGGCGGTCGACGGTGCGGCGGTCGAGGGCGCCGTGGTCGACGGTCCGGCGCTCGGTGTCGTCGGCTGCCGGCCGGACTGCGTCTGGCTCAACGGCACGCCGGACGGCGACGGGCGCGCCGACTGCAGGCCGCCCGGCCGCGGTGACCCGGCGGCGTTCGGGCCGCGGCCGTCCGGACGCGCACCCGGACCGGCGCCGTGGGTACGCCCACCTCGTGGGCGTCCCGCGGCCCGGTGCGGATCGGTGACGCTTGCCGCTCCGGCGTGGGTCGCGTTGCGCAGAGGACGGATGGTGGCGCCGACGAGCACCGACGGCGGCGCCGCCGCGGACACGGAGACACCCGGGACCGTGTAGCGACCGGCGCGGTAGGCGGCCTCGTAGGCCATGACCAGAGCGGCGTAGTCCCGGGAGTGGTTGTAGCGCAGCAGCGCCTCCCGCATCGGTCCAGGCCGGTCGAGGTCCGAGGTGCCGGCGCACAGGTAGACCGCAGCTGCCAGAGCCGCGTCGTCGAGGTCGTCGGGGGAGCGGATCCCGTCGCCGTCGCCGTCGACGCCGACGATCGACCAGGTGCTGGGCAGGAACTGCATCGGGCCGACGGCGCGGTCCCACCGGCCGTCGCCGTCGAGACGCCCCGCGTCGGTGTCGGCGACCGCGGAGAAGGAGCCGCTGCCGTCCAGAACCGGCCCGACGATGGCCGGCCGCGCCACGCCGTCGGCGCCGAGCGAGGCATCGGCGAAGCGCCCGTGGTCGGACTCGACGCGGCCGACCGCGGCCAGCAGGGACCACTCGATCCCGCAGCCGGGCGACGCCTTGGCGAGGACCGCGGCCGCGCGCTGGTAGGCGGCGAGTGCTGCGGCGGGTACGTCGGAACCGGAACCGGCCCGGGCGAGGTCGGCCCGGCCTTGGACGGCTGCCGATGCGATGGTCACCGGGGCACCGAGCGAGGAGGGTGAGGTCTCGTCGACCGGCGGCTGCGCGACGTCGACCGCCGGCTGCGCGAGATCGGCCGTCACAGGCAGGCCGGTGGCGGCCGGCGCAGCCCGGGGTGCTCTCGGTTCGGGACTGCCGGGAACACTGCCCGCGGCGCCGACGACGGCGAGGCAGCCTACGGCGGTGAGCACCACCGTGTGCCGGATGAAGGGCCCCCCGAACGCTTTCACTCATCCACCCTGACACGCGCTCCTTGAGAATGTCTTGGACCATCTGAGGTATTGCGCGGGGCGACCGCGACGCTCGGGCACTAGGCCGAAGCGGCCCGGGCGGTCCCTGCGCCGCGAGCCCGGCGGTCGAGGGCGAGCTGCCGGATCCTGGCGAGGTCGTCATCGCTGAAGACGCCGTTGACGCCGGAGATGGCGGCCAGCTCCATGCCGTGCCTCAGCCCCAGCCGGTAGATCTCCTTGACCTTCTCCCACTCGATGTCGCGCCCGACGGTGAACGGCTCGTAGCGGCCTTCGAGAGCGAGCACCACGGTCTCGGCCATGCAGGCGTAGGCGACGCCGGGGGGCAGGCCGATGTCCTTCATGTGCACGTCGCCGGGCAGCTCGATCTCGCCGGACTCGATCACGAGCACGTCCGGTCGGCTCGCCACGTCCTCCGCCGAGAGGTCCAGGGGCCGGGCCACGTCGGTGATCACGCAGCCCGGCTTCACCGCCGCGATGTCGAGGACCCGCTTGCCGGCGCCCGAGGTGGCCGTGACGATCAGGTCCATGTCCGCCAAGTGCTCGCCGGGGGTGGCGGCGACATGGACGGTGGCGCGCGGGTGCTGCGCCTCGAGATCCTGCCGCAGCGCGAGCAGCTTGGCCGACTCCGGCGAGACCAGCCACAGCTCGTCGCAGGAGAGCGCCAGCAGCCGGGCGCACACCGAGCCGATGGCACCGGTGGCTCCCACCACCATGGCGTTGCCGCGGATCCGGCCGGCGTCGTCGATCTCGACGGTCCCCAGCCGCAGCAGCGCCTCGTGCGCGGCCCACAGGGCTCCGGACGCGCTGTAGCTGTTGCCGGTGGTGACCGGGAGGGCGGCCTGCTTGGCGACGGTCACGCCGGCATCGCCGACCACCTTGGTGAACGCGCCCAGGCCCATGACCTGCGCGCCGAGACCCCGGGCGATCTCCGCTGCCTTGAGCAGCCGTGCGTAGGTGAACTCGGGGCTGTGCGCGAGCAGCTCCTTGGGAGTCCCGCCCACCGTGATCAGCCAGCCCTCGGCCTCGGCCCCGGTCGGCGAGGTGATGCCGGTGACGTGGCTGTAGGTGAACGGCGGCGCGTACGCCATGGCCTTCTCGACCAGACCCAGCACCGGCGCGGGGGCCACCTTGGTGAGGGTCGCCAGGGGTTCGACCTTGCGGAAGTACTGCTGGGACAGCGGGTGGATCACGAAGGCGAAGCGGCTCTTGCGCCGGGGCCCGTTCGGGTAGAGCACCCGGGGCGCGAGACCGGTCGCCACGGTCATGTCGAGCAGGTCGTCGTTGGTGAGTGCCTCGCTCGGGGAGACCGAGGCCAGCATCAGTGCCTCCAGCACGGCCGCCCCGACCGTCACCGCGAAGGGCTGCGGCGTCGCGTCGAGGACCATGTCGACACCGAGGGCAGCCAGCTCACCGAGCTGGACGTCGGTCAGGGCCGAGGTGACCACGGTCTTGCCGCGCAGGTCCTCGATGCCGAAGTGGTGCAGCTCCTCGTACGTCGCCACCACCACGTCGCAGTCCCGGGCGGCACGCCGTGCCAGCGACGTGCTCACCCACCCGGCCGGGGCCTGCAGCCGGGCGCGCAGCCGGCGGGGCACCACCTGGGCCGGGCGGAGCGCGGTCTGCGCGGCCAGGCCGACGATCGGGTGGGCGTCCAGCAGCCCCGGGATGCCGAGGCTCAGGGACGGATCGGCGAAGGTCAGGTTGGCGGTGTGCTCGCGCAGCACCCGGACGGCGCGATCGTGGTTGCGTCCGCCGAGAACCAGGGTGCGGGCGTTGGTGAAGTAGCCGGGCATCTCTGCCTCGACGTGCCGGACCGCCCACTCCTGCAGCACGTCGCGCAGCGCGTGGCCGTCGGTGACCGGCACCGCGGTGGTCGATCGTCGGACCCGGTCGATCGCGGCGAGGTCGCCGTCGTACAGGCCCGCGGCGAGCGCGTCGCTGATCCCGGTCACCGCGATGACCGCGGCGTCCTGCGACCACTCCTGCACCAGTTCCTGCGCGGCGCGGGCGTCCCCGCCGGTGCCGATGCGCACGATGCGGAAGGGGTGGTCGAGGAAGGTGACCTGCTGGTCGTAGTCCCGTCCGGGCCCGGCCAGGCTGACGTTGACGACGAGGGTGGGTTCCGTGCCCGGCATCGTGGCACCTCCGTTGGTTGTTGCAGGGGTCGCAGGGGTGGGACTCAGACCATGGCCCGGGCACCGATCTCGGGATGGCGGGCCATGAAGTCCAGGAGCCGGTCGGCGTAGTCGGCGAAGGGCGGGCACGCCAGCCCGGTGCCGGCCAGGTCGGTGTCCGTGTGCCGGGTCGAGTAGGTGGTGGGCGAGGCGAGGTAGTCCAGCGCCTCCGACGGCAGCCCGAGCAGCCGCTCCAGTCCGGGCACCACGTCGATGGCGGTCCGGGTCAGCCGCAGCGGCAGCGGGACCCACACCACCCGCCTGCCCAGATGGCGGGCGAAGGTGTCGACGAGCTCGCGGACGGTCGGAGGGTGCGGGTCGGTCAGTGCGTAGGTACGGCCCACCGAGGCGTCCGAGCGCGACAGCCGGTCCATCGCGTCCACGACGAAGTCCCGCGGCACGAGGCAGAACCGGACCTGGTCGGCCGGGGCGACGTCGGGCATGAGGGCCACCGGGAGCTGTCGGCGCAGGAACGTCGCCATGAAGTACGGCCCGTCGTACTTCTGGGTCTCGCCGGTGCGCGAGTCGCCGACCACGATGCCGGGGCGGTAGACCGTGGCGGGCAGCCCGTCGGCGATCGCCTTGCGGACCAGCGTCTCCGCCTCGTGCTTGGTCGCCTCGTAGTGGTTGCGGAAGTGCTGACCGACATCGAGGTCGTCCTCGGCGAACTCGCCGTCGTGGTCGCCGCTGACGTAACAGGTGCTGGCGTAGTGCAGTCGCCGGGGAGTGCCGGTGGAGCCGCACAGCTCGAGCACCCGGGCGGTGCCGTCCACGTTCACCTGCCGGGCCACCCGCTCGGGGACCGAGAGGTCGTAGACCGCCGCGAGGTGCCACACCTCGTCCACGGATCGCACCTGCTCGCGAGCCGAGGGGGCGAGTCCAAGACCGGGGACGGTGATGTCGCCGACCAGCAGCTCGACGCGGTCGCGGACGTGTGGATGCGTCGCGCTCAGCTCCGCGAGCCGCGCGCGGGCGGTGTCGAGGTGACGGTCCTGGACCAGGCAGAGCACGCGCGAGGGCCCCGGGCGGCCGAGCAGCCTCGGCAGGAGCGCGGAGCCGAGGAACCCCGGGAACCCGGTCATCAATAGATTCCGCACGTGCATCGCCTTCTCGTGCCGCTCGTCGGGCTGGCCCCGAGACTTCGATGCTACGGGCCGGCGGCCGTGTTGCCATCGTCCACGGACCAGGTCAGGACCAAGGTCCGTCCCCGGGGGGCGGGGACCCGGGTCCGGGGGCGGTCGGCTCGGCGGCCACCATCCGCAGGGCCAGCTCGCAGTAGTGCTCGGCGATCTCCTCGGGCGACCACGCGCCCTCGTCGCGGTACCACCGGGCCACGTCGATGCCGAGGGAGAGCAGGGCCAGGGCTGTCATCTGCGGGTCCCGGGTGTGGAAGACGCCGGCGCGGACGCCGGACTCCACCAGGTCGCGGACCTGTCCTTCGATGCTGCGGCGGATCGCCGCGATCTCGCGCAGGTGCTCGGGGCGCAGGGCCGCCAGCTCGTAGTTCACCACCCTGGCCCGCACGTGCCCGCGCGCGTGGTGGACCGTGAACGAGCGCACCACGGTGACCAGCCGTGCCACCGGGTCGTCCGCGCTGGCGACCGCCTCGTGGACCAGCTCCAGCGTCGCCTCGTGCCCGCTCCGGGCGATCAGGTGGAGCAGGTCCTCCTTCGACCGGTGGTGCACGTACAGTGCCGCCGGGCTCATGCCCGCGGCCGCTGCGATGTCGCGGGTGGTGGTCCCGTGGAAACCCTTGGCGGCGAACGCCTCGACGGCGGCCTCCACGAGTCGCTCGCGGGCATCGCGACGGTCCCGGCCCGGCAGCGGTCCTGGGATCTGGCTCATGCGCGGAGGTCCTCGCCCGGCGGGGTTGACGACTGGCTGATGTGTGGGGAACGCTAGACAACCCGGCGCTGGTAAGCAAGCGCTTAGTCACCGGCGTCCCCGCGGCGCCTCGCACCGGCGGACTCGGTCCGCGGGAAGGTCCTCCATGCCACCAGTCGTCACCGTCGTCAGCGCACGCTCGCCGATCGGTCGACGCAGGTGACGCCGGGAGCCGACGGCCGCTTCGCGGGCAAGGTGGCGATCGTCACCGGAGCCAGTCGCGGCATCGGCCTGGGCATCGCCGAACGGCTCGTGGGCGAGGGCGCCCGCGTGGTCGTGACCGCCCGCAAGCAGGAGGCGCTCGACGAGGCGGTCCGCCGGCTCGGCGGTCCCGAACGGGCGCTGGCCGTGGCCGGCAAGGGCGACGACCTCGCGCACCAGCAGGACGCGGTCCACCGCGCGATCGAGACGTTCGGCAGCGTCGACCTGCTGGTGAACAACGCCGGCATCAACCCGGTCCATGGGCCGATGGTGGAGCTGGACCTGGGCGCCGCCCGCAAGATCTTCGAGGTCAACTGCCTGGCCGCGCTGTCATGGGTGCAGCAGGCGCACCGTGCCTGGATGAGCGAGCACGGCGGGGCGATCGTCAACGTGTCCTCCGTCGCCGGGCTACGGCCGGCGCCGGGCATCGGGTTCTACGGCGCGAGCAAGGCGATGCTCTCGCACCTGACCCAGGAGCTGGCGGTCGAGCTGGGCCCACGCATCCGGGTCAACGCGGTGGCCCCCGCGGTGGTGAAGACCCGCTTCGCCACGGCGCTGTACGAGGGACGCGAGGAGGAGGTCGCCGCGGCGTACCCGCTCCGGCGGCTCGGACTGCCCGACGACGTCGGTGGCGTCGTGGCCTTCCTGCTCTCCGAGGACGCCGGCTGGCTGACCGGGCAGATCGTGGTCGTGGACGGCGGCGTCACGCTGACGGGCGGTGCCTGAGGTGGAGGTACGCGGCAGCGGCGTCGTGGTCACCGGTGCCGGCCACGGCATCGGCCGTGCGATCGCCATCCGCCTGGCGACCGAGGGCGCGAGGGTCGTGGTCAACGACCTGGACGCCGCGGCGGCCCGGAGCGTCGCGGCCGAGATCGGCGGTACGCCGGTGCCGGGTGACGCCGCGGGCGCGGAGGGCGTCGCAGCGCTGGTGCAGGCGGCCCGGGACCATTTGGGCAGGATCGACATCTACTTCGCCAACGCGGGCGTCGACGTCGGCGGCGGTCTGGACACCCCGGCCGACGACTGGGAGCTGGCCTTCGAGGTCAATGTGCGGGCACACGTGCGGGCAGCCCGGCTGCTGGTCCCGGACTGGCTGGAGACCGGCGGGGGCCGGCTCGTCGTGACCGCGTCGGCGGCCGGCCTGCTGACGATGCTCGGCAGCGCGCCGTACTCGGTGAGCAAGCACGCCGCCGTGGCCTTCGCCGAGTGGCTCTCGGCCACCTACGGGCACCGCGGGGTCACCGTGCAGGCGATCTGCCCGCAAGGGGTCAACACCCGGATGCTCGCCGACTCGGGCCCGCTGCGGGAGCTGCTGAGCCACGACGCCGCCCTGGAGCCGGAGGACGTCGCCGAGGCCGTCTGGCAGGGGTTGCAGGACGACCGCTTCCTGATCCTGCCGCACCCCGAGGTGCAGGGTTACTACGAGTTCCGGGCCGGGCGCACCGACGCGTGGCTCGCAGGGATGCGCAGGCTGCAGGGACGCTTGGACCACATCGATGACAAGGAGATCTGACGTGAGTGAACAACGCACCGCCATCGTGACCGGCGCCGCCCGGGGGATCGGAGCCGCCGTCGCACGGCGGCTCCACCAGGACGGGTTCGCCGTCGCCGTGCTCGACCTCGACGAGGCGGCGTGCCGCCCGGTCGTCGAGGAGATCGAGGGCGACGGGGGGCGGGCACTCGCCGTCGGCGTCGACGTGGCCGACGAGGAGGGCGTGTCGGCGGCGGTGCCCCGGATCGCCGAGGAGCTCGGCGCGCCGACGGTCCTCGTGAACAACGCCGGCATCACCCGCGACAACCTGCTGTTCAAGATGACCGCCGACGACTGGGACGCGGTGATGAACGTGCACCTGCGCGGGGCCTTCCTGATGAGCCGGGCCACCCAGAAGCACATGACGGACGCGACGTGGGGACGGATCGTAAACCTCTCCAGCACCTCGGCGCTCGGCAACCGCGGCCAGGCCAACTACGCCGCGGCCAAGGCGGGCATGCAGGGGTTCACCAAGACGCTGGCGATCGAGCTCGGCAAGTTCGGCGTCACGGTGAACGCGATCGCGCCCGGCTTCATCGAGACCGAGATGACCGCCGCGACCGCCGAGCGGGTCGGCGTGCCGTTCGAGGACTTCAAGGCCGCCGCTGCCGCGCAGATCCCGGTCGCCCGCACCGGCCGCCCCGAGGACATCGCCGCCACGGTGTCGTTCTTCGTCCGCGAGGAGGCCTCCTTCGTCTCCGGACAGGTCGTCTACGTCGCCGGCGGTCCCCGCGCATGAGGACGTTCCAGGGCCTCGACGAGCTCGAGCGGGCAGTGGGCACGCACCTCGGCCACAGCGACTGGCACAGGATCGACCAGCGCCAGATCGACCTCTTCGCCGAGGCGACCGGGGACCATCAGTGGATCCACGTGGACCCGGAGCGGGCGGCGCAGGGACCCTTCGGGGCCACGATCGCGCACGGCTACCTCACGCTGTCCCTCGTGCCGCGGCTGGTGTGGCAGGTCTACACCGTCGAGGGCCTGTCCATGGGCGTGAACTACGGCTCGAACAAGGTGCGCTTCCCGGCCCCGGTCCCGGTGGGCTCTCGCGTGCGTGCCGGTGTCGAGCTGCTCGCCCTGGAGCGGCGGCCCGGCGGCGCCCAATCCGTCGTCCGGGTCACCGTGGAGCGCGAGGGCGCGGACAAGCCCGCCTGCGTGGCCGAGACCGTCTCGGTACTGGTGGAATGAGGAAGGTGCGGTAGATGGACTTCGAGCACGACGCCAGGACCGAGGAGCTCCGCGCAGAGCTGCTCGCCTTCATGGACGAGCACGTCCATCCGGCGGAGCGGGTCTTCCACGAGCAGCTCGCCGAGCTCGAGGACCCCTGGGCGTGGACGCGGGTACCCGTGCTCGCGCAGCTGCGGGCCGAGGCCCGCTCACGCGGGCTGTGGAACCTCTTCCTGCCCGGTGAGCACGGTGCCGGCCTGACCAACCTGCAGTACGCGCCCCTGGCGGAGATCACCGGGCGCAGCGGCCACCTGGCGCCGGCGGCCCTCAACTGCTCCGCGCCGGACACCGGCAACATGGAGGTGCTGGCGATGTTCGGCACCGAGGAGCAGAAGGCGCGGTGGCTCGAGCCGCTGCTCGCGGGCGAGATCCGCTCGTCGTTCGCGATGACCGAGCCGGACGTCGCCTCCTCCGACGCCACCAACATCGCCACCCGGATCGAGCGCGACGGCGACGACTACGTCGTGACCGGTCGCAAGTGGTGGATCACCGGGGCGATGAACCCGGACGCCCGCATCTTCATCGTCATGGGCAAGACCGACCCGGCGGCACCGCGGCACCGCCAGCAGAGCCAGATCCTGGTGCCGCGCGACACTCCGGGGCTCGAGATCAAGCGCGGCATGGAGGTGTTCGGCTACGACGACCGGGACCACGGTGGCCACGCCGAGCTCGAGCTCCACGGCGTCCGGGTGCCCGCCACCAACCTGATCGGCAACGAAGGCGACGGCTTCGCCATCGCGCAGGCGCGCCTCGGCCCCGGCCGGATCCACCACTGCATGCGCTCCATCGGCCTCGCCGAGCGTGCGATCGAGCTGATGTGCGAGCGGGCCTCCGACCGGGTGGCCTTCGGGCGGCCGATCGCCGAGCAGGGGGTCGTCCGCGACTGGATCGCGCAGTCGCGGGTCCGTCTCGAGCAGCTGCGGCTGCTGGTGCTGAAGACGGCGTGGCTGATGGACACGGTGGGCAACCGCGGTGCGCACACCGAGATCCAGGCGATCAAGATCGCCACCCCGAGCACGGTCGAGTGGATCCTCGACAAGGCGATCCAGGTCCACGGGGCCGGCGGGCTCTCACAGGACTTCCCGCTCGCCTCGGCGTTCGCGGGGATCCGTACCCTCCGGTTCGCCGACGGGCCGGACGAGGTGCACAAGAACGCCCTCGCCCGCAACGAGCTGAAGCGGCAGGCCGCGCGGCGCGAAGCAGGCACCCGGTGACCGAGGAGGGGGTGCGCGACGACCTGCGCGCCCGCGTCGAGGCGCTGCTGGCCGCCCACCCGCCCGCCTCCACGGAGCGCCTGGAGCTCCTCCGCGCCCGGTTCGCCGCCGGGCTGGCCTGGGTGCACTTCCCCGAGGGGCTCGGCGGCCTCGGCCTCGCGCGCGGTCTCCAGGGGTACGTCGAGGAGCTGCTCGACCGGGCCGGCGCCCCCGACAACGCCCCGCGCCGCAACGGCATCGGGCTCGGCATGGCCGCGCCGACGATCCTGGCCTTCGGCACCGAGGAGCAGAAGCAACGGTTCCTCCCGCCGCTGTGGACCGGGGAGGAGGTGTGGTGCCAGCTGTTCAGCGAGCCCGGCGCCGGCTCCGACCTGGCGGCGCTGGGCACCCGGGCCGTCCGCGACGGGGACGAGTGGGTGGTCACCGGTCAGAAGGTGTGGACCTCCAGCGCCCACCTTGCCCGCTGGGCGATCCTCGTCGCCCGCACCGACCCGGACCTGCCCAAGCACGCCGGCCTCACCTACTTCCTGTGCGACATGACCGACCCGGGCGTGGAGGTGCGCCCGCTGCGCCAGCTGACCGGCGAGGCCGAGTTCAACGAGGTCTTCCTCACCGACGTGCGCATCCCCGACGCGCACCGGGTCGGAGCGGTCGGGGAGGGCTGGAAGGTCGCGACGGCCACGCTGATGAACGAGCGCGTCGCGATCGGCGGCGGGACCGCACCCCGGGAGAGCGGCATGGTGGGGGTGGTGGCACGGACCTGGCGCGAGCGGCCCGAGCTCCGGTCGCCGCAGCTGCACGACCGGCTGATGACCCTGTGGGTCGAGGCCGAGGTGGCCCGCCTCACCGGTCAGCGGCTGCGCCAGAAGCTCGCCGTCGGCGCTCCTGGGCCCGAGGGGTCGGCCATGAAGCTGACCTTCGCCCGGTTGGCCCAGCAGCTGTCCGGGCTGGAGGTGGAGCTGCTCGGCGAGGAAGGGCTGCGCTACGACGACTGGACGATGGTGCGCCCCGACCACGTCGAGTTCACCGGCCGGGACGCCGGCTACCGCTACCTGCGGGCCAAGGGCAACTCGATCGAGGGCGGCACGTCGGAGATCCTCCGCAACATCGTCGCCGAACGGGTGCTGGGACTCCCGAGCGAGCCCCGAGTGGACAAGGACGTCGCGTGGAAGGACCTGCCCCGATGAGCCGACCCGTGGACGTGTCGCCGTCCGAGGACCTCGACCTGCTGTACTCCGACGTCGAGGACTCGGTGCGTGACGGCCTGCGCGACCTGCTCGCCGACCGCTGCCCGCCGGAGGCGGTGACGGCGCTCTACGACGGCGACCGCGGCGCCGTGACGTCATTGTGGCGCTCGGTGGCCGTGGACCTGGGGCTGGCCGGGCTGCTGGTGCCCGAGGCGGCCGGTGGCGCCGGCGCCTCGGCGCGTGAGGCGGCCGTCGTGCTCGAGGAGCTGGGGCGCGCGGTTGCCCCGGTGCCGTTCCTGACCAGTTCCGTGGTCGCCACGACGGTGCTGCTGGCCTGCCCGGACACCGGCACCGGCGCGGAACCGGCAGGCCCGCTGTTGGAGGGTCTCGCGGCGGGTGAGCGCACGGCTGCCCTGGTGGTGCCGTTGTCCGCCAGCGCGGCGGCCCTCCCCGAGGTGACGGTGCGCGCAGGGGAGCGGGGCGTCACCGGTCGGGTGACCTCCGTCGCAGGGGCGCTGGAGGCCGAGGCGCTGCTCGTTCCGGTGGCGGTGGCCGGCGGCGTCGAGCTCCACCTCGTCGAGGCGGCTGCCGCGCGGCTGCGGCCGGTGGTGTCGTTGGACATGACCCGCCAGCTGGCCGACGTGGAGCTCGACGCCGCGCCCTCCCGGGTGCTCGCCCCCGCCGGAGCCGGGGAGCGGGCGGTCGGGCAGGGCCTGGCCGTCGGTGCGGCGCTGCTGGCCTCCGAGCAGCTCGGCGTGGCGCAGTGGTGCCTCGACGCCACGGTCGGGTACCTCGGGGAGCGCCGTCAGTTCGGCCGCGTGGTCGGCGGGTTCCAGGCGCTCAAGCACCGGCTCGCCGACCTCTACGCCGCCGTGGAGTCGGCCCGCGCGGCGGCGCGCTACGCGGCCGCCACGACGGCGCAGGGACATCCCGACAGCGACGTGGCTGCAGCGGTGGCCCAGGCGTTCTGCTCCGACGTCGCGGTGGTCGCCGCCGAGGAGTGCGTGCAGCTGCACGGCGGGATCGGCATGACCTGGGAGCACCCCGCGCACCTCTACCTCAAGCGGGCCAAGGCCGACCAGATCGCCTTCGGCACCCCTGCGGCGCACCGGCGGCGCCTGGGCGACCTGGTGCGGCTGCCCTGCTGAGGCCGGCCTCGCCTAGGAACGGCCGGCCACGGCGGCGTACACGTCCGCGAGGCCCCGGACGAGGGACTGCAGCCCCAGCTCGAAGCTGTCGGTGTCGATGCGCTCGGCCTGCTCGGCGAGCCGGTGGGCCTGGGTGAGGTTGGGGTAGCGGTCCAGGTACACCTGGACGTCGTCGGCGAAGCCGCTGCCGAAGGGCGTCGATGCCGCGCCGATCACGAGATACTTCACCGAGCCGGCGATCATCGTGGCGTAGCGCGGTGGCCACCCGGCGCCGACGAGTCCGCCGTGCACCGCGTCGGCCATCGTCAGGAACTGCGCGCGCCGGCCGGTGCCCGAGGCCACCACCGGCACCGCGTTGGGGTGGGCGGCGAGCGCGGCGCGGTAGGAGCGCCCCCAGGTGAGCAGTCCGTGCCGCCAGTCCCCGTCCACGAAGCCCGAGGTGTCGACCTGCTCGGTGAGCAGGTTCGCGACGGCGTCGAGCACGTCGTCCTTGGTGGGGTAGTGGCCGTAGAGGGAGGGCGCCTGCACGCCGAGCTCCTGCGCGAGACGGCGCATCGACAGCGCGGCCAGCCCGTCGCTGTCGACCAGGCGGAGGGCGGTGTCGCGGATCAGGTCCCGGTTCAGCAGCGGGGTGCGGGGACGTGCCATCCGGCGTGCTCCTTGCCATCTCGAACACCGTGAGGTTAGCGTGGGGCCGAAACCTTACACCGTTCGGTTATTGAGGAGTGCCCGTGGACCTGTCCCTCAGCGAGGACCAGCGCAGCTTCCAGCAGCTGGCCCGCGAGTTCCTCAACGCCGAGGTGGTGCCGCACCGCACCGCGTGGGACCGCGCCGAGTCGGTCGACACCGCGGTGATCCCCAAGATGGGCGACCTGGGGTTCTTCGGGCTCACCATCCCCGAGGAGTACGGCGGCATCGGCGCCGACACCCTCACCTACTGCCTGGCCATGGAGGAGCTCGGTCGCGCCGACTCCTCGGTCCGCGGCATCGTGTCGGTCTCGAACGGGCTGGTCGGCAAGGTGATCCTCTCCCACGGCACCGAGGAGCAGAAGCAGCAGTGGCTGCCGGGCATCGCGACCGGACGGCTGCTCGGCTGCTTCGGGCTCACCGAGCCCGACACCGGCTCCGACGCGGGCAACCTGCGCACGCGCGCCGTCCGCGACGGCGACGACTACGTCGTGGACGGGTCCAAGATCTTCATCACCAACGGCACCTGGGCCGACGTGTGCCTGCTGTTCGCCCGCACCGGCGGCCCCGGGCCCCGGGGCGTCTCGGCCTTCCTGGTCTCCACCGACACCCCCGGCTTCTCGCGCACGGAGATCAAGGGCAAGCTCGGGCTCCGCGGCCAGGCGACCGCCGAGCTGGCCTTCGACTCGATGCGCGTCCCGGCCGCCGCGCGGCTCGGCGAGGAGGGCGACGGGTTCAAGATCGCCATGGGCTCGCTGGACAAGGGACGGGTCTCGGTCGCCGCCGGCTGTGTCGGCATCATCGCCGGCTGCCTGGAGGCCGTGGTCTCCTACGCCGGCCAGCGGCAGCAGTTCGGGCGCCCCCTGGCGTCCTTCCAGATGGTCCAGGACATGATCGCCGACATCTCCGTCGACGCCGACGCCGCCCGGATGCTCGTGTGGCGCGCCGCCGACCTCGTCGACCGGGGGGAGCCGTTCGGGGTCGCCGCCTCCAAGGCGAAGTACTTCGCCTCCGAGGCCGCGGTCCGGGCCGCGAACCTCGCGATCCAGGCCTTCGGCGGCTACGGGTACGTCGATGAGTACCCGGTCCAGAAGTACATGCGCGACGCCCGCGTCATGACGTTGTACGAAGGCACCAGCCAGATCCAGAAGCTGCTCATCGGCCGCGCCGAGACCGGCGTCAACGCCTTCGTCTGAGCCCCGCCCACCACCCTTGGAGGAGACCACTGTGGCCACCGACCGCACCGCACCGCAGGCCCCGCTGGACCTGTTCGGCACCGACGCCTTGCTGGGGGAGGAGGACCGGGCGATCCGCGACACCGTGCGCCGCTACGTCGAGGACAAGGTCAAGCCGCACGTCGGCGACTGGTTCGAGTCCGCGACCATCCCGGCCCGCGAGCTGGCCAAAGAGCTGGGCTCCCTCGGCCTGCTCGGCATGCACCTCGACGGCTACGGCTGCGCCGGGACCAGCGCCACGGCGTACGGCCTGGCCTGCATGGAGCTCGAGGCGGCGGACTCCGGGCTGCGGTCGCTGGTCTCGGTGCAGGGCTCCCTGGCGATGTACGCGATCTGGCGCTGGGGCAGCGAGGAGCAGAAGCTGGAGTGGCTGCCGCGGATGGCGGCGGGAGAGGCCATCGGCTGCTTCGGTCTCACGGAGCCGGACTTCGGGTCCGACCCCGCCGGCATGCGCACCCGCGCCCGGCGTGACGGCGACGACTGGGTTCTCAACGGCACCAAGATGTGGATCACGAACGGCTCGGTGGCCGACGTCGCCGTGGTCTGGGCGCAGACCGACGACAAGGTCCGGGGGTTCGTCGTGCCGACCGACACGCCCGGGTTCTCCGCCCCGGAGATCACCCGCAAGCTGTCGCTGCGCGCGTCGGTGACCGCTGAGCTCGTGCTCGAGGACGTCCGGCTGCCCGGGTCCGCGATGCTGCCGGAGGCGCGGGGCCTGTCCGGACCGCTGTCCTGCCTCAACGAGGCCCGGTACGGCATCGTCTTCGGGGCCCTGGGGGCGGCGCGTGACTGCCTGGAGGCCACCCTGGCCTACGCCGGCAGCAGGACGATCTTCGACAAGCCGCTGGCCGGCTACCAGCTCACGCAGGCCAAGCTGGCCGACATGACGCTGGAGCTGGGCAAGGGGATGCTGCTCGCGCTGCACCTCGGTCGGCTCAAGGACGAGGGAGTGCTGCGTCCCGAGCAGGTGAGCCTGGGCAAGCTCAACAACGTGCGCGAGGCCATCGCGATCGCCCGGGAGTGCCGCGCGGTGCTCGGTGCCAACGGCATCACCCTGGAGTACCCGGTGATGCGGCACGCCGCCAACCTGGAGTCCGTCCTCACCTACGAGGGCACCTCGGAGGTCCACCAGCTGGTGATCGGCCAGGCCCTCACCGGGAGCAGTGCCTTCCGCTGAGCGGTCGAGCCCGGTACCCCAGCGCCGGCCAGCCGGGTCAGACCCGTACCGCGGCCGAGCCGTGGGCGGAGCGGCCGGTGGCGATCAGCCCGAGCGCCAGGATGAGCCGGTCCCGCGGGACCTGCAGGCTGCGGCCGGTCAGCTGCTCGATCTGCTTCGTGCGGTAGATCACGGTGTTGCGGTGGCAGTACAACGCCTCGGCCGCGTGCGTGGGCGAGCCGTTGTGCGCCAGGAGCGCCTGCAGCGTCTCGACGAGCACGTCGGCCTGGTGCCGGGGCTGGGCGAGCAGCGGGCCGATCGACTCCTCGACCAGCAGCGAGGCCACCTCCGGGCTGCCACTGAGCAGCACCTCGGGCAGCCGGTCGTTGACCGCGACCACCTGCGTCTGGCCACGGGGGACCGTCTGGGCCACCCGGAGGGCGAGCTGGTAGGCCGTGGCGAAGCCGGCGATCCCCTCGGGGGCCGTGGCGACCCCGACGCGGCCCGCGGCGATCTGGGTCAGGGTGGCGACGAGGTCGGTGGTGTCCAGCTCGCCGAGGGAGACCAGGCCGAAGTAGGCGCCGCCCCGGATGTGCCAGTGCGACACGCGGCCGGCCCGCTCGAGCCGGTCCTCCGGGGCCCGCAGCGGCTCGTCGAGCGACTCGTCGAACGGGGCGACGACGCAGGCGACGGTCTCGTCGCCGCGGACGCCCAGGTTCTGCGCCGCCTCCTTGGCGAACTCCGGGTCGGCTCCGCGCCCCTCGACGAGCCCGTCCAGGAAGCTCTGCTGCCGTTGCAGGTCACGACGCTCCAGGCGGGCGGCCTCGCGCCGGTAGGACTCGACGAGGACCGCGTTCTGCACGTCCAGGGCGTTCCAGATGCGCTGGCCGGCCATCAGCAGCACGTGGTCGTCGACACCGAGGTCCTGGCGCGCGCCCTGCTCGAGCAGCGCCTCCCACAGGACCCGGGTGCCGAGGCTGTAGGCGTTGAGCACCAGCTCCATCGGCACACCTTGCCGGGCACGCCGGCGGCCGGTCTCGCGCCACACGTCTGCAGCGCGCTTGCCGGGCTCGGCGCGGCCGGCCATGGTGAGGACGCCCCGGCGGATGTGCTCGCGGGTGCTGCTGCGGACATCGGCGCGCAGGTCCTGGCTCGCCTGGTCGTACCACTCGCGGTCCTTCTCGAACAGCGTCAGCGAGATGTCGTCGGCGATGGCGTCGGCCCGGTCCACCAGGGAGCCCCAGGCGTGCCGGATCTGCTGCTCGAGCAACGCGCCCGACGGTGCGGCGGCGCGCGTCGGCGCCGAGTCTGGCGGAACCGAGCGCTGGGCCATGACGGACAGGTTCGCACTCCGTGCACAGTTTCACCACCCCAAACAGCCCGCTTGAGGCGGTTCGCACGAGTTGCCTTGGGCGTTCCGCCCATATCGCTTTCTGTGCGCAGCGACCAAAGTGGGGGCCGTCACAGCAGCACCACCCCTGGGAGAGATCGCGTGAGCCATTCCGCCCCCGAGCCGCCGCGCGGCCCGGACCCGGTGTTCTCACTGTCGGGCGTCGGAGTGCGGTTCGGCGGCATCGTGGCCCTGAAGGACGTGGGTCTCGAGGTCGCTCCGCACCAGGTGCTCGGGGTCATCGGCCCCAACGGCGCCGGCAAGACCACCCTGTTCAACGTGGCCTGTGGCTTCGTGCAGCCCGACGCGGGCGAGCTGACGTGGAAGGGCGAACGGCTCACCGGGCTGCGTCCGCACCGCCTGGCCCGGCTCGGGATCGGTCGGACGCTGCAGGGGCTCGGACTCTTCGACGGCATGACCGTGCTCGAGAACGTCCTCGTCGGGGCGGACCGGCACGCGCGCGCCGGGTTCTTCTCCGGGCTCCTGGGGCTGGCGCGGAGCACCCGCGACGAACGCGACCTTGCCGAGCGGGCTCGCGCCGTGCTGGCCGACCTGGGCATCGCCGACATGGCGGACCGGCTGCCGACCAGCCTTCCCTACCCGGTGCGCAAGCGGGTGGCCCTCGCCCGGGCCCTCGTCGGCGAGCCGCAGCTGCTCCTGCTCGACGAGCCGGCGTCCGGTCTGTCCCACGACGAGATGACCGAGCTCGGCGAGCTGATCCGCGGCCTGACCGGCCGGATGTCGGTCATGCTGGTCGAGCACCACATGGACCTGGTGATGAGCGTCTGCGACCAGATCGTCGTCCTGGACTTCGGCAAGGTGATCGCCCGCGGCCGCCCGGACCAGATCCGCGACGACCCCGCCGTGCTCGCCGCCTACCTCGGCGACGAGGTCACGCACTCCCCGGTGGACGCCGCCACGGGCGAGGGGCGGTGAGCATGCTCGACGTACGCGGGCTCACCACGAGCTACGGGCCGGTGACGGCCCTCGACGACCTCACCTTCACCGCGCCCCGCGGGAAGATCACCGCGGTGCTCGGTGCCAACGGGGCCGGCAAGACCACGCTGCTGCGCACGCTGTCGGGCCTGATCCGGCCGGCGCACGGCAGCGCTGTGCTCGAGGGGACCGACCTGGTGCGCACGCCCGCAGAGGCGATGGCGCCCCTCGGCCTCGCGCACGTCCCCGAGGGCCGGGGGGTGATCACCGAGCTGACCGTCGAGGAGAACCTGCGCCTGGGCGGTCTCGGCAGGGCGGACCGCACGCAGGCGGCTCCCCTCGAGCGGGTGTACCGGCTCTTCCCGGTGCTCGCGGACCGGCGCAACGCCCTCGCCCACGTGCTCTCCGGCGGAGAGCGGCAGATGCTGGTGATCGGGCGGGCGCTGATGGCCACCCCGAAGATCCTGCTGCTCGACGAACCGTCGCTGGGGCTCGCCCCCCGGATCGTCGCGCAGATCTTCGACCTGCTGAAGTCGCTGGTGGACAGCGACGGGCTCACCGTCCTGCTCGTGGAGCAGAACGCCCGCAGTGCGCTGTCCATCGCCGACTTCGGCGTCGTGCTGAACCTCGGCCGCCTCGTCGTCCACGACGAGGCCTCCGTCCTCGCGGCGGACGAGAAGCTCCGCCACGCCTACCTCGGATTCTGACCGCCCTCCGATCTCAGGGGAGACCCCTCGTGCAGCAGCTGCTCACCACGGCGTTGACCGGGCTGACGCTCGGTTTCGTGTACGCCGCCTTCGCGC
Source organism: uncultured Actinomycetota bacterium (assembly GCA_963835385.1). Lineage (GTDB taxonomy): Bacteria > Actinomycetota > Actinomycetes > Propionibacteriales > Nocardioidaceae > Nocardioides_B. The sequence goes on from CAWIFK010000017.1 coordinate 267,716, forward strand.
TGGCCCTCGTGCTGATCTGGCGGTCCACGCGCGTCGTCAACTTCGCCCAGGCGCCGATGGCGATGATCACCACCTACGTGGCCCTGATGCTGATCGACGCCGGCTACTCCTACTGGCTGGCCTTCGTCGTCGCGCTGGTGTCGGGCCTGGTCCTCGGCGCGGTGGTGGAGCGGGTGTTCGTGCGGCCCGTCGAGGGCAAGTCCGAGATCAACGCGGTGATCCTCACCCTGGGCCTGTTCATCGTGATCCACGCCCTGGCCGCGGTCGTCTTCGGCTCGCGCTACCGCTCGTTCCCCGCCCCGTTCGGGCTGCGCGGCTTCTCGGCCGGCGACGTCACGATCGCCCTGACCGGCTTCGGGATCTTCACGATCGTGGCGGTCCTCGTCGTCATGGGCCTGCTCGTGGCGCTGTTCCGTTTCACCGACCTGGGGCTGCGGATGCGGGCCTCGGCCTTCAACGCCGAGGTGGCCCGGCTGCTCGGCGTGCGCGTGGGCCGGATGCTCACGCTCGGCTGGGCGCTGGCGGCCGTCGTCGGGTCGCTGGCCGGGCTGCTGATCGCGGGCGGCAGCCTGGTGCACCCGTCGTACATGGACTCGGTCGTCGTCTACGGCTTCGTCGCCGCGGTGCTCGGCGGTCTCGACAGCCCGACGGGGGCCGTGGTCGGCGGCCTGCTGCTCGGTGTCTCGCTCAGCTTCGTCAGCGGCTACGTCGGCTCGGAGGTGGTGGCGCTGGCCGCCCTGGTGATCTTGATGCTGGTGCTGCTGCTGAAGCCAGGCGGGCTGTTCTCGCACGCCGCCGAGCGGAGGGTCTGACATGTCCGTCCTCACCGCACCCTTGTCGCGCGTGTCCGGCTCCGCGCTGCTGCGGCACCTGCTCCTGGCCGTGGTCGGCCTGGTGGTCGTGGTGCTGGTCCTCGAGAGCACCAGCACCTTCCGCAACGGTCAGTTCGCCGCCATGGCCTACCTCGGCATCGCCGCCGGCGGGCTCACCGTGCTGACCGGCCTCAACGGGCAGATCTCGCTGGGCCACGGAGCGTTCATGGCCTTCGGCGCCTACACCACGGCACTGTTCTACCGGGACGCCGAGCCGGTCCTGCCCGTCGTGGGCGTGCTGCTGGCCGCCACGCTGGTGGCCCTGGTCGTGGGCGCCCTGGTCGGGGTCGCCGCCGCCCGCCTGCACGGCCCGTACCTCGCCGGCGCGACACTGGCCCTGGCCGTCGCCGTCCCCGGGATGGCGATCTTCTTCAGCGACACCCTGGGGGGCGAGCAGGGGCTCACCGTGCGCGTCCCCGAGGTGCCGGTCTGGTTCGCCGACGCGGTCTACTTCCTGACCGCGCACGACGTGACCGGCAGCAAGTACGTCGCCTACATCGGCTGGCTGGCCCTCATCGTCACGTTCGTGCTGCTGGCGAACCTCTCGCGCAGCCGGGTGGGTCGGACCTGGCGCGCCGTCCGCGACGACGAGGTAGCCGCCGAGCTGGCCGGCATCAACCTCGGACGCGCCCGGGTCCTCGCCTTCCTCGTCAGTGCCGGCTGCGCCGGGCTGGCGGGGGCGGTGATGGCGCTGGCGGTGCGCATCGCCGCGCCCAGCGGCTACACGCTCACGCTGTCGCTGACCCTGCTGACCGCGGTCGTGCTCGGTGGTCTCGGCAGCCTGTTCGGCGCGCTGATCGGCGCTGCCCTGCTCACCTTCCTGCCGCAGGTGGTGACTGGAGTGGGCAACGACCTCGGGCTCAGCGACGTGCAGTCTGCGGGGCTGGCTCCGCTGGTCTACGGCCTCGTCATGGTGCTGGTGATCCTGCTCGCGCCCGCCGGGATCGTCGGCAGCGTACGGGGGTGGTCCAGGCGCCGCCACGAGGCGGCATGAAGGTCGTGCGACCGGAGGCGGCGTACGCGCTCCGGGGTCACGGGGTCAACGACAACAGGAGGCAGGACACATGAGGAGATGGACCAGGACGATGACGCTGGCCACCAGCGTCGTCACGGCGGCAGCACTGACCGCCGCCTGTGGGGCGGGAAGCAGCCGGGAGAGCGCTGCCAAGGACGGTGGTGCCTCCGACGTGGGCATCACCGAGGACACGGTCACCGTCGGGGCGCACTTCCCGCTGACCGGCGTGGCCGCCCCCGGCTACAGCGAGATCCCGAGCGGGATGAAGGCCTACTTCGACTACGTCAACGCCCAGGGCGGGGTCGACGGCCGCAAGATCGACCTGCTCGTCCGCGACGACGGCTACAACCCCACGAACACCAGCCAGGTCACCAACGAGCTCGTGCTCAAGGACGAGATCTTCGCGATGGTCGGCGGGCTCGGCACCCCGACCCACGCGGCGGTCGTCGACTTCTTGAACTCCGAGAAGGTGCCGGACCTGTTCGTGTCCTCGGGGTCGATCCAGTGGGGTGACGACACCGGGACGAAGCCCTACACCTTCGGCTGGCAGCCGGACTACGAGAGCGAGGGCAAGATCATCGGGCAGTACGTCGCCGACAACATGCCCGACGCCAAGGTCGGGCTGTTCCTCCAGGACGACGACCTCGGCCGGGACAGCGAGATGGGCGTGCGGCGCTACCTCGACAAGCAGATCGTCGCGGTGGAGCGCTACACCTCCGGCAACACCGACGTGGCACCGCAGATCGCCGGCCTGCAGGCCAAGGGCGCCGACCTCGTGCTGAGCTTCAACACGCCGTCCTACACCGCGCTGAGCCAGCTGGTGGCACTGAAGCTCAACTACAAGCCGACCTGGTTCTACGCCAACATCGGCTCCGACCCCAAGCTGGTCGGCTCCCTGCTCTCGAAGTTCTCCGAGGGCGCGGTGGACGGTGCAGCACCGCTCGACGGGGTGCTGACCACCGAGTACATCCCCGGCGTCGACTCCACGGACGACCCCTGGGTCCAGCTGTGGCAGAAGGTGTGGGACGAGAACGGGGGCAAGGGCGAGCTGACCAACTACCGCGTCTACGGCATGTCCAAGGCCTACGCGTTCGTCCAGGCGTTGATGGCTGCGGGCCCGGACCCGACGCGCGAGGGCATCGTCGAGGCCATGGAGAAGTGGGATCCCAGCTGGCCCGGCCCCGAGCTGGCGCCGTACCGGTTCTCCGCCGACAGCCACCTCGGCATCTCCGGGATGCGCATCGTCGAGCTCGAGGGCGGGGTGGGGCAGCCGCTCAGCCCGGTGCTCACCACCGACATCGGCGACGCCCCGATCGAGGAGGACAGCTCGGGCCAGGGCGACGACGCGCCGCCGGAGAACGGCGTGCCCGAGATCGAGCCGGCCGGCTGACCGCGGCTCCCGCATGACAGTGTCGGGCCGTCCGGACACCTCGGTGTCCGGGCGGCCCGATCACGACGCACCCCATCTTCAGGAGGACCCATGACCTCGCTCTCGCTGGCGACCGTGCTGGCCGAGCCCGCCCGCCGTACCCCCGACAAGCTGGCCGTCGTCGAGGGGGACCAGCGCGTGACCTACGCCGAGCTGTGGCAGGGCGCCCGGCGCTACGCCGCCGCCCTCGTCGCGCGCGGCATCGCGCCGGGCACCCGCGTCGGCCTGCTCGCGCCCAACGTCGTGGACTTCGTCCATGCCTACTACGGGATCCTCGCGGCCGGCGGTGTGGTCGTCCCCGTGCCGACGCTGCTGAACGGCGAGGAGGCGGCGTACATCCTCGACCACTCCGGTGCCCAGGCGCTGCTCTACGAGCAGTCCTACGCCGCGGTGGCGACGGAGGCCGCGTCGGCGAGCGGAGTGGACGCCTGGCCGGTGGAGGGCTTCGGCGAGGCCGAGCCGGTGGCCACCTACGTCACCCGCGAGGCGGAGGACCCGGCGGTGATCTTCTACACCAGCGGTACGACGGGGCGCCCCAAGGGCGCGCTGCTGACCCACCTGAACCTCGTCATGAACGCCACCGTCAACGCCTTCGACGCCAACCCCATCCGCCGTGAGGACGTCGTGATGGGCTGCCTGCCGCTGTTCCACACGTTCGGCCAGACCGTGTCGATGAACTCCACCTTCAGGGCCGGCGCCAGCCTCCTCCTGCAGCCGCGCTTCGACCCTGCGGCGGCGATCGAGCTCATGCACCGGGAGGGGGCGTCGCTCTTCTTCGGTGTGCCGACGATGTACGTCCAGCTGCTCGAGGCGGCCGGGTCCGCGGAGCAGCTGCCCCGACTGCGCGACTGCGTCTCGGGCGGCGCGTCGCTGCCCGTCGCGGTGCTCGAGCGGTTCGAGAAGGCCTTCGACACGACGGTCTACGAGGGCTACGGGCTGTCGGAGACCTCGCCCACGGCGTCGGTCAACCAGCCGTGGTTCGGCACCCGCGCCGGGACCGTCGGGCACCCGATCTGGGGGGTCGAGGTGGAGATCGCCGACGAGACCCTGGACGACCGGATCCGCCTGCTCGGCCCCGACGAGCTCGGCGAGATCGTGATCCGCGGGCACAACGTGTTCGCCGGCTACCTCGACGACGCCGAGGCGACTGCGCAGGCGGTCGTGGACGGCTGGTTCCGGACCGGCGACATCGGGACGAAGGACGGCGCCGGGTTCATCACCATCGTGGACCGCAAGAAGGACCTCATCATCCGCGGCGGCTTCAACGTCTACCCGCGTGAGGTGGAGGAGGTGCTGATGCGGCACCCGGCCCTGGCCCAGGTCGCGGTGATCGGCGTCCCGGACGCGGAGAAGGGCGAGGAGGTCTGCGCGGTCGTGATCCCCCTCGAGGGCGCCTCCGTGGACGCGGACGACCTGGTCGCGTGGTCGCGCGAGCAGCTCGGACGGCACAAGTACCCCCGGCACGTCGAGGTGGTGGAGTCCCTGCCCATGGGGCCGAGCCACAAGGTGCTCAAGCGCGAGCTTCGGGTCCGGTTCGGATCCGGCCATCGGCCTCCTGCCACCGCGCAGCCGGCACCGGACCAGGAAGGGTGAACCGAGGGCCTCGAGCGCCAGGGCGGTGAGCGCCTACCACGGGGACCGCTGATCCGCGATCCGCAGGCCGGAGCAAGGCCTGCGGATCGCGGATCAGGTCGGAGCGTGCGGGTCAGGTGGCGCGGCTCAGTCGCTCACCACCGCCGCGAGCACGTCCACCCTGGCCGCTGCCCGGGCGGGCCCGACGGCGGCCAGGACCCCGGCCGCCGCGGCGACCGCGACGTACACGGCGATCTGCGGGAGCGGGACCGAGATCGCCTTGATCCCCTCGTCCTTCAGGACCTGCGACATGGCCAGGCCGATCACGATCCCGAGCCCGGCACCGGTCACGGCACCGACCAGCGAGATCACCGCGGACTCCCACCGGACCATCGCCCGGACCTGGTTGCGGGTCATCCCGACCGCCCGCAGCAGCCCCAGCTCCCGGGTGCGCTCGAAGACCGACAGTGCCAGCGTGTTCACGATGCCCAGCAGGGCGATCACGACGGCCAGCGCCAACATCACCGTCATGAACACGAGCAGCTGGTCGATGAACCCGCCGGCCGCCTTCTGGTAGCCCTCCTGGTCGAGCACCCGCGCATCGGGGTGGTCGGCCAGCGCGCCGGCGATGGCGTCCTCGACCGTGCCGCGGTCGGCTCCCGGGTCGAGGGTGACCAGGGCGTTCGTCACCAGCTGCGGCCCGGCGAAGGCGTTGTGCTGAGCGGTGCTCAGGATGTAGTCGTCCCCGATCATCGCCTTCCCGTCGTACACGCCCACCACGTGCAGCCGGTGCCTGCCGGTCTGCGCGAACTCCGCCGTGACGGTGTCGCCGAGCGCCCAGCCGTGCTCGGCGGCCGCGTTCCGGGCCACGACGACGCCGTCGCGCCCCAGGTCGGCGGTCGACCCCTGCGAGAGGCCGAGGTTCATGACCACGTCGGCGTTCGTCGGGTCCACCGCGGAGTAGCTGGCGTCGACACCGTCGAAGCGGGCCGATCCCCACCCGTTCGCGGAGACCTGGTCGACACCGTCGACGGCCTGTACGGCGTCCACGACGGACGGGCTGAATCCCGGCGCCGCGGCGCTGGCGGTGGTGACGTAGAGGTCGGCGTTCGTCTGCTCCGACAGGACGTCGCCGAACGACGCCTTCAGCGAGGACGCGAACACGCTCAGGCTCACCACCAGCGTCAGGCCGACCATCAGCACCGCCGCGGTGGCCGACGTCCGCCGCGGGCTGCGTCGCGCGTTCTCCCGCGCCAGCTCGCCGGCCATGCCGCGCAGCCGGAGCGGGGCGGCGACCAGCGCGACCAGCGGACCCACCAGCACCGGCAGGGTGACGATCATGCCGACGAGTGCGGCCAGCAGCCCGAGACCGAAGACCGACAGGCCGGCGCCGCCGTACAGCGCCTCCAGCATCGCCGCGGCCCCCGCGCCGAGCACCGCCGTCCCCGCCGCGGCCCGGCGCCTCGAGGGCTGCTCCGCACCGGGTGTCGCCTCGCGCAGCGCCTCGATGGGCAGCACCTTGGTGGCGCGACGCGCCGGCACCAGAGCGGCGAGCACCGTCACGCCGGTGCCGACCGCGAGCGAGACCCAGATCGCGCTGCCCGGGATCTGCAGGGCTGTGAACGGCAGGGCCAGGCCCACCGCATCCATCAACAGCTTCAGCCCCTTCGCCACGGCGACGCCGAGGCCGAGCCCGACCGCCGACGCGGCCAGTCCGAGGACTACCGCCTCGGCCACCAGGCTGCCCATCACCTGGCGCCGGCGTGCGCCGAGCGCCCGGAGCAGCGCGATCTCGCGCGAGCGCTGGGTGACGGTCATCGTGAAGGTGTTCCAGATGATGAAGGAGCCGACGAACAGCGCGATCGCGGCGAACGTCCCGAGGATGATGCCCACGATGTCGAAGCTGTCCTTGGTGGCCTTCGCGTTCTCCGCGGAGACGGCGGCACCGGTGAGCGCCTCGGTCCCGTCGGGGACGACCCGCGTCAGCCGGTCCGCCAGGTCGGCCTGGGACACCCCGGGGTCGGCGCCGACCTGGATGCTGTCGAAGGCGCCCGGGCTGCCGAGCACGCGCTGCGCGGTCCCGGTCTCGAAGTACGCCGACGTGGTGCCGCCGAGGTCCTTGATCCCGTGCCCGTAGCCGACGGTGCCGACGACCACGAACTGCCGGCTGGGCCCCTGGAAGAGCACCTTGATGCGGGAGCCGACGGTGAGGTCGCCCTTGTCGGCGCTGGTGGCGTCGATGGCCACCTCGCCGGGTCCCTCCGGCGCCCGTCCGGAGAGCAGCTCGACGTCGCCGTGGAGGCCCTCGTCCGCGGGCATGCTGTAGCCGTTGGTCGTCGCGCCGCCGTTGGTGGTGATCGCGCGACCTCGGCTGTCGGTGAGCAGGGCATAGCCGCGTACCGCGCCCTCGGCGACGCGCACGCCGTCGACGTCACGGACCTCGTCGAGGACCGTCTCCGCGACGGGTCCGCGGTCGGTGCCGACGCCCTGCGTCGCGACGTACGGCGCCTCGGTGCGCACCACCGCGTCCGTGCCGGAGGAGATCGTGCCGAACAGCATGTCGAAGGCGGTGCCCATGGTGCTGGTCAGGATCAGCGTGCCGGACAGGAGCGAGACGCCGAGGGCGATCGACACCGTGGTCAGGAGGAGGCGCAGCCGGTGCGCCATCATGTTGCGAAGTGTCGCGGTCAGCATCGTCAGGCTCCTAGGTGCTTCAGGTGGTCGAGGACGTCCGCGGACGTGGGGGAGTGCATCTCGTCGACGAGGTGGCCGTCGGCGAGGAAGACGACCCGGTCGGCGTAGCTGGCCGCGATCGGGTCGTGGGTGACCATCACGACGGTCTGGCCAAGGTCGTCGACGGCACCCCGCAGGAACCGCAGCAGCTCGGTCCCGGACCGGGAGTCGAGCGCCCCGGTCGGCTCGTCGGCGAACACGATGTCGGGTCGGGAGGCCAGAGCCCGGGCGGCGGCCACCCGCTGCTGCTGGCCGCCGGACAGCTGCTGCGGCCGGTGGCCGAGGCGGTCGGCGAGGCCGACGGTCTCGACGACCGTGGCCACCCAGTGGGCATCCGGCTTGCGCCCGGCGATGCGCATCGGCAGCACGATGTTCTCGGCCGCCGTGAGCGTCGGGAGCAGGTTGAACGACTGGAAGACGAAGCCGATCCGGTCCCGCCGCAGCAGCGTGAGGGCCTTGTCGCTGAGCGAGCTGACCTCGGTCTCGCCGACGTACACCTCGCCCGACGTCGGCCGGTCGAGTCCGGCGAGCATGTGCAGCAGCGTCGACTTGCCGGAGCCCGACGGGCCCATGATCGCCGTGAACTGGCCGGGCGCCAGGCTCACGCTGACGTGCTCGAGCGCCGCCACCGCGGCGTCGCCCTTGCCGTAGTACTTGCTGAGCCCCTCCGCTCGGGCCGCAGCCCGGGTGCGGGTGGGGGACGTGGTGGTGAGGGTCATGCCTGGTACTCCTTCGAGGTGAGCAGGAAGCCGAGGTCCGGTGTCCGGAACGGGACGGCGGAGAAGTCGCCGGCGTAGTAGCCGCTGTGGGGGTGGGCGGTCGCGGAGACGAACGTGCCGCTCTCTTCCTCGACGACCTGGCTCATGGCTTGCCTCGCTTCGCTGCGTGCTGGTTGATGGCTCCAGCACACTCCGCTGCGGCCCCGGTGCCGATCGGGCTGGGCGCACGCCCCGGGGGGCTGGCCGTGGGCTGCCGGGTGCCGCGCGTGCGGCCAGCCCCACCCCCGGGTGCGGGTCAGCCCCTCCCGCCCGGGGCGGGATGGGCGCAGACTCGTCGCATGAGCTGGCCCCCCCGCAGGCGACCGCGGACTCGCCGCGAGGCGGCGGCCTCGGCGGTGGTCCTCGCGGGCCTGTCCGGCTTCGTCGTGCTCACGTACGTCGTCGTGGTCCTCGGCGGCGGCGCGCTGGTGGGGCAGACGTCCTCGCCCGACCTGGTCCTCTCGGTCGTCGCGACGGCGGTCGTCGCCGTCGCGTTCGACCCGGTGCAGACACTGCTCGAGCAGCTCGCCCGGCGGCTCGTCGGCGGCGGCCCCAGGGCGCCGTACGAGGTGTGGGAGCGGTTCTCACGGACGGTGACCGGCAGCTACCCCGCTGAGGAGCTCCCGCAGCGGATGGCCCGGGTGCTGGCCGAGGGCACCGGGGCGCGCTGGGCACAGGTCCGCCTCGTGGTGGGGGACCGCCCCACCACGGCGGCGACCTGGCCGCCCGGCGCCGGCGGGACCGCCTCGTTCGAGACCGACCTGCCCGGGCGACGCTCGGTGCCGGTGCGCCACGGCGAGGAGCTGCTGGGGTTCCTCGTGGTGCAGGAGCGCGAGCACGTGCCGTTGACCTCGGTGGAGGAGCGGCTCTTCGCCGGGCTCGCCGAGCAGGCCGGCCTCGTCCTCCGCAGCGCCCGGCTGCGCGCCGAGCTCCAGCGCCGGCTGGGCGAGCTGTCCGTGCGCTCCGACGAGCTGCGCACCTCGCGGCAGCGGCTGGTCGACGCGCAGGACGAGCGCCGGCGGCTGCTGGAGCGTGACATCCACGACGGCGCCCAGCAGCACCTCGTGGCGCTGGCGGTGAACCTGCGGCTGGCGCAGACGCTGCTCCCTCGTTCACCCGGGCGTGCCCAGGAGCTGCTGGCATCGCAGGTGCAGGCGACCGGGGACGCGATCGACACGCTGGTGCGCCTCAGCCGCGGGATCTACCCCCCGCTGCTCACCGAGGCGGGGCTGGTCCCCGCGGTGCGCGCCGTCGCGGCGGCGAGCCCGGTCCCGGTCGCCGTGGCAGCGCGCGACGTCGGCCGGTACGGCGACAGCGTCGAGGCGGCGGCGTACTTCTCCTGCCTGGAAGCACTGCAGAACGCGGCCAAGCACGCGGCCGCGACGTCGGTCACGGTCGAGCTCCAGGGTGGATCGGAGAGTCTGCTGCTCACCGTCGAGGACGACGGGGTCGGCTTCGACGCCGGGCAGCAGCCGCCCGGGGCTGGCCTGGCGAACCTGCGGGACCGCGTGGAGTCGCTCGGCGGCACCCTGACCACCTCGTCCACGCCCGGCCACGGCACCCGGGTCCGGGCGCTCTTCCCCGTGCGGGTCCGCTCCATGGCCGACGGGGCGGTGTGACATGCACGCACGGACGGCCTGGGCCCTGGCCGGTCTCGCGCTCGGGCTGGTGCTCGCCGACGTCGTCGTCTCGACGCAGGCCGTCTCGCTCACCTCCGAGACGGCGGTGGCGATCCATGGCTTCCCGTTCGTGCACGGCGCGGTCGTCGGCTCGGCCCTGATGGGAGCCCTCGTCGTCTCGCGCTACCCGCGCCACCGGATCGGCTGGCTGCTGGTGGTCGTGGGGGTCGCCGGGGCGGTGTCGCTGCTGGGCGAGGGCTACGCCTTCTGGGTGCAGGAGTCCGACGGACCCGGCTCGGACGAGGTCGCCAGCATCGCCGCGTGGATCGCGACGCTGCTCGGGGGGCAGCTGGAGATCGCCCTCCTGGCGCTGATGTTCCTGCTGGCCCCCGAGGGACGGCTGCTGTCGCGGCGGTGGCGGTACGCCGGCTGGACGATCGTCGCGGGGGCGCTGCTCTGCCTCCTCGCGATCGCGTCCATGGATCCGACCGACTTCGTGCTCGTCACCTCCGAGGACCGGCTCGGCGCACCGCGAACGGTGATGCTCTCGGTCGGCTTCCTGGCGATCTCCCTCGGCATGGTCGCTGCCCTCGTCTCGATGGTCCTGCGCCTGCACCGGAGCGTCGGGGACCAGCGTCAGCAGCTGCGGCTGATCGCGCTGTCGGCTGCCCTGGCCGTCGCCGGGTTGGTGAACATGACCGTGGTGCAGGTCGTCAACGGTGGCGGGCAGACCTGGGCGTCCGCCTTGCCGCTGTTCATCGCGTTCTTCCTGCTGCCGATCCTGTTCGCGGTCGCGGTGCTCCGGCACCGGCTCTACGAGCTCGACGTGATCATCAACCGCACAGCGGTGGTGGTCGCGGCCACCGTGTTCGCCGCGGTGGGCTACACCACTCTCGTCGTCGTGGTCGGGTCGCTGGTCGGGCGGAGCACCAACGGCCTCTGGCTGTCCCTGCTCGCGACCGCGCTCGTCGCCGTGGTCTTCCAGCCCGTGCGCCGCCGGGTGGTCCGGTGGGCGAACCGGCTGGCCTACGGCCCACGGGCCCAGCCCTACGAGGAGCTCGCCGACTTCAGCACCCGCCTGGTGGAGACCCCGACGTCGGACCGGCTGCTGCCGGCCGTCGCGGCCGCCGCCGGCGAGGCCCTGACGGCGCGGTCGGCGACCGCCACGCTGGGAGCCGAGTCGGCGCAGTGGGGGAGGCACACACCTCCCACCGACACGCACACGGTGCCCGTCGGCCCGGACGGCGGCATCTCCGTCGCCCTGCCCCGCGGGCGCCGGCTCCGCGCAGCCGACGACAGACTCCTGCACGCCCTGGCCGACCAGGCGGCGGTCGCCTTCCGCAACGTCGCGCTGGAGGCCGAGCTCGCCACGCACGTCACGACCCTGGACCGCACCACCCAGGAGCTGGCCCGGTCCCGGGCGCGCCTCGTCGAGGCCGACGACGCCGTGCGGCGGGACCTGGAGTCGGCCATCTCGCGCGAGGTGCTGCCGCACCTGGTCGCAGTCGCGGACGGCCTGCGGACCGGCCGCCCCGTGACGCAGCTGATCGACGAGGTCACCCTCGGGCTCGAGGCCCTGCGGGACCTGACGCGCGGGGTCTTCCCGACGCAGCTGAGCCGAGGGGGCGTCGAGGCAGCGCTCCGGGCCTTCCCGCTGACGGTGGCGCCCGCGCTCAGCGGGCGGCGCTTCCCGCCGAGGGTCGAGGCAGCGGTCTACCACTGCTGCACCGGCACCGGGGCGACCTCGGCCGAGCTGGCCCCGTCAACGCTCACCCTGCTCGGCGTCGAGGCCGTCCCGCAGCAGGTCGTCGACCGGGTCGAGGCCGCCGGTGGCTCGGTCTCGCGGTCCGACGGTGTGGTGACCGTGCTGCTCCCAGACCTCGCTTAGCCGGTCCGGCCCGAACGCCACCTTCGCGACGTAGGCCGCCGCGCCGCTGCCGTGCAGGTCGAACTGGTCCTCGTCGTACGTCGAGAGCAGCACCACCACCGGCCCCGGAGCGACCGCGGTGAGCCGGCGGGTGGCCTCGATGCCGTCGATCCCGGGCAGGTTGACGTCCATCAGCACCAGCTGCGGATGCAGCTCGGCGGCCGCGACCAGGGAGTCCTCGCCGGAGCACGCCGAACCGACGACGGCGAAGCCCTCGGTCGCCTCGACCACCGTGGCCATCGTCCGCCGGAACGGCTCCTGGTCGTCCACGACCAGCACGCGCACCTCGTTCACCAGGCCATGCTCACCCAGGAGCCTTCGTCGCGGGATGGGGGTAGCCGCACGGTCAGGTGCGGCTCCCCCCGGTCGCCTCCAGGAAGGCGAGGACGGCCATGACCCGGCGGTTGGTGTCCGCCTCGTTGGCCAGCCCGAGCTTCTGGAACGTCGCTCCGATGTGCTTCTCCACCGCGCGCTCGCTCATGTAGAGCGCCTTCGCGGTGGCCGCGTTGCTCCGGCCAGTGGCGATCTCCCGCAGCACCTCGTGCTCGCGCTCGGTCAAGGTCGACAGGACCGACTCCTGGTGTCCGGTCTTGCGAGCGAGCAGCCCCTCCACCACCTTGGGGTCGAGCGCCGAGCCGCCGCGTGCCACTTCCTCGAGTGCCCGCACCAGCTCGTCGAGCTGGCTCCGTCGGCCAGCAGCTCGAGCGCGTAGTCCTCCTCGACGTACTGGGAGAGAACGACCACGCCGGTGCCCGGGAACTGCGCGCGGATCCGCTTGGCGGCGTCGATGCCCTCGGTCGTGAACGTCGGCGGCATCCGGATATCGCTGAGGACCGCGTCGGGCCGGTGCAGGGCGACCGCGCGATGCAGCGCCTCGGGGTCCGCCACCGCCTCGACCAGCTCCACCTCGGGGGTCTCGGCAAGGAGGGCCACCAGCCCTTCCCGCACGAGGAAGTTGTCGTCCGCGAGGACGACCCGCACCGTCATGGGCCAACTCTAGGGGCCGGGACACAGCGGCGAGCCTGGCGATTCCTTCCGGTGGTGCCTCGTGGCTCGCCGGCTGCCGCACTCGACCGGTGTGTGCCGCGCTGCGTCGAAAGGGGCACATGGGCAGTGGCGAGGGGTTCAGGTCGGATCCGGGTGGACGCTGTCGAGGACCACCGTGGCGCGCTCGCGCGGTCGACACGCGGCGAGGTACATCCGTTGACCTCCGACGTAGCGCCGCATCGTCGGATGCTCGGGGTCAGGGTGGCTACCGTCCCTGTGCGCCATCCGGCGGGCGGTCTCGGCGAAGGGCACGTCGAGGAAGACCGACCAGTCCCACCGGTCCACCAGCTCGTCGCGATGCAGGAACATGCCCTCGACGATGACGACGGCGGTGACGGGCACCTCTTCGACCGCGTCGTCGACCGGTGTGTCGGCGCGGTGGTCGAAGAACCGCCGCCGGACCCGGCGATCCCCGTCCGGGCCGAGCGGGTCCAGCACGTGCCTGACGAGCGCTTCCACGTCGTAGGTGTGGAGGAGGAATCCTTCCGGCGAGTCCCGGCCGAGGAGGTACCGGATCTTCCGCGGAGCGAGGAAGTCGTCCTCGTGCACGATGACTGCCGGCCGTCCGGCGCCCTCGACCGCGCGGGCCAGACAGGTCGCGAAGGTCGTCTTGCCCGAGCCGTCGACGCCGTCGACGGCGACCACTGCGGGACGTCCGGGAGGTCGCAACGCGACGATGTCCGGGACCAGCCGCCGCCAACGCCGGTCCACGTTCGCGTCTTCGGAGTGCACGTGCATGAGCCTAGGAGTCCCGGTGCGGGATGTCGTCAAGTGCGACTCCTTCCCTCCGAGCGGCAGGGCCTCATGGCCGCAGCGCACGCAGCCGAGCACGGTCGGCGAGGAGGCAAGCAGTGACCGCCTCGCGCTGCGCTACCCAGCCGCTACCCGGTTGTCGATGACGCTGTAGAGCTGGACGGATTCCCGTCCACATCGATGACGATCTGCCTCGGTGCGGCACACGCCCAACCGCCGTCGTTGGACTTCAACGTGGCTTGAGCTTCTAGGCTCCGGTCCATGTATCTCGCAACCACGACTCCGCCCGCGATCACCGACGACTTCCTGAACGCCAGTGTGACGGCGCAGCAGGCCGTCGGCTGGATGCGAGAAGCGGTGGTGGCTGCCGAGCAGGGAAGGCTGCAAGCACCGCCGCGCACTCACACCGACCTGGGGACCGGTCGGTTGGTGTTCACCACCGGCGCACTGGACGGCGTCTGGTTCGGCTACCGCAGCTATGACACCTTCGGCCTCGACCGGGGGCAGCAGATCGTGGTGGTTCACTCGGCGCGCACCGGATCCGTTCTCGGCATCGCTGTGGGGAACACGCTGGGACAGCTGCGCACCGGCGCCCTCGGCGGGCTCGCCGTCGACATGCTCGCCCGGCCGAACGCCGCCACGCTCGGCGTGATCGGGACCGGTCCTCAGGCGTGGCGCCAGGTGTGGGCCGCCGCAGCGGTGCGACCGATCAGCGCGGTGAGCGTGCACTCCCGCACGCCCGCCCACGCCACGCGCTTCGCCGGCCGGCTACGAGACCACCTTGGCATCGAAGCCGTGGTGGAGGCGTCGGCGTGGGAGGCGGTGCGCGACCGTGACATCGTCGTACTCGCGACCACCAGCACCACGCCCATCCTGGACCCGGCCTGGCTCTCTCCGGGCACCCACGTGACGACCGTCGGCCCCAAGCAGGCCGGTTCGGCCGAGCTCGGTCTCGATCTCGTCGACGCCGCCGACCTGGTGGTCACCGACTCCCTGGCTCAACTCCACGGCTACGACCCGCCGAGCATCGTCGCGGACTCCCACCATGCCGAGCGGGTGCGGTCGCTGGGCGCGGTGGTCACCGGGACCTCGCCGGGTCGTCGCTCGGCCACCGACGTGACGCTCTACCTCTCGGTCGGCCTGGCCGGCACCGAGGTGCACCTGCTGCACCGTCTGTTGACGCACACGGACTGACTCGCGCTCGACCTGTCCCTGTGGCGAGAGCCGAGCCGTCCGGAGCGCTCTACCCGGCGGGTCGGGTACGCCAGGAGGCGACGCTGCGCACGCTCCAGCCCAGTCTCGAGGTGGCCTCGTCCACCAGGCGCCGCCCGAAGGGAGCAGCGCCGGATCCTCCGACGTGAACGGTGACCGAGTGGATGCCTTTCACGCCGTGCGGGTAGGGCGTCGTGTCGACGTCGTCCTGCCAGTCGCCGTTGACGGGGCGGCACCGGACTCGTAGCCGGTGGGGGCCGGGGACGGCCTCCCACGATCTGGACCAGGGCCGCCACGCGTCGGGTCCGAGGTCGGTGCCGAGTTCGGCGTCGAGCCAGGGGCCGTCATCGACCTGCACCTGGACGCAGTCGACGCCGGCCGGTGGGGCCCAGGCATAGCCGTGGGCCTGCGTCTGGCCCGGCGTCACCCGGGCATGGAGGCCGGGCGCGTCGATGCGGGCGGAGGGGTGCACGGGGTAGGTGCCGTCGAGCCAGCCGCGCCGTCCCCAGTACGACAGCGGTGCGGTGCTGGTGACGGTGAGCCGACGCACCCATTTGGTTTGGCCGTCTTGTCCGGTGCGCCCGGGAACGAGCAGCCTCGCCGGGCTGCCGTGCTCGCGTGGCAACGGCTGGCCGGCCATCCCGACCGCCAGGAACGCACGGTCTCGTGCCTCGGCCAGCGGCAGCACGTTGGTGTATCCGTCGACCGCTTCGACCACCAGCCAGCCGTCCTCCCGGTCGGCGGCGCCTGCTCGATCGAGCAGGTCGGCGACCGGAACTCCGGTCCAGCGGGCGCACGCCATCCGGTCACCGCCGACGGGGTTGTGCACGCAGAGCAGCAACAGGTCGCGCTCCTCCAGTGGCAGGTCGAGAAGCTCGGGCAACGTCATCGCGAACGGCGCGGCGACCTCGCCGTCCACCTCGAGCGACCAGGAGTCGAGGTGGACCCGAGGCTCCGGGACGGTGATGTCGATGACGGGGAACGCGTCCGGCTCGAACAGCAGCGGCGCAATGCCCGCAGGTGGACCTGCGTCCCTGCAGGGCAACGGTGGCAGGGCCCGTGCGGGCACGGGCAGCTGTGCGCGGTCGCGGAGCTCGGTGGCGCCGCGGCGTCGGGAACGCCGGTCAGCGGCTATCGCACTTGCCGCTGCCGCCGTGACGGCGGCGACCGCCAGCCGGGGTGATGGGCGCATCGGCGCGATCGCCGCGGCAGCGACGAGGACACTCGCGGCGCCCGCGGCGGCGGTCCCGGTCGGGGACGCGTCACCGTGTCTCAGCGCCAGAAGCCCACCCAACGCGTGCGGGGCGGCGGCGGTCACCGCGCCGGCGGTGGCGCTGCGGGATGCAAGCGATCCGCCGGCGGCCGCGGCCGCGGCGCTGAGGCTGGTTGCGATGGCCACGAGGCCGGGCTTGTCGGCGCGCCCGACCAGGGCGACGCCGCCGTCGACGAGCATGGCGGGCGAGACGTCGACCAGGCCGCGGGCGAGCCCCGACGACGGTGACCGGCCCCGTCGGGTTGCCGACGCGGTGATCTCGCCGGCGGCGGCGGCAAGCAGCCCGGCCCAGATGCCGGCGCGGGCGCCGGTCGCGAGACGGTTCTTCATCGAGGTGTCTCCTCTCTCGAGACATGTGTGCGGGGCACGGTGCAACCCGCGGTGGGGTGCCGGCATCCCGCAGAAACCAGGTGGACGAAAGCGTCAAGGTGCCTTGACGGTTGCTCAGGCTCGTGCGGTGGCCCGTCGGGGTTCACAGGGTGCCGATGAGGAGCAGGGACGCGGCTACGATGAGGTCGCAGATCATGCACAGCTCGGCGTACCAGCGTGGGACAACCCGGTCGGCGTGGTGGTGGACGGCGTCCCAGGCGGCGTGGCCGAGCCAGCCGGCCGCGAGGACGTACCGAGCCGCGTCGGGGCCGGTGGCGGTCGAGGAGATTGCGAGAGCCCCGAAGGCGAGAACCCCCGCCGTCTCGAGGCTGAGCCAGCGTCGCGCGGCGAGGTCGCCGCGGGTGGTGCCCCACGCGAGGTAGATGACCGCGGCGGTGAGCACGCCCCAGGCACTGACCCAGGTCTGTGCGTGCGCAGGCAGCGGGGAGACGAGCGCGAGGCTGGCGGCGGTGGCGGCCACCGCCAAGGCGGTGGGCCAGCGTCGCCTCAGCGCACCGGGGTTGTCCGGATGCCGAGCAGCCGGACCGGCGTCGGTGGGCGTGGACGTCGGTGTGGTGGTGGTCATGGTGGGCTCCTGCCGTGGGCTGAGATCGGTGCCGTCGACGCTAGGGCGGTGGCCGCGGCCTCGCGCCGGCGAAATCACCAGGGTCTTGGGCTGCTGGTCGAAGGCGCCCCTCATTCCGCCGATGAGCCCGATGCGCTTCCTCGCCACAGCGTTTCGGCGGACCAGACGGAACGGTCGCGGCCGGTGGACGCGGAGGTGGTCAGACGGTGTCGAGGGCGAGGGAGGCGAGCTCGGTCCGGGAGGTGATCCCGAGCTTCGTGTAGACGTTGCGCAGGTGGAAGTCGACGGTCCGGGGGCTGACGAACAACCGACCGGCCACCTCCTTGTTCGACAGGCCCTGACGCACGAGCGCGGCAATCTGTGCCTCGGACGGTGTGAGCCCGGTGGGGACGAGGTCGCTGCCGCGGCGCACGGTCTCGCCGGACGCGCGGAGCTCCTGGCTGGCTCGTTCGGCCCAGAACCCGGCACCGAGCGTCTCGAAGGTGTCGAGTGCCGCGCGCAGGTGCCCTCGCGCGTCGGTGCGGCGCCGCCGCCGCCGCAGGTACTCCCCGAACGCCAGCTGAGTACGAGCCCGCGCCGGGACTCGTGGCGAGAGCGAGTGCCACTCCAGGGCCCGCTGGAAGTTGTCCTCGGCGTCCGGCCCACCCAGGGTCGCCTGGCCGTGGTGGACCGCCGCCCACGCCCAGGGCATGTCGGTGCCCTGGGCGAACGTGCGCAGCTCCTCGAGCCACTCCTCTGCCAGCTCCCGGCGGCCCGCCGCGGCAGCGGTCTCGATCCGGTCGAGTGCGGCCAGGCCGCGCACCACTGGCAGCTCGATCCTCTCGAGGTGGTGCAGCGCGGTGGCTGGAGGCGCGTCGAGCTGCCGGGCGGCGGCCCAGTGCGCGAGCCCCAGGACGAGTCCGTTGACGGCGCCGTGTGGGACGTGCTCCCTGAGGGCGACGTCGAGCTCTGCGCGCCGCGCCGGTGCCTGCGGGTCGCCGCGGAGCGCAGCGATGACGGCGAGCTCCGCCAGGGGGAATGCGGTGAGCTCCTCCAGATCGAGGTTGCGGTCCAGCAGCAGGGCCTCCTGCGCCGCCGCGGCGGCCTCGGTCCAGGCGCCGGTGGCGATGCGGAAGACGACGCCGCGGGTCAGGGCGTGCTCTGTCATGTTGATGGCGCCGGCTTCGCGGGCGTGCTGCAGCTGGAGGTCGTGCAGCTCGATGGCACGGATGTCGTCGCCGAGATGCATCGTGGCGATCGCGAGGTTGTGGTGCAGCAGCGGGTGTGCGCCCGGTCCGATCGGGGTGTCCCAGCCGCGGCGGAACGCCGCCGCGGCGGTCGCCCAGTCGCGGGCGGCGACCGCGGTGAAACCCTCGAGGAGCCAGCCGGCGACCCGGTCCGGGGCCGGTGCGTCGTCGCCTGGTGAGGCGAGGATCGTGGCGGGCTCGGGAGCGTCGGCGGACCGCGCGCCGAAGGACGCGAGCGCCGAGGCGAGCATCGCCAGGATGCGCGCGCGGGTCGGGTCGTGAGGGGCGGCGGTCTCTGCGGCCTGACACACCATGCGGTAGCCGTCGTCGAGGGAACGAGTGTTCCACTCCACCTGCGCCTGCAGCTGCAGGAGGTCGGCACGTAGCAGCGGGTCCGTGGCGCTGACGAGGCCAGCGCGGGCCAGCTGTTCGGTCTCGAGTGGGCGCCCTGCCGCGAGCATGGACGACGCTGCGGCGCACAGTCGTCGTGCGCGGGCGCTGGCATCGACGGTGAGCTCGGCGGCGCGGGTCCAGGCGGCCGCAGCGGCTTCGTGGCCGCCGCGTCGACGGGCGCGCTCGGCCGCCTCGTCCAGCGCGGCGACGACCTTCTCGTCGGGTCCGGCCACCGACGCGGCCAAGTGCCACGCACGCCGGTCCTCATCGGGAGTGCCGTCGAGGGCGTCGGCCAGCGCGCGATGGGCTTGCCGACGGCGGCCGCTGGTCGCCGCGCCGTAGACAGCGGAGCGGACCAGCGGATGCCGCAGGGCCAGGACGCCGCCGTCGTCGACGTCGAGCAGGCCGGACTCCTCGGCGGCGTCGAGTGCTTCGGCCCCGACGCCGAGGTGACCCGCCGCCCGGGTGAGGGTGAGGACCCGTCCGGAGTCATCCGCGGCGACGAGCAGGAGCAGGGTCTGCGTCGGCTCCGGCAGCCGGCGGTAGCGGTCCAGGAACGCGCGTTCGACACCTTCGGTCAGGGGGAGCCGGTCAGGTAGTCGTTCTGCACCCGACAGTTGCGCGGGGCTCAGCGCCCGGGTCAGCTCGACCAGCCCGAGGGGGTTGCCGCCGGTGGCTTCGAGCAGCTCGGCGCGGACTGTGGCCGCGACCGGGGTGCTGACCTGATCTGCGATGAGGGCCTCAGCCGCGGTGTCGTCGACGCCGCCGACGACGAGAAGGGTCACGTCGCGTGGGTCGAACTGCCCGGTTTCGTCGTCGCGCACAGCGAACACGACCGCGACTGCCTCGCCCTCGAGGCGGCGTGCGGCGAACTGCAGAGCAGCCGCGGAGGCGTCGTCGAGCCAGTGGGCATCGTCGACGACGGCGAGCAGAGGCTGGTCCTCCGCGACGACCGAGAGGAGGTTCAAGGTGGCCAGGAAGACCAGGTGACGGTCGCTGACGTCGGCCGAGCTCTCCCCGAACGCGGCACGCAAGGCGTCAGCCTGCCGGGCCGGGATGCGGTCGAGGTGGCCCAGCGTAGGACGCAGCAGACGGTGCAACGCGGCGAACGGAAGGGGGGCTTCGGACTCGACGCCGCGGGTGCGCAGCACCGTCATGTCCTGGGCGGTGGAGACGGCGTCGTCCAGCAGCGCCGACTTCCCCGCGCCTGGCTGACCTTGCAGCAGCAGAGCCGACCCGTGACCTGCCCGCGCTCGAACCACTACCGCGGCGAGCGTGGCCCTTTCCCGCTCCCTACCTCGTAGCACCGGCAACACGTCGGTCAGCCTAGTGAGGGCGCGAGACACCGGGGCCGAGTTCTCGCCGATTTCCCCCGAGGTCGCGATTCTGAGGCGGCCTGAGTCGACGGGTTTCGATGCTGGTGGTCGGCTGCTCGTGTCGGTGCAGCGGACGCGCGCGCCGGCAGGTGCGGGGGCGGTCTTCGTCGCGGCTCCTCGTGAACCTGTTTGCCCGGTCGCCGATGACCGTTGCGGTACTCATGCCCGGACCGGGCACCCAGTGGAGCGGAGCACGTCGAGGACGTCGGATCGATCGACTGGCGCATCGGCGGTCACGAGGAGCGCCCCTGAGGGCACGTCCAGCTCACAGGCACTGATCCCGGGCATCGCACCGATGCGGGTCCGGACGGCGTCGGCGACGTGTAAGCAGACAGGCCCGTCAAGCGTGAACACGGTCGGGCCCACGAACGTCCGAGGCGTTCCCCGCATCATCGTGGCCGCCTCTCGGTCTCGGGTCTGTCGTCGATGCGGGCGTGGGCGTTGCCGCCGGTGTCGTCACCGGCGTGCGCGTTCGCGATGAGCGCCGGGGTGATGTGCGGCCATACTCCCGGTGGGAGGTCGTGTCCCATGCCGTCGATGAGCTCGAGCCGTGCCCCCGGGACCGCAGCGGCGGTCGCGCGGCCGCCGGAGGGGTGGCACATGCGGTCGGCGGTGCCGTGGATGACGACGGTGGCCAGGTGGAGGCGGGACAACTGATCGGTGCGGTCGACCGCGGTGCGCACAGCGCGAAGCTGACGCCTCCTGCCGTCGCGTGCGTCGGGGTCGCGCCGGTAGACGAGGGCGGCGACACGTCGCAGCTCGTCGAGGTCCTGGGGAAAGCAGGGTGACCCGATCGTCGTCGCGATCTTCACCCGCCGGTCGACTGCCTCGTCCTCGGTGCGGGGACGGCGGGCGAGCAGGTGCCGCAGGACGGCAGCCGAGGTGCGGCCCTTGCCCCGTTGGCCGGTGGTGGACATCAGCGACGCCAGAGACCGGACGCGGTCGGGGTGCCGGATGGCGACCAACTGAGCGACCATGCCGCCCATCGAGGCGCCGACGAGGTGTGCGGTCGCGACACCGAGGACGTCGAGGAGCCCGACGACGTCGTCGGCCAGGTCGTCGAGGGTGTAGGCGGCGCTCGGGCAGTGCGTGGAGCGGCCGGCGTCGCGGTTGTCGAAGCAGACGACGTGGAAGCCCTCGTCGGCCAGCGTTCGGCAGAACCCTTCGGGCCAGTGCACGAGCTGAGCGCCGAGCCCCATGATGAGCACCATCGTGGGGTTGGTGGCGGCACCGAACGTCCGGTAGCACACGGTGATGGCGGGGAGGTGGGCGAACTGCTCCGCCGGTGGGTGGTGATGGGTGCTCGTCTGCTGGGAGGCGTGGTCGGGGCGCGGGGTCCTCATCGAGGGCTCGTCTCGCTGGTGGCCTCGGGGATCTGCGCGGACGTGAGCGGGAGGGTCCACGCGGTCACGTGTGTGGTGACCTCGCCGGCTCGGTACGGCCGGGGCGGTTCGGTCGGCTGGTAGCCAAGGGAAGCCCAGAACGGCGCGGCGCTGGCCGCGTTGGTGGCGACGATCGCGGCGCGCAACACGGTGATCTCCGGCCACGCGCCGACCAGGTCGAGCAGCAGGTCGTGCGTGCGCCGGCCGATGCCGAGGCGTTTCCGGTCGGCGTGAACCTGCAACAGCCCGATGTGGGCGGTCGCGGTGTCCGGCCAGCCGCGGAGCACGTCGATGACCGCGGCAAGGCCGGCGTCGTCGAACGCCCCGAGGAGCAGCTTGCGGTGCATCGGCAGACGCGGCGGCCGGCTGGTGTACACGTCGATCGCATCGGTGGACCTGGGGTCCGTGCCGGTGACGCGGCGCGCGTAGCCGGCATCAGCCTCGAGCAGCGTCTGCAGGGCCGATAGGTCGCGCACGGTCAGCGGGCGCAGATGCAGTCCGCCGGTCATGACAGGGCCCCGGTCTGCGAGACGGGCCGCGTGTCCGACCGGGTGTCGAGGAAGGAGTCGTACGCGGACGGTTGCCAGGCGGCGACCGTCTTGGTCCGCAAGGTGGCACCGAGGCGCCGGTAGAACCGGTGGCCCGCAGCGTTGTCCTCGCGGACGCCCCACCTGATGAGCAGTTGGTCGTCGGTGCACAGCTGGGCCAGGGCGGCCATCAGGTCGCCACCGATGCCGCGGTCGCGGGCGTGGGGGCGGACGTAGAGGTCGTCCATCGCAAGGATGTCGCTGCCGAGCCATAGGTTGAGATGCCGGACACCGCTGACGTAGCCGACCGGTTCGTCGCGGATGGACGCGACCAGCACCAGTACGGCGGAGTCGGCGAGCATCCGCTGCCAGTCCTCGACGCTGGAGCGGACGGCATCGCCGCTGCCCTCGTGAGTGGCGAGCTCGAGCAGCATGGTGTGCACGACGGCGGCGTCTTGGCTGCCGGCGCGACGGACCTGCACGGGTCCCACGACCGGTGAGGTGTCGGCGCCGGTCGCAGCGGGGGTGTCGGTGGTCGCAGTCATGGGATCTCCTGGTCTGGGCCGTGGCATCGGCACATCGGGGGGTGTGCGCTCAACTGTCGCGGTGGTGGGGGCGGGCTGGCACCGGCGAAATCGCCGGGATCGAACGGCTCTCGTGCCCGAGGGATCGGGTCGACGGTCAGCCTGCGTTCGCGGTGACGACTTGCGGGGCGGGCTCGTGGCGGTCGGTGACGTGGACGACGAAGGGGGCGGTGATGACGGTGCCGTCGCTGAGCCGGAACTGGGCCCACAGCCGGTAGACGCCGGGCCGGTCGAAGTCGACGTGCAGGTTCAGGTCGGGACCGAACGTGGTGCCCGGCAGGGCGAGGACCGGGCGTCCCTGGTCGTCGAAGGTCTCGGCGTGCCGGTGCGCGAACGCGGCGCCGTCGGCGCGCATCACGACCACGTGGCCCGCTGCGCCCAGGTAGGGCCGCAGGTCGTCGACCGGTCGCCCGGCGGCGTCGGCGAAGCGCAGCGTGAAGTCGCTGGTCTCACCCAGGTGAGCCCTGCCGTCGAGCCTCACGTGGACGCCGTCGCCGCTCCAGCGGCGGACGTCGCCGGCGGGGACGGTGACCGGCGTGGGGGCGGGTCCTCCGGCGACGGTGACCTGGTGGGTGTCCAGCACGTCGACCATCTGCCCTTGCCGCCGGAACTCGGTGTGCAGCGTGTACGTGCCGACGGTCGGGAACGTCGCCTGGACCGTGTAGGTGCCGGCGGTGCCGGTGGGCTCTGCGTGAATGTGGGCGAAGGCGCCGAGGTCGTCGCGGGTGATGATCATGTGCATCCACACCTGGTGGGTCCGCACGAGGTCGTCGACGAGGCGTCCGGTGGCGGCGTCTCGAACGGTCACGGTCAGGGTGACCGGCCGTCCCGGCTGCACCGTGTCTTCGGCCGTGAGGGTGAGGTCGAGGCCGGCGTCGTGAGTGGTGATCGGAGGGACGTCGGTCTCCTCCATCGTGCTCATCGCGGGCCGCATCGGCATGCCCATGCCTTCGGACCAGGCGAGGGTGCCGTTCATGCCGCGTTCTGCCTCGTCGGTGCGAGACAACCAGGTGAATCCGGCGCCGAGGGCGAGGGCGAGGACGGCGATCGCGGCGAGGTAGGACCAGCGGCCGGCGCGGGCGGTCAGGGTCCCGGTGTCCGCGCCGGGTCGGAAGTGGCGCAGCCGCAGGGCGTTGGTGACGACGCTGACCGAGCTCATCGCCATGGCGGCGCTCGCCAGGACGGGGTCGAGGAGCAGGCCGTCCCACCAGTACAAGGCGCCGGCGGCGACGGGGATCAGCAGGACGTTGTACATGAACGCCCACGCCAGGCCCTGCTTGATGGTGAGCACGGTCTCGCGGGAGAGCGCGATCGCGTTCACCAGGCCGTTGAGGTCCCCGCCGACGAGGGTGATGTCGGAGGCGGCGATGGCGACGTCGGTGCCGGTGCCGATCGCGACTCCCAGGTCGGCCCGCGCCAGGGCGGGGGCGTCGTTGATGCCGTCGCCGGCCACCGCGACGACCTGCCCCGCGGCCTGCAGCTCGGCGACCCGGTCGGCCTTCTCGCCGGGGAGGACCTCGGCGAGGATGTGGTCGATGCCCACCTCGGCAGCTACGGCGCGGGCGGTTGCGTCGTTGTCACCGGTGAGCATCCACACCTCCAGGCCGAGCGACCTCAGGGCGGCGACGGCCTCGGCCGAGGTCGGCTTGACCGGGTCGGCGACCTCGATCAGGCCGGCGGCGGTGGCGTCGACGGCGACGTACACCGGGGTGCGCGCCTGGAAGGCGGACCGGTCGGCGTCCGCCATCAGGGCAGTGACGTCGACACCGTCCCGACGCATCAGGGCCGCGTTGCCGACGAGCACGGGCCGGCCGTCGACATGGGCGGTGATGCCGTGACCAGGCACCGCTTCGAACCCGGTCGCGGTCGGGAGGGGGAGGCCCCGGTCGCGAGCGGCGGTGACGATGGCTTCGCCGACGGGGTGCTCGCTGCCGAGCTCGGCGGCGGCGACGACGGCGAGGAGCTCCTCGCCGGTCCAGCCGGTGAGTGGCGTGAGGCCAACGACGTCAGGGCGACCGGCGGTGATGGTGCCGGTCTTGTCCAGCGCGACGGCGGTGAGCCGACGCGCTGTCTCGAGTGCTCGGCCGTCGCCGATGAGGATGCCGAGCTCGGCGGCCTTGCCGGTGCCGACCATGACGGCGGTGGGCGTGGCCAGGCCGAGGGCGCAGGGGCAGGCGATGATGAGGACCGCGATCGCGGTGCCGACCGCGTTGACCAGGGCGTCCTGGTTGGGGCCGAGCAGGAGCCAGGCGGTGAAGGTGAGGGCGGCGGCAACGAGCACCGCCGGGACGAACCAGGCCGAGACGCGGTCGGCGAGTCGCTGCATCGGCGCCTGTGCGCCTTGGGCCTCCTCGACGAGGCGGATGATCTGCGCGAGCGTGCCGTCCTCGCCGACGGCGGTGGCCTGCACCAGCAGGGTGCCGGTCCGGTTCAGCGTGGCGCCGATGACCTCGTCACCGGTGCGCTTGGTCACCGGGGCGCTCTCGCCGGTCAGCATGGACTCGTCCACCGCGGACGAACCGTCGGTGACCACCCCGTCGACGGGGACCTTCTCCCCGGGGCGGACCCGGACGGTGTCGCCGGCGGCGAGCTGCTCGACGGGGACGTCCACCTCGGTGCCGTCGCGGACCACCCGGGCGGTGGTGGGCGCGAGCCCGACCAGGGCCTTGATGGAGCCGGCGGTGCGCTTCTTGGCCTTCAGCTCCAACCAACGCCCCATGAGGACGAGGGCGATGACGACCAGGGCGGTCTCGAAGTACAGGTGCAGCGGGAGTCCCCATGCTTGCGCCTGCCCGGGCCAGAGGGTGACGAACGCGCTGTACCCGTAGGCGACGCCGGTGCCGAGCGCGACGAGCGTGTCCATGGTGGTGGCACGGTTCCGTGCGGCGGCCCACGCGTGCCGGTAGATGTCGCCGCCGGCCCAGATCTGCACGACGGTGGCGACCACCATGAGCAGCGGCATCACCCAGTCCATGGTGTCCAGGTGAAGCGGCAGATACATGACGCCCATCAGGGTCAGGCCCGCGGTGAGCGCGACCCGCCAGCGGCGGGCCAGGCGCGCGATCTCGCGGTCGCGACGGGTGTCGAGGTCGTCGTCATCCTCGGACCTCGGGCGGGCGGGAGCGTCGGCTGCCGCGTGCGGGGCCGGCTTCGGGGTGGCGGCGTAGCCCACCCGGGCGACGGCGGCGGTCAGGTCGGTCACCGGGGCAAGCGACGGGTCGTGGGTGACGGTGGCTGTCTCGGTGGCGAGGTTGACCGACGCCGCGACCACACCCTCGACGCGGTTCAGCGCCTTGGTGACCCGCCCGACGCACGAGGCGCAGGTCATGCCCTCGACGGTCAGGCTGGTCTCGACGTCGCCGCCGCTGGCGCCGGCGACTACGGGGGCGGGGCTTCGGGTCGGGGTGATGGTCACGGACATCTGGGTCTCCTCGATGTGAGGTGCGGGTGGAGGGCTTAGTCAGGAAGCGAGCTCGTAGCCGGCCTCGTCGACCGCCGCGGCCATCTCGGCGTCAGCGACCGGGTGGCTGCTGGTGACGACGACGTCACCGGTGGACAGGTCGACGGTCACGTCGGTGACGCCGGCGATGGCGCCGACCTCACGCTCGACGGCGGCGGCGCAGTGGCCGCAGGCCATGCCGACGACCCGGTAGATCCGGCCGGTGGTCGGGTTGCTGGAGGTGGACATCTGCTTCTCCTTCGGTCGGGTGGTGATGCGGACGGGTGTTGCCGGGTGCTCTCAGCGTCGGTGCCGGGGGGTGCACCCGGCACCGGGAGAACCGCCGGGTTTCAGTGGCCGTGCCCGTGGCCGTGCCCGTGCCCGTGCCCGTGGCCGACGGTTGTGGCGTGGCGGTCGTGGCGAGGCAGGAGGGCCGTCGGGAGGAGCAGGAGGACAAGGCCGACCGCGACGGCGAGGAAGGCGTCTTGGCTGCCAGCGACGATCCCGGTACGGGTCGTGAGGTCGCCGGCGACCGCGGTGAGGACGGCGACGCCGAGGGCGGCACCGATCTCGTGGCCCGTCATCAGCAGACCCGACGCCATGCCGGACTGCTCGTGGGGAACGTCGGCCATCGCGGCGACCGAGATCGCGACGAACATGGGTCCGACGCCGAGGCCGAGAAGCGCGAAGCCCGGGAGCACGTCGGTGACGTAGCTGGGGTCGGCGTCGATCGAGGACAGCACGACCGCACCCGCGGCCGAGATCGCCAGGCCGGCGGCGATGAGCTTCTTGGCCCCGACGTGCGGCAGGGCCTTCGAGGCGGCTGCGGCGCTGAGGGTGATGAATGCCGCCAGCGGGAGGAACTCCAGGCCGGCGACGAGCGCCGACGACCCCAGGACCTGCTGGAGGTACAGCGAGCTGAGGAAGATCACGCCGACGACGGCGCCGGTGACACCGGCCATGACGACCGAGGCGGACACCAAGGACCGGACCCGCCAGGTGGCGGGCGGGACGATCGGGTCGGCGACCGTCCGCTCGTTGGCGGTGAAGGCGGCGAGCAGGACGGCAGCGGCAGCCGCAGCGATCAGCGTCCGAGGTGCGGTCCAACCGTGGCTGGTGGTGGACTCGACGGCGTAGACGAGAGCGAGCAGGCCGATGACGAGTGCGAGGGCGCCGGAGACGTCGAGACGGCGGCGGCCCGCGCTGGCGCTGGGCATCGCCGGGACCTTGCGCAGCACCCCGGCGAGGACGGCGGCACCCACGGGCACGTTGATGAAGAAGACCGCGCGCCAGTCGAGAACGGTGGTCAGGATGCCGCCGAACAGCACACCGGCGGCGATGCCCATGCTGGCG
Source organism: uncultured Actinomycetota bacterium (assembly GCA_963835385.1). Taxonomy (GTDB): domain Bacteria; phylum Actinomycetota; class Actinomycetes; order Propionibacteriales; family Nocardioidaceae; genus Nocardioides_B. The sequence goes on from CAWIFK010000017.1 coordinate 295,161, forward strand.
ACCGTGCCCCACAAGCCCAGGGCAGTGGCGCGCTGCCGGCCGGAGTACGTCGTCATGACGATCGACATCGCGGCCGGGGTGAGGAGGGCGGCGCCGGCGCCCTGCGCGCCACGGGCGAGCACCAGCATCAGCGGCGAGGCCGCGAGCCCGGAGGCGAGCGAGCCGACGGTGAAGACGGCGAGACCGGTCACGAACATCCGACGGCGGTCGAACAGGTCGGCCATCCGACCGCCGAGCAGGAGGAACCCGCCGCTGAGCAGCACGTAGGCGCTGACTGCCCACTGGTAGTCGGCCGACGAGAGTCGCAGGTCCGCGGCGATGCTCGGCAGCGCGACGTTCACGACGCTGACGTCGAGGACGACCATCACCTGCGCGGCCAGCATGAGGGCCAGGACGGTCCACGGCCGGCGCGGGGTGTCAGCGTCGTCGCCGTGCGAGCGGGCGCGCTCGCGGGCGTCCGGGCCCGGATGGGTGGCGTGGGCCGCGGCGGAAGTCGCGGATGGGCGGTGGAGCTCGGTGGACTCGGTCGGCATCGTCTTCTCCTTCACGAGAGGGCCGGCTGCAGTGCCGGTGATGCCTTCGAGCGTGGTCGCGCACGGAGCTGCTCGCGCTAGCGAAACCGCCGGGATCGCCGTGACCCCGATCGGGCCTGCCGAGCCGCAGAGGGGCACAGGTCGTCGGCCGGCGCCGCCACCCGGCACTGAGGACCGCCGCGATGTCTGGCTCTGTGCGAACCGGGGCGGCAGGTCAGCCGGCCGGGACGTGGTCAGCTGCCGTGAACCCTGGCGGTTCACCCGGTGCGAGCCCGTCGGCCACGGCCCTAGCCTGCTCGGCATCGGGACGCGGGCCGGCAGGCACCGCGGACGTTCAACCAACGCAGACCGACACCGCCGAACGACCGGAGGACGCCACCGTGACCACGCACAGCACCCCTGATGACCAGCAACGGCACGCAACGGCGGGGGGCGGTGGCACCCTCGACGTCCTCGTCATCGGGGCCGGCCAGGCCGGTCTCGCCGTGGGCTACCACCTGCAGCAGGCCGGCCTGCGATTCCTCATCGTGGACGGCGCCGCTGAGATCGGCGCCGCCTGGCGCAACCGGTGGGACTCACTGCGGCTGTTCACGCCCGCCCAGTACGACGGGCTGCCCGGCATGGCCTTTCCCGCCCCCGCGGACACGTACCCGACCCGCACCGAGGTCGCCGACTACCTGCAGACCTACGCCGCTTGCTTCGCACTGCCCGTATGGCTGAACACCGCCGTGACGCGCCTCGAACGGGGCCTCGACGATCAGGGCGGCGACCGGTTCGTCGCCCACACGAGCCGGGGCCAGCTGCACACCCGCCAGGTCGTGGTCGCCACCGGTCCGTTCCAGACGCCGGTCGTCCCGGCCGTCAGCACCGGCCTCGGCGGTGGCGTGATGCAGCTGCACAGCGCCGAGTACCGCAACCCGTCCCAGATCCGGCCGGGCCGCGTCGTGGTCGTGGGCGCCGGAAACTCCGGCCGCCAGATCGCGCTCGAGCTCGCTCGCAGGCACACCGGTGACAAGTCCGACAGCGACGAGGTGACACTCGCGGTGGGAACCGAGGACCCTCAGCTCCCGCAGCGCATCCTCGGGCGCGACCTGTTCTGGTGGCTGACCACGACACGGTTGCTCACCAAGACCGCCGGCTCGCGCATCGCGCGCCGCATGCGGGCCCGTGGTGACCTGGTCATCGGCAGCTCCTTGAAAGAGCTGCGTCGCGCGGGCGTCGACATCCGCCCCCGGCTCACCGCGACGGACGGCGACACCGTCACCTTCGCCGACCGTGCCCAGACCAGGCCCACGACGGTCATCTGGGCGACCGGCTTCCGGTCCGACTACTCGTGGATTGACGTCGAGGGTGCCGTCACCTCCGAGGGGGTGCCACACGAACGTGGCGTCAGCCCGGTCCCCGGCCTGACGTTCATCGGCCTGCCGTGGCAGCACACCCGCGGCTCGGCGCTGCTCGGCTTCGTCAAGGACGACGCCGCGTGGCTGGCCCAGCGCATCACGGCCCACGCCGCCAGCCACGCCACCGCAACCCCCGCCATGGCCCGCTTGCTGGCGAGGGAAGCTTGAGGGAAGGCGGAACCTGCGTGGACGACGCTCTCGCCCGTTCCCCCGAAGGTCACCTCAGGTCGCCTCGATGCGAGTTGCGCCTCGGCGACCACACGCAGCGGGTGCCTACAAGGCACCTTCACTCAGGATGCTCGGCTGCGGTGAGCCTCGGCCAGTCGTTGGGCGAGGCCGTCGACGATGAGGTCGAGCCCGACCTCGAACTCGTCGCCGAAGTCGTAGCCCGGCTGGAGGGCGTGCTCGAGGGTGAACTCGCGGAAGTAGGGCAGCTGGCCCTCCGGCAGTGCGGCCACGATCTGGTTTCCGAGGTCGGCGAGGTCCTGTCCGGGTTGGAACGGCATGCTCAGCTCCTGGATCAGGAAGCCGTAGAGGTGGGCGTCGAGGACGGCGAAGGCGTGCCCGGTCAGGGCCAGTGAGAAGCCTGCCTCGCGCAGGCAGCCGATCACGGCGTCGTGGTGGAGCAGCGTCTGGTAGCCGGCGTTGCGGCGGGAGTCCATCAGCCCGACGGCCCATGGGTGGCGCTTGAGGGCTTCGCGGGCCGTGACTGCGCGTCGCCGCAGCTCGCTGCGCCAGTCGGCTCCTGGCACGGGTGCGTAGAACTCGGCGAACACTGCGTCGACCATGCCGTCGAGCAGCGCCTCCTTGTGCGCGACGTGGTTGTACAGCGACATCGGCATCACGTCGAGCCGCCGTGCCACCGAGCGCATGGACAGCGCCGTGAGCCCCTCAGCGTCGGCCACCTCCACCGCCGCCGCGACGATTCCCGCGCGGGTGAGCCGTTCGCCGCCCGAGCGTGGCCTGCCTGCCATGAGCCTCTCCTTCGTCACGGGTCCACACCGATCGTTGACAAAACATACACCGTACTTCTACGGTGAGTCTTAATACCTACAGCGTACATAAAGGGTCGACATGCGAGCCATCCACCAGCGGCGGTACGGCGGCAGCGAGCAGCTGACCCTGACGGACGTGCCGGCCCGATCCCCGGCCCGAACGACGTGGTCGTGAGCGTTCGCGCAGCCGGAGTGGACCGCGGCACCTGGCACCTGATGGCCGGACACCCCTACGCCGTCCGCCTCGCGTTCGGACTGCGCCGCCCCAAGCACCCCGTTCCGGGCCGCGACGTGTCCGGCGTCGTCGCCGAGGTCGGGTCGCGGGTCACCACCGTGGCCGTCGGGGACGAGGTGATCGGGACAGCCGACGGGTCCTTCGCCGAGCTGGCGGTGGTGCCTGAGACCCGGGTGGCACGCAAACCGGCCGGCCTCTCCTTCGAGGAGGCCGCCACGCTGCCGGTCTCCGGGCTCACCGCCCTCCAGGCGGTCCGCGCCGCCGGCCGGGTCCAGCCGGGCGACAAGGTACTGATCATCGGCGCCTCCGGCGGGGTCGGGTCGTACGCCCGTCCAGGTCGCGGTCGCACAGGGTGCGGACGTCACCGGCGTGGCCGGCGGCAAGGCCGACCTGGTCCGTGCCCTGGGCGCCAGCCGCGTCATCGACTACACCCGTGAGGACCTCGACGACGGCACCCGCTACGACGTCGTCCTCGACATCGCCGGCCTCCGTCCGATCCGTCAACTGCGCCGGTTGCTGACCGACACCGGCGCCTTGGTCATCGTCGGCGGCGAGGGTGGCGACCGCTTGCTCGGCGGCACCCACCGTCAGCTCGCCGCCCTGGCGCTCTCACCGTTCGTTCACCAGCGGCTCACCGCCCTGCTGAGCAAGGAGAACGCCGACGACCTCGCCACCTTGGCGCAGCTGGTCGACGACGGTCACCTGCGACCCGCACTCGAACGCACCTACGAGCTGCACGAGGCGGCCAAGGCGATCGACCACGTCGCGAGTGGACACGCCCGCGGCAAGGTCGCCATCAGTACCTGACCGGCACACCCGACACCCGACAGGAGGAGTCAACTGATGACTGCCACCACCACTGCCACCACCACTGCGACCACGACCACGACGGCTCCGCGCACCGCCGCCGGCTGGGCGGCAGGCGGCTATCTCGCCATCTTCGTCCTCGCGATCTTCGCCAACTTCCTCGCACTCAGCCCGGTGCTCCAGCCGGGCGACGCCGCGGGTACCGCGGCCGCGCTGGGGGAGTCTGAGACCTTGTTCCGCCTCGGAGCGGTGGCCTTCGTCGGCATCTTCGTGATCGATGTCGTCGTCGCCTGGGCTCTGTGGGTGCTGTTCCGCCCGGTCCATCGCGACCTGTCGCTGCTCGCGGCCTGGTTCCGGCTGACGTACACCGTCGTACTCGGCGCCGCACTCGGCTTCCTCTACGCCGCGGTCTGGCTCGCCAATTCACCGGACGCCTTCGGGGACGCGCACGACGACGCCATCCTGCTGGCCCTGCAGACCTTCGACTTCACCTGGGTCGCCGGCCTCGCAGCCTTCGGCGCACACCTGATGCTTCTCGGCCTGCTGATGCTCAAGGCACGCGGCCCACGGTGGATCGCCTGGCTGCTCATGGCCGCCGGAGCCGCGTACGTCCTCGACACCGTCGCCCACCTCGTCCTGGCCGACTACGAAGCCTCCGCCGACCTCTTCCTCGCCATCGTCGCGCTGCCCTCGCTGATCGGCGAGATGAGCTTCGCGGTCTGGCTGCTCCTCGTGGCCACCGGCCGGCGAGCAACACCGGCGGCACAGGTCACCGACGCGCCGGCCCCCGCGCACCCGGCACCGGTCGCAAGCACCCTCTGAAGCTCCCCGACCGCGCAGAGAGATCCTCCCACCTCACCACGGTGAAAGCGCAGGTCAAAGGGGTGTCATTCGGTGTCCGAGGGGGGACTTGAACCCCCACCCTCTATACGAGGACTAGCACCTCAAGCTAGCGCGTCTGCCTATTCCGCCACCCGGACAAGGTGTGTTGTCGTGCTCAGGGAGACTCCGAGAGTGCCCCATGAGCGCGGCGGTAACTGTAGCAAACCTCCGGGGGGATCCTCGCATCGGTCGGCGTCGCCCCGGGCATGGGCGCGGGTTGGACAAACGGTGTCAGGATGGTCGGATGAACACCCACAGCGACGCAGCGAGCGGCTACGACCCGGCTGGCGAGGTCGTGGAGATCTGCCGCGACCTGATCCGGATCGACACCACAAACTTCGGCGACGGATCGGGGCCGGGGGAGCGGAAGGCCGCGGAGCACGTGGCTGCTCTCCTGGACGAGGTCGGCATCGAGCCCGAGCTGTTCGAGGGGGTGGCCGGCCGCACCAACGTGATCGCCCGCTGGGGCGGCACGGGCTCCGACCAGCGCGACCCGCTGCTGCTGCACGGCCACCTCGACGTGGTGCCCGCCGACGCCGACGACTGGCGCGTGCACCCGTTCTCCGGCGAGATCCAGGACGGCTACGTCTGGGGCCGCGGCGCGGTCGACATGAAGGACTTCGACGCCATGCTGCTCTCCGTGGTCCGGGCGCGCACCCGCGCCGGCGCGCTGCCCGAGCGGCCGACCGTGCTCTGCTTCACCGCCGACGAGGAGGCCGGTGGACACCAGGGCGCAGAGCAGATCGTCCTGCAGCGGCCCGACCTGCTGGAGGGCTGCACGGAGGGCGTCGGCGAGGTCGGCGGCTTCAGCGCCACCATCCGCGACCAGCGCTTCTACCTGGTGGAGGCCGCGGAGAAGGGCATGGCCTGGATGCGGCTGACCGCGACCGGCAACGCGGGCCACGGGTCGATGCGGCACCCCGACAACGCCGTGACGCGGCTCGCCGAGGCGGTCGCGCGGATCGGCCGCCACCCGTGGCCGGTGCGGCTGACGCCCTCGATGCAGGTCCTGCTCGCCTCGGTCGGCGAGGTGGCCGGGGTCGAGGCGACGCCGGAGAACGCCGAGACCCTCGTCGAGGAGTTCGGCTCTGCGGCCCGGATGCTGGGGGCGGTCATCAAGAACACGGCGAACCCGACGATGCTGGACGCCGGCTACAAGGTGAACGTCGTGCCGGGGGAGGCGACCGCCCGGGTCGACGGTCGGTTCCTGCCGGGCCACCAGGACGAGTTCCTCGCCACGCTCGCCGAGCTGGCCGGCGACGACATCCGCATCGAGTTCGACAGCCTGCAGAACGGCCTCGAGACCTCCTTCGACGGCAGCCTCGTCGACGCGATGACCGCGTCGGTGCTGGCGGAGGACCCGGGCGCACGGGTGGCGCCGTACCTCATGTCGGGGGGAACCGACGCCAAGCACTGGGACAAGCTGGGGATCCGGTGCTTCGGGTTCACGCCGCTGCGGCTGCCGGCGGACCTGGACTTCACGGCCCTGTTCCACGGCGTGGACGAGCGGGTGCCCACCGACGCGCTCGAGTTCGGCGCCCGCGTGTTCGACCGGTTCCTCGACCAGGCCTGACCGGCCGGCCGCGGGTCAGGGGGTCAGACGTACAACGTGGCCCGCTGCCGGATGATCTTGCGGCGCAGCACCACGCGGCGGGTGCCGTCGGGGGACAGGCGCAGCCGGTCCAGCTCCCAGCCGCCGCGCTCGGCCCGCTCGACGAGCAGCCGGGTGACGAAGTTGCGGGAGAGGTCGCGGGAGATGGTCAGCCGCTCGAACTCGTACTCCGCACCCGGGCGGAGCGCCCTGCTGGCACCGGTGGTGTGCACCGAGACGGAAGACATGCCTCTCATCGTGACACGCCGCTCCTGACCTGTCCGGCCTTCGGAACCCGCCGCGTCACCGGGCGGCGCCCGAGACGTCGTCGAGCGCTGCCACCAGCTCGGGCGGCAGCGTGAGCTGTTCCACGCCGAGGGCGCCCTTCAGCTGGGCGGCGGTCCGGGCGCCCAGGACGGGGGCGGTGACGCCGGGTCGGTCGCGGACCCAGGCGAGCGCCACCTCGGTCGGGCTCCACTCCAGGCCCGCCGCGGCGCGCACGACCGACTCGACGATGCGGCCGCACCGGTCGTCGAGGTAGGCGCCGACGAAGCTCGCGAAGTGCGGCGACGCGGCGCGCGAGTCGGCGGGCGTGCCGGTGCGGTACTTGCCGGTCAGCACTCCCCGGCCCAGCGGGGACCACGGCAGCACGCCGAGTCCCAGGGCAGCCGCTGCCGGCAGCACCTCGGCCTCGGCGCGCCGGTTGAGCAGGGAGTACTCCACCTGCGTGGAGGCCAGCACCGCGCGGCCGGGCACGGCCCGCTGCCACGTCGCCGCCTGCGCGCTCTGCCAGCCGGTGTAGTTCGACACCCCGACGTACGCCGCCCGCCCGGTGGTGACCGCGTAGTCCAGGGCCGACAGGGTCTCCTCGACCGGGGTGTCGTCGACCCAGGTGTGCACCTGCCAGAGGTCGACGTGGTCGACACCGAGACGGCGCAGGGACGCGTCCAGTGACCGGATCAACGCGCCGCGGGACGCATCCGACTCCCGCCGGCCCCGGACCCGGCTCACCCCCGCCTTGGTCGCGATCACGAGGTCCTCGCGGTCGACGACCTCGCCCAGCAGGCTGCCGAGCAGCTCCTCGGCGGCACCGTCGCCGTAGCCGGCCGCGGTGTCGATGAGCGTGCCGCCGGCGTCGACGAACCCGAGGAGCTGGTCACGGGCCTCGTGCTCATCGGTGTCGCGCCCCCAGGTGAGGGTGCCGAGCCCCAGCCGGGACACCTTCAGGCCGGTGCGACCCAGGTAGCGCTGCTGCATGCGGCAAACCTATCCGCACCTCGGCGCGCCGCCGCACAGCCTCGCCGGACGACTGCCCAGATCAGGCCGTAGGGTGGCCCGCGGCGTCCGACCCGAACGGGACAGAACAGGAACCGGTGTGCTCGACTTCTTCCAGGCCGTCGTGCTCGGCCTCATCCAGGGGCTGACCGAGTTCCTGCCGATCTCCAGCTCAGCCCACCTGCGGATCTTCCCCGAGCTCTTCGGCTGGGGAGACCCGGGTGCGGCGTTCACGGCGGTCATCCAGATCGGCACGGAGCTGGCCGTGGTGATCTTCTTCCGCAAGGACATCTGGCGGATCGGGTCGGCCTGGTTGCGTTCGCTGTTCCAGCCGGAGCTGCGTGGCCAGCTCGACTCCCGGATGGGCTGGTACGTCATCATCGGCTCGCTGCCGATCGTGATCCTCGGGGTGCTGCTCAAGGACGTGATCGAGCAGGACTTCCGCAACCTGTGGATCATCGGCACGACGCTGGTCGTGCTCGGCATCATCCTCGGTGTCGCGGACCGGGTCGGCCGCACCGACCGCTCCCTGAAGCAGCTCACGCTCAGGCACGCCGTCTGGTTCGGGTTCGCGCAGGCTGCGGCGCTGATCCCGGGGGTCTCCCGGTCGGGCGCCACGATCAGCATGGGCCGGTTCCTCAACTACGACCGCGAGAGCGCGACCCGGTTCGCCTTCCTGCTCGCGATCCCGGCCGTGATCGGAGCCGGGCTGTTCGAGCTCAAGGACGTCCTCGCCTGCGGCGACTCGACGGCCGCGACGTGCGCGAACGCCTACAGCCCGGCCGCCACGCTGGTGGCGACCATCGTCTCGTTCGTCATCGGGTACGCCGCCATCGCGTGGCTGCTGCGCTACGTCAGCACGAACTCCTACCTGCCCTTCGTCATCTACCGGATCCTGCTGGGTGGCACCACGCTGGTGCTGCTCTCGCTGGGCGTGCTCAGCGCCTGACGCGCGCCGTGCACCGGGCCCGCCGGTGCGCGTCGGGGCTCAGAGCCAGCCGGACTTCTTGAACAGCCGGTACAGGAGCACGGAGAAGCCGAACATCACTGCAAGTGCGCCGAAGTAGCCGAACCGCCACCCGAGCTCGGGCATGTAGTCGAAGTTCATGCCGTAGATGCCGGCGATCAGGGTGCCGACGGCCGCGATGGCGACCCAGGCGGAGATCTTCCGCATGTCCTCGTTCTGCTGGAGGCTGATCCGGGCGAGGTGGGCGTCGAAGGCGGTCGAGAGCAGTGAGTCCATCGTCTCCACCGCCTCGGCGACGCGAAGCACGTGGTCGGCGACGTCGCGGAAGAACGGCGCGGCCTCCTGGCTCACCACCGGGACCGAACCGGTGGCGAAGCGCTTCATCGGCTCCCGCAACGGGTTGACCGCACGCCGGACCTCCGCCAGCTCCCGCTTGAGCACGTAGATGCGGCGCGAGTCCTGGGTGCGGGTGGGGGAGAAGACCGACTCCTCCACCTCGTCGACATCCACCTCGAGCGACGAGGCGACGTCCTCGTAGCTGTCGACGACGCGGTCGCAGACCGCATAGAGCACCGCGGAGGGTCCGTGGTCGAGGACGCCGGTGCGCTGCTCGAGGTCGAGCCGCGCCGTGTGCAGCTCGGTGCCCTCACCGTGGCGCACGCTGACGACGAAGTCGCGGCCGACGAAGAGGTTGATCTCCCCGGTCTCCACGGCGTCGTACTCGTCGACGTACCAGAGCGTCTTGAGCACCAGGAAGACGCTGTCGTCGTAGCGCTCGAGCTTGGGTCGCTGGTGGGCCTCGACGGCGTCCTCGACCGCCAGCGGGTGCAGCGAGAAGGCCTCGGCGACGCGGCTCAGCTCGGCCGCGTCCGGCTCGTGCAGCCCCACCCACACGAAGTCTCCGGTCCGCGACGTGGCGGCCCGGACCGCCGGCAGGTCGTCCTTGTCGCAGTCGAGCGGGACCCGGACGCCGTCGCGGTAGAGGGCGCTGTCGACGATCATGGGTCGAGGCTAGGGCAACTAGGCTCCTGTTCCATGGCGACACTGATCCTGGCGCGGCACGGCCGTACGAGCGCCAACGCGACCGGTCTGCTGGCGGGCCGCAGCAAGGGCGTCCACCTCGACGAGCACGGACGCGAGCAGGCCCGCGCCCTGGGGGCCCGGCTGTCCACGCTCCGCCTGGACGCGTTGGTGACCAGCCCGCTGGAGCGGTGCCGCGAGACGGCGCGCGAGATCAACGTGGCGCAGCCGGACCGCCTCAAGGTCGCCGCGGAGCGCGGGCTGCTCGAGTGCGACTACGGCAGCTGGACCAACCGCGAGCTCAAGACGCTGGCCAAGGAGAAGCTCTGGACCACCGTGCAGGCGCATCCGAGCGCCGCGGTGTTCCCCGACGGGGAGGGGATGGCGGAGATGTCGGCGCGCGCCGTGGCCGCCGTACGCCGGTGGGACGCCCGCATGGAGGCCGACCACGGCCCCGACGCCGTCTGGGTCGCGGTCAGTCACGGCGACGTGATCAAGGCCGTCGTCGCCGACGCCCTGGGCACCCACCTCGACGAGTTCCAGCGGATCGTCGTGGACCCCGCGTCGCTCTCGGTGATCCGCTACACCCCGCACCGGCCGTTCGTGCTGACCACCAACAGCACCTCCGGCGACCTGGCACACCTGCGTGCGCCGAAGCGCAAGGGGCGGCGCAGGCGTGCCGCGAGCAGCGACGCGGCCGTCGGCGGCGGGGCCGGGGCCGACGCCGCGGCTCCGGTCGCGCCGGCCCTTCGGCGCACCCCCTAGGCTCGGGCACATGGCATCGGTGATCCACAGGTTCGACCCGCCCGAGCGCTTCATCGCGGGCACGGTCGGCGCCCCCGGCCAGCGCACCTTCTTCCTGCAGGCCCGCAGCGGAGCCCGCGTCACCAGCGTGGCCCTGGAGAAGCAGCAGGTGGTGGTGCTCGCCGAGCGCATCGAGGAGCTGCTCGACGAGCTGCTGCGCGCCGCGGGCGGCGAGACGTCCATCCCGGCGGTGTCGCCGGTCGGGCTGGAGGACAACGGCCCCCTCGAGCAGCCCATCGTCGAGGAGTTCCGTGCCGGCACCATGACGCTGTCGTGGGACGGGGAGGACGAGCGCATCGTGCTCGAGGTGTTCCCCTACACCGAGGAGGGTGTCGTCGAGCCGGGCACCCCGGAGGAGGAGATCGACGAGCCCGAGCCGGAGGAGGTGCTGCTGGTCAGGATGCCCGCCGGGCTGGCGCGCGCCTTCAGCAAGCGCGCCCAGAGCGTCGTCGCCGCCGGCCGGCAGCCGTGCCCCTTCTGCGGCGGCCCCATGGACCCCTCCGGTCACCTGTGCCCGCGCGCGAACGGGTTCCGCCGGACCGCGGGCTGAGGGAGAGGCCGGCGAGGTGTCCATGTCCGAGATGTCCGAGGCCGACGCGGGCGTCGAGTCGCTGCTCGCGGGCGAGGTGGTGATCGAGGGCCGGATCATGCCCGCCTCGAACGCCACCTTCTACGCCTCCGTGCGATCCGCCGCGGAGGGCCCCGGGCTGGCCTGCGTCTACAAGCCGGTGGCGGGGGAGCGGCCGCTGTGGGACTTCCCGGACGGGACGCTGGCCACGCGGGAGGTCGCGGCGTACGTCGTCTCGGTGGCCCTCGGCTGGGACGTGGTGCCGCCGACCGTGCTGCGCGACGGGCCGGCCGGACCCGGCATGGTCCAGGCCTGGCGCGAGCCCGACCCGGCGCAGGGCGCCGTCGACCTGGTCCGTCCCGGCGCCCTGCCGAAGGGCTTCCTGCACGTGCTGGACGCCTGGGACGCGGAGGACCGGCCCGTGGTGCTGGTGCACGAGGACTCCGCCGGGCTGCGCCGCATGGCGGTGTTCGACGCCGTGGTCAACAACGCCGACCGCAAGGGCGGGCACGTCCTGGCCATGCCGGACGGTCACCGGCACGGGGTCGACCACGGTGTGTCCTTCCACGTCGACGACAAGCTCCGCACGGTGCTGTGGGGCTGGGCCGGCGAGCCGCTGCACCCCGAGGACGTGTCGCCGCTCGAGGTGCTGGCGGCCGAGCTCGCCACGGACGGCTCCCGGCTCCGGGAGCGGCTGTCCGGCCTGCTCGCCCCGGACGAGGTCGACGCGCTGCTGCGCCGGGTCACGCTGCTGCTGGGACGCCGCCGGATGCCGGTTCCCTCCGGCGGGTGGCCCTCGATCCCGTGGCCGGCCTTCTAGGTCGGTCCGACCGCGGAGGCCGACCTCGCGTTGGCTAGGCTGCCCACCATGCGAGCCTGGACGACCCCGGACGTGCCGCGCCTGGACGACCTCGGTGCGGCGCCCGCCGTGCGGGTCCACGACTCGTCCACCGACAGCCTCGTGGGCAGCGACCCCACCGGTCCCGCTCGCCTCTACGTGTGCGGCATCACGCCCTACGACGCGACCCACATGGGGCACGCAGCGACGTACGTCGCCTTCGACCTGCTGAACCGGGCCTGGCGCGACGCCGGGCACGAGGTGCGCTACGTGCAGAACGTCACCGACGTCGACGACCCGCTGCTCGAGCGGGCGGTCGCGACCGGAGCGGACTGGCAGAAGCTCGCCGAGCGCGAGACCGAGCTGTTCCGCCACGACATGACCGCGCTGCGGGTGCTGCCGCCGGACGCCTACATCGGGGCAGTGGAGTCGATCCCGCTCATCGTGGACATGGTCCGCGACCTCAAGCGCAACGGGACCGCCTATGAGGTCGAGGGAGACGTCTACTTCTCCGTGCACGCCGACCCTCGGTTCGGGGAGGTCTCGGGCTGGACCGAGGAGCAGATGCTCGAGGTGTACGCCGACCGCGGCGGCGACCCGGACCGGCCGGGCAAGAAGCACCCGCTCGACTGCCTGCTGTGGCAGGCGGAGCGGCCGGGCGAGCCCGCCTGGGACACCGAGCTGGGCCACGGCCGCCCCGGGTGGCACGTGGAGTGCTCGGCGATCGCGCTGCACCACCTCGGCGGCGGCTTCGACGTGCAAGGTGGTGGCAGCGACCTGGTCTTCCCGCACCACGAGATGAGCGCGGCGGAGGCCCACGCCGCGGCGGAGGACCAGGAGTTCGCCCGGGCCTACGTGCACGCCGGGATGGTCGGCTACGCGGGCGAGAAGATGTCGAAGTCGAAGGGCAACCTGGTGCTGGTCTCCCGGCTCCGCGAGTCCGGCGTCGACCCGATGGCGATCCGGCTGGCGCTGCTGCGCCACCACTACCGCCGGGACTGGGAGTGGACCGACGCCGACCTCGAGGTGGCCGGGGACTGGCTCGCCGACCTCCGCGCCGCCGTCGCGCGGCCGGAGGGAGCGTCCACCGAGGGGGTCGTGCGCGAGGTGCGCGCGGCACTGGCCGACGACCTGGACGCTCCGTCGGCGCTGCAGGCGGTGCGCCGCTGGTCGGTGGCCACCAACGAGGGCGCCGACCGCTCAGAGGCCGGCGCCGGCGACGTCGTACGCCGGCTCCTCGACGCCCGCCTCGGCCTGCTGCTCTGACGGTCAGGAGCGGTCAGGAGAGGGGTGCGCGGCTGCCGGCCGCCGTTCGACCACCCCGGGCGGCGGTCTCCTCGAGGGCAGCGCAGAGATCAGGCCGGCGGAGCTCGGACCCGGCGGAGGTGAGTCGCTCCGGAGGGCCCCGACCTGTGGGGACCATCGGCTCTGAGGCAGGGCGCGGACGGAGACCGACACTGGACAGGTGACGAGCAGGGTTGGCGCGTACGTCGCCGCTGTCGCGACCGCGGCGCTGCTCGTGTCGTGCGGCGCCGCGTCGCCGGTAGCGTCGGACTCGTCGTCGGCGACTGCATCGTCCCCCGCAACCGGTGTCGCGAGCGTCATGCCGGGACGTGCCTCCCCACCGTTGACGGTCGGCAGGAGCGCCCGGGTCGCGGTCTCGGTCGCGACGGTCTGGCGCAGCCGTACCTCGCCGCGACCCGTCGACGCACCCGCCCTGGCCCGGCCGGCGGGGATCCGGCAGTGGCTCTCGGACATGACGCAGGCGCAGCGCCGCGATCTGAACGGTCGTGCGGACACCCAGGCACTCCTCGGCGAACGGGTCACGGTGGTCCGGCTCCGCACCGGGTGGGCCAAGGTGGTCGTGCGTGACGAGCCCACGCCCAAGGACTCCCGCGGCTACCCGGGATGGGTGCCGAGCCGGCAGCTCACCGCCCGTCCGCAGCCGAGCACGAAGAACGTGGTCACGGTGACCCGGCGGACCGCCTGGCTGCGCGCCGACTCCGCGGCCGCCACGCCGGTGATGGAGATCAGCTTCGGGACGGTGCTGCCGCTGGTCGGCACCGCGCCGAGAACGGTACGAGTGCTCACACCGCTCGGGGCCGTTCGCCGGATCGGCGTCGGCGCGGTGGTGACCCACGAGCCCGGGACACCGGCTCTTCCGCAGACTCGTGCGCACCTCGTCTCCACCGCCCAGGTGTTCACCGGCTTGCCGTACCTGTGGGCAGGCGTCTCCGGGTTCGGCCTGGACTGCTCCGGTCTCACGTGGCTGGACTTCCGCAGTCACGGCGTCGTGATCGCCCGGGACGCCAGCGCTCAGGCCGCGCACGGCACCGCCGTCGCCTGGTCCTCGCTGCGCAAGGGCGACCTGATGTTCTACGCCGCCGACGGTGTCGTCCACCACGTCACCATGTATGCCGGGGGCGGGCGGATGGTGGAATCGCCACACACCGGCAGCAGCGTGCGAACGGTCCCGGTGACGAACGCCGGGTATGACGGCGCGCGACGCTACCTCCCCTAGCCAGTGACCGGGATGTCTCTACTCAGGCGTGTCTGCACGTGATCACCCGGCGCGAAACCCTCCGCTCCGGCGAGCCTGCCGCTCAGTCGTCGTCGGTGTCGCGCCGCTTGAGGTAGCGCTCGAACTCGCGCGCGATCGCCTCGCCGCTGGCCTCCGGGAGCTCGGCGGTGTCGCGGGTCTCCTCGAGCGCCCGGACGTAGTCGCCGATCTCCTCGTCCTCGTCGGCGAGCTCGTCGACACCGCGCTCCCAGGCCCGGCTCTCCTCGGGCAGGTCGCCGAGCGGGATGCTGACCTCGAGCAGGTCCTCGAGCTGGCCGACGAGGGCCAGCGTCGCCTTCGGGCACGGCGGTTGAGCGACGTAGTGGGGGACCGCCGCCCAGTAGGACACCGCCGGGATGTCGAGCTGACCGCAGGCGTCCTGGAAGACGCCGACGATGCCGGTGGGGCCCTCGTAGCTCGACTGCTCCAGCTTGAGCCGGTCGGCCAGCTCGGGCTCGGACGCCGTACCGGTCACCGGGATCGGCCGCGTGTGCGGGGTGTCGGCCAGCAGAGCGCCCAGCGTGACGACGAGCTCGACGCCGAGCTCGTCGGCGCCGGCGAGCAGCTCGGCGCAGAACTGCCGCCAGCGCATGTTGGGCTCGATCCCGCGCAGCAGCACGACGTCGCGCAGCGCACCGGGCGGCGAGGCCACCGAGAGCTGGGTCGAGGGCCAGGTGATCCGGCGCATGCCCTCGTCGTTGGTGCCGACGACCGGGCGGTTCATCTGGAAGTCGTAGAACTCCTCCGGATCGATCGCTGCGACCACCCGGGCGTTCCAGACCGTGAGCAGGTGGTCCACCACCGACGACGCCGCGTCGGCGGCGTCGTTCCAACCCTCGAAGGCGGCGATGAGGATGGGGGCGCGCAGCTCCGGTACCTCTTCGATCTCGATCACTCGACCAGAGTAGGTCACGTCAGGATATGAGACCCGGATGTCATGATGCGGTCGTGCCCGGCGCGGCGTCGGGGCACGACCTAGGCTTGTCTCCGTGTCCGTACGCCGGCAACGGCGGCCGGCGCCGAGCCTTGCCGTCCACGCCGTGAGGAGCCCCGTGCCGGAGCCGACCACCCTTCAGCCCGACGACGTCCGGGCGGACGAGCGTGCCGACGCGACGGCGCAGCTGAGTGCCGCGCTGCGCGAGCGGGTGCTGGTGATGGACGGCGCCATGGGGACGATGGTCCAGCGGCACGGGCTCTCGGAGTCGGACTACCGCGGCGAGCGCTTCGCGCAGTGGCCCCAGGACGTCCAGGGCAACGCGGACCTGTTGAGCCTCACCCAGCCGGACGTCGTGCGCAGCATCCACCGGGAGTACCTCGACGCCGGCGCCGACATCGTGGAGACCAACACCTTCAACGCCCAGCGGGTCAGCCAGGCCGACTACGGCATGTCGGAGCTGGCCTACGAGATGAACCTGGCGTCGGCCCGGCTCGCCCGCGCCGAGTGCGACGCGGCCACCGCGCAGACACCCGGCCGGCCCCGCTGGGTGGCCGGCGCGCTCGGCCCCACGAACACCACCGCCTCCATCTCCCCCGACGTCAACGACCCGGGCAAGCGCAACATCACCTTCGACCGGCTGGTCGAGGCCTACCACGAGCAGGCGTCAGGTCTGGTCGACGGCGGGGCGGACCTGCTGCTGATCGAGACCATCTTCGACACCCTCAACGCGAAGGCCGCCGTCTTCGCCCTCGAGACGCTGTTCGAGGAGCGCGGCCGCCGGTGGCCCGTGGTCGTCTCGGGGACGATCACCGATGCCTCGGGCCGCACACTGTCGGGCCAGGTCACCGAGGCGTTCTGGAACTCGGTGCGCCACGTCCGGCCGCTCGCGGTCGGCCTCAACTGCGCCCTCGGAGCCCGGGAGATGCGGCCCTACCTCGCCGAGCTGTCCCGGATCGCGGACTGCTTCGTCTCGGCCTACCCCAACGCCGGCCTTCCCAACGCCTTCGGGGAGTACGACGAGGCCGCCGAGCAGACGGCCGAGGTGATCGAGGAGTTCGCCGCGGGCGGGCTGGTCAACCTCGTGGGCGGCTGCTGCGGGACCACCCCCGCCCACGTCGCCGCGATCGCGACCGCGGTCAAGGGCAAGCCTCCCCGGGTGCCTGCGGAGGTGGAGCCCGCGCTCAGGCTGTCCGGTCTGGAGCCGCTCACGGTGACCGCGGAGTCGCTGTTCGTCAACGTCGGGGAGCGCACCAACATCACCGGCTCGGCCCGGTTCCGGCGGCTGATCAAGGAGGGCGACTACGCCACCGCCTTGTCGGTGGCCCGGCAGCAGGTGGAGGCCGGCGCCCAAGTCATCGACATCAACATGGACGAGGGCATGATCGACGGCGTCGCGGCCATGGACCGCTTCGTCAAGCTGGTCGCCTCCGAGCCGGACATCTGCCGGGTGCCGGTGATGGTCGACTCCTCCAAGTGGGAGGTCATCGAGGCCGGGCTCAAGTGCATCCAAGGCAAGCCCATCGTGAACTCCATCTCGCTGAAGGAAGGCGAGGAGAAGTTCCTCGAGCAGGCCCGCCTCTGCCGCAAGTACGGCGCCGCGGTGGTCGTCATGGCCTTCGACGAGGACGGCCAGGCCGACAACCTCGAACGGCGCAAGGCCATCTGTCGGCGCGCCTACGACCTGCTCGTGGAGGACGTCGGCTTCCCCGCCCACGACATCATCTTCGACCCCAACGTGTTCGCGGTCGCGACCGGCATCGAGGAGCACGCCGACTACGGCCTCGACTTCATCGAGGCGACCCGGTGGATCAAGCAGCACCTTCCGGGCGCCCTCGTCTCCGGCGGCGTCTCGAACGTGTCCTTCTCCTTCCGCGGCAACAACCCGGTCCGCGAGGCGATCCACGCGGTCTTCCTCTACCACGCCATCCGGGCCGGGATGGACATGGGCATCGTCAACGCCGGCGCCCTGGTGGTCTACGACGAGATCGACGCCGAGCTGCGCGAGCGGATCGAGGACGTCGTCCTCAACCGGCGTGCCGACAGCACCGAGGGGCTGCTCGAGATCGCCCCGGACTACGCCGGTGACGGCAGCCCGCGAGAAGTCGCCGACGAGGAGTGGCGCAGCCTCCCGGTCGGGGAGCGGATCACCCACGCGCTGGTCAAGGGCATCGACGAGTTCGCCGAGTCCGACACCGAGGAGCTGCGCCAGGAGATCGCCGGGCGCGGCGGTCGGCCGATCGAAGTGATCGAGGGCCCGCTGATGGACGGCATGAACGTGGTGGGGGACCTCTTCGGCGCCGGGAAGATGTTCCTCCCGCAGGTGGTCAAGTCGGCCCGCGTCATGAAGAAGGCGGTCGCTCACCTGATCCCCTACATCGAGGCCGAGAAGAAGCCGGGGGACGCCCAGCAGGCCAAGGGCACGATCGTCATGGCCACGGTGAAGGGCGACGTCCACGACATCGGCAAGAACATCGTCGGCGTGGTCCTGCAGTGCAACAACTACGAGGTCGTCGACCTCGGCGTGATGGTGCCGGCCCAGAAGGTCATCGACACGGCCCGCGAGGTCGGCGCCGACCTGGTCGGGCTGTCCGGCCTGATCACCCCCTCGCTGGACGAGATGGTCAACCTGGCCTCCGAGATGGAGCGACAAGGACTCGACATCCCGCTTCTCATCGGCGGCGCCACTACCTCGCGCGCCCACACCGCGGTGAAGGTGGACCCGAAGTACCACGGGCCCGTCGTGTGGGTGAAGGACGCGTCCCGGTCGGTGCCGGTCGCAGCCCAGCTCCTCTCCGGCGAGCGCAGGCAGGCCCTGATCGACGACGTCCAGGCCGACTTCGACTCGATCCGGACCCGCCACGCGGCCAAGAGCCAGGAGCGGCCGCTGGTGACCCTGGAGCAGGCGCGGGCCAACCGGACCGCGATCGAGTGGGAGGGCTACCGGCCGCCCCGCCCGCGGGTGCTCGGTCCCGTCGACGGCACCGCGCCGGTGGCGGCGTACCGCCGCACCTTCACCGGCTACGACCTCGGGGAGCTGCGCGACTACATCGACTGGCAGCCGTTCTTCAACGCCTGGGAGATGAAGGGGCGGTTCCCCGACATCCTGAACAACCCCGCGACGCGCGAGGCGGCGCGGCGGCTGTGGGACGACGCCCAGGCGATGCTCGACCGGATGGTCGAGGAGAGGTGGCTCGAGGGGCGCGGTGTGGTCGGACTGTTCCCGGCCAACGCGGTCGGCGACGACGTCGAGGTCTACGCCGACGAGTCCCGCACCGAGGTGCTGACCACGCTGTGCAACCTGCGCCAGCAGGGCCGGCACCGTGACGGGGTGCCGAACCGGTCCCTGGGCGACTTCGTGGCGCCCAAGGAGAGCGGCATCGCCGACTACGTCGGGGCGTTCGCGGTCACCTCGGCGATGGGCATCGAGGAGCGGATCAAGGCGTTCAAGGACGCGCTCGACGACTACTCTGCGATCCTGCTCGAGTCGCTCGCCGACCGGCTCGCCGAGGCCTTCGCGGAGCGGATGCACGAGCAGGTGCGCACCGAGCTCTGGGGCTACGCGCCCGACGAGAAGCTGGACAACGCGGACCTCATCAAGGAGCGCTACGACGGCATCCGGCCGGCGCCCGGCTACCCGGCGTGTCCCGACCACACCGAGAAGCTCAAGCTGTGGGACCTGCTCGACGTGGAGGCGGAGACCGGCATCGCGCTCACCGAGGGCATGGCCATGTGGCCCGGGGCGGCGGTGAGCGGGTGGTACTTCTCGCACCCGCAGTCGCAGTACTTCGTGGTGGGCCGGGTCGGCAAGGACCAGGTCGAGGAGTACGCCGCCCGCAAGGACCTCACGCTGCGCGACGCCGAGCGGTGGCTGGGGCCGAACCTCGGCTACGAGCCGGAGGACTGACCGGCACGGGTCGTCGTGCTGCCTGGGCCCTCGACGGGCGGCCGGAACGCCGTCAGACCACTTCGGCCTGACGCCACCACTGCACGGTCAGCACCGCGCCGGCGAGGGCGACGGCCGGCACCACGAGCAGACGGACCGCCGCGACCGCCGGCATACCGGCCTCCGGACCCATCGCCCACACCGCAGGGACCGACCACGGCCACCAGGCGCCGGCGCCGGCGATCGTGGCTGTCTGGGCCAGCACCACCAACAGCAGCAGCCCTCCGACAGCCGGCAGGTAACCACGGCCCATGCTCGCCACCGCAGCCACCGGGAGCGCGAGCAGGCCGGAGAGCACAGCGAGCACCGCCAGACGCGCCGCTGTCCACCAGTCGCCGCCGTCGGGCAGCCCCAGCCCGGTCGCGAGCCCGAGGAGGCAGCTGACGAACACCGCGGCGAGGGCCACCGCACTGGCCCAGAGCGTGAGCAGGACCAGCTTGGCACGAGCCACTTCGTGGCGTGGCGTCGCGGAGGCGTAGAGCGAGACGACGGTGCGGTCGGCGTACTCCCGCCCGAAGCACCACCCCACGACGATGCCGACACCGATGACGCCGGCGGTGGCGTAGATCTGCATCAGGCCGCCGAGGTACCCCGTCCAGCCGACACCGGGCAGCATGGCCTGGGCCTTGAGGCTGGCCGGGTCGTTGCCGCCCTGGTCCGCCGCGGCCAGGAAGCCGCGTGCCATCGCCGCGGGCACGAGAACCAGCGCGAGTGTGGCGACCAGCACGACGCGGGACCGCCGGAGCTTGAGTGCCTCCACAGCGTAGGCCGGACTCATTGCGGTGCTCCCTTGGTGGTCGTCGGCGCCGCGGATCGAGCCGCCCGGTCGGCGGCGTGGACCATCGCGAAGAAGGCGCGCTCCAGGTCGACGCCGTGCGGGTCGAGCTCGCCGACGATCGCTCCGGCGTGGATGACGCTGACCCGGTCGGCGACCCGCGCCACCTCGTCGAGGTGATGGCTGGAGACCAGCGCCGCCGCACCGGTCCGGGCGGCTCCGAGCAGCAGCTCGCGCAGCAGCACCACGCCGGAAGGGTCGAGCGCGTTGGTCGGCTCGTCGAGCACGAGCAGCCGCGGGCGGTGCACCAGCGCGCTGGCCAGCCCGACCCTCTGGCGGTTGCCGAGAGAGAGCGTACGGCCGCGGCGCCGGGCCCAGGGCTCGAGCTCGACCTCGGCGACGACGCGGTCCACTGCGCCGGCGACCTCGCTGTCCGGGACGCCGTGCAGTCTGGCCGCCGCCCACAGGTTCTCGCGCACGGTCAGCTCGGGGTAGAGGAACGGTGTGTCGATCAGGTGGCCGACGCGACCCCAGACCGCGGCGTCGGCGTCGGCGATCCGCACACCGAACAGGTGGACCGAGCCGGCGTCGGGTCGCAGCATGCCCAGCGCCGCGCGCATCAGGGTGGACTTGCCGGCTCCGTTGAACCCGATCAGCGCATGCACCTCGCCCGGGGCCACGCCCAGGTCCACGTCGCGGAGCACGGGTTGGTCGTCGAAGTGGTGTCGCAGCCCACGGACCTCGAGCACGTTCACGCTGCCCTTCCGTCCACCACCTCGAGCGCGGCGTTCAGGCGCGCGCTCATGGAGACCTCGTCGTCGCCGAGGCACCACTCCTGCAGCGCCACCGTGAGAGCTGCGAGGACTGCGGCCGCGGCGACCCGGGCGGCGAACTGGTCGGCGCCGTCATCGCGCAGCACCTCCACCACAGCGTCGCGGGTGGCTTCGGTGTTGGCGAACATCCCCCTCCGGAGGGCGGGGTGCTGCGCGGCGATCCGAACCCGCTGGCGCACCTGCTCCTGATCGGGGACGTCGACCTGGGAGAGGGCCGTGCGAAGACCGGCGCACACCCGGGTCACCGGGGGGACGACGCGGGAGTGGCGGCGACCGCCGCCGCGATCGTCGGGTCGAAGCCGTCGTCGAGGATGACCGCGTCCTTCGTCGCGAAGTGGCGGAAGAACGTCATGTGGCTGACGCCCGCCGCCCGCACGATCTGCTCGATCGTGGTGGCGTCGTACCCCTGCTCGGCGAAGAGCCGGGTCGCGGTCTCTTGGAGGAGTGCCCGGGTTCGCGCTGCCCTGCCGGTGGCCACGACCCGATGTTAGTGACTAACGTTTGCCCGGGGCAAGGGGGTTACCGCCGGGTCACGATCTCAGGTCGGGTGCGACGGCGACGACGATGACCCGTCACCGGGGGCGGCTCTGGAGGGCGAACGAGATCGAGGCCCTCGAGTTCGACCTCACTCAGGCTGGCCGGCTCCTGATCCCGTCCCTCGGACTGAACCTGGAACCGGTCGGCATGACTCCCGGGGAGGCGACGGCGCGTACGGCGATCGTCGACCTGACCCGCGATGCCGAGATCGTCCCCCGTGCCCCTCGACGAGGAGGCAGAAGGCGACTGGCGTGCAATCACCGACGCGGGCGGCGCACTCCGCCCGGAGCTCACCGAGCCACGCCCGGTAGGGCCAGCGGGGGAGTCATCTCTCCTGCCTGCGCCCACCGACGCCTACGCCACCGCCGCGGCGACCACAGCCGACGGCATCAGGGTCTGTCCGACTAAGGGTGTAAGCGGCGGTCTTCATAAGTGGTTCTCTGCCTTGGGCATCCGGTCGCCGAAGGTGGTCGCGAACGCGTTGAGCGCGGGCTTCCAGCGCATGGTCCATCGTGTCTGTCCGGTGCCCTTGAGGCCCAGCGACCTGGCCACCGGGTAGAGGCACTTCATCGCCGCCTGCTCGGTGGGGAAGAGGCACCGGACGGTGACCGCGCGGCGGTAGCGGGCGTTCAAGCTCTCGATCGCGTTCGTCGAGCAGAGCACCGTGCGGATCTCGGCGTCGTAGTCGAGGAACGGAACGAACTGCTCCCAAGCGCCACAGCTGCCCGATCGCGGGGTAGGGGTGCCCCACAACGCCAGAGAACTCCTCGAACGCTGCCCAGGCCGCCTCCCGGGACGGGGCCCGGTAGATCGGCTTGAGGTCGACCGCGATCTGACCCCAGTACTTCTTGAGGCATACCGGAAGGTGTTGCGGATCAGGTGGATGATGCAGGTCTGCACCACCGCCTGGGGAACACCGCACCCACCGAGTCAGGCAACACTTTGAGTCAGTCGCAGACGAGGAAGAACACGTCCTGGACGCCGCGGTTCTTCAGCTCCGAGAGGACCTGGAGCCAGAACTTCGCCGAGTCCCCGACCCAGAGCCCGAGGACGTCCTTGTGGCCGACCAGGTCGACGCCGATGGCAGCGTAGAAGGGCCGGTGAGCGACCTGACCATCGCGCACCTTGACGTAGATGCGCAGCACTACCTGACGCCGCGCGTGCAGACATGCTCAGTCAGACCCACGGGCCCAGCCAGGTCGCGTCGGTCCTCGGCGCCGGGATCTGTCGCGGGCGGTGTGCCAACCAGGTTTGGGTGTCCCGCGTGTAACAGGTGTCCGACGAAGGAGGGACACCATGAAGACTCGCCAGCGAACCGACCGCGTCATTCGCCCGCTCATTCTCGCTCTTGCCGTGAGCCTCTCACCGGCCGCGGCAGTCACGGCAGCGCCAACGGCGGCAGCATCTGTGTGTCAGGCGCATTGGGGGTCACTGCCGAAGCAGCGAGCCACCTATACCGGCAAGCAGATCACCAACATTCGGTCTGGTCGGCATCACTGCTTCGACAGGCTCGTGGTCGACCTCAACGGACAAGGCAAGAGCACGCCCGGCTATCGGGTCAAGTACGTCAAGACCGTAAGGAAGGACGGGTCCGGCGCCAGAGTGCCGCTCCGAGGTGGCGCCAAGCTGCGCATCATCGTCAAGGCACCGGCTTACGATGCCAACGGCAGGCTCACGTACAGGACCCCGACCGGGTCGGAACTCGTTGATGTTGCCGGCTACCGGACTTTCCGCCAGGTCGCCTGGGCAGGGACCTTCGAGGGGCAAACCACCATCGGGCTCGGCGTGAGGGCACGGCTACCGATGCGCGCGTTCGTCCTGGACAACCCCGCCGGTGGGCACAGGGTCGTCTTGGATGTCGCACACGACTGGTACTGACCAGCGCCGGCGACTCCCGCGCTTACACGCCGCAATCCGCACGCCGAGCAGGCGCGTCATGGCGCCGCGGATGACCAAGACCCTCAGCTTGCGTGCTGCTGAACGACGTTAAGCACGTTGCCATCGGGAGCGCGGACGAAGAAGCGAGTCACGCCCCATGCCTCGGCTGTCAGGGGATGTACGATCTCGTACCCACGCTCCTGTGCTTGGCGGTAGGCGGCCTCGACGTCGTCGACCATGACCGAGACCACGGGGTCCACGGACGCGGTGGCATCGCTGGTCATCACCTGGAGCGTCGCCCTGGATACCGGCGAGGTGTGGCGGGCCACCCAGCCCAGGTTGAATTCCTCTTCGGCCAACCCGAGGTAGTCGCTGTAGAAGCTCCTGGAGGCGGGGAGGTCGGGTACGTGGAGGTCGGCGATGATCTGCGTAACGCGGATGCGCGAGGAGTCGGCACTCCCAGCTGGGTGGTCGGTTTCGCTTGAGGACTGCTCCGACGCGGCGCCCAGGAGGTGGATCCAGCGCGGATCCTGCTGGCCCGGCCGGCGCTCGAGTTCGCACACCAGCGGTTGCGGGCGGCTGGCCATCCGGCGCAGGCACTCCTCGACCTGGCTCCGGTCGGCGAACCCGTGCAACCGCTCGGTGCGGGTGCGCAGCTCACCCGGCGCCTGCGCGCCGCGGAGCAGCAGCACCGTCAGCAGCGCCCGCTCGTCGGGCTCGAGGGCGAGATGCTCGTCGAGGATCTGGTGGTACTTCAGTGTCCGGCGCCCAGTGTCGGACCACACGATCCGCAGCAGCCCGCGTTCCTTGAGCGACTTCGCGGTTCGCTCGACGATCTGCTGGTCGAGGTCGGTGACGGGGTCGCGGCTGCTCTTCTGGTTGCACGCCGACACCAGTGCGTTCGCGGAGAGGGGATACGTGGCGGGCACGGTCGTCTGCTTCTCCAGCAGGCTGCCAAGGATGCGCTGGTCAGTCGCATCCAGGACGGGAAGTTCTCTCACGTCACGACCTTAGGTCTGCCTTGGCGCGATTGCGGATCAAACAGCGTCCTTTCGCCGCGAGCGGGCGCATCAGCGCGTGGTCACACCAGCTCCAAGAATTCTCCGTTGTGCGGCAGGGGCGAGCCGTCGATCCGGAACCGAAGTCCCGCGGCCACCCACACGCTCGAACGGTCCATCACCTGGCAGTGCAGGTGCGGCTCCGTGGAGTTACCCGAGTTCCCGCACTCCGCGACCTGCTCACCCCTGCGGATTCGATCACCCGTGCCGACCCTGAGCGACCCTCGCCGGAGATGCGCCAAGAGGACGCATACACCGTCGTCATGTCGGACGACGACGTAATTGCCCAGCACGCCCGGTGGACCGGCCACCTCCCGCACACTTTCCAGCAATAGGTAGGCCAAAGCTGCCGGCGAGCTCCGGGACCAGTGGTCTCGGGCGGCCCCGAACGCGCGAACGACCGTTCCGTCAACGGGCGCTAAGACCGGCTGCCCGAACCCGGGATACTCATCCGGGCGCCGGGCTGGCGGCCACCATCCGAAGGAGGGCCCGGCCTCGTTCGGAGGCGCGTAGACCAGATCGACCGCATAGGTCTGGGACCATCCATGCACGTGGTGGCTCGGGACTCGCGAGGCAGGGCTGTTCAGGGCACGCCATCGGCCATGCACAGGCCGCCCGATGTCCACGGTGTCACCCTCCGGCGTGCCCACCCGGATATACAGCGCCAGTCCTACCAGGAAGACAGCGATCCCGACACGTCCTAGCCAGACCGGGAAGTCAACGCCGAGTCCGGCGAGCAGCGCCACCACCATCAGCACGGCTCCGACCGCTACCAGTGGCATCCGCAGACGCGCGGCCACTCGGTCGACCAAGGACAGCCCGAAGTCCATCGCTTTCCACGCTAGCCACGCGGCGAGAGCAAACGCCGGAGGCATCCGGCTGGGCGATCGAGCCGTTGAACGAGCGCATTGAGGAAGCCCACGCCGACGAATCGCGCTCATCTGCCGACGATCCGCAGTATTCGAGACCTGCGTAGTAACTACCTGAGCGTGTTGGCCGTGGGCTCAAGCGCATCCCCCTAATGGGGTTGACGGGCTTGGTGTCCCAGACCACTCATCAGGAGGATGCATGTCCAACAGTAGTCGTCGGCTCTCTCGCGGAGACCGTCGCCGTAACGACAAACTCGACCGGCTGCGGACGGTCGTCACCCGCGAGACCGCGGTGCTCGCGTTCGACCTCGCCGCGGACAAGCAGGTGTGCGCGCTGACCGACCAGGACTCTCGGGTGCTGGCCCGTCGCACCGTCAAGGCGAAGGCGTGGCAACTCCAGGAGGCAGTCACTTGGGGGCTTGCCCGGGCCACGGCGGCGGGGTTCTCCTCGGTGGTGGTGGCCTGCGAGCCGACCGGGCACCGCTGGCGGGTGCTGGACCAGATCGCCGCGGAGGCTGGCGTCCGGCTGGTGTGCGTGCAGCCTTTACTGGTGCACCGGGCTCGGGAGAGCGAGGACTTCACCCGCAACAAGAGCGACGAGACCGACGCGATGATCATCGCCCGGCTGGTCACCGAGCTGCGCTGCTACCTGCCCGAACGAGCCGACCCTGTGTGGGCTCGGCTGCGGCACCTGGGTGCTCGTCGGGCCGGCCTGGTCGTTGACGCGACCGCCGCCCGCCAGCAGGTCACCGACCTCCTAGAGTGCGCCTGGCCGGCCGCACTGGAGGCCGCCGGCGAGCCGATGAAGTCCAAGAGTTGGCTGGCAGCGATGACGGTGGTCTTGGACCGGGTCGGGACCACCGGCGACCTGAGCGTGATCCGCCGCTGGGGGTGGACCCGGTTCGCCGCGGCGGTGCGCCGCGAGCTTCCCCGCCACGGCGCCACCCGCTGGTACTCCACGATCGTGCGGGCCGTCTTCGACGCCGCCATCGACCCCGCGCGGGCCGCCGCCGGGGTGACCAACCAGCGCGCCGGCGCCCTGGAGCGGACCCGGTTCGCGCTGGCCGATCTGGCCCACGCCCGCGCCGAGACCGCCGTTGTCGAGACCCGCATGGTCCAGGCCCTCGACGAGCTGGGCCTGACCCGGCTCGCGACCAGTATCCCCGGGCTTTCCGCGGTCGGCGCGGCCGCGATCCTTGCCGAGACCGGCGACCCCACCCGTTTCTCCAGCGCCCGGGCACTGGTCAAGCACGCAGGGCTCTGCCCCCGCGACAACGCCTCGGGCACCTACCAGGGCAAGACCGGAATCAGCGGCCGCGGCCGCCCCCAGCTCCGGCTGGCGGCCTGGCGAGCGGTGTGGGCCGCGCTGCGGAACAACCCCGTGCTGGCCGCCCGGTACGCGCACCTGACCGGCCGCGCCGAGAACAAGCTCACCAAGGCACAGGCCCGGGTCGCGGTCGCCGGCAGCCTGCTGCGTCAGCTCCACGCCGTCCTGACCACCGGCACTCCCTGGGACTCCGCCATCGCCAGCGGCGGCCTCGACCTGCGAGCGAAGGGGGCCGCCGCTGCCGCATGACCACGCGACGTCGACCGGACGGGGTGAGCCCGCACGTGCGTCGGGATCACATCCCGCGAAAGACCATGGGCAGCCCCGCCCGTCTCTACCAAAGCCCGGATGAAGGCTGTCGGGAAACAACCCGCTTGCACGCTACGTAGGGCAGGAGACGGGCCATGGCCCCCCGCAACCAACACACGAGCGCGTCCAACCCCAAGACCATCAGCCCGCCGGCGAACCCGGCGAGCCGCTCACCCATGACCACAATCGAGAAACCAAGCCCTTGACACTCGGCCCCATAGGCTGGTCTATCCGCCGCGAGTCCTCCTGCGACGGGGTGGTCCAGCCGCTCAGTCAGGACTCACCCAGACTCCCCGTGGATCGACACGAGCCCTGCGTTGACAGCCGCCACGTGCTCCCATACCGCTCCGCCGCGTGTGATGGCATCACCCATGCCTCGCTTGCCGGGCTTCGCCTCGTAGAACGCTCGCACCGTGTCACGGAATCCGACGACCACCCACCACTCGCGTCCTTCGATCTGCCGTCGCCATGTCGTCGGCACGAATCTGCCGGTGTCCTTGCGCGCCTCGACCATGACCAAATCCCACAAACTCGAGACAAACCAGTCGAGCTCTTCGCGGGGTCCGGAGTGCTGAGCCAGTCGATCAGTGAGGTGCTTGCCGTGAGTCTTCAGCCGCCGTGGGTCGGCGAAGACTTGTTGGACGCGCTGGAACAAGGAGTCCGGTCCGGACTCGACGTGGAAACGATTGACCTCAACGACGGCCTCACCATGGCACAGTGCGGGAACGGCCGAAACGTGGGTCACTTCGCCGCGAGCTGATCGGCGAACTGGTAGAACTGATCGCGACGTCCCGACAGGTAGATGAAGGCTGGCGACGAATCACGGCGAGCATTGTCCAGTGACCCCTCAGCCTTGGCGAGTTGGCTGCGGCGAGTTGAGATTCACAGCTCGTGACTCTGTCGGGCATTCCAACTCGAGGACATGAGAAGCAAGTACGGTTAGACGGTGGAGCACATGCAAGGCTGCCCTGCGATCGACCAGGCGCACGACGACTGGTGGTTTCTACCCTCAGACCGTAAAGCCGGGTCGTCGGACCTAGTCCCGAGCCTCAAGGAGGTCAGGGCAAAGTACGGCTGTGCCGTTGCCTCCCACTTCGCGGTGGTGGCCGAGGGATCGCTCGTGCAGTTGGGCGAGCAGATCATGTCCTTCGAGATCGCGCATGAGGAGGACCCCGCTGGGGAAAGACGCCAGCTCGCCGAACGTGCAGAGAGAGTGCGGTTCCTGCGTGCGCTTGCGGGAGGCCTTCGGGCCTGAGCCCGACCTCGATCAACCGTTCCTTGCCGCTCAGCAGGACGGAATCGGCGTAGTCGCCCGTTCGTAGGGAGCGAGAGACGGCCTCCAAGTGGCGTCGCGTGAAGGTGCTTCTTTCCGCCGCCTCTGCATCAGCCAAGCGAGCGGACCTTCAGCGCCGATGCTGACCCTGCGGAACAGATTCAGCTTTCTCGGGTGTCAGGTGCGTAGGCACGTGTCCCGCAGGCTCATCCGCAGATGCGCGTCAGGCACACTGCATGTGTGTCCGACCCGCTGCGCAACCTGCTCGCCGCGCCGCCGGACCTTCCGGTCACCGCGGGTCTGGGCCCTCTCGTCGAGGCGCTTCGCACTCGCGGGGTCGCGGTGGTCCACGCACCGCCGGGCACCGGCAAGACGACGTTGGTCCCACCCGCGGTTGCCGAAGTCGTTGCCGGACGGGTCGTCGTCACGCAGCCCAGCCGCATCGCTGCCCGCGCTGCCGCCCGTCGGTTGGCGCATCTGCTCGGCGAATCGGTCGGCGAGACCGTCGGATACTCGGTGCGCGGAGACCGGCGCAGCAGTCGACGTACACGTGTCGAGATCGTCACGACCGGTCTGCTGCTCCGGCGGATCCAGCACGATCCCGAGCTGGCCGGCGTCGGGGCCGTCGTGCTCGACGAAGTGCACGAGCGCCACCTCGACGCCGACCTGACCTTGGCGCTGCTCATCGACGTCCGGGCCAGCCTGCGTGATGACCTGTCCCTGGTGGCGATGTCGGCCACCATCGAGGCCGAACGGACGGCCGTCCTGCTCGGCCGGGGTGACGATCCCGATGGTCCCGCCGATGTCTTGGGCGCTCCGGTGATCCGCGTCCCGGGTGCCCTGCACCCGGTCCAAGCGGTCTGGAGTCCGCCGCCTGCGGCGGTGCGCCGCACCGACGATCTGGGGATCAGCCCCGCGTTTCACGACCATGTCGCAGCGACCGTGCGTCGTGCGCTGGTCGAGCGCGAGGGGGACGTCTTGGTCTTCGTGCCGGGTGTCGCGGAGGTCGAGGCGACCGTACGTCGCCTTGCCAGCGTGGACGCGGCCGTGCACGCCCTGCACGGACGTTTGTCCGGCGCCGAGCAAGATCGTGTGCTTAGCGAGGGCCCGGGTCGACGAGTGATCGTCTCGACCGCGGTCGCCGAGTCGTCGCTGACGGTGCCTGGGGTGCGCGTCGTGGTGGATGCCGGATTCTCGCGCGAGCCGCGCACCGATCACCGTCGCGGACTGGCTTCTCTGGTCACCGTCGCCGTCAGCCGGGCAGCGGCCGAGCAGCGGGCGGGACGGGCCGGACGGCTGGGTCCGGGGACCGTGCTGCGTTGTTGGTCCGAAGCGCAGCACGCGCATCTGCCCGCTCACCCGGAGCCCGAGATCGCCACCGCCGATCTGACGGCCTTCGCCCTGGAGCTGGCGTGCTGGGGCAGCCAGGACGGCCACGACATGGCGCTGCTTGACCAGCCACCGGTGCACGCCCTGTCGGCGGCCAAGGAGGTGCTGGTGGGTCTAGGGGCGATGACCGAGGACGGGAGAGTCACCTCGCGGGGCCGGGTGATTGCTAGCGTCCCGGCCGATCCCAGGCTGGCGCGTGCCCTGATCGACGGGGCTGGTCTCGTCGGGGCCAAGCGGGCCTCAGAGGTGGTCGCGATGCTGAGCGAGGACGTGCGCGCTCCCGGCGGAGACCTGGTTGCTGCGCTCCGGTCGATGCGCGCTGACCAGCGGGCAGGATCGTGGCGCCGCCAGGTCACCCGGCTGGAAGAGGTCGTTGCAAAGCAAGGCACCGCCAGCGACCCGCGAGGGGCGTCGGGCCACGCCCGAGCACTCACCGATGACGTGGCGGTGGGTCTGGTGGTGGCCCTGGCGCATCCGGACCGGATTGCACGCAAGCGCTCCGATACGTCGAGCTACCTGATGGCGTCCGGGACAGGCGCGGCCCTCGACTCGCGCGCCCCGGGGCCGCTGGCCGGAATGGAGTGGCTCGCGGTCGGTGACGCGGAGCGACGGCCCGGCCAACGTGAGGCCCGGATCCGCGCGGCGGCCCCGCTCACCGAGGACCTCGTGCTGGAGGCAGCGGGATCGCTGTGGACCGAGGTGGACGAGGTCACCTGGACCAGTGGGCGGGTGCTGGCTCGCCGACGGACGTGGTTGGGCGCGATCGAGCTCAGCTCGACCCCGATCAGCGATCCACCCGCGCAAGACGTGAGCGACGCGATCCGGGATGCGGTCGCGAGCGAGGGGATCGCTCTTCTCGCCTGGACGGAGGCGGCCACGGCGCTGCGCGCCCGCCTCGACTTCCTGCACCGCGCGCTCGGTGACCCGTGGCCCGACGTGAGCGACGCAGCACTGACACAGAACCTCGACTCCTGGCTCGGGCTGCAGTTGGCGCGGGTCCGCTCGGCCCAGGATCTTCGTCGTATCGACGTGACTGCCGCCCTGCGAGCGATGGTGCCGTGGCCGGAGTCGGGCAGGCTCAACGACTTGGCCCCTGAGCGCGTGGAGGTCCCCAGCGGGTCGAGCGTTCGGATCGACTACTGCCAGGATCAGCCGGTGCTCGCCGTGCGACTGCAAGAGGTCTTCGGCTGGACCGCAGCACCGGTCCTGGCCGACGGCAGGGTCCCGCTCCTGCTGCACCTGCTCTCCCCCGCGCGACGCCCGGCCGCCGTCACCGCAGACCTGGAGTCCTTCTGGGACAACGGCTACCCAGGCGTGCGTGCTGACCTGCGCGGGCGCTATCCGAAGCACGCCTGGCCTGAGGATCCACGCAGCGCACCCGCCACCGCGCGGACGAACAGACCTGGCCGAAGTTGAGCGGCGTGGTGACCCGCCTGGGGTGAGGCTCCCTGCCTACAGGGGCGCGTCGCGAGTGCGTCACATCGCCGCGTAGACGCTGCCTTCAACTTTCGGGTACGCACGCATGCCCGCCTCAGGGAAATTTGCCTGGTTCCTGCCCGCGGCAAGCTGTCGTGCGTGAGGATCATCGGCATGAACGAGCAAGGCGGGTCCCCAGTAGACGAGACTGCGCCCATCGCGGCAACGCATCAGCCGACAACGTTGCCGACTGAGCCAGTTGACTTGACGACCAACCCCGCCGCCGCTACTGCACCAAGCCTCGAGCGACCCTCGACCTTGCCCGCGGTCGTGCCGACTGCGACCCCTGTCGTAAAGACGCCGCCCGGGTGGTACCCGTTGAACGGGGAGCAGCGGTACTGGGACGGTTTGCATTGGACTGAGCACCGCGCACCCGCCGCGGCCCCGTCCTATCGCCCGTCCTACCAGGCGCCAATGGTCATCACCGATGCTCGGACCAACGGTGCCGAGGTCACGATTGCCTGGATCGTCACCGTCTTGACGCTCGGGTACATGCTGCCATGGGCGATCGCAGCGACCCGAGGAAAGTCAAACAGCTGGGCCGTAGGCCTCGTCAATTTCCTCTTGGGCTGGACGTTTATTGGTTGGGTCGCGGCGCTCGTGATGGCGTGCATGGCGCACCAGGTCGCAGCCGTCTACCACCGCAATTGACGCAACTCCTGCCTGCGGCAGCGAGCTGTGGGGCGACGAACGCCACGATCGCGACCAGGTTGGGGGACGTCGCGGACGACAGTGGTTAGGACCTGCAGGCCCTGCCGAGGTACGAGCGGGGCCGGCACCGGCGTTCGCTCACGACGTACGAGCTTCGGACGCGCCAGCTGCTGGCCGAGACGCCTGACATGCCGGCCACGGTGCTACGTCCGCCCGAGTTGCCCACGCTGACCGCTCAGAGCGCAGGTGGCGTCCGTGAGCCGACCGGCCGGTACCGGCGTCATACCGCCGCCTCAGACGCAACTGCCAAATCTCTTGCAGGCGATGACTCGAGGGCTATCCACCACGCGACTCGATCGAGTCTGGGGTGACAAGACCTCCATATGGCGGTGGCGCGACGTATTGTCTGGCACGTCCTGAATGGTGAAAGGGAGACGATGCCGAGCGGACCTGACGACTGGCTACGGGACCAGTTCACACGCGCCTACCGGGAGCAGGCCGAGAAGTACGGCCGATTCAACCTGATCATCCTCGGGAAGACGGGCGTCGGGAAGAGCTCGCTGGTGAACGCGATCTTCGGTGAAGAGGTCGCGTCAACGGGCATCGGGGAGCCGGTAACGCAGGAAG
The DNA here is from genome assembly GCA_963835385.1 of uncultured Actinomycetota bacterium. Lineage (GTDB taxonomy): Bacteria > Actinomycetota > Actinomycetes > Propionibacteriales > Nocardioidaceae > Nocardioides_B. The sequence goes on from CAWIFK010000017.1 coordinate 327,518, forward strand.
CGCACCTGTATGTGCACTCGACCAATTTCCTCGGCGTCTACGACACCCGCGGACTCGAGATCGGCGTCGACACCGAACGGCTGGTGTCGGAGCTGACCGACTACGTCACCTCGATGCGTAGGCGGCCGATCGCCGAGCAGTTACACGTCGCCTGGTACTGCGTTCGGTACGGCGACCGTAGGTTCGAGGACACCGAGGCAGAAGTGATCCAGGCTATGCACCGCCTCGGCCTCCCCGTCATCCTCGTGCTCACGCAGGTGCCGACCCGGCACGGGCAGCCACACCCGGACGCGGTGTCGCTGGCCGAGAACATCCGGGCTCGCGACCTCCCTGTCTTCGGGCGCCGCGCGTTCTTCACGATGGCGCGCGCCGACGACTTCGCCGGCCACGATGCACACGGTCTGCAGGAAGTGCTCGATGCCACCTTTCAGGTCGCTCCCCAGGCAGTTGAGGAGGCACTGACCGCCGCACAGCAGATCGATGCCGCGCGGAAGAAGAGGCAGGCCGAGGCGAAGATCGCAGCCGCCGTCACAGCTGCCGGTACGGCCGGGGCTACTCCGATCCCGTTCGCGGACGCGGTCGTCCTGGTTCCCATCCAGCTGGGGATGATGGCGGCAGTCGCGCAAACGTACGGCGTTTCCCTCGACAAGACCACGTTGGCGGGTCTTGCCGCCACGGCAGGGGCCACGTCTGCCGGGCGCTCTATCGTCGGCGGACTCGTCAAGCTCATCCCGGGCGCCGGCATCGTGGTGGGTGGTGCGATCAGCGCGAGCGTTGCCAGCGGTATCACGTTCGCGATGGGCCAGGCGTGGCTAGCGGTCTGTCAACTACTGGCGCAGGGTCAGCTCCGCGGGGTCGACGGAGCACTAGACAACGTCGCCATCCGGAACCTGTTCAGTGAGGAGTTCCGCCGGCGGTGGAAGAGCCGGGGCAAGTCGTCGATGGGCTGACCGCTCAGTTCGTTGCGCTGAGATGGCGCACTAATCGACCTCCGGGCCCCAGGACTGCCGGCCTTGAGAAGAGGTGGCGGAGGAGCATCCCGACCTGGGTAAGCGCCAACGTGTACGTCGACCCGACCTGCTCCGGGGTGATGCCGGCGAGTCAGTGCCAACTGGGGCGCCTCCGACAACTGGTCTCGATCTGAAACGACAGGGTGCGCTCGTGGCGCCGTGCTTCCGGTCGTTCAAACCGGAGCCGACGTGCGCTTGGCACCATGCGCACAGGCCGAGTGAGGTGAGTCATTCCGGTTCCCTTCTGTGTCAAGGGCGCGGTTTCGGCGCCCTTGATTCTGCGCGCTTGTCGCCGTCAAGGTCGTTCGTCCGGTGGGGCGCTCCATCTTGACGGCTCCGGCGCGTCGTCGCGGGTGCTGGGGAGCCGGAACCTGTTGAGGGTTCGCACGGGGCCGTCTCGCGGGTAGCGTCGGTGCTGCGGGTTCGGGTTGTGGCTGATCCGAAGAGCCGATGACCGGGGTGTGCAGGTCGGCCGCGCTGGATGTCGCAGACGCCCCCGAGTGCCCTCCCGGGCCCGCCCCAGCGCTCTGGTTCGGCGACGCCTCGGCTGCCGTGCCCTGGGCGAGCTTGGCGTCGGCGACGAGCTGGCGGTAGACCATGACGGAGAGGCGTCGCTTCAGCCCTGATCCACCGATGGCGACTGGTCTGGTGAGCGTGGCGTAGAACGAGAAATGCCCCTTGAGCAGGGACGATGTTGATTGCGACGTCAGTATCTGACCTACCCAGAGGGGCACCTCGTAAGTGAAACCTTCTCACACGATCCGACCTGTCTTCGATGACCCGAACCTGGTGTCGGCCGCGGGTCTGGTGCCAGCGCTCCGGCTGGCCGAGGCGGGTGGCCTGTTCGGCCTCCTCGGTGGGCTCTCGGTGCCCTCGCCCAACGTCGGAGCGAAGACCGCAGGCGTGGTCGCAGGGATGCTGGCTGGCGCTGACTCGATCGATGACCTGGACCTGCTGCGCCACGGCGGGATGGGCCGGTTGTTCGGTGGTGTGCGGGCACCCTCGACGCTGGGTACCTTCCTGCGCTCGTTCACCCACGGCCACGTGCAGCAGCTCGACAAGGCTGGCGGCGGCCTGCTGGCCGGGCTCAGTGCGTGCGTGCCCGGGCTGCTCGCCGGTGGTGAGGCCGAGGGGATCGCGTTCGTCGATGTCGACGACACCGTGCGTGAGGTCCACGGCTACGCCAAGCAAGGCGCAGCCTTCGGCTACAGCAAGGTCCGCGGGCTCAACATCCAGCTCGCCACGATCTCGACACCGACCGCCGCACCGGTCATCGCTCGGGCACGGCTGCGCAAGGGCAACACCGCCTCCGCCGCTGGTGCGGGGCGGATGCTGGCCCAGGCGATCACGACCGCCCGGGCTGCCGGGGTCACCGCGAAGATCCTCGCGCGAGCCGACTCGGCCTACTACGGGTGGGCCTTCGTCGGCACTGCACTGCGACACCAGGCGTGGTTCTCGGTCACCGCTCGGATGACACCGAGCGTGACCGCCACGATCACCAGCATCGATCCGGATGCGTGGAAGGCCATCGAATACCCCAACGCCGTCTACGACGAGGATGAGCAGCGCTGGGTCAGCGATGCCGAGGTCGCCGAGGTGCCGTTCGTCGCGTTCACTGGCCGCCGCAAGGCCGAACACGTGCCCTGCCGGCTGGTCGTTCGACGTGTGAAGCGCCTCCAGCCGCTCGCATCCGACGGCAGCGAACAGGGCGAGCTGTTCGCGACCTACCGCCACCACGCCTTCATCACCAACAGCACGCTGCCCATGGTCGAAGCCGACCAACGTCACCGCGACCACGCCCTGGTCGAGCAGGTCATCGCCGAGCTCAAGGACGGCCCGCTGGCGCACCTGCCCTCGGGGAAGTACGCGGCCAACGCAGCCTGGGTCGCCTGCGCGGTGATCGCGTTCAACATCGCCCGCGCCACCGCCGTCGCCGCGTCGATGCGTACCACCCGCTGGGCCACCCTGCGGACCCGGATCATCAACATCCCCGCCCGAATCGCGGCCACCGGCCGACGGCTCGTCCTGCACCTGCCCACCGGCTGGCCGTGGGCCACGGACTGGGAATCGTTGTGGTCGACCGCAACCAGACCACCGACCGCCGCCACGCCCTGACCACCCAGCCGACGACGGCACGACCCGAGGACCGAAGTGGAAGATCCGGCACAGGCCGGCGGCTCGGCCATGCCAACGACCTGGCGCCCGCGCCAATCGACTCAAATCACCGCCCAAGAATCAACGTCGGTGGATCAGGGTTCAGGCAGCGGCGGGCCTCCTTTCGGGTCTTGGCCTCGTTCAGCGTGCGGCGGTAGTGGGACTGTCCGAACAACGGTGTAACTAGGTGTGTCCCATTTGAGCTCGACTGCGTAGGCCGGGCCGGCGAGCACCGTGCCTGCCATGTCGTACCCGAGTGATGTGACAAACGAGCAATGGGCGCTGCTGGAGCCAGTATTCAACCCTCCCGGCAAACGCGGACCCAAGCACGGCAAGGGCCTGCGGAAGGTCGTCAACGCGATGCTCTACATCTCCCACACCGGCTGCCAGTGGCGGTACCTGCCCGCTACCTTCGGGCCCTGGACCCGGGTGTGGTCACAGTTCCGCCGCTGGTCACGCAACGGCACCTGGGCGAGAGCACTGGCGGTACTGCACGAGGCCGCGCGCCAGGTGGACGGCCGAGCCGAGGCGACGCCGTCGATGGTGATCATCGACACTCACCTGGCCCGCGGCGCATCCAACGGCGGTTTCACCTTCCACGACCGCGGCGGCCCCTACGGTCGCACCAAGGGAGCCAAGCGTGTCGTGGCAGTCGGCGTCACTGGCCTGCCGGTGGGCGCCTTGGTTGTGCCGGCATCCACCCACGAGAACCGGACCACAGAGCTCATGCTGGAGCACCTCAGCAGCCAGGGCGTCACCGCGCGGCTCGAACTGGTCCTGGTGTGGATCGCGGGATTACCACGGCCGCGGCACGGAAGCTCGGCCGGGACTACAACCTAGAGCTGCGCCGGGTCGGATGGGACGACAAGCTCATACTCAAACGGAGCGCCTGCCGGCTCGCTCAGCCTTCCACCACAGTGCGGCAAGCGACGAGGGAATCAGTCGAAGTCAAAGATGGATCGTCCCTGGGAGAAGTGCAGAACGTAGCGGCACTGCCGGCAGATCATCAGCGTCATTTTGTGGGAGGTGAACCCCCACCTGGAGTCCTGTCGCGACGACTCTTGGTCGAAGTCGGTGCCCTGGCACAACGGGCACTGTAGCTGCTGCTGATTCATTGGCTTTCCTGGGTGGTCGTGAGGGGGCCTTGACCCCGGACCTTGGACACGGGGTGGGATTACGCGGCTGACGGGAGCGTAGCGGTGTGGCCGGTCTCGTAGGTGACCGGGGCTGGTAGCGGCACCAGGAGTGCCGGCGGCGGTTGTTGTAGCGGAGGATCCACCGAAACACCTCGCGTCGACAGGTGAGCTCGTCGGGCCAGCAGGCGGCGTCTTGGAGGACCTCGCGCTTCAGCGTGGCGTTGAACGACTCGGCGAGTGCGTTGTCGGCCGAGGAGCCGATGGCGCCCATGGACTGGCTGACGCCGAGCTGGCCACAGAGGCGGGCGTAGTCCTTCGAGGTGTAGACCGACCCGTGGTCGCTGTGAAAGATCGCGCCGGCCAGGCCGGTGGTCGTGCTGCCGCGGGTCGCGGCGGCGGCCTTGAGCGCGTCTTCGACCAGGCTAGTGCGCATGTGGTCGGCGACCGACCAGCCGACCAGCCGGCGGCTGAAGCAGTCGATCACCGTGGCCAGGTACAGGTTCGTGCCATCCGCGATCGGCAGGTAGGTGATGTCCCCGACGTAGCGTTCCCCCGGGGCGGCTGCGGTGAAGTCCCGCTTCAGCAGATCGGGCACCTTCGCCTCCGACGGTTCGGGGATTGTGGTCTTCACCCGCCGCTTCTTCTGGTAGCCGCGGATGCCGTGCTCGCGCATCACCCGCGCGACCCGCTTGTGGTTGACCCGCTCGCGGGGCGGGACGCCGTCGTTGAGCTCCGCGGTCGCACGCGGCGCCCCGATCGTGTTGTCCTCGGCGTGGATGGCCCGCAGCTTCGCGGCGAGCTCGGCGTCGGCAGCTGCCCGAGCCTCACGCGCCGCAGCAGCGTCCCTCCACGCGTAGTACGACGAACGCTCGACCTCGACGAGCTCACACATCCGCTTCACCTCGAAGGCGTCCTGGTGGTCGGCGACGAACTGGAAGCGGGTCACCAGCGCGTCTCCCCAGCGAAATACTTGGCCGCCGATCGGAGGATCTCCCGCTCGGTGGTGAGCTTGGTGGTCTCAGCCTCCAGCTCCGCGACCCGGGCCTCGAGCCGCGCGACCCGCTGTTCCGGGGTCTCCTCGACCCCGGACGCCGAGACCGACGGCTGCTTGGGCTTGAGCGGGCTGCGGGTGATCGTGCCGTCGGCGGCGGTCTTCTTGCCGGTCCCGAACTGGTCGAGCCAGTGGCGCAACGTGCCTCGCTCGACGCCCAGGTCGTCGGCGATGCCACGCACCGTCGCCCCCGGAGTGGACTCATACAAGTCGACGGCCTGACGACGAAACGCGTCGGAGTAGTTCTTCCTGGCCATGGAACAGATCTTCTCGCTTCCCCAGCACGATGCTGGATTCAGCGTGTCCAAGATCCAGGGTCAGGCCAGGTTGTCCCCGGCGGAAGGCTACCTGGGTGGCGCCCTCCTTCTCCTGCGAATCCGGTTGCGCCGCAAGCCGAACGGCCTACGGCGTCGATCCGGCCGCTCACGGCGCATCAATGCGGTTCCCGCAAGCGGATCCTGCTGCGGGACGAGCTGGCTACGGGGCCTTGTCCGTCCAGGGGCCATCGACTACTCGTCACCGCACATGAGGAATCGCATGCGGCGGTTCTTCGGCCGACCGGGACTAGGCTGAGGCCATCGAGGAAGGGGGTCACGACGTGGCCGAGGAGGAGTTCACCGCCGAGTCGCACCCTCGGACCAGGAGCCCATTCAGTCCCGGGAACCTGCTGACCCCGAAGGCGACGGCGACCGCAGGCTTCGCCTTCGCCGTCTTCAGCATGCTTGGCCAAGGCAGCTGGGGCACGGCGATCAGCGCCCTGTTCTGGGGCACCAACTACGACATCGGCGCTGTCCCCAACGTGATGGCCGTCTGGGGTATCGGCAGCTTGATCATGGCTGGCTTGGCTGCAGGACTGGCCAACAGCACACTCCGCGCCACCGGCGAGGCATGGGAATCCCACCTCGCCCGCGCCGCGGTGCTCATCGCCGCGGCCGGCGCAGCGCTGGCCATCCTCACCATTATCGGCAGCCTCATCCATCACGTCTGACAGGTCGTCGGCCGGCAGGACTCGCTGCCGGCCCTTAACGAGCCCCCCGCTGCTTGTCGCCAACAGACTCGAAAACGTCCCAACGGGTATCTCGTGGGACCGGCGGCTTGTGGCGACGCTCAGAGAAGAAGGAACAGCCAGGCCGTCAACGATCACCGCAGGAAGATCCGCTTGCGGGGACGGTTCGCGCACGCAACTTGAGACCCGCTGCTCACCGCTGCGAGATGGGCAATCAGCGCGGCGCGCACCGTGCTCGCCGCGAAGCCGAGCAGCTCCTACTGCCTGAGACGACGGTCACCCGGCACCGGGAAGACCCACCTGGCCACCGGGCTGGCGATCCGCGCCTGTCAGGCCGGGCACCGGGTCCAGTTCGCCACCGCATCGCAGTGGGTTGACCGGCTCGCCGAGACCCACCACGCTGGCCGGCTGCAAGACGAGCTCCGCCGACTCGTCAGGTATCCCGTGCTGGTCATCGACGAGGTCGGCTAGATCCCGTTCGAGCCCGAGGCCGCCAACCTGTTCTTCCAGCTCGTCTCATCGCGCTACGAACGCGCCAGCCTGATCGTCACCAGCAACAAGAACTTCGCCCGCTGGGGCGAGGTCTTCGGCGACGACACCGTCGCCGCCGCAATGATCGACCGGCTCGTCCACCACGCCGAGGTCATCGCCTTGAAGGGCGACTCCTGCCGGCTGAAGAACCGAGAACTCGGCCGCGTCCCCGCGGCCGTCAACGAAGAGAACTGAGCAGAGGGGGGTCCAGTTTTCAACCGACGGAAGTGGTCCAGTTTTCGACCGTCGTTGACACGGGGGTCGCTAACACGCTCGACATCGTGGTGCTGGCCTGCCGATCGTGAAACACCAGCAACTGCCACGAGGAAGTCACAGGATGGCTTCGGCGCATGAGGCTCGACGAATGAGCCTTCCTTCTGCGACACATTCATATCCGGACCGATCTGGAGCTTCGCTTTCGAACGTCTTGACGTGGCGACATGACGCCCGTGTGGTGAGAGATGCTCAGGCGATCACCCGGCTTGCGAGGAGTTCTACCTGGCTGGTCTCGTCGGCCACGGGCCAGAAATGGATCCGCGTGCACCCTGCCTCTGCATATTGAGCCACTAGTTCGCGGCAGCGGCTGGCGGGGCCTACACATAGTTGTGTGGCGAGCTTGTCGGGATCTCGGCGAAGCAAGGGTGAGAGCAGGTCGTAAAGCACCCGACGCTCCTGCTCGGCGTCTTCGGTGATCCACGTCCACATGGTGACGAGTGCATTGCCGAATTCGGCTGTTGCCTCAGGTCGGGTCATGGCCAGCGTCTGTTGCAGATCTGTCCAGGCGGCGGCGAACACGGTGGGGGAGCTGTTGTACGCGGAGGCGAGCCACCCGTCGGCGAATCTGGCGACACGCTGCAGCCCTGCGGACGAGCCCCAGCTGCCGATCCACACCGGCACCGGCGCCACTGGTTCCAGCCGGGTCTCGGGAGCGGCGTACAGCGTCGGGCCGGCGTCTGGTGGATGTCCCTGCAGCAGACTCTTGAGCAGGACGACGGACTCGTCGAAGCGTTGCCATCGCTGGTCGAAGGCGACGCCTACGGCGTCGTAGTCGTCCCGTGATGACCCAGGCCCGACTCCGGCCTGGACACGGCCGCCCGAGAGCAGCTGGAGGGTCGCCAACGCCTTGGCGAGGGGCACCGGCCCACGCAACGGGGCGAGCGCGATGGTGGTCGCCAGGATGAGCTCGCCGGAGCACTCGACCACAGCCGACAGGAGAGAGAGGCCGTCCAGCCAGGGCCGAGCGAAGAGGAAGTGGTCGTTGGCGGACAACGCCACGAACCCGTTGGAGCGAGCGGCGGCAACCGCCCCGAACACGCGCGAGGCTGCGAGCCCCTCGCCGGTCAGGTCCATCTGTGGCAGGTGCAGCCCGGCATCCATCACGGTCATCGTGACACGCCAGGTCCCCGCCTGGGGCGTGTCACCCGTCGCAGGAGCTCGGTCATCGCCTGTTCGGCAGGGGTCGGGTACAAGTCCGGGGGTCGAGCCACCCAGATGCGGCGGCGGGGAGCGTGTGTGCGGAGCGGGCGCACCTCGAGGTCTGATATCGGGTGCTCGAGGGCGAGCCCCGGCATTACCGCGATGCCCATGCCTGCGGCAACAAAGGACTGGCCCGCAACGTAGTCGTCGGTGCGCAAGGTGACGGAGGGCTCGAAGCCGGCGTCTGCGCACGCGGAGCGGACGATCCTGAACCAGGCACTGCCGGGCCCGCCACCGATCCAGGCCTCGTTCTTGAGCGCCGCCAAGTCCACCGGCCTCCCGTTTCGCGCCAGGCGGTGCCCCGCGGGCAGCGCCACGCGATAAGGGTCGTCGAACAGCGGGACCCGGTCGAGCTGCGTCGATTCGACGTCCGGTGAGGCGCTGTTGTCGAAGACGATCGCCAGGTCAAGCTCGGCATCAGCCAAGCGGGGCAGCAGTCGCTGCAGATGGTCGTCGACCACGGTCAAGGTGACCTCGGGGTACCGCTTCTGGAAGGTTGCCAGTGCGGGCGGGACGAACGTAGCCAACGCCGTCGGGAAGCTGCCCATGCGAAGTCTGCCGTGGCGCCGGCCGGTGATCTCCATGACTTCTTGCTCGGCACTGTCCAGGCGGGCCATGACCACCCGCGCGTGCCTGGTCAGGGCCTGCCCCGCCTCAGTCATCACAATCGGCCGTGTTCCTCGTTCCACAAGCGCGATGGCGGTCTCGCGCTCAAGTGCGGCGACGTGCTGGCTCACCGCCGACTGCGTCATCAGTAGTGCCGAGGCGGCCGCGGTGAAGGAACCGTGGTCGGCCACCGCGAGCAGGACCTGCAGGCGCCGGACGTGGGGTATCAGATCCACTTATGGACCTCCCCATCGTCGTGTTCCATCTAATACTGCCAGAGGCCTACGGTCCCGGTAAGGGCACGCAGGAAGCCAGCCCACACGAAGGGACGAGAGGGCACATGCCATTCATCAACGTCAAACTCATCGAGAACGTCTTCACCACTGAGCAGAAGCAGGAGGTCGTCCGACGCCTGACCGACGCGATGGTCTCGATCGAAGGAGAGAACATGCGGCCAGTCACCTGGGTCGTGGTCGAAGAGGTAGCCAGCGGGGACTGGGGGATCGGTGGGCAGCCGCTGACAACTCAGGACGTCAAGGCGCTCGCGGCCAGCGGGGCGCCGGCAGTCGTCTGACCAGGCACCCACGCACCCTGAGAGCCGCGGGCCCGGCATCACCGTCGGACCTGCGGCTCACCCAGCCGACAGCGGACTCGACGGCATGAGGTCTGAGGCGCTGCACCCCTCGCCACCGGTCATCGACTTTGCGCCGCAATGGCGGCGGTGTGACGCAGGTGTCGAAGGCGTGAAGCGCTGCATTGATGCGTCCTCTGGCATCACCCCCCGGCTGGACGCCCTGGGGAATGTGCAGGTCTTCGCCTCGGTGATCGCCGCACCTTGGGGGAGATGGTCATGGTCGGCGAAGGCTCACCCGAGCGGAGGTGCCTACGATGGCGACCATGGCGATCCGATCGAGCGGCGTGCGGCAGCAGAGCATCTGGGCGAGCATCGTGAGCGACGATGCTCAGCGCCTATGCAGCTGGCTGATCGATCTTGGATTCACACAGGACCTCCTGATTCCGGGCGACAGCGAAGGCTTGATCCATCACTGTCAGCTGGACTGGCCGGAGGGCGGGCGGGTCATGCTCTCCAGCACCGGTGAGCGAGCCACCCCGTGCCGGCCCGGGACGAGTTCACTGCACGTCGTGGTAGCCGATCCAGACGCAGTGATGTCCAGGGCGCGCGCGTTGGAAGCGACGATCGTGCACGAGCTGGTGAGCCAGACTGACTATGGATCTCGCGACTTCACCGTCGCCGATCCCGACGGCAATCACTGGACGTTCGCCACGTTCGCTGGTTGAGCGCCGAACCGCCTGCGGGTCGTCGTCCACCAACTCGTAGTAGCGCCAAACAAGCGGCGGTGTGACGCAGGTCTGCCGCGCGGAGCCCAGGCCGACCGGTCGTTCGTGCGCCGTCAGGGGGAGAGGCCGCGGCGCGACACCCGACCTCTCGCGGGGGCGTGCCGATGAGGGCGACGTCGATCCCAACGCCCCACCGGAGTTGACGATCCCAGAACAGCGCCATGGTGGCGAGTGACGCCAGGGAGGCCAGGATCGCCAAGGTCGGCCAGATCGAAGCCAGGCCCGGGACTCCCAGACTGCGAGGTCGAGCAGCCCGAACCCCGCGACAATGAGCGCGATGAGCACCATCGCAACGGTTTACGGGCGCGTCCGACAACAGCCATGACCGGTCGAGTCGGAATGTTCATCCCGGGTCGTCGCCGGGTGCGAGCCACAGCAGGTGGACCAGGCCGTGCCCAACGAGAAGCATGCCCAGGACGATGCGGGCAAGGACCTCCACCGGTCGGCTCCTCTCGGACTGCCGACCTCAACGCTGCAACCATCTTCTGGCTGCGCCAAGACCTGCGACAATGTGCCATGTCAGGGGGCACGTTTCTGGAGATCGAGACGCGGCATGGCCTTATGTCCGTGTACACGGCGGTGCCCATGACGGCACCGCCGTGGCCAGGCATCGTGGTGATCCATGACTTCACCGGGATGAGTCACGACCTACGGCGCCACGCCGACTGGCTGGCCGGTGAGGGCTTCCTGGCCATCGCGCCCGACCTGTACTACTGGGGCAGTCGGCTGCGTTGCCTGCGCACGATCATGGGCGACCTCGGCCCGCGCCGTGGCCGGTCCTTCGACGACGTCGAGGCGGCACGGCAGTGGCTGCGGGACCAGGCCGGCTGCACCGGGGTGGTCGGCGTGGTTGGTTTCTGCATGGGTGGCGGGTATGCGATCGCGTTGGCCGAGGGGCACGGATTCGCCGCCTCGGCTGTGAACTACGGCGGCTGCCCATCAGACGCCAAGGACTGGCTGCCGCGGGCCTGCCCGGTCGTCGGAAGCTTCGGCGGTGCAGACAAGTCCCCGTTGGGAGCCAAGGCCGGTGAGCGGCTGGACCAGCTGCTCACCAAGTTCGACGTACCGCATGACGTTAAGATCTATCCCGGCGTGGGCCATGGGTTCATGGATGATCACGCACGCGAGGACCAGACCCTATTCTTGCGCTTCCTCGCACGGATCTCAGGGACCCGCTACGACGACGCGGCCACCGTGGATGCACGACGTCGCATCGTCACGTTCTTCAACGAACATCTCCGATCCGCAACGTCGTGAGGCCATCGACACATTCGCCGACGCGACGACGGCCGGGGAAGCGGTGCAGGCCCGTCACCTGTGAAGAGCCATGGCCGGGCGAAACGCGAGGAAAAGACGCATATGCGAGTAGGCACCTTCACTCGCCGCTAGCGTTCGACGGGTGAGCCGGAAGATCTACGACGTCCTCGAGGCAGTCCTTGCCTTGCCGCGTGCTGAGCGGGCCGTCGTGATGGAGCGGCTGCCGGAGAGCCTCGATCAGCCTGATGTGCCCGGCGGCATCACAGTGGAGCCTCGAGACCTCGTGGAGCTCGGCGCCAGGTACGTCTTCCGCAAAACCGCCGCTACCAGAGGGAGACCGTGACCCTGACGTTGAAGGCTGGGCCCACGCTGTCGATGAAATGGGGTGCACTCGCCATCGCCGACCCCTGGTTTCCAGAGGCCGCGCCCGCAACCCCCGCGATCGGCATGGGTGCGAAGGACTACCCGACGGCGGTCACCGTGATCACGCGCACGCGCGCCGAGACCGGCGCCGGCGAGGTGTTGCCGGTGGCCGCCACGGCCGGCGCGGTCGCCGATGTGACCGCGTGGCAGCCGCTTGCCGACGATCGCCAGTTCCAGCTCGACTCCGACTCCTCGCTCGGAGCGTTCTACGAGGTCACCGACGCGGCTTCCCTCCGGCCGCTGTTCGAGGACGACCTGTACATGCAGGGCATCTTTGACCGGGCGCTTGCGGAGTCGATCGTTCCGTTGGAGGGCGATGGACGGACGTTGGCGGCGGCGTTCTTGTGTGGCAAGGATCTGCACCCGGCGTGGGTGGGGTTTGACGCGAACGGTGTCGCGGTTGCCGTGCTTCTCGACTTCGGTCTGCTCTCACAGGCGGGGCGCCGCCAGGACGAAGTGACTCGCTGACTCGTGGCGCGAGAGCCTCGTCCGTAGACCGCGGTCGGGCGCCATGTCGCGGCGAAGTGACGCGCCTCCGCTAGGTGGGCAACCGGACCACGCGGGCCGGGCAGCTCAGGTGTGTGGCGACGGACCAGCCTGCTGCTCGTGTCTAGGGTGGAAGCGTGAGTGACCCAGGCGTCGAGCCCGTCTCGTCGCAGGCGCCTGACCTGCACGGCCGAGTGATGATGAACCAGGCCTGGCGGGACCTGACCTTCTTGCACTGGGCAGTCGACCCGGAGCAGGTCGCTCACCGGATGCCGCCGGGCGTCCGTCCCGACACCCTTGACGGTGCCACCTACGTCGGGCTGATCCCGTTCCGGATGGTCGGCGCAGGCGTCCTTCGCGGCCCCGGTGTTCCGTGGTTCGGAACCTTTCTGGAGACAAACGTGCGGCTCTACTCGGTCGATGTCACAGACGCCGCGGCATCGTTTTCCTCAGCCTCGACACGGACCGAGCAGCGGTGGTGCTCGGAGCGCGCGCGGCGTTCGGCTTGCCCTACCGCTGGGCACGGATGCGCTACCGGGCGACGGGCGAGGTCCACTCCTACGACTCGTGTCTACGCCGTCCGGGGAGACGGACGGAGAGTCACGTCGTGGTCCGCGCAGGTGCGAGGCGTCAGAGCACGAGGATCGACAATTTCGTCACCGGCCGCTGGGGGTTGCACGTGCGGAGGTGGGGCCGGACGTGGTACATCCCCAACCACCACGAGCCCTGGCCGGTGCACGATGCGGAGGTGCTGGCCCTGCACGACGAGGTCGTGGCCTCGATGGGGCTGCCCGACCTGGTGGCCCGGCCGCCCGACCACGTGGCGTTCAGCCCCGGCGTGCGTACCGAATTCGGGTTCCCGGCAGACGCGCGGCAACCCCAGCGCTCATAACTGGCGACCGCGTCGCCGGATCGCGGCGGTATGCCGCAGGTGCGATCACGCGGACGGCGGCACGGGCCAGCTTCACTATCCGCGGCGATGAGCGGACCGGCCCGCGACGCCGTCGATGCGCTGTCCCCGGACGCTGTTGAGGCTCCCCGCCCCAGCAGCTGGCAGAGAGCCCTCAACAGGTGATGCAGGTGGTTACGGGTTACGCGGACCCGAGCGGATGTCGGCCGGGTTCGACCCCAACCGGATCTCGCGCTTGTCGGCCACGCCGCCACGGTCGGTGTCGCGCCGGTTCGGGTTGGTCGGCTCGTAACGGAACTTCCCGTTCTTCGACCCGCGCACCTCCACCTTGTCGCGCAGACCGTCACGGTCGGTGTCGGCCTTGCGCGGGTGGGAGAAGAACGTGCGGTCGTACCGCTTGTTCGTGAACCCGCGCACCTCCACCTTGTCGCGCAGACCGTCGCGGTCGGTGTCGGCCTTGAGCGGGTTGGTCCTCACGTCATCGAGACGCTTGGTGGTGATGCCCTTGACTTCACGGCCGTCGCGGAGCCCGTCACGGTCGGTGTCTGGGTTGTTCGGGTTCGTGCCGATCCGGGCCTCGCGAGCATCGCTGAGGCCGTCACGGTCGGAGTCCTTCTTGCCGGTCGGGGTGGGGGTCTGTGCCACGAGCGGGTCGGTTCCGGCGGCAACCTCGTCACCGTCGTTGACCCCATCGCTGTCGGTGTCGGGGGTGTACGGGTCGGTCCCGTAGGCGGCTTCCTCATCGTTGCTGAGGCCGTCACCATCGGGGTCGTCGTTGTCGGGGTTGTCGGCCACGAGCGGGTCGGTGTAGTTGAACCGAACCTCGTCGCCGTCGCTGGCCCCGTCGCCGTCGGTGTCGGGGTTGTTCGGGTCGGTTCCGCGCCGCTCCTCGTTCGGGTCAGCGAGACCGTCACCATCGGTATCGGGCGGGGGAGTGCAGTCCACGCCACCAACCGGAACGGCTACGTATGCGTAGACCGACCCGACCTCGGCGTAGTTGCCGCCCATGTTGTCGCGGCCCTCCACGTTCAGTTCGGCCCGGAACGCGTTGGTCGCCACCGACACCTCGGTGCCGTCCGGCGTCTGGTCGTCGCTGAACGGGTCTGCGGGAACCTCGATGGTGACCGAGACACGCGGGTTGTCCGGGTTCGTGAAGGTGGTCACCGAACCGGGACCCAGAGGAGTGGTGAAACCGTTCGCGTCGGTGGCCTCGACCACGGCGGGGGTGAGCACGGCGGTGGTCGGGTTCACGCCGTCGGCGGTCGCCACGATCTTCGCGCCTGACACCACCTTCACGGTGAGTGAGTCGTCGTTGAACGTGTACCTTCCGGCGGCACCTTCGACGACGGTGCGCAAGCCACGGGTGTGCTCGCCGCCGTTGGACACCATCCGGGTCTCCGAACGGGTCGTGACGGGGCCGGCGAGGTTGACGACATCAACCCGGTCGGGGCCGTAGGTCAACGGGTCCAGATCGACGTTGCTGGTCGAGGATTCCGCCTCGCCCACGGTCCCGCCTTCGGGAACACAGTGGTCCTGGTCCACTCCGACCTGCGGGTTCACCCTGCTCTCGGACTGCCCGATGGAGAACGCCCCCGCAACCGAACCGCCCGGGGTGGTCTCCCCCGAGGGCCCGTACCGTCCGAACTCGTACTCGTTGGAGGCGAGCGCCGAGGCCCACGCGGTGAGGTCTTCCACGTCAAGGTTGTATCGACCGTAGGCGTCAGTGTTGGAGGCGGTGGAGTAATGGTTCGCATACGGCGAGGAACGGGGGTCCATCGAACCGAAGTTCTCCACGTACCCGAACCGCAGGCTCACGTCCGGAGAGTCGGGGAAGAAGTTGGTGTCCAAGGCAGTCGCGGAGGACGAGAAGGAGTAGACCCGCTGCGCGGGGTCAATGGCGGCAGATGCGGCGGGAGTGAACCCGACGACGAGACCGGCCGCAGACAGGGAGAGCACGGCCAAGGACGCCATGCCTCGGCGTAGCGGATGACGAGAGGCAGCAGTGCGGTTCATGGATGTCCTTAGCCGAAGGGTCTT